>JBKQNE010000127.1:0-34518 GCA_052146355.1 Binataceae bacterium (SeqCode) | reverse complement strand
GTACACGGATCCTGCCACCGGGTTGGGCGACGCGACCGCGGGTCAAGGACTGTTTGGCTCGGCCAACGCAACGACCAGTGTTTGTACGCCCGATTTCAGCGGTCACTTCGTAGACCCGTCGTACGATCTGGTTGGCAACGGCGTCATTCGCTTCTTCCCGGTGCATTAAGCATCAACGTCAAAGGTTCACGCCAGGGGCGCGGCTGATTTTCAGCCGCGCCCTTGCTCTTTGCGAACATCGGCTATACGTCTCAATCACGCCCGTGAAATTCCTTTTTCCGCAAGCCCACTAGGCCGATGAGCGGTATTTTTGGCGTATGGAATCTCGACGGCACGCCCATCGATGCCGCCGCTTTCAATCGATCGCTCGCGCAGATGGCTCATCGCGGCCCCGACGGCGCCGAGGTCTGGCTGCAGGGAGCCGTCGGGCTCGGCTGCCAGATTTCGAGAACGGTGCCGGAATCTGCCGACGAACATCAGCCGGTGACTTTTGGTGAATTGGCGTGTGTCTTCGATGGCCGGTTGGACAACCGTGCGGAGCTTGCCACTGCGCTCAGCGATCATCCTCTCTGTAATCCGGAATGCCCCGACTCTCATCTCGTGCTTGCCGCATACGATCGCCTGGGGGATGAATTTGTCTCTCGGCTGGAAGGCGACTTCGCGCTTGCCATCTTCGATGGGCATCGGCGCCGGATGATTCTCGTACGCGACCGTGTCGGCCTGCGGCCGCTCTGCTATGCGCAATCGGGGCAAACCTTTCTCTTTGCGTCCGACGCCAAGTCGATTCTTGCCTATCCGGGTATAGGGGCCGCGCCGGACGAGGAAACGCTGGCGGACTTCATATTGTATTTTCCGTCGGCCGAGGCGCAGACGCGGACATTTTTCCGGGGTGTTCGATCTCTCCAGCCCGCGCATTTCGCCGTGCTGGCGGATGGCGACCTCAACGTCCGACGCTATTTCGATTTTGACACGAGCCGGCCGTTGCGGCTGGCAAACTTCGATGAATACGCGCAGGCGTTCCGCGAATTGTTCGAGCGATCGGTGCGGCGGCGCCTCCGCAGCCGCTATCCGGTCGCAATTTCCGTAAGCGGAGGACTCGATTCCTCCTACATCTTCTGCCTCGCGGACAAGATGGCGGGAAATCACGACGGGCTGGCTCCCGAAGTGTTCGGCCTGAACTATGGCGGTCCGGTGGGAACCGCCTCGGACGAACGCGAGTATGTGGAAGAACTCAAGAAAGTATGCTCGGCCCCTATCGAGCATCTGGAACAGCGTCCCGGCTTCATAGCCACCGCGGCGGAAGATGCGTGGTCATCAGAATCAGCCGATGTGGATGGCCAGGGATCGACCGAGCATGCGCTCAAGGAGCGTGCGCGCAAACACGGCGCGCGGCTGTTGCTCACGGGGCATTGGGGAGACCAGTTGCTGATAAGCTGGACATACTTGCTCGATCTACTGCGGCAGGGCCGATGGCATTTGTTCCGTGCGCATCGTGATGCCTGGAACCAGCGCGCCGCGAATATCACCGCCGCAGCCCTGGCGCAGAGTTTCCTGCGCGATCAGCTCGAACGCCTCGGGCCGCCGCCGCTTCTCTCTCTGAGTCGGCGGGTGCGCGCGCGCTTCGACGGGCCGTGGAATGCGCCCTGGTTCACCCCGCGATTTCGCCAGCTTCTAATCGCCCGCTTTACCGCCGAGCGACTCCCCAGAATCGACGGGAGCACGCACGCCTGGTCGACGTATCAGGAATGCCGCCGCAGTTATTTTGTGCATTGCATGGAATGGCAGACGCGGGTCGGCGCATTGCACGGCTTGGAAATGGCTCTGCCGTTTCTCGATCGTGAAGTGATCCAGTTCCTGACGAATATTCCCGGTGAGATTCAGGCTCACGAAGGACGTCCGCGTAATCTGATGCGCGGGGCGATGCGCGGCATCGTTCCTGATGCGATCGTCAACCGCCGAACCAAAGGCGAGTTCACGCATCTTGGCAACGAAGGTATCGAACGCGACTTCGACGCGATCAGAAACCTGCTCGGGCCCGGCGCGCTTGCCGTCGAGATGGGCTACTTCAATGGCCCCGTGCTGTGGAAGCATCTGGAAGATTGGCGTCAGGCAAATCGCGTGTCCGATGATTCAGTGATCGCCTGGCGCATCACCGATCTCTGCGGGTTCGAACTCCTTCTGCGCCGCTTTTTCGGTTGAGCGTATCAACCGCGCCGGTTGATCACACAGTTTCGCGGGGCTTTCCCGGCGCGGAGATCGCCGCGCGGTATTGCTCCGAGTCCTGCCGCAACTCCTCGAAAAAATCCAGGTCATTTGAGACGAACCAACCAGCGAACGCGGTCTTGGCCTTGTCGCCTTCCAGATCGGCGACGCGATGTTCCAGCGTCGGCGCGATTCTGAAGATTAGCGCGTCGGCCAGTCCGGTATTTGCGACATCGGCCACCACGCGTTTCGATTGCTGTTCGCGCATCACGAAGGCTCCGCCGCGAAAGACCTCGGGGCTCAGATTCATGGTCATGCCCACCAGCCGCTGATACCCAGGCACGTCGGTGTGCCACTTATCGTAGTGGCCTTCTCCGGGAATCATGCGATAGATGCGGCCCTTGAACCTTCGCAGCGGAGCGGTATCGGTCACCTCCTCGATCAGCTCACGAAATCCGGGCTGGTTTACCACGAAATCAAGAAGACTCAGGGCGGGAAAATCGTCGAGGACGTGTTCCTCCGCGATCTCGGGATGGATCTTGGTTTCCCACTGCGCATTCTCCATCCGCTCCAGAAGGAAATTCACGAGGTCAGGCTCGAGCAGTTGCGGAAGGCAGATATGGTGCGCGTCACGAAATTGCGCGCGGAGCCGCTCAATTTGCGTGCGGTCGCATTGCACGCCGCGCCTTTGAATCTGTATGACGCTCGGGTCCATCGGAGTTCTTGCGGTCATGCCTGCCTCATGGGTGCCTGGACGTTTGCCGCAACTCTTCGATCAATTCCAGATCATTCGACGTGAACCAACCGGCGAAAGCGGTCTTGGGCGCCTTTCCTTTCAGGTCGGAGATGCGATGCTCCAGCTCGGGCGTGATTCTGAAGATTAGAGCATCGCCCAGTCCGGTGTTCGCGATCTCGCTCAATACGCGGCCCGATTGCGCGTCGCGCAGCATGAACAATCCGCCGCGAAATGGCCTGGGATTCAAATTCAGCGTCATACCTACCAGCCATGACTCCGTGGCGTCATCGTGCCAGCTATCATGGTGCCCTTTGCCGGCGATCATCCGATAGACGCGACCTCGAAAACGACGAAGCGGACCCCGGCCGGTGATCGATTCGATGAGATCACGGAACTTCGGCACGTTGGTCAGGAAATGAAGAAGATTCAGCGCGGGACGATCATCCAGCACATATTCTTCGCCGATGTCGGGATGGGACATGGTTTGCCACTGACCATTCTCGATTCGCTCGAGTAGAAAATCCAGCAGCGACGGTTCCAGCAAGTGAATGAGTCGTACGCAGTGCGAACTCCGGAACTCAGCGCGCAGCTTGTCGATCTGCGCCTGATCGAATTTCACGACGTCTCTTTGAATCTGGATGGCGTATGGTTCGGTGGAATGTTTGCCGGTCATGGGCGCTCGTGTTTCAGCGATGGCTCCACAGCGCGCTAGCGAATGCCGCTGGAATTGCTATCGACATCCTTAGCGCTGAAACGGCTCAGGTCATAGAAGTACCGCGGCTGCGCGGGGCCACGCAGCATCGTGAGAATCCAGTGCTCGGGCGCGCTGTACGGAAGATAGCCAAAACTGGTGACGGTGCGGCCGCGCTGCAAATCGGATTCCAGTCCGCTCACCCAATGATTGGGCGAAGTGTCGTGAGTGTGGCGCAGGAACCATATCACGGGGGGATTGTTCCTGTCGGTCCGCAGGGCGGATGCGGAATCTGCGCTGTCGAGCGGAATAACGCGCACGCCTGGGTTGAGTTGGGGGAAGAGCGGATCGGGGAAGGTGTCGGTTTCATCGACCAGCAGCACCGCGCCTTGAGCAGGCGAACGATCGTTGATGACCGCGGCGATTTCTCGGTAGGGGACGCAGTACTCCTTGTTCAAGTATCCGGTCCGGGCGAAGTAGTCGTAATCGGCGGAAATGTAGAGTGCCAAAACGGCGGCGAAGACAATTGAACCGCGGGGCATCGAGCCCATTCCGTTCGCCACCAGCATCAGAAAGAAGGGCAGCGCGAACAGGGTACGAGCGGGCGTAAACGGAAACCCGGTCCATCGGCTCACCCCCACATAGCCGATTGCCGAAGCGACAAGGACCAACGGGAGCCAATCGGGGCGCGAGCGAAGGCCCCGCCACAGAGCGCAGACGATGACCGGAGTCAGCGCGCCCGCGAGAATCAGGCTCGCCGTCGAAAAGCTCTCGCCGAAACTGAACGACACGAACCACCAGGCGAGGCGGACCATCTGGTCGAGCAGGAAACTTCCGACCGAGACCTGGCCGACCGAGCGCCAGAAATCGAGTCCGGTGGCGATGGACCGCAGGATCGGAAAATAGAGCAGCGCGATCACCAGAACCGCGGCGCCTAACAACATCGCGCGGACCGCGATGGGCGGCCGCGGCTGGAACGCAAACACGATGGCGACTGCAGCCAGAATCGCGAGACCGGGCAGAAAGTGCGTATACAGAAGCGCGGCGAGCAGCACGCAGAAAGTCATCAGGCGCAGCGGCGACCGCGGCTGTTCCATCCATTTGAGCGCGGCGGAGATTGCGAGCAGCGCCAGCGCCAATTGCATCGTGTACGATCGCGCCATTCGTCCATAAAGCAGCAGGCACGGCGAGAGCACCCATAGCGCGAGAACCATTCGCGCGGATGACGCAGGTAGTCTGCGCAGCCACAGGCGGTAGAGAATCGCGGTCGACGCGAGCGCCCAGAGCACCGACATCGCGCGCAGGCTCCAAAGCTCGCCGCCGGGAAACGGCAATCTCATCCAAACGTGCTCGAGAAAGAAAAACAGCGGCGGCTGGGTACCCTCCAGGAACGAGAGGATTCCGCTCAGGGGGTGCGCCACGATGCTGACCGTCAGCGCCTCGTCGCCCCAGGGCTCCAGCAGATTCAGGTTATGGAAAAGGAGCGCGCCCTGAATCGGGAGCGCCCACGCCAGCGGGTTGCGTTCCAGCCACGCGAGCCATCGCGAAGCGCGAGGCGGCGATATGCCCGCACGAATGTATCGGCCCGCTTCACCATCCCGGTCCGGTATACTGTCAGGCGCGCCGGTTGTCACAATTTCTTGCGTGAAGGATTCTCCACAATATTCAGTCAGCCGCGAGGCTGCGTTTCTCGTTGCTTCGGTGCGCCACTTTCTCGATCCCGAGGTTGCCGCGCCCGAGCGGGCGGGAATTGATCCGCAGGAAACGCTGCGCCTGGCGATTGCTCACGCGATCGTTCCGATGGTCTACCGTACATTGCAGGAGACCACCGCGACCGATGAACTCGCCGAGATTTTCCGGCGAGCTTTCGAGGACGACCTGCATTTCAGTCTCGCGCTCGCCGGCGAACTCTGCACCGTCGCTGATTTGCTCGCGGCGCACAATCTCGAATTCGTCCCATTGAAAGGTCCGTTGCTTAGTCAGCGGCTGTATGGCGATGTGGCGGTCCGCACCTCGGGAGACGTCGACATCCTTATCCAGCCGCGCGATGTCCTCGCGGTCCGGGACCTGTTGCTTGCGCAGGGGCACCGCATCGCAAGTCCTATGCACTGGTCGAGTGATTCGGCCTGTCTTAAGTCCCGCGAGTGCGAGCTCCTGATGGTCCATCGCACGCGGCCGCTAGCGGTGGATCTGCACTGGCGAATTGTCCCGTGGTATTTCGCCAGCGCATTCGACAGTTCTACGGTTTGGAAGTCTCTGGTTTCGACGCGCGTTTCGGGCCGACAAATTCCCGACCTGCCTCCCGAGCATCTGCTTCTTTTCCTCTGCGCGCACGGCGGTAAACACGCGTTCGAACGGCTGGCGTGGATCAGCGACATCGCGCGATGCATCAACACGTGCGGCGTTGAATGGAAAGCCGCCTTGTCGGCGGCCGCGCAGAGCGGAACCACGCGCCAACTACTGGCGGGAACGCGGCTGGCGGCGGATATGCTCGGCGCGCGGCTGCCAGCCGATTTGCCGCAAGATCCCGCGGTTGAACCTCTCGTCAGGTTCGTGACAGAGCGGCTGCTCGCGGCGCGGCTGCTGCCGACTCCCGAGGCCGAGTTGATTCCGTTTTGCCTCAAAATGTTCGAATCACCGCGCCATCGTATTCGCTATCTGGCCGGCCATCTTTCGCCGTCTGATGCCGAATACCAGATTTTGCATCTACCCCCTGCGCTCCATTTTCTCTATTACCCGTTCCGCCCGCTGCGATTGGCTTCCAAATACGCCTTTGCTCTGGGCAAAGCGCGCGACTGATCCCGACCTCGCATTAAGGGTCGAACCGTAGTTTCGACGGAAGGCAACCCTCGGTCGCGCCACTTCGCGGAGCTATTTCTCTTGAATCGATCCTATGTACTCGACCAGCGCGGCGATCTTGTCTTTGACTTTCCGCTGGTCGGCGTCACTCAGGTTTTCGCCCTGTCCGTAAGCTCGTCCCCATATCGGCATGCCTCCCACGAGGTGCGCTGGAAAGCGCTTGCTGCCTTCGATTGCGTCCAGCACTTCCTGACGGGGAAACTGGCCGCCGTTTTCTTTGGCTACTTGAGTGAGGTCGACGGAACGGTAGCCTGGCACCTCTCGCATCGCGGGAACGTGGCCGGTCCCGTCGGGGCCATGACAGCGCGCGCAATCCGCCAGATAGGCCTGCTTTCCCGACGATTGAGCGGACGCCGTCCCCATACTCGTTGCCAATAAGAGAAAAAACAATCCTGTCTGCCAGCGGATACGTCGGACTAGCAGAATGAGATGTGCGCGATTGGCAGTCATATTCCCCTGTCCGGCGGCAGGTCCCAAGAAGCACTAACCGCGAAAACGCCGAACCTTGGCGGGTTTGTGCCGCACGCTGCGAAATAATGCAAGTTGTTAGTTGGTTTTGACAACAATTTAGATCGATAAAACGGCGAGGTGGGCCCGAATCGCGGGCTTCGGCGAGTACGCCCGTTTCACTTGAAGAGGATTCGCCCACGCGCTAGTGCGTACCGAACGTGATGTGTGTGGGGCCGTGCTTGGGGCTACTGGATTTGCGGTCCGGATAAGGAGCTTCTTCATGCGAGTTGCGAACCTGCTGGCAACAATCGGTTTGGCGATGATTCTCGCGCTGTGCGGCTCGACCGCGTGGGCGTACCCGGGCGGACCATTGCAAGACGTAACCGACGCGGCGCCGTACTGCGCCGGCTGTCACTCGTCCACCGACGCGAATCAGCTTCGCGACATGCAAAAGGGGCCGGAGACGGAAGAGATGCTCGCCACCAGTCATATTGCCGCCATCAAGGCCGGCCAAGGCGCCTACTCGAAACTCACGCCGGAGCAGCGGACGCAACTGGCCGCTGACGTCGAAAAGGTCGATGCGAACGCGAAGATCTCGCTCGAGGTCCCGCTGTGCTGCATCGCGGTGCGGGTTTCGCCGCCAAGGTGGGAGCGCAGGGCGGTTCGGGGCCGGTGGTCGGCGTGATGCTGCTCGACGAGGACCTGCGCAATCAGTCGCGGGCTATCGAGGCCGAAGGCTTTGGGATCGTCGGCGCGCCCGAGGTCATCGGACCGGAGGGGAAGCAGCAGGAGCAGTGGGAGGCTCGCCGCTACGACGATCTCGCCCGCAACCTCAACTTCCTGGTGGTGTTCGGCGTCAGCGCGGATCTCGCGACGAATCAGTTCTCGAACGCGAAAGTAATCTACAACCTGACGGCGCCGTCGAAGCCCGGGAAGTACACGATCTGCGCCGCGTTTCTGTATGGGACCGAAAAGGCGTCGCCGCTTGGGCGGGTCGACATGCACGGGCACATATTGCCGCTCGGCGGTTTCGCGGGCGGATCGGGACGAATCAAGTTCAGCGAGCTAAAGACCATCGAAGTCCGTTAATCCCGCACCGGCAGTTTTTCTTGCGATTCGGCGCACAGCCGACCGCTCGAGGCGTTTGCAGATCGCGTCCTCTGCGTGCGAGTCCGAGTCAGGGTTAAATGGAAATTGCGGCTAAGTTCCCTTGAGATCAGCGGCCGCGACGCATCGTTGCTGCATCGGCGGCGGACCGGGGAATACGGGGTTCTCTGCTACCGCCTGTAGAAGATTTTTGCCGCGCTGAGCTTCACACTGCTCGTAGGTATCGAAAGAGCCAGTCGCGGACCATTGTGAAAACGGCGCTTCGAAGTCAGCGACCTTGCTCCACCTGGCGCAATTGTCCATCCGCTTGTTGGTTCCAATCCATGCGTCAAATATCCGGCCCTCAAAGCCTCCAGCACAGCTACAGGAGGTTTGCGCCACGTTCGGCGGCATCATCAGATACCAACCCATAAGCGCGAGGGCGACGGCAGTATGGTGGAGCTTCATGCCCATATGAGCTAGCAAACTGTTCTCCGCGGCACCAACGCTCAACTTGAGACCCCGGCCGCGCTTGTCGCGAAGCGAGCAATATCCAAGTGTGGGTCCATCCGCGAGAAAGTGCCGGGGCGGACTCTATCAGGAGGGAGGCGGTTTAATGAGCGGAACGAGCGACAAGATCAAAGGCCGCGTGAAAGAAGCAGTTGGTGCTTTGACGGACGACCAGCGTTTGAAGGACGAAGGGAGGCTGGACCAAACCACGGGAAAGATTAAAGAGGCCGTGGAGCGCGTGATTGACACGGCGAAGAACACGGTGAAGGGTCCCGCCAGAAAATAGCGCATTTTTCCGGCGAAGACAGTCCAAACGGATTCCATCGGGGACTATCTTTTCCTGGGCCGCGAAACATCCAATCGACTCCCACAGGGTATCCATGTCCCGAAGTGCGAAAAACATCGTCCATACAGAGTACTCAACTCCCTACCGGCGGGTGTTATCGGCCAGCACCTTAACGAAGGATTCCGTGCGCAATCGGATGAACGAAGATGTCGGATCGATCATGGAAATCATGATCGACGTGCCGTCGGGCCGTGTCGCATACGCGGTTCTGTCGGTCGGCGGCTTCCTTGGGATGGGCGACCGACTTTTCGCCATTCCATGGGAATCTTTGGTCCTCGATGAGGACCGCAAGTGTTTCATCCTCGACGTCGACAAGAGCCGGCTTGAGAACGCGCCCGGCTTTGACAAGTCGAATTGGCCGGACATGACCGATATATCGTGGGGCCACGGAGTGCGGAAGTATTGGACCGCGAGTGATGACCAGGTGACGTCTTGAGTCGCCAGAGGCGGCAGCCACGGCGACGCCCAAGCTTCATGCAGCCGACTTCGTATCTTTCCTGGCCCGAGGGAGGTCTTCTATGTCACCCCTGCTGCTGATTCTGATTTTACTTTTGCTCTTTGGTGGTGGCGGCGGTTATTACGCTTACGGCCCCTACGGCGGAATCGGGATTGGCGGAATCATCTTCATCGTTCTCATTGTATTGATTCTCAGCGGACGGTTTCGGAGTTAGCAACGGACGCCATCGCAGGGCGTCGCACTCCACCGCTAGTTGACGGTTCTCCCATTACTGAATTCCTTGCTGTGTCATTCTCGCGTGGCTACGCCGTGCGCTTCGCGCCTGCCGCGCGAAGAATCCCGGTCTGTTGGCCGCCCCGTGGGCCAACTCCAGGAAGTGTGTCCTTCGGGAACTGCTTTATCTCAACCCCTTCCGCGGGCTGTTCCGTCGCGGGTTCCATTGAGCAAAGAGGTTAAGCGGTGAAGTGCATTTGATTGAAGGGCACGGCGCCGCTCGCCGTATCGGATCGCGATCGGTGCGGAGGTGCAGAAGTGATGGAGGTGTCGAAGGGCTGGTGGCGCCTCATCAGGTCGAAAATCGGCAGCGAGGTTGGAAGGAAGGTAGCGCCAAGGTGGCGGACGATGACATCGCCGATGTGGCCGCTACCTTCCTTCCGGGAAAGGTACGACCGTTGCGATCGCATTGTCGTCTGGGGAACAGGATCGGGCAAGCGGAAAAATGTTCCCACAGGAACAAGGAAGGTCGCTAACGCGCGCTTAGAAACGTGTCCGCGCCATTTGTCGCGGATCTAGCGATCTACGGCTTACGCTCGATGGAACGGAGAAGGCGGCGTTGTCAATGAGTGTCGCATGCTGAGATGCCCTCGCGGCGGCTGCAACCCCGGCGCATCTGACACGCAGGGCATGATGATCCGAACCGACGGATTGTCAGCGCGCGCTGCGGTGTTGGCCTGAGCATCGGACTAGATGGGTCGGCTTTACTTGGGCGACCAGCCCCTCTAAAGGTGCCTCAGCCTTCGACCGGCGTCGACATCGGGCTTCGGCGAGCCTTCCCGATAAGTTCAAAGCGAGTGATTTCGCCATTCTCGGTCTCTCCCACCGGGTTGATTTCACATCTCTTGAAAAAGCTTCGCGTCTTTAACGTGAACGAAGCATCCGATATTATCTATTCTCTGTTAATCTATGTCATCATAAGCTGTATTGACTTAATGATGGCAGATCCGCAAGATCAAGTTGAGGGACCTGAGAATCTTGCGCGGATCGCGATCGGCGGCGCCTCTGATAGCTGCGCTGACCATATCTTTCCTATACTTGTCACTGTTCATCCTGCCGGTCACACCGCGGCTGCTTGCGGCGGACCAGTTCATCAACTTCGACAACGCGCGGCGGATGGCGGCGGGGCAGGTCCTTTATCGCGATATTTTCCAATACACGCTACCAGGGACCGAGCTGCTCGAAGTCCCGCTCATCAAAATCTTTGGCGCCAAGCTGGCCTTGACGAACGCCCTTTTGATCGTGGTTGGCGCCGCCGACGTGTGGCTGGCCCTGTTTCTGGCATCAACGGTATTGAAGCGCGGGGACGCGTTTCTGGCAGGCCTGCTTTTTCTGTGCTTCGGTTTTCACGGAGCGCTCGACGCGACGCATCATGCGTTCAGCGTCTTGCTGGTCTATGCGGCCGCGGCGACGATTGTTCGCAAACGGAGCCTCGGCCGCATCGCCGCGGCAGGCGTGCTGCTTGGATTGGCGACCTGCTTTACGCAGACGCGCGGACTCGTGGCGCTGGCGGTGGGAGCATTTCTGGTCTGGGAAAACCGACTCAAGCCCGAGAGTGAGCGGCACCTGTGGCGCGACGAGATCAGCCTGTTCACGCCATTTACAATTCTCGCCGGGGCCGGATGCGCCTACGTAATTTGGAGCGGAGGACTCGCGCGCTTCTTTCGCGACATCATAGAGTTCCCGCTCTTGTACTATCGGCAGGGCTACGCGAATAGCTGGTCGACATCTTTCTTTCTCTTCTTCCCTACGGTTCGCGGTATCGCTGAATGGATCCTGATGAAGCTGCTGGTGCCGGGCGCTTATTTGGCGTTCGGGATTTACAGTTGGCGTGCGGCAAAGCGCGGCGACGATCGAGTATCGACGGAATCGACACTCCTGGCGATCTTCGGCTTCGCGTTGTTCGCGACGATCGCATACGCGGCGCCGCACGTTCGTCTGGCCGAAGTGTCGCTACCGGCGATTATCCTGACGATCTGGATGCTCGAACGAAGCGGAGCAACGACCTGGAAGCTGCCGGCGTGGATAGCAGTAACGGGTTTTCTGGTAGTAGCGCCGATCAGTACGCAGCTTCAGCGCTATTGGTTTTTTGATGCGCCGGCAGGACGCATCGCGATTTCCGATCCCGACCTTTTTTCCGAGTTGAACTGGCTCGGTGAGCACACGAATCCGGGCGACAAATTTTTTGCCGCCTCCACCCCGATGCTTTACGTCCTGATGGACCTGCGGAATCCGGCGCCGGTACCGTTCGTTGAACCCGACGACTACACGCGGCCTTTTCAGGCGCAAGCCGCGGCGAGCAGGCTGCGAGAAGCCCGGCCAAAGTTCGTCCTATGGCCGTTTGCGTACGACGACGCCGATGATCCCGGCGATCGGCTCTATCCATTGGGGCAGGAGTTGCGCGCCGATTATCGGCCGGTGCTGTCGCTTCGCGACGGCGACGTGTGGGAACTGAAGCAGGACGCGGCGCGAGACTGAACAGCACGCTGGCGGTTCGGCTTACAACCTTATTTCCTTTTGCAGCCAGGGAATCGGCGCGCGGCTGTGACGCCAGAAGAGATCCTCCCAGACATAGGCGACCGCCAGACTTGCATAGTCGCCGTACCTCGCGTTGAGGTCCTTGAGAATCCTGCGCGTGGGCACGAGGGCTTGGTCGTAAAATAGCCGCGAATAGATCTTCTGCTGCCAGGGCGCGATATGGCTTAGCGGCGCATAGCGATGGCATGCGGGGTACAGGAGGATGCGCGCGGTTTCGGGTCCGACACCGTAGAGCTTAAGCAATGCTTTCCTCGCCTGCTCCAGATCGAGAGCGCGGAGCTCGATCTCGTTTACGATGCCGCGAGAGAAATCGTCCGAGAGTCTTTTGAGGAACCGCGCCCGGTAGCCGATCTTCAGGGCCCGCAACTCGTCTTCGGAGACGCCGGCAAGGTCTTCGGGCCGCCACATCGCGAAGAGACTCTGTGAGTCAAAGGTCAGCCGGGTGCCGAATGCATCCAGCAGCGCACGCATCATCTGGACGGTCCGTCGTATCGTGGCATTCTGAAGGAGAATGGCGATCACGAACAGCTCGTAGAGACTGCTGAAGCAGGAATCGCGCGTCCCGCGCCATCGTCGGAATACGGCGCGAGTGTGACGGTCCTTGCGAGCGAGCCGCGCGAACTCCCGGAGGTTCGCATCGAGATCGAAGCGCCAGACCAGTTCGCTTTTCAGCGTTTCCAGGTCTGGCGCGCTGACACTTCTACTGTGAAATACGGAGACGCGAAGCCGCGCGTTCGTCCCTACATCATCGATTCGTATGCCATAGAGACGGCGACCGACGCGGAGCGTCTGCCAGAACCTTCCCGGTTGCCAGGTGTTTAGCGGCGCGGGAAAGTGCGAGGGCTTGTGAAACGTACCGTCGAAGTGAAACGGGGGCGTGGGGCGAATCTGGAACGTGGCGCGCTTGCGGAGGGTTTTTGATCGCATCGACAGCGGAGGTTATATCGCACCGTTCGTGGGAAGGACGAAGATCGGCTGCCGCGTGATGAGAGCGGTGGTTGCGGCGCGCGGACGCGCCGGGATCCCTCCGCTTCGGCAGCCTTCGGTCGGGATGACAGACAAGGAGGAGTGCCGCGCGGGATTGCCCGCAACCGCGGCTCTTTCGGGCCGCTGGGCGTTCAGGGGGCGGCGCGTCAGGCGGGGCCGCTGCGTAGGGTGCCGTTCTTTTCCAGCTCTCGGATGCGATCTTTGCCGTAGCCCAGATACGTCGTCAGTACTTCTTCGTTGTGCTCGCCCAGGAATGGAGCCTGCAAGTCGAGGCGCTCCGGAAAATTCGAAAAGCGCAGCGCGAAGCCGGGCACATCGAAGTCGCCGAGAATGCGATCGTGCACCGTGCGAACGGTTCCGCGCTGGCGGAGATGCGGATGTTTGACGGCTTCCGCCACCGACAGGACGGGGGCGTGCGGCACACGAAATTCCTTCATCGCGGCCATCGATGCGTCGTCGCTCGGCATCGATTGAAACCACGCTTCGATGATGGCGACGAGTTCCTTGAGGTTCTTCAAGCGCTCGGTGCTGATGAAGCGGGGATCGGTCGCGAGTTCCGGCCGGTTCATCGCGCGGCACAGACCGGCGAACTGATGCTCGAGCGGCGCGATTATGATGACGTAGCGATCCTTGGCTTTGAAAATTCCCGCGGGGACCGCATACCAGGAGTGCAGGCCCGAACGCGTCGGGTTGATCGCACCCTTGCTCAGGCTCAGCGCCTCGACGCCGGCCTCGTGATAGTGGAAATAGGTATCGAGCAGAGACACCTCGAGATATTGGCCGAGCCCGGTGCGCTCGCGGTAGAGCAGGGCGGCACAGATCGCGCCCATCGCATGCGCGCCGGTGCTGACGTCGCCGATCGCGCTCATGATCACATAGGGCGCGCCGTCGGGCTCCCCGCCCATCGACACGATTCCCGCGTACGCGGCGCCCAGGTAGTCGAAGCCCGGTTCGAGTGCGAGGGGACCGCTCTGCCCGAATGCCGAGATTGAACACATCACGACTTTGGGGTTGATCGCTTTGACGGTGTCGTAGGCGAGGCCGAGCCGGCCCATCACGCCGGGCGCGAAGTTTTCGACGACCACGTCGATCTTCGGAATCAGCTCCTTGATGACCGCGAGTCCGGCGGGCGTTTTGAGGTCGACGCAGATGCCCTTCTTGCCGCGGTTGTGCTGCACGAAGTATCCGCTGCGGCCGTCGATCACAACCGGCGCGGCGCGCGAAGGATCGCCGCCCGGCGCCATCTCGACCTTGATAACATCGGCGCCCATCTCCGCCAGCATCAGGGTACAGGTGGGACCGGCCACGATTTGCGAGAAATCGAGAACCTTGTAGCCGGCGAGGATATTTTCACGCGGATTGGCGCTCATGCTTTTTCCTCCCAGGGGATCCTTCGTCCCCTTGGTCCTCAGGACGACTCGCTAGCTCGTCGCTTCGCTCAGGATGACACCCTGCTTCCTCTATAACACCGAACCGCGAAAAGGCGATCCCTGCGCAATGCGCCGACGGCGGCCGAAGAAACCGCGGCGCCGATGAAATGGAAGATTTCTTTGTTCAGGTGGCAACAAATGGACATTTACAACCTCTCGCGCAGAGGGCGGTTCCACAACGTCTCCCGGTTGGGGAGAGGGTTCAGACATCCGATCTGCATCTGGCTTCGTAGATACCTATAGAGAGAGACCGCTCGCGAGCACTCAGGTCTCTTTTGGGCGGGAGTGTGGGGAAGATTTCTGGCGTAGCTGCCACGGCGAACGCCGAGAGCAGATACAACCTGTATTGGTAATGATCACAAACTGTCATACCGGCACGCCACGCTGTTGGGCACATCGGCAGGTTCGATCATGACTAACCTGGGTTTCTCAGATCCGGGGTTTATGCTTTGCGGTTGCAATCCGCGCGGTTTTGGCGCGAGCCTGAATAGGGTTTCAAGACGGAAGTCCCGGATAAAAGGGCTCCAGTCCTGGGTTCGCAGGCGGCAAGCTTCAGCCCAATCGATGAAAAACTAAACGGCCCCGAAACTATCTGTTTTGACACCGCAAATGCCGGTCAAACACTGGCCGTCAAGCTCGATTACGCCCTCGGAGAGAACACCACGGGCAACGACAACACACGGTTGTCGGGGCGAGAAGTGTTCGCTTTGCCGGCGCAATGTTGGTCATCGCGCTGTTAAGCGCAGCCTCCGCGATACCCGCCGCAGCACAATGCATGGTTGCAGGAAACAATACCTATTGCGGAACCGGTGCAGGAGCCGGGGCGACCGGCAATGGTGTCAGCGCATTCGGCTTCGACGCGCTCAATTCAGGCGACTCGGGCGACGGCAACACGGCCACCGGAACGGGCGCACTCCAAGCGAACACCACGGGCTCCGTTAACACGGCCACCGGATATTACGCCCTCGGAGAGAACACCACGGGCAACGACAACACGGCGACCGGACCGGACGCCCTCTTCGCTAACACCACGGGCGGCAGCAACACGGCCACCGGGTTCGGAGCGCTCAAGGGCAATACCACTGGCGACGGCAACATCGCCGTCGGCGATTCGGCGGGACAGAATCTCACCACCGGGGACAACAACATCGACATCGGCAACGGAGGCGTCGCGGCTGAATCGGACACCATCCGCATCGGCACGCAGGGCACACAGACCGCCGCCTACATCGCCGGCATCTCCACCACCGCCAAGATCAAGAAGGGCTGTGAAGTAGTGGTTGAGACCAGCGGTCTGCTCGGGTGCGTGAAGTCATCGGCGCGTTATAAACGCGACATCCGGGATATGGGTAACGCCAGCGACAAGTTGATGAAGCTGCGGCCGGTGACCTTCCGCTACAAAACCGACCCAACCGGCACTCAGCAATATGGACTGATCGCCGAGGAAGTCGAGCAGGTTTACCCGGAGCTGGTGATTGACGACGCCCAGGGCAAGGCCGACACGGTCGCTTATCAAATGCTGCCGGCGATGCTGCTCAACGAGGTTCAGAAAGAGGCCCGGGAGAATAAGCGCAAAGACGCGCGCATCGCAGCCTTGCAAAATCAGGTCGCTGCGCAGCAGGGACAGATCGACGCGCTCACGAAGAAGGGTGCGCAGATCGATGCGTTGGTGGAACGGGTGAATGCGTTCGAGGGCCAAGCCCGTTTGTCGGTGCCGCAACGCCTGGCCGCGGTCGGGGCGGATTCCGCGCCGCGCCTGCGCTAAGCGCGGACGAACGGCGCAAACCGATCGGAGCGGCGGCGCCGATGCGCGGCCGGGGAATTGGATTTTTCACGCGGAGAGAACACTGGCTGTAAGTGCGTGAACCTCAAATGATCATCCGACTTTCGCCTCAGGCGGCCGGATGAAGAGGAATCGATCGATGGCTTCACAAAAGGGGCTTGGACGCGCGGTTCGCATTCTCGTAGTCACAATTCTTGCGGGCGTTTTCTGCACGGTGGCAGCTCAATCCACCTTGACAGCCGAAGAGACGGCGGTGCCGGCGAAGGAGGCATCGAAGACCCCGAAGCCGATGAAGACCTCCAAGCCTACTAAGACGCCGACACCGACCAAGACCAAGACACCCACGCCCATCAAGACGCCGAAACCCATCAAGACGCCGAAACCGAAGAAGATACCCACACCCACCAAGACCGCGAGGCGGACTGCTACACGGACACCAACGCCCACTGCAACCCCAACCCCTGCGGCCTCGCTTTCGGGGACGGTGCAAGGTGGGCTAAGCGCAATCTCGGGCGCAGCCGTGACGCTCTATGAGGCAGGAACGAATTACGGCTCGAATGCTACCAGCCTGGGGAGCGCAACCACCAATTCCAGTGGCAATTTCACGGTGGGATACACTCCGCCCGCTACGCCCGCGGTGCTCTATCTGGTAGCGCTTGGAGGGAGCGCCGGAACCGGGAACAACCCGGCGATCGGGTTGATGGGAGTGGCGGGGATGTCCAACGCGCTGCCGGCGTCGGTCACGGTCAACGAGCTGACGACCGTGGCGGCGCAGTGGGCGCTGGCGCAGTTCATCGACTCGACCGGGCGGATCATCGGTGCGCCATCGAGCAATGCGACCGGCTTTGCCAACGCGGTCGACAACGCGCAGGTCAATCTCGTTAAT
Source organism: Binataceae bacterium (SeqCode) (assembly GCA_052146355.1). Classification (GTDB taxonomy): domain Bacteria; phylum Desulfobacterota; class Binatia; order Binatales; family Binataceae; genus JAFAHS01. The sequence goes on along the minus strand of JBKQNE010000127.1, from coordinate 17,284 downwards.
ATCGCAACCGGCGCGCCGGCGAGCTTCTGGAGCAATCAGGGCGCAGCCGCAGCAAGCTGCACCGGCGGTTCTCCGCCGGTCAATTGCAACGGCCTGGAGCGGATCGACACGATCGCCAACATCCTGGCGGCCTGCGTGGAGAGCGCGGCCGCGCCGCCGATGCCAACGCCGAGTTCGTGCAGCACGCTGCTGGGCAACACCGGCAACAGCACCACCACGCTTGAGGCGGCGCACGTAATGGCGACCGACCCCACCGCGAAGGTAGCTACCTGTTTGCCCTTCAGAGCGGTGCTCCGCCGTTCACTCCTGCTCTGAGCGCAGCGCCCGACGGTTTTGAGATCGCGCTCAACTTCGCTCCCAGCGGCGCCAACTTCAGCGCACCGTTCGGCGTGGCAATCGACGCCCCCGGCAACGTCTGGGTGACGAACGACTCGGGCAACAGTGTGACCGAGTTGACCCCCAGCGGCGGCCTGGCCGGCAACTTCGCTCCCAGCGCCGCCGACTTCAACCAACCGTATGGCGTGGCAATCGACGCGGCTGGCAACGTTTGGGTGACGAGCCATGTGGGCAACAGCGTGACCGAGTTGGCCTCCAGTGGCAGCCTGGCTCTCAACTTCAACAACACCAATACCAGCGGCGCCAACTTCAACGTGCCGACGGGCGTGGCAATCGACATCTACGGCTACATCTGGGTGACGAATTACGGCAATAACAGCGTGACCGAGTTGACCCCCAGCGGCGGCTTACAGGAAAACTTCCAGTCCACCGCCGCCACCGACTTCCATTCCCCAATCGGCGTGGCAATCGACGCCGACGAGGACGTGTGGGTGACAAACCAGGAGGGCAACAGTGTGACCGAGTTGGAGTTGGCCGCCCTCCAGTACTTCAACGTCAACAACAACAACTTTAGCACCGCCAACTTCAGCGAACCGACCGGCGTGGCAATCGACGCTGCCAACCACGTTTGGGTGACGAACTTCCTCGGTAACAGCGTGACCAAGTTGGCCTCCAACGGGGCCGGCTTTTTCACGGCCACCAACTTCGCTCCCAGCGGCGCCAACTTCGAGTTCCCGACTGGCGTGGCAATCGACGCCACCGGCAACATCTGGGTGACGAACAACTACGGCAACAGCGTGACCGAATTGAACTCCAGCGGCGGCTTGATCGGCAACTTCGCTCCCAGCAGCGCCTTCAATTTCCCGCAGGACGCGGCAATCGATGCCGCCGGCAACGTCTGGGTGACGAATGAAGGCAATAGCAACAGCGTGGCCGAGCTCATCGGCGTGGCGCGCCCGGTCCTGACGCCGTTGGTCGCCTGCCTCGCGCACTCGACGCCTGCGGCAGGTTGTCTGCCGTAGAGAGCGAGCACCTTTTCACCACGGCATCGCGTGGGCCGGAGGAATGGGATTTCTTGCGCATAGAGAACAATGAGCGTGGGAGGATGAACCTCAAATGATCATCCGACTTTCGCCTCAGGCGGCCGGATGAAGAGGAAACGATCGATGTCTTTACAAAAGGGGCTCGGACGCGCGGTTCGCATTCTCGTAGTCGCAATTCTTGCGGGCGTTTTCTGCGCGGGGTTACTAGCGGCTCAATCCACCTCGACGGCCGAAGAGTCGGCGGTGCCGGCGAAGGCATCGAAGACCCCAAAACCTAACAAGACTTCCAAGCCTACTAAGACGCCGACACCGACCAAGACCAAGACACCAACAGTCACCAGGACGCCGACGCCGACCAAGACCAAGACGCCGAAGCCGACCAAGACGCCGAAATCGAAAAAGACCCCGACCGCGACACCGACACTAACGGCCACTCCAACCCCTACCCCGGCGGCCTCGCTTTCGGGGACGGTGCAAGGTGGGCTCAGCGCAATCTCGGGCGCAGCCGTGACGCTCTACGCGGCAGGAACGAATTACGGCTTGAATGCTACCAGCCTGGGGAGCGCAACCACCAATGCCAGTGGCAATTTCACGGTGGGCTACACTCCGCCCCTTATGCCCGCGGTTCTTTATCTGGTGGTGCTTGGAGGGAATGCCGGAGCCGGCAGCAACACGGCGATCGGGTTGATGGGAGTGGCGGGAATGTCCAACGCCTTGCCGGCGTCGATCACGATCAACGAGCTGACGACCGCGGCGGGGCAGTGGGCGCTGGCGCAGTTCATCGACACGACCGGGCAGGTCATCGGTGCGCCGGCGAGCAACGCGACCGGCTTTGCCAATGCGGTCGAGAAGGCGCAGTTCAATCTCGTTATTATCGCAACCGGCGCACCGGCGAGCTTCTGGAGCAACCAGGGCGCGACCGAGGCGATCTGCGCCGGCGGTTCACCGCCCGTCAACTGCGACGGCCTGGAGCGGCTGAATACAATTGCCAACGTCCTGGCGGCATGCGTGGAAAGTTCGGGACCATCGTCGAGCACGTGCAGCACGCTGCTGACCAACACCGGCGGTGGCGCCACCACGCTTGCGGCGGCCCACGCAATGGCGACCAACCCAACGGCGAATGTTAGTACGCTGTTTGCGCTTCAGAGCGGTTCTCCGCCGTTCACTCCCGATCTGAGCGGTGCGCCCGACGGCTGGGAGATCGCGCTCAACCTCGCTCCCAGCGGCGCCAACTTCACCCAGCCGCTCGGCGTGGCAATCGACGCCGGCGGCAACGTCTGCGTGGCGAACGCCAACGGCTACAGCATTACCGAGTTGACCTCCAGCGGCGGCCTGGCCGGCTACTTCAATCCCGGCGCCGCCAATTTCAACGACCCTTACTTCGTGGCAATCGACGCCGCTGGCAACGTCTGGGTGACGAACAACAGCGGGGGCTCCGGATGTTCTTCCAACACAGCTCCCTGCGGCAGCGTGACCAAGTTGACCTCCAGCGGCCTGGCCGGCAACTTCACTCCCAGCGGCGCCGGCTTCAACTTACCGCAAGGCATCGCAATCGACGCCGCCGGCAACGTCTGGGTGACGAACTCAGGAGGCGACAGCGTGACCGAGTTGACCTCCAGCGGCGGCTTGGCCGGCAACTTCGCTCCCAGAGGCGCCGCCTTCGACTACCCTGACGGCGCGGCAATCGACGCCGCCGGCAACGTCTGGGTGACGAACACAGAAGGCGACAGCGTGACCGAGTTGACGTTCAGCGGCGTCCTGGCCGGTTACTTCGCTCCCAGCGGCACCTTCAACGAACCGGTTGGCGTGGCAATCGACACCACCGGCAACGCGTGGGTGGCGAACGCCATCGGCAACAGCGTGACCGAGTTGAACTCCAGCGGCCTGGCCGGCAACTTCGCTCCCCGAGGCGCCGGCTTCAACCTGCCGGAAGGCATCGCAATCGACGCCGACGGCAACGTCTGGGTGGCGAACGCCAACGGCTACAGCATTACCGAGTTGACCTCCAACGGCAGCCTGGCCGGCAACTTCGCTCCCAGCGGCGCCAACTTCAACAACCCGATCGGCGTAGCAATTGACGCCTCCGGCAACGTCTGGGTGACGAACTTCGACAACAACAGTGTGACCGAGCTCGTCGGCGCGGCGCGTCCGGTCCTGACGCCGCTGGTCGCGTGCCTGACGCACTCGCCGCCCGCGGCGGTCTGTCTGCCGTAGAGGGATCAGTGAGAGAAAACCCTAACCACCCGGGCACCGCGTCGCGGCCTGGGAATGAGATTTCACTCGCGGAGAAAAGTGAGCGTGGGAGAGTGAACCTCAAATGATCCTCCGACCTTTGCCTTGGCCGGATGACAGAGGAATCGATCGATGTCGTCAAAAAAAGGGTTCAAACGCGCGGTTCGCATTCTCGTAGTCGCAATTCTTGTGGGCGTTTTCTGCGCGGGGTTACTGGCCGCTCAATCCATCTCGACGGCTGAAGAGACGGGGGTGCCGGCGAAGGCATCGAAGACCGCCAAGCCGTCGAAAACTCCTAAGCCTACGAAGACGCCAACACCGACCAAGACCAAGACACCCAAACCGACGAAGACGCCGACACCACCAAGACCAAGACGCCCACACCCACCAAAACACCGCGACCAACCAAGACGCCGATACCCACCGTTAGGCCTTCCAAGACGCCCGCGCGCACGCCGACGCCCACTCCAACTCCAACCCTTACGGCGACACCAACCCCAACGCCAACCTCGCTTTCAGGGACGGTGCAAGGCGGACTCAGCGCAGTCTCGGGCGCAACTGTGACGCTCTATGCGGCGGGAACGAATTACGGCTCGAATGCTACCAGCCTGGGGAGCGCAACCACCAATGCCAGCGGCAATTTCACGGTGAGGTACACTCCGCCCTTTTCGCCTGCAGTTCTCTACCTAGTGGCGCTTGGAGGGAATGCCGGAGCCGGCAGCAACACGGCGATCGGGTTGATGGGCGTGGCGGGGATGTCCAATGCTCTGCCGGCGTCGGTCACGATCAACGAACTGACAACTGTGGCGGGGCAGTGGGCGCTGGCGCAGTTCATCGACTCTACCGGGCAGAACATCGGTGCGCCGTCGAGCAACGCGACCGGCTTTGCCAATGCGGTCACTCAGGCGCAGGTCAATCTGGCTGATATCTCGACCGGCCTGCCGGCGGGCTTCTGGAGCAACCAGGGCGCAACCGAGGCGAGCTGCACCGGCGGTTCACCGCCGATCAACTGCGACGGCCTGGAGCGGATGGATACGATTGCCAACCTCCTGGCGGCCTGCGTGGAGAGTTCGGGGCCGTCCTCCACCGGGTGCAGCACGCTGCTGAGCCACACCGGCAGCGGCAGCACCACGCTTGCGGCGGCGCACGTAATGGCGACCAACCCTGTCGCGAATGTAGCTACACTATTTGCCCTGCAGAGCGGTTCTTCGCCGTTCAGTCCCGATCTGAGCGCTACGCCCGACGGCTTTGAGATAGCGCTCAACTTCATCGGACTCAATTTCATCATCTTTCCCCGCGGCACCGGCTTCAACGGGCCGCAGTATATGGCAATCGACGCCGCCGGCAACGTCTGGGTGACGAACTACGGCGGCAACAGCGTGATCGAGTTGACCTCGAGCGGCGACCTGGCCGGCAACTTCAACAACTCCAACGTCAACGGCGCCAACTTCACCCAGCCGCTCGGCGTGGCAATCGACGCCGGCGGCAACGTCTGGGTGGTGAACTTCCGCGGAGGTTCTGGATGTAGCAGCGGCGTGCCTCCTTGCGGCAGCGTGACCGAGTTGACTTCCAGCGGCGGCCTGGCCGGCAACTTCGCTCCCGGCGGCGCCAACTTCATCGACCCGGTGGGCGTGGCAATCGACACCGCCGGCAACGCCTGGGTGGTGAACTCCTTCGGCAGCAGCGTGACCGCGTTGACCTCCGGCGGCGGCTTGTTCGGCTACTTCACGCCCTTCCACACCGTCAACCCATTCCAAGTGGCAATCGACGCCGCCGGCCACATCTGGATGGTGAATTTCGCTGGCCAAAGCATGACCGAGTTGACCTCCAGCGGCGGCTTGCTCGGCAACTTCAACAACTTGAACCCCAGCGGCGCCAACTTCCAAGACCCGACCGGCTTGGCATTCGACGATGCCGGTAACGTCTGGCTGACGAACGCAGGCGGCAATGCCAACAGCATGACCGAGCTGACCTCCAGCGGCACCCTGGCCGGCAACTTCAACAACTCAAACCCCACCGGCGCCAACTTCAACGAACCGTTCGGCGTGGCAATCGACGCCGACGGCGACGTCTGGGTCGGGAACTTCAACGGCAACAGCGTGACCGAGTTGACCTCCAGTGGCGGGTTGGCCGGCAACTTCGCTCCCATCGGCGCCAACTTCAACGAACCGCAGGGCATGGCAATCGACGCCTCCGGCAACGTCTGGGTGACGAACTCCAACGGCAACAGCGTAGCCGAGTTCGTCGGCGCGGCGCGCCCAGTGCTGACACCGCTGGTCGCCTGCCTCGACAAATCGCCGCCGCACGCCGTCTGTCTGCCGTAGAGGGATCAGTGAGCGAAAACCTTAACCGCGTTGGCACCGCGTTGCGGCTTGGGAATGAGATTTCACTCGCGGAGAAAAGTGAGCGTGGGAGAGTGAACCTGAAATGATCATCCGACCTTTGCGTCAGGCGGCAGGATGAAGAGGAATCGATCGATGGCGTCACAAAAAGGGCTCAGACGCGCGGTTCGCATTTTTTTTGTCGCAATTCTTGCGAGCGTTTTCTGCGCGGGGTTAGTGATAGCTCAATCCACCTCAACGGCCGAAGAGACGGCGGTGCCGGCCAAGAAGGCATCGAAGACCCCCAAACCGAGCAAAACGCCGAAACCGACCAAGACGCCGAAACCGACCAAGACGCCGAAGCCGACCAAGACGCCCAAACCCACACCTAAACCACGCAGGACTGCGCCCCACAAGCTCAGGACTCCTACGCCAACCCCGACCGCAACGGCTACACCAACCTCGCTTTTGGGGAAGGTGCAAGATGGGTCCGTTGCGATCACGGGCGCAACGGTGACGCTCTATCAGGCGGGAACGAATTACGGCGTGAATACTTCCAGCCCCCTGGGGACCGCAACCACCGATGCCAGTGGCAGTTTCACGATGGATTACACTCCGCCCGTTACGATCCCCCCGATTATCTATCCGCCCCGTATGCCTGCGGTTCTCTATGCGGTGGCGCTTGGAGGTAATGCCGGATCCGGCAGCAACACAGCGATCGGGTTGATGGGAGTAGTGGGGATGGCCAATGACCCGCCTGCATCGGTCACGATCAACGAGCTGACTACGGTGGCGGCCCAGTGGGCGCTGGCGCAGTTCATCGACTCGACCGGGCAGATCATCGGTGCGCCATTGAGCAATGCGACCGGCTTTGCCAATGCGGTCAACAACGCGCAGGTCAATCTCGTTAATATCGCAACCGGCGCGCCGGCGAGCTTCCTGCCTTGGTCGTCGTCCTCGACAAGCTGCACCTCGGGCCAGAACTGCGACGGCCTGGAGCGGCTGGATACGATTGCCAACATCCTGGCGGCGTGCGTGGAAAGTTCGGGACCGTCGTCGAGCGCATGCAGCGAGCTGTTCCTTCACACGGGCTTTAGCACCACCACGCTTGCGGCTGCGCACGAAATGGCGACCGACCACGCCGCGAATCTTGCTACGCCGTTGCTGTTTGCCCTTCAGAACGGTTCTCCGCCGTTCACTCCCGCTCTGAGCGCCGCGCCCGACGGCTTTGAGATCGCGCTCAACTTCGCTCCCAGCGGCGCCAACTTCAACTTCCCAAACGACGTGGCAATCGACGCCGCCGGTAACGCCTGGGTGTCGAACTACGTAAGCAACAGCGTGACCAAGTTGACCTCCAGCGGCACCTGCATCGTCGGCAACTGCAACTTCGATCCCAACGGCGCTAACTTCGATGGTCCGGGCTCCGTGGCAATCGACGCCGACGGCAACGTCTGGGTGACGAACCTCGCTGGTAACAGCGTGACCAACTTGACCTCCAGCGGCGGCTTGATCGGCAATTTCGCTCCCACCGGCGCCAACTTCAACGGCCCGTCCGAAATGGCAATCGACGTCGACGGCAATGTCTGGGTGACGAATGAACTCGGCAACAGCGTGACCAAGTTGTCCTCCAGCGGCACCTGCACCGGCGGCACCTGCAACTTCGCTCCCAGCAGCGCCGACTTCAACGAGCCGGAGGGCGCGGCAATCGACGCCGCCGGCAACGTCTGGGTGGTTAATCATCTCGGCAGCAGCGTGAGCAAGTTGCCGGCCAGTTGCTCCAGCTCAAGTTGTACAGGTCTCAACTTCGCTCCCACCAGCGCCAACTTCGACGGCCCGCAGCTCGTGGCAATCGACGCCGCCGGCGACGTCTGGGTGACGAACCTCAACGGCAACAGCGTGACCGAGTTGCAGGCTGGCTGCTCCAGCTCAAGTTGCATAGGCCTCAACTTCAACCATTCCACCAACGGTGCGAACTTCAACTTCCCGGAGTTCGTGGCAATCGACGCCGCCGGCAACGCCTGGGTGCCGATTGAAACCGGCGACAGCGTGATCGAGTTGACCTCCAGCGGGAGCTTGGCCGGCAACTTCGCGCCCAGCGGCTTCATCTTCAACCAACCGATCGGCGTGGCAATCGATGCCGCCGGCAACGTCTGGGTAACGAACAGCCTCGGCAACAGCGTGACCGAGCTCATCGGCGCGGCGCGCCCGGTCCTGACGCCACTGGTCGCCTGCCTCACGCACTCGCCGCCGTCCGCCGTCTGTCTGCCGTAGAGGGATCAGCGAGCGAAAAAACCTTTTCATCAAGGCGTCGTGTCGCGGCCTGGGAATTGGATTTTCATACACCGAGAACAGTGAGTGTAGACGAGTGAACCGTAAATGATCCTCCGACCTTCACCTCAAGTGGTCGGATGAAGAGGAATTGATCGATGGCGTCAGCAAAAGGGCTCAGACGCGCGGTTCGCTTTTTTTTGTCGCAATTCTTGCCAGTGTTTTCTGCGCGGGGTTGGTGATAGCTCAATCCACCTCAACGGCCGACGAGACGGCGGTGCCGGCGAAGAAGGCATCGAAGACCCCCAAACCGACCAAAACACCGAAACCGACCAAGACGCCGAAGCCGAAGAAGACGAAGACGCCCACACCCATCAAGACGCCGAAGCCGACCAAGACCCCGATACCCACCGTTAGGCCCTCCAAGACGCCCGCCCGCACGCCGACGCCCACTCCAACTCCAACGCCAACCTCGCTTTCAGGGACGGTGCAAGGTGGACTCAGCGCAGTCACGGGCGCCGCAGTGACGCTCTACGCGGCGGGAACGGGTTACCCCTCGATTTCTACCAGCGTAGGGCCGACGATGTTGGGGAGTACAACCACCGGCGTCACTGGCAGTTTCGCGGTGGCTTACACTCCGCCCTCGACGGCCACTGTGCTCTATCTGGTGGCACTTGGAGGAAGTGCCACCGGTGGATCGGGGAGCAACCCGGCGATCGGATTGATGGGAGTGGTTGGGATGTCCAACGCGCTGCCGGCGTCGGTCACGATCAACGAGTTGACGACCGTGGCGGCCCAGTGGGCGTTGGCCCAGTTCATCGACTCTACCGGGCAGATCATCGGTGCGCCATCGAGCAATGCGACGGGCTTTGCCAATGCGGTCACTCAGGCGCAGGTCAATCTGGCTGATATCTCGACCGGCCTGCCGGCGGGCTTCTGGAGCAACCAGGGCGCGACCGCGACCGGGTGCACCGTTGGTTCACCGCCGGTCAACTGCAATGGCTTGGAGCGGATGGATACGATTGCCAACATCCTGGCGGCATGCGTGGAGAGTTCGGGATCGTCGTCAAGCGCGTGCGGCACAGTGCTGACCGACACGGGCGGCACTACCACGCTCGAGGCGGCGCACGTAATGGCGACCGACCCCACCGCGAATGTAGCTACGTTGTTTGCCCTGCAGAGCGGTTCTCCACCGTTCACTCCCGCGCTGAGCGCCGCGCCCGACGGCTTTGAAATCGCCCTCAATTTCGCTCCCAGCGGCGCCAACTTCAATTTCCCGTATGGCTTGGCAATTGACGCCGCCGGCAACGTCTGGGTCGGGAATTTCAAGGGCAACAGCGTGACCGAGTTGACCTCCAGCGGAGGCCTGGCCGGCTACTTCACTCCCAGTGGCGCCAACTTCAACGCACCAGTCGGCGTGGCAATCGACGCCGCCGACAACGTCTGGGTGACCAACGGTGGCTTTCCTAGTTCCGCAATCGGGAACGATGGCAGCGTGAGCGAGTTGCTGGCCGGCTGCTCCAGCTCGAGTTGCACGGGCCTCAACTTCGATCCCAGCGGCGCCGACTTCGACAAACCGGTCGGCGTGGCAATCGCCGCCACCGGCAACGTCTGGGTACCGAACTCCCTCGGCAACAGCGTGATCGAGTTGCGGGCCGGCTGCTCCAACTCAAGTTGCACCGTCTACGAGTTCGCTCCTACCCGCGCCAAGTTCGACGTCCCGCAGTTCGTCGCAATCGGCGCCGCCGGCAACGTCTGGGTGACGAACGAAGGCGGCGACAGCGTAACCGAGTTGACCTCCAGCGGCGACTTGGCCGGCATCGGAAACTTCAACAACACCAACCTCAGCGGTGCCAACTTCGCCGTACCGGTCGGCGTGGCAATCGACGTCGCCGGCGACATCTGGGTCGCGAACGCAGCCGGCAACAGCGTGACCGAGTTGACCTCCAACAGCACGGCCAGAAACTTCGCTCCCAGCGGCCCGGGCGGCGCCAGCTTCAACACACCGTACGGCTTGGCAATCGACGCAGCCGGCAATGTATGGGCGACAAACAGCAACGGCAGCGTAACCGAGCTGACCCCCAACAGCGGTCTGGCCGCCAACTTCGCTCTCAGCAGCGCCTACTTCGACGTCCCGTACGGCTTGGCAATCGACGCCGCTGGCAACGTCTGGGTGCCGAACTACGACAACAACAGCGTGGCGGAGATCGTCGGCGCGGCGCGTCCGGTGCTGACGCCGCTGGTCGCGTGCCTCACGCACTCGCCGCCCGCGGCGGTCTGTCTGCCGTAGAGAGATCGTTTAGACTCGTGATGATGCTGAAAGTGGCGGAGCGATGGTTCGAGCGGCGCGCGATGGGTGCCGGCATCACGCGGATTGGCGCTCATGCTTTTTCCTCCAAGCCCGGGCCCAACTTCAGCGGGTGCTTCCGCTATAACACCGAACGGCGAAAAGGCGATCCGGTCGTGAACGGCGCTGGATTTTTGAGGATAACGGAACCGGAATCCTCGCGCGGCAGGCGCGAAGCGCACGGCGTAGCCGTGCGGGAATGACAGATAAACTGACTACTTGCGGAATGGTCGCGCGAGATGGATCGAGGGCGGAGCGAAAAGGCGATCTGGCTGGGACCAGCTGTGGATCGTTGAGAATGACGAAAGTGAACGCGATTGTTAGAGGGCTCAGAGTGAATCATCATGGGCCAATAGGAGCGTAAGTGGAGTTCCTCGGGAACGAGACTGATTCGAGTGGTGGGATGAAAATCTCGGGCAAAGACCAAGCGATCGAGCATCTGGTTCGATGGGCGACTCGTGGTCGATGGAAAGACGAGTGGCGCAAGACGCTGGAAGCGTACTTCGATCCAATTTGCGCGCAACTCGAGATGACGCCTGACGAGCTTGCAGATGAACTCGGAGAGTTCCACTACCAAACGATAACCGCCTGCGCGTTCGAAGATTTTTGCTCGCGCCCCAAGGAAATGGGCCGCAACGTTATCGATGACTACCTGGAGCATCGAGGCTGGAGAGAGTCGATTCAAGGCCGCGACTATCTGCGCGCGCTGCGCGAATCGGTGCTGAGCCTGTACGAGGTGGCTCAAGTCAAACGCGGCCACGGAATTGTGTTACGTGACCTGATCAGGGGCGGAGATCTCATCGAAGTCGACGAACAACTGGGATCGGAGAACGTCGTTCAGTGGGATCGCATCGCGGTGCGTGTCCTGACGATCGACGGACTTCATCTCCTTTCAGGCCCCGTCCTTGATTGCCCGCCTCCGATGGCGGAACGAGTACTGGGAATTTTCCGCCAGGCACCCGAGCAAGCCAGGCGACTACTCTTCGAGATGAAGTCGGCGCCGGTCGACGAGGCCGCGCTGGACGAAGTGCTCAACGCGACCAATATCGCGCTGGAGGGCGGCGCGTGTGCCATCGGTACGATCTGGATTGCGTCCACACTGGAAGCGATGCACAAGCCGTTGCCGGCGCTGATGAATTGCGATGGAGAGCCTCTTTTGTTTTGCAAGACGAGATTTCCGATCGCGAAGGGGAAACGCGCGGAGGTGAAGCGACGGCTGGATGCCACGCTGGATTTCCTGCGCGAACCGGGCAAAGACCGCTGGAGCTGGATTCGCCATGAAGATCTACTGAGCTCGGGAAAAGACGGGCGCGGAATCGAGATTAGCTCCATGGACGAGTCGGGAAACTTGATCCTGGGGACTCTCGAGCTGCGTCACCAATCGCTAATGGTCGAGGTCAATTCTGAGGCGCGGGCGGATCGCTGTAGAGCGCACCTCGGCGAGCTTTTCGGGGAATTGATCGGCATTCCATTGACCGAGACGCAGACGGTCGAAAGCGCGATGGAAGAGAGCCGGGAGCGCGCGCCCTCGGGTAAAGTGGAGGAGCCTGACATTCCCCGCGAAGATGTCGAGCGGATCTACCATCAAGTGTCGGATCGTCATTATCGCAAGGTGATCGAGGAACCGGTTCCGATGATCGGAAACGTGTCACCGCGTGAAGCGGCTCGCACTCCGGAAGGCCGCGAAAAGGTGGTCGAATGGCTGAAGCTGCTCGAGAACAACGAGGCCAAGCGCGCGCGGGATTCTGCAATTCCGGCGTACGATGCCACCTGGATCTGGCGGGAACTGGGGCTGCAGGAGTATCGGCGTTAACCAGACGTGATTTCTTTGTTTAGATAGCGGCAATGAAAGCTTACGACGCTCTGGTCGATCCGGAACCGGACGAATGGCTGTCCACGGATGAGGGCGCTCGCATTGAGTGGGTCCGCAAATACCATCTGAAGGCACGTGCGCGCATGCCCAATCTTCAGCTCCATTCGATGATCCACGTGGTCGTTGAAAACCAATTGGCGATGAAGATACCTGCGGTAAGGTCCGCCTTGAACCGGATGCTGGCTCAAGGTCTGGACCGGCACGATGCCATCCACGCCATAGGGTCCGTGCTCGCGGAGCAGATGCACGATCTATGGAACAGTTCGATCAGCGACGGCGATCCTAACGATGCCTATTACCGCGCGTTAGAGGAATTGACGGCCGAGAAATGGCGGAACCCCGCCTGAACAACCATCGAAGAGCGTTCAGCCCGGCCGGCGGGATCGTTTAGACTCGCGATGATGTTGAAAGTGGCGGAGCGATGGTTCCAGCGGCGCGCGATGGGCGCCGGCGTCACGTGGATTTGGGAGCCGCACGTCGATTCGTTTATCCGCTGCAATATCTGGCACGTGCGCGGCCGCGATCGCGATTTGATTATCGACACCGGGTCGGGGCTCTCGCCGCTGCGCGCCGCGATCGTGGACCTGATCGACAAACCGGTCATCGCGGTCGCGACGCATATCCACTACGACCACGTCGGCGGCCTGCACGAGTTCGACGCGCGCTGGATGCATCGGATTGAAGCGCCGCGGATGAATCCGTATCGCGAGTTCCATCCGATCCGCATCAGCGACTTTCCCCAATCGTTCCGCGATTACTTTGCGGCGCGGGATTCGGCGCGCGGCGACCTGCTGGTCGACGCGATTCCCGGCGAGGGCTGGATGCCGGAGGATTACCGGATCGCATCGACGACGCCGACGCGGCAGCTCGTCGAGGGCGACGTGGTCGATCTCGGCGACCGCGCGTTCGAAGTGATGCATCTGCCGGGGCATTCGCCCGGCAGTATCGGGTTGTGGGAGAAGCCGAGCGGGATATTGTTTTCCGGCGATGCGATCTACGACGGCGCGCTGCTCGACATGCTGCCCGACAGCAGTGTCGATGACTACATCCGCACCATGACAAGGCTGCGCGAGCTGCCGGTCACGACAGTGCACGGCGGCCACGAGCCCAGCTTCGGCCGGGAGCGGATGGTCGCGATCGCGGATGCGTACCTGCGATCGCGCAGGGCGTGAGGATCCCGGGTGCGTGTGGTCGCGACTCAACCTAACCCCTGACCCGGCTTTGCCCAACAATTGCTGTCTGCCCATAAAGTCAGTCGGGTGCCCACAAAAACACAGACAGCTCGTGAAAATGCGTTCGTTCTGCAAAAAAGAGAGACGATCTTCTACACTTCGATGGATCAGCAAAAAACGCCCAGAATCTGGACCTTTTGTGACTGAATCCACCGGGTATTCACCAGTAATTCACCAGTAGTTTCAAGCTTCAAATTTTGATTCCTGTATAAATAATGTCCGTACTGACAGCGCGCACTGAAGGATGGGGATGCGGCCGGTAGGAAGTGGCAAAGGGTTGGAGCGCCGCCGCCTGCGGGCCGTTGAGCTGATCGAGCAGGGGCAGGCGCCGGTGGAAGTGGCGCGCCAGCTGGGCGTGGATCGGCGCAGCGTGCGGCGCTGGAATGCCGCATACCGACTACAGGGGGCTCAGGGGCTGGCGGCGCGACCGGCGCCGGGTCGTCCCTCCAAGCTGAGCGCCGACCAGCGCCGGCAGTTGCTGCGGATCCTGCGGCACGGAGCGGCGGCCAGCGGCTTCGAGCGCGATGTATGGACCTATCCGCGGGTAGCGGAGGTCCTCCGGCGCAGGTTCGGGATTAGTTATCACGTCGATCACCTCGGGCGCTTACTGCGTTCGCTGGGCTGGACGCCGCAGCGCCCGCCCCGGCGTGCCCCGGTACTGAACTACTGGATAAAATGGGTGCGGGGGCGGAGAAAAAAGTAGCCCGGCCCGTGAAAGGATCGGCATCGACTGAAGCGGGCCGCCTGTCTGTGGTTGGAGCTGCCGACTGCCCACCCGGGAGCGAACGAAGGGAACCGGAAAGCTCTTTAAGAAGCCGAATCCAAAGCGAACATCCTGTGTGTGGCGAATTGTTGATTTTGCTTGAAAATCTACAAATGCAGGCCAGTTTGGCTTGCTCTCAGGCTATATTCGCCGTATATTCGTCTAGCCATGAGTGACCGCAGTTCCATCGAATGGACTGACGCTACCTGGAACCCGCTTCGGGGTTGCACAAAGATTAGTCCCGGCTGCAAGCACTGCTACGCGGAAACGTTCGCCGAGCGTTTTCGAGGTGTCTGTGGCGAATTGTTGATCTTCAAGCAAAATCAACAATTCGCCCCAGACAGGCTACGTTCGCGGTGAATTTGGCGTGCGGGGACCAGGAACCGGTGCGGATGATGGCGACAGGGGCTCTCCGCTCTGAACCGGAGTTGGCGCCGGAGTGGTCAAGTGCGGCGGAGCAGGGGCGCCCTTAGCGCTGGAAATGATACCGTCTGCGATTGCCTTAAAAGACGCGATGATTGCATCGGAAGAAAAACCGGATATGAAAGCCAAAACTACGGAGCTGCTGGGACCACTCGGCGCAAAGACCGCAAAAGCTGTTACCGCGATAATCGGCGCGGATAGAAACTGAAGAATTTGCGAGACCAGAAGCTCGCGGGTTCCCGCAGCGTCGAGCTGGTCGTTCTGGCTCAAATACCTTCGCTGAATTTCTGGTACTCTGCGAACCAACGATACGGCTCCCCCGAACAGAGCTATTAGAACGAAATAGAAGGGTACAGTGACTCCCTCGTGAATAGTCATTGGTGGCAAGTTATAAAGAGGCGGCCCAACGTGAGCGTCAACCCAATCCGTTGTTGCGTCAGTAGAGGCCAACGGTAAAGGTTCGGCAACTCCGTTGGTTTGACTTCCCCCAGCTGGATAGCTCTCGCTATATGGTAAACGCTGCAGTACCAAACCTCCTATATTGACCAACCACTCGTTGGCCAATCGATCAGACTTGCAGGCGATCTCATTTGCGCGGTCCTCCAGGTTCCCATAGTGCACACAGCCCAGCACCAATGCGACAGGACTCTCCGCCATCGCAAAGTAGAAGGAAGTTGTTATCGAAACGGGTAACGAGTTTAGGGCCGCGAGGGGCAAGATCGCTGTTACCAAGGAGGCGAGGGTGAACACATAACAAAACTGGACCATCCGACCGATCGCACGGCGTTCGGAGTCGTCATGTCCGTTCTGCGGAAGCGGAGTCGCAAATATCCGTATAAAGACCCAAAACACCAACGCTAGGAGAATGAGCAATACAACATCAAGAACTACTACAGAATATCTATTTGTTGGTGGGGTTCCGCCGGGATAGCCGATCCCCGTCGGAGATGACATTGAAGCAGGAGTCGGCCCAATAGAGGCGGCGGATTCCGATGAGGTAGCCATCGCACCCGAAACTGGAATCCGGGTCGGCGATTGAGCATGCGTGATCGATGGAGTAAGAGCGAGCACACAAACCAAAGTCAAGCTGGCCAGGTGAATTTGTGACAAGGCCGCACGCAGCGCTGCATCCGCGACCTTCAAGACGGTCAGGGCTTTCCCACTTTCTGAAAGATTACCCACGAAACTATCGGTGAACTGAACTGATGAGGCGTCATCGGCTGACACCTGAGGCGATGCCCCATTGGAAGTAACACGTACATGCGTTTCCAGGGATAGTTGCCACCGCCATCGGACATGTGCCGTTAAGAGTTACGCAAACCCTGGCAAAGGTTGGCTGTTGGGGCGCGATGTTTTGCTGCTGCTGATTCTGGGACGGATCGGGGTAAGATGGGGCGGAGTCACCGCACAATTGCCCAACTCGGTCTGGGGTATAATACTTCAGCAGTGCGAGGCGCTGATCAGGTGTGCAGGTGGCGTTCGTGTAGGAGGGCAACATAATGAACGCCGTTACAGTCACCACGACGCCTAATCCCACCTTGCGCATCTTTGGAGGCACCTCTTCGTCCTTTGTGACGGTGAGCATCGGTCATCGGAAACCCGAGGCCACGGTTTCCAAAAGTCTTGAGGATACATTGGCTCTTGCGAGAGCGATTTGCAAACGAGTTTGGACGCGCTCTCTGAATCCAAGGATTTTCAGGGTCTCGGAACGGTCGCGAGATCCGCGCGAACGGAAACTGAAAGGTTTGGCCGGGACGAGTTTCAAGGTATCCGCGCCATCATCGACCTGTGAGTAGCAAATGCTATATTCGCTGCTCAACCATTCGGTCCGGAGGAAGCGATGCCGCGTAGAGCTCTAAGCTCCTTTTCCCAACTTCAGCAACACGCGCGAAGGCTTCTCGCCAGCCTCGCCAATGAAATTCGTTCAAAGAAGGTTGAGCTGGCACGACTGGAGCAGGAACTCGAGCAGCTTACGGGACTGGCTGGCCTTCGGGGCGGAACACCCGCCGCGGCGCGAACCCGCAAAGCGGTCGGCCGCATCAATTGGAGCGAGATGCTCGCGAAGCTCCCCAAGGAGTTCAAAGCTTCGGACATCAGCGGTGTTCGAGGCCTCAAGAGCAAGCGGCCATCTGAGCTTTTTGCCGCGGTTACCCGCTGGATCGATTCGGGAGTCGTCAAGAAGAAGGCACGGGGAGTGTATCTGCGAACCAAGTGACCAGCGTCCTGAGCCGCAAAGCCACAGCGCTCCGGCGGTTTCGCGTCTTCACCAGGCGCGCCACCGTCCGTGGGTTGGCCAGTCCTGAATTATTCTTCCTGTCTGTGGCGGTGCAGCGAAGCTAGCTTTCGTTCTAACAGGTGAAAGTCCTGTCGGTGGAGGTGCCCAGATGCCACCGTAGATATATCCGACGGCGAGGAGGGTGACCGACTCGGCCGAAAGCTCGGAGGT
>JBKQNE010000126.1:0-113366 GCA_052146355.1 Binataceae bacterium (SeqCode) | reverse complement strand
GTGCCCGCAACCAGTGCTCCAATTCGGCTCGATCTGCTCCGCTTATTTCCACCCAGCATTTCTTTACGCCCATGCTGAATAGACGAACAAACGCTACATTTACTTCAGAGACATAACACTAGCGGAGAACTCGACGCCTCCACCTTTCCGCGTGGGGTGGTTGCCCCGGTAGGTGAGTGCCCCACCACTGGAATAGGCGGAGTCACCCTCGGTGGTGGTATCGGCTATCTGCTCGGGCGTCACGGACTGACCTGCGACAATCTTGTTCGCGCGGAATTGATAGACGCGAAAGGCGAGAAACACATCGCATCGCCGCAAGATGACAGCGACCTGTTCTGGGCTCTGCGCGGGGGTGGGGGAAACTTTGGAGTGGTGACCTCACTCACATACGCGCTCCACCCGATAGCTGAAGTGCTGGCCGGATATCTCGCATATCCGGTATCACAAGCCGCAAACATTCTGCGCTTCGTGGGAGAGGTTGCAAAGGAAACCGCCGACGAGCTGGCACTGATCGCGACGGACAATCGCAGCCTCACATCGGAGCACGCACTGAGCTTGCTCGTGTGCTGGAGCGGCGAACCGCAGCGGGGTGAAGAAGTCGTAGCGAAGCTGAGACGCTTCGCACGTCCTGAGGCTGACACCATCAGGCAATGCTCCTATCTAGAGTTCCAGCGCACACTCGATGCTCCTGCGGTGGAAGGGGAATTCTTGGGAGATATGGACTTCATTTCGGAAATAGATGAGCAGACCGCGCAGGCTGTCGCGGCAAGTATTGAGGACGCACCGTCATTGGGGTGTTGCATGACGCTAGAATTACTGCACGGCGCAGCCTGCCGCGTTGGCGTTACCGAGACTGCATTCAGCATCCGCCGCCCCGGATTCTTCGCCTACATCGCCGCAACCCCCGATGAAGGTACGTCCCCAGATGTGGCAAACGAATGGGTCAAAGGCGTCAGGCTGGCGCTTAACTCGGTCTCGACCGGTGATGCCTACGTAAACGGTTTGTTTGTAGGCGGTGAGCCAGACCAGAATCGAGTCGAATCAGGATACGGTGTGAATTACGCGCGTCTGAGGGAGCTGAAACGGCGGTACGATCCAACCAACTTCTTCCGCTTGAATGCAAATGTAAAACCCGGCTTGTGAAATCGGACGACCTGCGCCGATTCGGCGCGGAGGTGAAGACAATTGAGTGCAGCAGAGAACAAAGAGTTAATCCGAGACATTTGGGCTGAAGCCGGGAAAGGAAGCATCGACGGTTTCTTAAACGGCTTCGCCGACGATGTGCACTATACGATCATCGGTACGACCAAATTCTCCGGCATCTTCAAAGGCAAACAGGACCTGTTAAGTCGTGCATTCATGCCGCTGATGTCAGAGCTTGAGAGTCCCGGAAGCATGGTCACCGATAACCTGATCGCCGAAGGCGACTATGTCGTCCAGCAGGGGCATGGAATCGACAGAAAGACGAAATCCGGTGAGCCATACAACAATACTTATTGCTTCGTCTACAAGGTGGTGGGCGGCAAGGTCAAGGAAGTAACTGAATACGCCGACACTGAACTGGTAACCCGCGCCTTCGGAAAGTAGAAGAAATCCTTGTGCACGTTTTTCGCAATGGGAAACACTGGGCTACGCCGGCTTTGACAACGTCTGCTACTTCCTGAGGTGGTGATGTAGCGCGAGGTTTATTTGAACCTGCCTTCGACAGTGGAGAGCCAGCATGGAATACGGACTTCAGTTCGTTAATCTGGAACCCGCTAGGGTGCGTGACCTTGCGCGGGTAGCCGAGGCTGAGGGTTATGACCTGATCGTCTTTCCGGACCATCTAGTCATCGAGGGCCCCGAACAGCAGTACGACCCGCACACGCTTGCCTACGATGTAGTTTCTCTCGCCACAGTAGTGGCGGACGCGACCACCAAGATCCGAGTTGGTCATCTGGTGCTATGCAACCTGTTTCGCCATCCTGCGATAACGGCGCAGAGTCTCGTTACTCTCGACCACGTCAGCGGTGGTCGACTGCTCGCCGGACTCGGCACCGGATGGACCGAGACCGAGTTCCGCATGACCGGCATTCCGTTTCCCCCGATCGCAGAACGCCTGGCGATGCTGGATGAATCGCTCGCTTGCATTCGTTCGTTATGGACCAACGAGCGCACCAATTTCGAGGGCAAACACTATCAGCTCCGCGATGCGATTCTGTGGCCCAAGCCGGTGCAGAAGCCCCACCCTCCGATCCTGCTCGGTGGCGGTGGTAAGGGACTCCTGCGCATCGCTGCGAAATATGCAGACTATGTGAATATCATCCCTCCTGCGGGCAAGCTTGGGAAATTCTCAGTGGATAACCTGAAACGCATGAACGATGAAGCGTTTCGAGAGCGTGTCGACTTCGTGCGCGCGGAAGCGAAGCGGATTGGACGCGATCCGCAAGCAATTAAAGTCAGCAACGTTGTACTTGTATTCATGGTGGTCGATACGGAAGAGGCCGCCCACCAGACTGTGGGAGCGGTGTCGCAGATGTTCAATTTAAGTCCGGAGATATTGGCCTCTTCTCCGATTGCATTGATTGGCACACCGGAGCAGTGCAGGAAGGAACTGAAGCGGCGTGCAGGTAGTTGGGGCGTCTCGCAGTTTATCTTCGGAACGCTCTTGGGAATCGACGACCGGCAGATCCGCCGCCTCCGCGAGGAGGTCATTTCCCGCATTTGACCTGAGCGAAAGAAAACACGGAAGTGATCCGCGTCGTAGGGCGAGGCCGCGAGCCGTCCGGGCGACCCTTCGCATCTACTTCGTGCGGACCTAGTTTTGAGGACCCACATCGGAAATGGATTCCGCGCGAAACCCGCTAGGTCGCCGCGCGGCGCGAAAGGCGGAACATTGCGCGAACGGCGGGCCGCCATCCGCGCACATCTACTCGATTGAGGGTAATTCGATGTCTGTAGAGGACAGCAACAAAGCACTCGTCCGCCGATACTTTGACTTCCTGAACCAAAGTAATTTGCCCTCGGAGGAATTTCTGAGCCCAGCATTCGTCTTCCACGATCCGGGAATGCCGAATGTAAACGACCTCGCAAGCGTCCGCCAGTTTATTGCAGCTTGTAACAGTGCCTGTCCGGATCAGCGCAGCACTATCCAGGACATCATTGCAGAAGGGGACAAAGTAGTTTGTCGTTGGTCAGCCAGCATGACGCACGAAGGCGATTTCATGGGCATTCCTGCCACGGGCAAGCACGTGACGCTTACCGGGATCTCAATCTACCGAATACTTGGTGGCAAGCTTGAGGAGGAATGGAACTATGCAGATACGCTGGGCCTGATGCGGCAGCTTGGAGTCATCGCCGCCCAATAGCAACGGTGGTTAACGTCGGCTCCTTTAGAACATCATATCGCAATCGGTCCGGAGGTATTCTCGCGATGGGTACGGCTTGCCCGGAGCCAGGATTGCGAGATCCGATTAGGGAGCGAGGGTCTTACCGCTCGAGCGGCAGACCCACCGGCGCGTTATGAAAACGCATCTACCGCTGGACGGTTTTCCTTACGACCAACACGTCAAGTACGTGTATGTCGGGCGCGATGTCCTCATGTCCCTATGGAATCACTACCGAAACTTTACCGAGGCGGCGCTGACCACGTTTAACACGAGCCCCGGGCGGGTGGGGCCCGAACTTCCGCCATGCCCGGAGGACATTCACGAAGTCTGGCGAAACTGGATGACTCGGAGCTGGTTTGAGTGGGAGGCCCAGGGCTATCCGTTCCAATCTCCCCTGCATCACCCGCAGTCGTGGTGGGACTATCGCCATTTGCCCGTGCACTACGCGGATTTGCTGGGGGATTTCGAAGGCGAGGCCCGGCGAGTCGCCGAGTTTCTCGAAATCGACGTGCCGGAAACGGCATGGCCGCGGATCATCCGAAACTGCACCCTTGCAGAGATGAGGGCTACGGCGGCTAGACAAGAAGCGGCCAAGCCAGCTTTGAGCGCAGTGCTAAAGGGGGGCGCAGAGACGTTCTTTTATAAGGGGACCAACGGTCGGTGGCGCGAGGTGCTGAGCAGAGAGGAACTCGCGCTTTACGACCAAGCAGCCAAGCGAGTGCTCACACCAGATTGTCGGCAATGGCTTGAAAACGGCCGCCGCGGCTCCGCTTGACTACCAATTGAGGCTGACTCATGGACGAATCCCGCCTGACACGGCGCGGGGGGAAGGAGCCCGAAGATGAAATCCAGCGAAAGTAGTGCGTGCGATCTCGTAGTTAATAACGCGAGAATCTTCGACGGTTCGGTCGTACTTCAGGGATCGCACAACGTTGGAATTGCGGGCGACAGAATCAGGTCGGTTAGCAGTTCGCCAATTGCTGGAAGTCGGCAAATTGATGCGCGCGGGCAATTTCTCATGCCAGGCCTCATCGACTGCCACGTTCATCTTCTCAATATGTGGACGGCGAAAGACGAGGCGACGATGGCGGCCGATATCGAAACTGAATTGCCAAAACGTCTCAACGACTTCCTCACAGCCGGTGTGACGACCGTGAAATCGGTTGGTGACTCAGAAGATGACATCTTGCGCGTGCGCGCGATGCTGGCCAGTGGCGAACTCGCCGGTCCCCGTTTGCTGGCAACTGGACCGGGGTTTTGCGCTCCGAGCAGTCACCCCGCAACGACGATCTTCGGTCAAAACCCCTGGCTCCGAGATCGCACGACGGTCGAGACCGATTCGCCGGAACTGGCACGGGAAGCGGTGCGGCGTTTGGCCGGGAAGAAAGTCGATGCGGTCAAGATCATTCACCAGGGCGGTTGCAAGCACGGCTCACCATATTTCTTCAAGGTTGAATTGCTTGGACTTAATGTCCAGATTCTCAAGCTGGAGAAAGCGGTTCTCGGAGCGATCATCGATGAAACGCACCGGCACGGGCTCAAGGCTACCGTTCATACCTTCGATGCAGAAGCTGCAATCGAAGCGCTCGAAGCGGGAGCCGACGGCCTGGAGCATGGCGTGATGGAGCATAGGCTGAAAGATGATCAGGTGGTCGAGCTGTTGCTGCGAAATCGCGCATCTTATGTGCCGACTCTGTGGTTAATCAGATTCGAAGAAAAAACTGCCGAGGTCAGATACGCCAATCTTAAGCAAGTCGCCGACGCGGGAGTCAGAGTCGCACTGGGTAGCGACAGTTTCTGCGGATTCGGCAAGTTCGGCGAGAACACGATTGAAGAAGCGGAGCGGTCTGCACAGGCCGGGATCGGGGCGTCGCAAATTCTGAGGATGGCGACCAAGAATGCCGCAGAGCATCTGGGAACAGATGCTTTCGGAACCGTCGCGCCGGGGAAACTCGCGGACCTGCTGCTCGTTGATGGCGACCCGACGACAGACATCACCGCTCTGCGCAAGGTTCTCATGGTCGTGAAGGACGGAGCAATTTTGGTCGATAAGATGTGACGCCTTTTTCGATCAGCGCTTCGCCCGCTCCGCTAGCCCAAAAAGGGGCAGCCGCCGCAGCGACTGACCAAGGGCGAGAAGCCGCCCATAAAATCACGACGGCCACTACCGCGGCGATCGAGGACAGGCGCGCGGTCGACCCGGAGGCCAGGGATCGATCGTCCCGGCGGAACCGTGGGAGGTAATGTAGTAAGTCGGCGAGTTCTACCAAGTCGCCGACCTGCGGAACCCGCAACCTGTTAAAGAGATTTTGACCCGGCGTCCTTCGGATGTGAGTTGCGGCGCGGAGGGCCTATTCCATGCTCGAGAACCGTGCGTTCACGATCGCCACGACCGGCGACCCGACGAAGGGCGCAACCGTGACGATGCTGATCTTCCTGCTCAAGACCCTCGTGGGCTACCGGGAGGGCGAGCCGCCGCCGCAGGTCGATACTCAGGCCAAGGAGTTGCGCGAGGAACTGGGCATTACCACGAAGGAGGAGATCGACTACCAACTAGCCATAGTCCGGCACATGACGATGCAGGAGCGGTTTAAGTATCTCGAAATCCTGCAGAACGCAAAGGCGAGGTTCGAGGCCGGGCAACCCCCGGACCTAGAGTCAGTGATCCTGCCACGAAACACGGATGCGGAGGAGGCGGAGATCGTCGAAGCGGATCCGATCGACGGCAGGGCGGTGCCCGCGACGCCGGAGGAGATCGAGGAACTGCGCGCAGCGCAGCGCGAAGCAAAAACAGGGCGGTGAAGGATGAAGAGAGCGATCTGGTTACTAGGGCTGGCTGCGGAGCTACTGATTTATGCGTACGCCCGGGCTGAAACGATCGACGTGACGATCAACCCGGCGCCGAAGGATGTGGCGTGCCAGTACCAGGGGAATTCAAGGCCGATAACGGGCTCACGTTCTCGATGAGCCCGGGCGGCACCGTCACGGTTACGGAGGCCACCATTGGCGCGTGTACGTGTCCGCGTTCCCCATCGCGATGACCGGCGACCCGACCAAGGGCGCAACGGTCACGATGCTCATCTTCTTGCTCAAGGCGCTGGTCGGCTACCGGGAGGACCAGACGCCGAAGCTGGAGGACGCCGCGGCCGTGGATGTGCGCAAGGAACTGGGCCTTGCTACCGATGCCGAAGTCGACAAGCAGCTAGAGGTGATCCAGCACATGACCCTGCAGGAGCGGTTCCAGTACCTCGAAATCCTGCAGAACGCGAAGGCGGGGATCGACGCAGGAGAGCCCCCAGCGACGCAGCAGGTGGTTCTACAAAGGCACACAGCGGAGGAAGCCGAGGGTTGTACCCGTGGATCGGCACGTTGGAGGACGCGTCGCCCGGGAAATAGCGATATTCAGGAAGGCGTGTGAGGAGAACACTAATGCACAATGAAAGCGCGATGGCGATCCCGTACTACCCATAGAGAGCCCGGCGTGCGTGCGTCCCGGGGTGGGCTTCAAGTTCGGGCCGGAGCCGGGAACGGGGGGTGCACTTCGCCCGCACCAAGGACGGCCGCGTGCATTGTAGGCTTCAGTCCTCCGGTCAGTAGAGAGGACAACCACCACGCGATAAACATCTCGTCGATGTCGTTCTCGATGGAGGAGTGGGTTTCGCTCACGGAATGCGCGGAAGTTGAGGGCCTCGATTGCTTCCCCGTTCAGCGGGATGTGTACGCCTATGCGCTGTGTCGCGAGCCGCAGGGGATGGCGCTGACGGTGCGTTACCGAGACCAATCCGGCTCAGGTCGGCGGTCGTATGCCGACCTTCAACGTCAAGTCTCCGTCGCTTTTGAAAAAGCCGGGACGCTCCAGCGCGTCTTCCATTCCACCAATCCGGTGCTGTCCTTATTCGGACGAGATTGTCCTAGTTTGACAGGTGGAGTGCCCTAATTTCGTTTCTCAAGCGCCAAACGCCACTCATCGATCCGTTCGCGGTAGAATCGCCAGTCGCCGCCGATTTGGAAAGCTGGTATCTGGCTTCGCTTTAGAAGCCGGTAGATCGTTGTGTAATGGACCTTCAGATACTCGGCAACTTCCTTAACGGTCATCACTTCATCGGCCATCTTTTTGTCAGCCCACAAGCCCGAGCGCAGCGGCGTGGCGGAGCTTCATCCTCTCCGAGTTAGCACAGCGGCCAGCTTGCGGAAAATTGCGCGTGGACCAACCAGCAGAAGCCAACCCACGAGCGCGAGTGAACCTGTGTGGCTAACGTTCATCGTAGTAGCCCTCCCCTGCACATCTACCGCCGCGCTGTGACCTGCGCCATGAGCCGGATGGTCGCGTTCTTGAAGTTGTCGCGCCTGTACTCGTCGCCGTGGCAGAGACCACACGACTGGACCTCGACCGTCTCAACGTTCTCCTCGTCGTAGCCGTAGCAGGCGATGAACTTCGCACCGCAGTTCGCGCAGTCGACTTCGAGCGTGCGCTCGGGGCCGGTCGGCTTGTGCTTCTCGCGGGTAAGCCCGAGGTCGAGTTGCTCGCGCCGCTTTTTCGGTCGGTCTCCGTATTAGCCCCTCCTCCTGTCTGCAACTGGTCTAACAGGTTGCCACGCTCTTGAAGTTGGCGCCTTCCATTTCTGAACGCGAACTATGCCAAGCTCCTCACTTGAGCAGCGTCGCCGTGCAGGCGCCTTGCTGGTTCATGCTGGGACCGGCCGTGAAAGTGTTCGTTATCGGGTCGTAGAGTTGGGTCTGCTGATGGCGAGGTCCAGCGACCAAAACCTGACCGTCGTTGAGTGTGATCGCCATAGCGTCACCCAGTGGCCGATCGTTGCCGGTCCTGAGGCAAAGCTGTTGCTTGCCGAGTCGTACAGGGTGCTCCCTGCGACCTCCATCGGGACCGGCAGAGGAAAGAAACTTACAGACCACCCGCCAATCAGTAGCACCTTCCCGGCGTTTGGCCCCGTTGTCAGCGTCACGGCAGCGAAGCCCATCACTGGGCCCAGCGGCGCAGTGGCCGCAGGTGGCGCGAACGTACCTCGTCGTATAGCTCAGTGCCGCCGATGGGGGTGCCGACGGGGAACCCCTGACCTCCGCCCGCGATCAGCACTTTTCCGTTGTTGAGCGCGATCGCGAGCGCGCCAAATCTCGACACGTTCATGGACGTAGTCTGACTGGGGGGTGCGAAGGCATTACTTACCGGATCGTAAAGCTCGCTAGAGGTTTGTGTTCCCGCTATTAGGACCTTGCCGCCATCGAGTACCGCTGGTGTGGCTACCGTTGGCGAGCTTGGGATCGCTAAGGCGCTTAGTTTGTTACGTGCACCGTGATGGAATCGGCTCGCACGATGGTCTGCTCAGGGGTAGGAGTCAATAGTTCGGGAGCAACACCGAACTTGGTCGTCAAAATGATTCATTGTAGCTTCCGGTAGAGCGTAGAGTGCCACTCAATTCTCATCCACGGATTCTCTTCGAGATCATCCGTGGCGTCTCCATCACACGACACATGGTCCCCTTCAATGGCACAAAAGATTTTCGAAGTCGTTTTTACATGGACGTTCGGAGTCTCGACCGCCTCGCTTTCACTCAGCAATCTAACCCAGTTCTTGCCATCGGTTGAAATCAAACGGATACGGTTTGTGTAACTCTTCACCTCTTGTTCAACTGGCGATCCTACCCTCATCGCAAATCTTCCCTTTTCGTAGCACAAGGTAAAACTCTGCTGGCTTGTTCCGCTCATATTGGGACCAGAACCCAGCCTCTCAATATTGGTTGTGGCGCCCATTCCCTGCCAACAGCCGTTAAATTCGATCGGCGGAGCTATTTCAAGTGTAGATTCAGATGGTTGGCCAACTAGACCACCCGTTCGCTGCTCGGCGTTTGAGGCTGTGCCTCCGGCTTCGGGAGTCTCTCCTGTTTGGTCTGTTGGACGGCTAGCGAACTGCCCGCAAACGCAGATGATCCAACAAAGATGAGTGTGAGCGCGACGAACAGTGAGGCGGTCGATGACTGCTGTGATGTTCTCATGCTCAGCGAGCGATCTGACGGGATAGGATGATGGTTGGGCCCTTCCTAGCTACGGATGACTCTCACCGTCTGCGCCTACTTTTGCAGTGGCTCCGCGTCCAGTGACTTACGGTTTCGATTGTCTCCGTCCGGTGGCAGTCTGGACAGGCCTGAACCAGCGTACCAGAACACCAAATCAACCACCGCTATGCGGTCGCCTGTCGCACGCGCCAGCCGCAGACACACGAGGATTACTCCTTCTCCCAAATATTCGGCCAAACGGCCAGCCATCGATCAGGTTTCGGAACATTCGCACCGAAGTCCCTAGCTGCCAAGTACTTGAGCTTCTTTCCTAAGAACGCAATTTGGCCACACCATTCTACGAGCCTGAGATCGTCAGGTGCCATTTAGGGGTCCGAGAACCAGACACCTGAACAACTCAGGGACCGCCGAGGCGTACACATCAAAAGGTACATATGTCAAACTACCCAAGTGCTGCTCAGCGAAGTTGAAGCTACTGGGCGAGAACACCCGTGGATACACGAACGCTTTTTCAAAAGATAAGTCAAAAGATGCGTGCTGAGTTCGAGGCTTCAGCCCAAGTCAAACATTCCGTCTCGAAAGGCACAATTCGAGAAAACAACCTGCGAAATTTTCTTGCCGATGGGCGACTTCCAACCAAATACGGGCTTGGCGCCGGAGAGGTTGTCGGTCGCGTACGAGATACGTCGCGCCAATGCGACTTGATTGTGTACGACAAGCCGAATGGCGTGGTCCTTTTGTACGATCAGAACGTTCAGGTTTTCCCTATCGACTGTGTCTACGGAATAATTGAGGTCAAATCCGCCCTTTCCAAGAAGGAGTTTTTTGATGCGCTGGAAAAGATAAAAGTTTTGAAGGCTATGGCGCCAGGCGGAGCGGTCTCGCAATCTATGGGCGGCTTGACCATGCTCCATTCGCGGCCGCACCCGTTCGGAATTGTCTTCGCGTACAGTTTGGAAGGTAACTCGCTCGATTCGCTGATCGAGAATCTCAAAGAGTGGGAAAAGGAAACGCCAGCAGCAATGTGGCCGAACTACGTATGCATTTTGGAAACTGGCGTGATCTTCCACTACGGAAAACTATTTAAGACCTGCCTCGATAGCGATCAGATAACCGCTGAGTCATGGCCCGTCGCTCTCCACCACCGCGAAGATAGCCTGTTTCAATTCTATTGTGCGCTTCACGACATGTGCGCGCACATGAACTTGGGGCCGGTTGAACTCACGCACTACTACAGCCCGTTCGAGCGGATAGGAAAGTATGTTGTTAAGGATGGCGTCGAATTCCAGAGAGCGAAGCATGGAGCGCCAAAGCGCAAGGTCCGGCTCACGGAAGCGGCAATCGAAAAAGTAGTCACGTGGTTCTCGGTACACGGCGGAATGCCGTATCGAGATGTGCTGAAAAAGCAATTCGGATCGCTGCCGCAAGGCATGGAAAACATGGCAAACCTCGATAGTGAGGTATATCTTTACAACCCAGATAACCTGCCCGGGTTACATGAAATTGGTCAGAATCCGATTGTGATGAGAGGGAATGCTGCGACTCTGGCCGCGCCCACTATTGCGAATGCTCATTCATTAGACATCGACGGCCGTCACTACGTAATTGCTATGGACAATTTCACTGATGCCGATTTCGAGGAATGTTGACGGATCATCTCCAAAGGCTGGTATTTGACCCCGCACTCGATGCGTATGTGTATCCGCAGATTGACCCGACTTACAAATGCTTTCAGTAAAAAACTGGAAAACCTGAAAGCGGCGGTCACCCTGCACTTCTCGCACTACAATTTCGTAAGGATTCACAAGACGTTGCGCATGACGCCTGCGATGGCCGCTGGCGTGACGGATCGGCTATGGTCGATGGATCTGTGCAGCCGAAGCCAAGGGAGAATAGGAAAAAAATGTCGGTCCAAATCACTTCGATCGATAGGCTCCAAAGTTATATGCGTGGTGTTGACGCAAGGGCGGAGCATCACGCGGGAAACGTTAGAAATGTTATCTTAGCGATCGCTGGGGCGTTGGTCCTGTTTAAGGACAAATCCAAACCGATTGAGGTTCACGTGTGGGGAGGCAAAGTGAAAAACGCTCTATGGGTCTATATTAATGGCGACCGTTACTTGCTCTCCTATGACCACACCGGCGGCGGAGGCGTCCAGGTCAAGGAAGGTAGCAAGCGCGGCAGGGTCATTAAGCGGTTCGATGATCAGACGCCAATCGCCGACATCACCAACTTTTTTGCGAATCTTTGAAATTAGATCACTACCGCAGGCCGTCTGCCCTTGCCCGCTTGAGTGCGAGCCGCCCCCCGATTTGGAAAGCTGGTATCTGGTGTCGCTTTAGAAGCCGGTAGATCGTTGTGTAATGGACCTTCAGATACTCGGCAACTTCCTTAACGGTCATCACTTCATCGGCCATCTTTTTGTCAGCCCACAAGCGCGAGTACAGCGGCGAGGCGGGGGCTCATAGCGCCTGACTGTATAGCACGGTTTGCGTATTCAAGATGACGGACAAGGGACTTTTGCGGAGCAAGGCTTGGTCGAACGCGCCAACGTGACTGGGCGGGTGAAAGACTCAAGCCGCGTCATCATCGTTGCTTGCTTTACCGTCTCGCCGCCACCTGCGCCATCAACCGGATGGTCGCGCCCTTGAAGTTGTCGCGCTTGTACTCGTCGCCGCGGCACAGGCCGCACGACTTGACCTCGACGGTGTCGACGTTCTCCTCGTCGTAGGCGTAGTACGCGACGAACTTGGCACCGCAGTTCGCGCAATTCACTTCGAGCGTGCGCTCTGGGCCGGTCTGCTTGTCAGGGCCGAGCCCGAGGTCAAGTTGCTCGCGAGTCTTTTTCGTTCGATCTTTCATCGCGCGACGGGAGGCACGAACCAAGCGAGCACGGCGAGCGCGAGCGCAATCGCAATCAAGCCGCTGATGATCACCGTTCCGGCGTCGGCGGTGAAGCGATGGTGGCGGTAGCGCAACAACATCTTACGGTTCGTCTTTCTTCGCGTGTCCGTCCGACTCTTCGGCCCAACCCGGATCCCGTTTCAACCGCCATTCATCAATCTGTTGGCGGTTGAAACGCCAGTCCGAGCCGACCTTGAAGGCGGGTAGTTCGCGGCGCTTGAGCAGCCGGTAGATCGTGCTGCGGTCGACCCTTAGAAATTCGGCGAGTTCCGCGACGTTAGAATCTCATTCGGCATGAACGTGGTTCACCTCTTCGCGCGTAAAGCGGAGAAGCGGACGACTCTTTCAATCCACCACTCGCACTCGGCGTCGGGAATCTTGACGATCACGGTCGAGTCCTGAGCAAGAGCGGTATTCTCCGGTAGCTTGGGCAGACGCAGTCCGCCCTTACCACCCTTCTCGCACCGCAGGACAAAGACGCTCCGTTCGCCGCGAAGCGTCACGCGGTCGCCGAGCTTGTAGACGGCGTTCGGTCGCCACGGCTCTGGGAGCTGGGTCAGGGTCATCAGTGCGGGAGGTAGCGCAGAAAAAGATCGGAGTAGCGCATGCCTAACCACAGGAGCGCGCATGTAACCAAGAGCACGATTGCGAAGGCGACCACGATCCCAATCAGGTACGCGACCACAGTCAGTATTCGGCTTATCAGCTTCCACGCAGACGCACGGTTTTGATCCTCGTCGTCGCCCGCCATCGGCTCGACCTTGTGCTTGCCGCTGGCATCAGCCATAGCGCAGGGGCAGCGCTAAGAACACACACGTCGCTTTAAGCCTGATCGGGCGGGTCGTCGCGTGCCGTTCCTGTCACGCGAGCGAATCGATCGGTTGTCGAGGGGTTCTCCGAGAAGTGCTACTAGAGGAGCGACAGACTATGACTTCGCCGCGTGGAATGGCCAGCGCGTTGCTGCTCCGCGTCGCGCTTGCCGACGGAGGAACCAAACGATGCGACTGACAGGTAAGGACGTATTCGAGGTCGGCGTGAAAATGGGCTGGGCCAGCGGTCTCTATCACCCCCGTTCCAACGGAATCGCGGCCCGCGCCGACGAGTTGGCGTCGCTGCTGAATGAGCTTATGGACAAGCGTCGCGACTGGTTGCCCGACCTCATTGAGAACGAGGATCCAATGCGAACATGGGAGGCCCAAACACCTCGCGAACACGTGCTCAGGCTCTATAAGTACCTCAACCAGCTTGGCTATACCGTGGTCGGCATCGACGCGGCGATTGAGCGCGAGAGGACGAAGAGAGGACCTGCTGTTTCGTCCTCCGACCTGACCAAGAAAGCGAGGCCCTGAAACTGCACCCATTGGGCGCCGCGGAACCCGACGACAGCGGGTCGGACCTGCTGCGCAATCTCCAGCCTGACGCCCATTCCGGCGCGCCAACGAGCCTCAGGCCGACACAAAGCCCGCGCCCCATGGCAAGAAGTCGAGGACAAGGCGGTCGGCTGCGCAGGCAGTGATGTTGGGTTCGCATCGCGCCACGCGTCAGCGCATCTCGACCTCCTCGGCCTGACGCAATGCGACCTCCGCCAGTCGCCAAATTTCAAGAAGCACCAATGTGTCGAGCTTCTTGAGAACGTTCGCGCACCTTGAACTGCGCCGCAGCAGATCAGCGGCTCATTGGCTTCGGGGGATCAGGGCGTCCGCAGGAAGCCGTGGTATACGCCCTTCGCGTCGACATAGAATCCCGTGATTTGACCCGAGTCGCCGATGCCGGTGGGTTCGGTCCCCTTGCCTTGACAAAGTGCGTTAAATCCGTTGCTGCACGCGCCTGGAGCATCGAAGGTTTCCATGGTGCCATCAGGATGGCGGACGAAGCCGCGAGCGACATATTGCTGGTCGATATAGTATCCAGTGACGCTGCCGATCGTGGCCTTACTCGCAATGACCACGCGGTTAATATCAACCGGCACAGTTCCTTGGCCTGCTAAGGTGCCTGCGCCCGGCGCATCGAAGCTGGCGTAAGTAGCAGGATATGTAATAGACTCTGTAACAAGGCGGGCAAAGCCATGAGACACTCCGCCCGCATCGATATAATACCCGGCTAAATCATAGAAATCTCCGCCCGGATATCGAACTGACGGCGGCGGAGTATTAATCGCAACATTGAGTGTTCCCTGGCCGGGGAGAGTGCCTGCGCCCGGAGCATTATACGAAAACTCCGAGAACAGAAGTGGCGATGGTGGGGGATACCATGTGAGTCCGTGGTAAACGTTCGCTCCATCGATAGTGTATCCTATGGTCGTTGGGACGCCTCCTTCCCCGAAGGCTGGCCTTACCACGAGGCGGAGCGGAAAAGTGCCTTGACCCCGACCTCGGCCGCCGAAGTTCATGTTGTTAAACCCTAAAAGCCCGCCCCCGGCGTCAAATCTGAAGAAGGCATTAGAAACGTACCCCGAGTCAATCACGTATCCCGCGAAACAATTGATCGTGCAGTCCTGCGATGTGGCCGCATTAGACATTCCCGTGGCAATCGTTCCCTGATCGACCGCCCCGCCTACGCCGTCTACATTCAAAGGCCTTACTGTACTTCCCAAGGTAAAGTAGGTCTGAAGAAACCTGAAGCCGTGAAAGTGGTTAGTTGAGTCAACGTACGTTCCTGTAATGCCTCCGCGATCGTTGAGGTAGGCTCCGCTGAAGTCGTTCGGTTTGACAGGGAAGACGGGAACGCCATAGCCGCCGGTCCCGAAACCTGGGGCGGAGCCAGCGCCGGGAGCATCAAACTTGAAGATCCGGCCATCCTGTACGCGATAGAATCCGTGGTAGACAGAGCGCGCGTCAATGTAGGTGCCCGCAATCACTCCAGGGAATTGGATTCCAGAAGGCTCCGTAAGGGTCGGGGGACTGCCAGTGACGTTCCTAATGGTTCTGGGTAAGGTCCCTTGAAGGGCGCCGGTTCCTGCGCCCGGAACGTCCACCGTCTCGAATGTGGGCTGACTTGCTGCAGCCTCCGGCTGTGTCTCCTCATCGGGTAAGGTTCCCTGAACGGCGTCGTTTCCTACGTCGTCCGCCGTCTCGAATGTGGGCGTACTTTCAGCGGCTCTCAGTTGCGAAGGTGCCTCTGCAACGAAAAGAACGGCGAAGATAAGGGCGGCGCGCAAGGCAAGCCAATTCGCGCCGAAGGACCGATCGTCTTCCATACCCGACAGTACGCGCGTCAACACGTTCTTTTCCTCCTTACGAACCTTTTGAGAGTCTCATCGATTCGCCACTAAGATCGAGCAGCGGTGACGTGGTCGTGTAGCCGCGGATATTACCGCTATAGCGCTCTAGCGGTGATATTGAAATGATTCTCAGAGCGGCTCGTCATGCCAGAACGTCTCGATGCCCAGCGCCTTCGCTCTGGCAATCAGCGGCTTCGCATCGCAGAAGTCCTTGCGCCAGATCGGATGGCCGATGGAGTCGCGGCACTCAAGACCGACTATCGCGCGTTGCATGCACCCGCGCTTGGTCTCACACCGCTTCGGTGTACTTGAGCGTGACGAGCCGGATCGCGGCTGTCTTGCCGTCGTCGGGGTGCTGCCAGAGTTGCGCGCCGAGGTTTGTCATTCAGTTGTCTTTGGTGGAATGTGCGGTAGGGCCTTCCAGCCAAACCTTCGGATGACCTCGCGCCTGACCGTTTCTTTTTTCCGCTGTACTCTAGTTCGCATCCCTTCCAAGACGGTGTCCAAGCGCAGTCGGCTTACGAAGCACCGATAGAGTGCGCTCTCCATTTCGCAGGCCGCATTTAGTATCCAAAAGAGGGATCCACCTATGACCTTGGCGTCACGGAGAAAATAGTGGACCTCAACCTGACCGGGCTCGCTTCGCGTGAGACGCACCGACAATGCTTTCATGTTCGAGTGACTCAAGTTCGAAAAGGACTTCCAGAACTCGTACCCGTAGCCCCCTGAAGTGTGGGCGATCATCATGGAACGCGGAGGTCATCTCGAAGGAGGCAAAGAGACTACCGTATGGGGATGAGATATTTCCTATTTTCCGATCCGCAGGGCCTGCTCGTGCATATCACCGGCGGAGAGAGCACGGCTGAATACTCGGCCTATGGTGGCGGCTACGCTCTTATCGAGCGGGGCAACAGCTTTCTCGGGCACTCGTGGGCGGAACTCGTGGCGCTGGAGAAAAGCCCCGGCTACTTCGTCGATGAGGACGAATGAGCGCCGCCGACGACATAATCGCCGCGCTGGATTTCGACTTCTCCGGCATCTTCCCCGAAGTGAGCGGAATACTCGGTAAGGTGGCCGACGACCGCGCCGGGAACCGCGGGTGTTGGTGGTGACCGCGGTGAGCACTACCGATTGGCCAATGTGGCTGGACCTTCCGCTCCGCGAGGGGCGTAATTTCGAAGTCCAGTGGACCGGCAAGAACACGGACCGGGTGGCGAAGGCGATCGAGGAATTCAAGGCCGCAGATGATGGCGTTGAACTGCACAGCGTCCACGTAACGGCCGAGGAGAGCGCGCAGCGGTGTAGGGTTTACGGTGCAGGGGATAGGGTATGTTCCGCCGGAGTATGCGATGAGCCTCGATGAGAACCCGGCGAAGACGTTCGTTGCGGTGTTCAAAAAGTAGTGTACAAGGCCGCGAAGACGGTTGAGGCGAGAACCTAGCTTGTGCGGCAAGCCGCCTTGATAGAGAGCTGACCGGGGCTGAAGGGGTTACGTGATGATAGAAGGGGCTTGAAATCATTAAAGATTTTGGCGCTTGACGTGCGCAACAAAATGTCTATGATCCTCTATAGACCGCTGGATATAAGGGCGTGCGTATAGCCAGCCCCACTTGGCGTCAAGCCAAGTCTGTCCCGGACGGGACGGATAGCCTGGAAACAGGTAAAGAGGTTCGCCCAGAGATTCCGAGACAGCGGAATCGAATAGGCCCGAAAGGGCCTATTTCTTTTTGTAGGCTCATAGCATCGGAATTTTCGGTCGCTTTCGACCATGGTCCATGATTCTATGCGGTCTTCTGTGTTGCATCCGCAGTTTCACCAGATGGGGGAATCTCACGGAGCCAAAAGTCACAAGTTCCTTTTCATCTCTAACATGGGCCGTCTGAACGCGCATATGAAGATCTACTGGCGGTAGACCAGTCACGGGGTCTAGGCTGAAGACAATGCCATAGAGCGCTCGGTTGCCGGAGTGATCTATCACTGGCACCGCAGCGAAGTTCTCGCCTTGCACGTTCCACACATGTCCATTCGCTGCGTAAGCAATGTGGTCCCGTAGACGCAAACTCAACTCGTGGCGCTGGAAGCAAAAGTGACCGGGGTCCCGATCACTGTCGGGATAAGCTAGTGCCTGGTCATCGCCGTTTTCGGGCTTGCGTGTGAAACAATGATCATCAAACGTGACGGCGACCCTCCGCTCGACGTTGTCCGAATCCAAGATCTTAAACTCATACTCGTCGAGGTGAGATAAGTCGTAGGAGACTCCTTCGTACTCGAACGGCGGCCAACTTGTCTTCCGAAAGTACGGACCTGCCATCGAGTGTCTTTCACGTCGCGAGTAACGTCGCTGCATCAATGAGCAGCAGTATCAGAACCTTTACGCATGCCTCTTCAGTTCCGGAGACGGCGATAGACCCTCACCTGGAGCAGTGTTACCGTGCACCGGGCCAAGTACCGCCATCAACGAAGAGTAGCATCCCGAGACCTGCGGGTTCATAGGGCCGAATGAGAAGTTGTTACACTCTTCTACTCCGACGATGGCGCGAGTCCCAGCAACAGGGTCGCGAATCCGAAGCCTTCGGTGGGCACACGAAATTCTTTCCTTTCCCAGCCCGGTCCAAGCTTTCAAAGTCCGAAGACGAAGCTCCTATCTGCGCCGATAAAGCAACGCTCGCGCCAGTTCACCTTGCGGATTTCGACCGCCCGCTCTTGAGGGTCGCTCATTGCGGCAACCAGCGTGCTCCGTCCCGGTTGATGGCGAGGCAGTCTGCGGCTCGCTCTGCCACGGTGCGCGGGCCGGTACGCGCGGCGACGACAATGCTGGATCACTGAAGTGCAGAAAGATTTCCTGCTCGACGATTTCGACGATGAAAAGCTGAAGCGCGAACCGTGGCTATGCCAGGGTGAGGGAATCATGGCGGCGGCATTTCTTCCTGTGTTCATGCTTCCTTGGGCTGCGGTTGCCGCTCGAACTGGTCTGCGGCTATTGGGCGAATGGTCCGAAATCCTATCTCCAGCTCGCGTCATTTCAAACTAGGCACCACCGGATTGGTTCCCTGACTGGAAGTTGCCGACAACTGGCTGTAAGGTCGGGCGACGATGGACCTTCGACATGCGGCCGCGCGCTTAGCGTAAAAAGGACCGACTCTATGGACAATCTAATCGCCCTTGTGGGCTTCGTCGGCGGATACCTCATTCTCGCGTATGTACTGGTCACTATCCGTGACTCAATCGGGGACGTTGGAAAGCTCCTGAATCAAATAGACTTCCGCGTGTATTCACGTTCCCTCGAAAGCATTGAAGAATCTATGGGAAGAAATCGAAAAGGTCTTAAGCAAAGAACTCTCTGAAAGTTTCAGGCGCGACATTCTCGAAGGCTTTAAAGAGCTTGAAAGCGCGATCAGACATTTAGAGCAAAGTCGAGGATAATCCGCTCCTGCCTGCGGTGAAAGTCAAGCATTTGCCCGCCCCTGGCGCGCGCGCTGGTGGGATCGCACACCCCAGATCGTAAACGGTTCCGTTCCAATGCGCAGGGCTATCTCGCCTTGAATTTTGGTTCAAGCGATTCGATCTCGCGGATTACTGCAAGTATTTTCGGCTGAAGGCGGCGCAATGGTTCTTCGTAAAGGCCGTAGCTTCCCCGCAAGACCGTCGGATGCATCACTCTCGTATTGAACAACTCTCGGTACGTGCAAGTCCTTCCGTTCGTCTGGTTGTACTCGCGCTCCAACATTCCCTTTGCTTCTCTCAGGGCCTTGTACTTTTTCGCATCCTGATCGAGGCCGGGGAAAAGGTCTTTCAGAGTAATGGTGTCCTTCTTAGCCGGGCCAACGAACACCTCGCAGAGGCTCCGAGCGTGCAGCACCGCGTCCTCGACTATGGCATGCTGGTAAACCTTGTTCGGAAGTCCGTTCCAGTGATTGAGGGCTAGGTCGCACGTCGCCAAAAACATCCAGCTTTCGTATTCGACGGTTTCCAGCGGATCGACGGGCGGTGCGGGGTTAAGTCTCAAACTGATAGTGCCGCTCGTGGTAGTCGTTGTAGCGGTAAGCACGCCTCCCTTCGCCTCGGTTGGAAGTGAAGATGCCGCGGGGGGTGTTTGAGGAGTCTTAATCGAGTGTGCTCCTTTTCCATCGTCCATGCCTAGCGGTCTTAACAAAAAGGCAAGACCGCGCATAGTACGCCGGTCAGCAGGCATGGCTACGTCGACTCCCCTCGACTCAGCCAGAAAAAGCATGCTTCGATGACTACCAGTGGCGAGAAAGCAGCAGCGCAACCGCTTGGGCCAGTCTGACCGAACGCCTCATTGGGGCGGTCAGTGCCAGAACACTTCCACCCCGCGCGCCTTTGCCCTCTCAGATGATCGGCCCCGCGTGCGGCTCGCACAAGTCCTTGCGCGAGATCGGATGGCCGATGCGGTCCGCGGGGGGCGTTTCAGTGTGAATGAGTGCTGGCCAGAGCATCGGTTGCAAATCGCTACTAATCTCATAGATTGGACGCCGCACTCGGACGCGCGGCAAACCGATGGAGAAAGAGTTTACTGTCCAAACGACGGATGATTTTGAAGCCTTCCTGCTCGAGCTAGAACATGCCCTCAAGCTCGCGGATCCCTTTGGATGGCCACAGACGCAAGCTGACCTTGATGCTGTCATCACCGGCGAAAGAGAGGTGCTGCCATATGCGGAACCCCACCAGTTCTACTTGGTGGATGAGTCAGACCATGTGGCGTGGGACAAGGTTGTCTGGGTCGAGAGAGTCCGTCTATTGCATCTGCCGAGGAAGATTTGAATCCCCGCCCAATCGGAAACTGTCCTAAACCTGAATGGCAATGCAACCAAAAATCTCACGTGGTGCGGTCGCCGCAGCGATGGGCGTAGCTACAGCGCTTGGCCTGAAGGCTAATGACGCGATCGTGCTTCACGACTCAAACAAGGTCACTGTGCGCCTGCTGCCATGCGACACTCTTGCTCGGGTCGCGGAGGAGCGCATCAGGCGGTGGGCAGGCTTCGAAGTCGAGCTTGCCCAACGGCTCGCGGAAACCGAGAGCCCGATAGC
This sequence comes from Binataceae bacterium (SeqCode), assembly GCA_052146355.1. Taxonomy (GTDB): domain Bacteria; phylum Desulfobacterota; class Binatia; order Binatales; family Binataceae; genus JAFAHS01. The sequence continues at coordinate 92,793 of JBKQNE010000126.1, read as the reverse complement.
TGCGCTTGAACCTCGGGTCGAGCCGGGTGCCTACGTGCGTGGCGGTTTCGTCGTCACGCTGTGGACCTACTACGAACCTGTACGGTCCCCAAAGTTCACTCCAGCCGACTACGCGCATGCGCTCGAACGGCTGCATACCTGCATGCAGCCGATCGATGCCCGTACCCCGCACTTCACGGATCGAATCGCCGACGCCCAGCGGCTGGTCGGAAACCGCGAGCAGACTCCGGATCTCGTTGACGGGGACCGTGAGCTTCTCAGCAACACTTTACGAACCATGAGGAAGGCGATCAGCGACCGCGGCGTACCAGAGCAACTGCTGCACGGCGAGCCACACTCGGGCAACCTGCTCAGGACGAAGAAAGGGCCGCTGTTCATAGACCTCGAGACATGTTGTCGCGGGCCAGTCGAGTTCGACCTCGCTTACGTGCCGGAAGAGGTGAGTGCTCTATACCCGAGCGCTCACCGAGAACTGCTCCGCGAATGCCGGATCCTGATGCTTGCGATGGTCGCGGCGTGGCGCTGGGATCGAAACGACCAATTCCCCAATGGGCGAGAAGAAGCGCGAAAATTCCTCAGCGAGCTTCAGCGAGCACTGTCGCGGGTACCACACACACGTCCCGGTTGACCGTACGACGGCAGGATGGAGCTTGCGTCGCCGGAGGAGATAGAGGAACTCAATAACGCGTGAGGACTAAAACGAGATGGCAATCTCAGCGCCGAACATCGATGAGCCGCTCACCTTCAACGCCGTAACAGACCGCCTCGTGGTTGGCTCGCAGCCGCCAGATCGGCTGGCGAAGGGCGAGAAGCCGCCCAAGAACCAATTCACGACGGCGGCCACGGCGGCAATCGATCACCGTTGCTGACCTTTGGCTTTGCGAGCTACTCCCCGGATGGGGGGATAATCTGCGACGGGGGCAATACGAAACCAGTGATGTGGACCTCGGTGGTGCCGCCGCCGATATCGCCGATCTCTATTGAACCCAACCCTCGAATCGCGCCGTTAGGAGCGGTGCCGCCGTTGAGCAGCAACGTGCCGTTGAACAGTCCCCGATAACGAAAGGGTGCGAGAGCGCGAAAGCTCGCCTGCGTCAACAAGCTCTAGCTGCTCAGGCTCAAGGCGATCCGGTCGGGCGGCACGGCGGTCGAAATCCCGACTTGCACTGCATTCTGTGCCAGGCTCAATGCGTCGCCGAGGACGATCCGCGGCTCAAGGAAAAGTGAGATCGGCTTTCACGGACAGTCGCGAAGGCAGACGGCCTGCGGATACTTGACCACCGCGAGGCCGACTGAACGATGGTCGGACGTGCGTGAAAAATAAGCTCTATACGCGACGCCTCCCGAATCGCCGGTTCTGTCAAGCTATCCGCGAACGCCGCCGCCGACTCGATCTGACCCAAGAACAGGTCGCGCGACGCATCAAAATGTCTGCTGCTTTCGTCCAGCAACTGGAAAAGGGCAGGCGGAATCCTTCCGACACGACAATCGTTCGTCTCGCCGAGGTTCTCGGCCTCGATAGGCGCGAGTTGTTCCTTCTGGGGAACGCACACGTGCGCGCTATTCTTGGTCCGGGACCGAGCAATCAGGCCCCCTCTGCGTGGGAGCAGTTCAGGAACAACCATCACCTTCGACGCACTCACCAAGTTACCAAGGGCGAGATGGAAATGCTGTCGTCCGTGGCCTCGCTGGGTGAAATCCGCGCGCCGCACGAGTTCATCTACGTACTGAATGCAGTTCGGCAAGCGCTCGGTCGCTAGGCTTGCGAGGAGGGCACTGTTGGACCGCTCTCGCCTTCAGGCAAACCGGGATAAAGTCGTCGCGGTGGCGAACTCTCGCGCGCAACTCTGGCCACATCCCGACGACGGCAAGACCGCGGCGATCCGGCTGGTCACGCTCCAGTACACAGCCCGGTGTGAGAGTATGCGCAGGTGCAACCAGCGCGCGACGATCCAACGGATAGGCGCCCCAGATCGAGGCTCTGTGCTGTGCGGCGCTTGCCGACACGGCGCGATGAAAGCGAGGTTGATGTTTCTAAGCGACCGGAATCGAGTAGACCTTCCGGCCCGAGGTTGTGTCTCCTCCCGGGAACATCAACACGAAGACCCCATCGAAGGAGGTAGGGATCGCACCCATCGCGCGCTGCGCCTCGTTAACGACATCGATGTCGAGCGCTGCTGGTGTGTTCTTGAGGATCGCGACGTCGTAGTAGACGAGCAGGTAGATTGATCGCAGCCCCCGCGTCCTCTTGACATCGGCGTACGCTGGCTTTGCGAATTTCTTGGTGATGGCGGAGCGCAAGGCGATTGCTGCGTCGTCCGGTGAATAGGTGCCAACAGCGAGAAGATGTAATTTTCCGGAGCCCGGCTTGGTGCCAGAAACCACGTTGCAGTATCTCGCGGCGATGGGCGCTTCCACAGGATCGAATTCACCTACGGCGAACGAAGAGATTCCCGAGGTTGACCGGTATGTGTGTGAAGTGCCGTAGCGGACTATCGTGTCGAGTTCCGCAACCAGTTTCTGCTGCTCACTGCGCACGGGAATCCGCGAGGGGGTGAGATGCACGTCGATGGTCCAGTCGCTCGGCACGGGCACGGCGCGCAAGATTTTCTCCCATAGGGAGAAGTCGGCAGTCTGCTCCTCATGCAGCCATTCGGTCATCTCAACGCCGATTAGATTTCCGTGGCGGTCGGTGCAGAGGATATCGGGCGCGTCGTTCTCGTTGTGTACGTACCTCGCGATTTCCTCGCCAGCAAATCGCGGTTCGGCGTCGAGGAAGCTCGCGAATATGCCTTCCTCTCGCTGCCATTTTTCTGACTCGCTCAACCTTCCACTTTCCTTGAGGGCGCGTGGTGGAAGCTCGACGCCCGCCGAGCAACCCCCACGATACACTGCGGCGCTGCGTCGGCGTAGTCAGCTACGCGCTTGGCCCGGACCGTAACCACATGTGTTAGCCACGACAACGTGTATCAGCCGTATTTTCGACGCCGGGGCGGGCAGGCTAGGGTCATTCCGGGCGCTGCAGCCCGGGGGTGGCGCAAGCGGCGCAGCGTTAGAGTACTTTTGCGCCAGAAATTGGCTATTCGCGGTGACCGCGGTGAGCACTACCGATTGGGCCAATGCTGCTGGGTCGCCCGCTCCGCGAAGGGCGCAATGTTGTAGTTCAGCGGTCCGACCAGAACACGAACCGGGAATAAAGTGGATCGAGAAATTCCAAGGGCGGCGAGATATCGCGTTGAACTGTACAACGTCCGCGTAACGGTCGAGGAGAGGGCGCAGCGGGCGTGGTGCGGTTCCGCGGCGGCGATCAGTATGTTCCGCCGGAATACGCGATGAGCCTCGAGGAGAAACCCGCGAAGAGGTTCGATGCGGTGAAGGGTTGGCTCGACCGGGGGCGCGATCGCCGGGTTGCAATCGACAACATGCTGCCGTCGAGCACCGCGCCGGTTGAGCGGGAGCGAGGTAAGTGGTGGTTCAGGCTGGTTTCGGCTCGGACTTCTTGGCGGCCTTGTCGGCCTTATATTCAGCGATCGCCTTCTCGACGTTGTCCATCTGCACTTCGTCCGGGTCATACTGCCTACCGCCAACGATGACGGGCGGGACCTCTTTCTTTGGCTTGGGCTTTCCGGGATTCACGACAGACCCTCCTCGCGATCAGGCGTTCGCAATCTACCGCGTCTCGGAGGCTGCAGCGACTGTACAGCGCGATTTTGGACGGTCGGCCCGGGCCGCGGGCTAGATGAGAGCAAGAGCAGGCTTTCAGGGGTAGTTTTCGGGGTATCTCGCTTCCTTCCTTGAAAATATGGCCCGCGTTTGTTGAATGTCTCGTGGCGATGTGAATCCCACCCCCTCCGCCACAGAATTGCTCGATTCGCCCGGCGCATCCCTTGATCAGCCGATCCGCCTTTGACCCCTTCGACTGAAAATCCACAGTCCTCAAACGCGGCGGGACGAAACGCGTTTCTGACCGTCTGATCATGTTGACGCGCCTGCTCAGCCTGGTGACTCGGTGCTGCGAGTGTTCTCCCACGTGATTGGCGCCTGCGCGATCGTTAGACTACCGCCCAAGTGATTCCCAATCCTGGGGTGACCATGCTTCCAGCCGACCGAAACCTCGCGCGTCGCACGCGATGCGGGAATGCGATCGTCGCCGTCATCTGTGCCGCGCTAACGCTCGCAGGATGCGCCTCCGCGCAGGACTCCGCGTCTGCACCGTCGCCCGCCGCACAAGCCGTTGCCTCCGATGCGCCCCAGATCGCCGCGCCGCCTCTGCACGCTGGAGACCTATGGGTCGATCGCATCCGCGGCGACGATCGTGAATTCCGCATCGAGTCGGTCAACACCGACGGCACGATGAATGTGAGCTTCTGGGGCTCCGAGATGACGACCGACTCCAAGCTCAACACCATCGTCTACCGCTCGCTCACCGATGCGGCCTCCGACCCCACCAAATCGAGCAAGCCCGGATTGTGGTTCGCGTTTCCGCTCTATTCCGGCAAGACCTGGGTGAACGACTACACCTGGGAGACCGTAGGCGCGTTTCCGATCACCGGCGTTGGGGAAGATCGCGGCCGGGTTTTCGGATGGGAAGACGTCACCGTTCCCGCTGGCACCTTCCATGCGCTCAAGGCCGAGGTAACCAGTCGCTTCTATGGCAAAGGCGGCATGGCCGATGAGTCCATTCTCACCTTCTGGTACTCGCCGAAGGTCAACCGCTTCGTCAAATTCGACTACCATTCGAACTCGGAAGGCACCGTCGTCGCTGAGCTGGTCAAATACGAACCCGCCGCCGCGACGACCAACTGACCCGCGTTCGATGCAATCGTCGAGCTGCGTTCAGCGATAGCCAATCCCACTTAGAGCGGGCAGAATTGAGCCTATGGCGACGAAACCCAGAACCAGAACGATCAGCCTCTTTAAGGTCGCGGGCGTCCAGGTCGATATCGATTTCTCCTGGCTCGCGATTTTCGCGCTCATCCTGTGGAGCTTGTCTGCGGGCTACTTCCCGGGCGCATACCCTGGCCACGCGACGCTCGATTATTGGGTCGTCGGCTTCGTCGCCACTATCTTGTTCTTCAGTTCGGTTCTGATTCACGAACTCTCCCACGCCGCGGTGGGGAACCGCCTCGGCGAGAAGATCGATCGCATCACGCTCTTCATCTTCGGCGGCATGGCGCATCTCTCCGGCGAGCCGCGCAACGCCAACGACGAAATAATGATCGCGGGCGTGGGCCCCCTGACAAGCATCGCGCTCGGCGTCCTCTTCTGGCTCGTCTATCGGGCGCTCGCGGCGGCCGGTGTGCCAGCGCTCTGGAGTGCGGTCTTTCACTATCTCTCCTTCATCAACCTCGCGCTGGCGCTGTTCAACCTGCTGCCGGGCTTCCCGCTCGATGGTGGCCGGTTGTTCAGGGCGATGATGTGGAAGCGCACCGGCGACTTGGACCGGGCGACCGCGCGCGCCGCCGATTGGGGCAACACTCTGGCCTGGGGAATGATGGCGTTCGGGGGCTTGCAGATTTTCACCGGGGCGCTGGTTGGCGGTCTGTGGCTGATTTTCATCGGCCTCTTCTTGCGCAGCGCAGCGATGAGCGAATACCAGGGTACGGTGATCGGGCATCTCCTGCAGCGCATCCGCGTCGGCGATATCATGACGCGTGATCCTGTGACGTTGAGTCCCGACACCTCCGTCGCGGACGCCGTCGAGCAATATTTCCTGAAATACGGCTACGGCGGATTTCCGGTCGTTGCCGATAGCCGCGTGGTCGGCACGCTGTCACTCTCGCAAGTCCGCCACTGCTCTGCCGATGAGCGCGCGCACAAGAAAGTCGGCGACATCATGCGGCCGCTCGACGCCGCCGTCACCATCACCCCTCAAGTGACCGCGATGGACGCGGTGCACAAGATGAACGAGGCCACCAGCGGCCGCCTGGTCGTAGTCGACAATGACAAGCTCGTGGGCCTGATCACGCAGAGCGCCGTGATGCGCTTCATGCAGATCAGAGCGCAACTCGAAGCCAAAGAAGAAGCGAAGTAGCTTCCCAACCACGCAATCGGTGTCGATCGCGCGGCCTCTTCTCGTTTGCGCGCCCGGTGGTGTACATTCCGCGCCAGAGGCCCCGTATGACGCAATCCAGGTATGGCGACGTTTCCGTGGCGGTTAATGAATTTGTGGCGCAGGTCGAGATTCATCGTCCGCCGCACAATTTCTTCGATGTGCAATTAATTCGCGATCTCGCCAACGTATTCGGCGATCTCGATGAAGACGCTGGCTGCCGCGCACTCGTTCTCGCCGCGGAAGGAAAATCCTTCTGCGCCGGCGCTAACTTCGCCAACCGCAACCCCACCGGCGCGACCGATCCCAACGAGGGCGGCAATCCGCTCTACGCGGAGGGCGTGCGTCTGTTCTCGCGCAAGAAGCCGGTCGTGGCTGCAATACAAGGCGCGGCCATCGGCGGCGGCCTGGGCCTCGCCCTCGTCGCGGATTTCCGTGTGGTCACACCCGATGCGAGGTTCGCGGCGAACTTCGTCAAAATCGGAATTCATCCGGGCTTCGGCCTCACTCATACTCTCCCCCGCCTCATCGGGGTCCAGAAAGCGAATCTGCTCTTCCTGACCGGACGCCGCATCGCGGGCGAAGAAGCGGTCGCGGTAGGCCTCGCCGACATCCTCGCCGAGCCCGATCGTCTTCGCGCCGCTGCAACCGCTCTGGCACAAGAGATCGCGGAAAACGCGCCGCTAGCCGTCCTCTCGACGCGCGCCACGATGCGTCGCGGGCTAGCCGAGGCGGTCAAGGCGCAAACCGACATCGAATTCGTAGAGCAGGCGCGCCTGATGCGCACCGAAGACCATCGCGAAGGCGTAAAGGCAGTCTCAGAGCGCCGCCCCGGCCGCTTCGTCGGCAAATAGCCGACACCTGCACCTTGCCCGCGCACGCGAAGCGTCCGCCTGAAAAAGCGGGAGAGGGCCAGGGTGAGGGTTCTGCGTTTCTGCCCCTCGCCCGCTCGGTTGCGGGAGAGGGTTAGGGTGAGGGTTCTGCCTCACCCCTCGCCCACATGAACGACAGAGCCAGCCCGTCACATGGCGAAAAGATTGGCTCCAAGCGCAGTTCGTCATTGGCAAATCGCTCCCGAGAAATCACTCAACCATCGTCGGAAAGTCGTGTCATTCCGAGGTTCTTTTCCGAGGAATCCCGTGGGTGTGAGAACCTTTGAACTCGATCGCCGAGACAGCGTCTTTGGATTGCGCGCCGCAACCACCGCGCTCCCAAGCAGCAGCCGGTCTTCCTCTTTCCCGAGCAGCGCGAATGTCGATCGCAGCAGACCCCAAACGACTAAGTAATGTCGGCTGCGAATCCAGCGACACCGCAAGGAGCAACACGATGAAGTTCATCTGCCTGGTTTATATCGAGTCAGGAACATTCGCGGCTCTATCGCCAAGCGAAAAAGCCACTCTGGACCGTAACTCCATGGCCTACGATGAGAAACTGCAGCGAAGCGGTCACTACCTGGTTGCCGAAGCTCTTCATCCCGTCAGCACCGCCCGCACCGTGCGAGTCCGCCGCGGCAAAGCAAAGGTCACCGATGGACCGTTCGCCGAAACCAAGGAACATTTGGGCGGTTTCATCCTCATCGATGCGGCCAACATGAGCGAGGCCGTCGATATCGCCGCAAAAATTCCGCTGGCGAAACTCGGCAGCGTCGAGGTGCGCCCCGTGATGACCTTCGGCGACTAGACCGGCGCGTTCAGCGCGCGCGGGGGCCCTTCCAAAGTTGCCCGTCCGAGAAGGATGCCGACCGCGTTCTATTCGTTGATCGGACCCACCTTCCGAAATGCCCACGCATGCGACATCAGGAAGCCCACAACCGTGCCGTCTTCGGCAACGCGAAACACCATCGGCTCGCCCGCGGGCCGGCCGCCGTGGACCGTGAACACCAGAGGATCCTCGCTTGGCACTAACCGCTGATCCGGCCCCGGCGGAATCGTGGCGCTCCCAGGATTCAGGATCACCAACTCGCCGCTCCGGCTCACAATCCAAATGACGCCACCCATCTGCGGATCCTCGTATCGCCCGACAAAGAGGCGATATTTCTCCGGCGTCGGAACGGGCTTGCCTGGCGATTGCGCCGCGTCGGTCGCCTCGCGAATCGCCGGAATTACGGCCTCGAGTAATTCGTACCCGATGGTCTCGAAGGCCATGTGCGGGTTGCCGTTGGTAAGGACTATCGCTCCTACGCGCCGCAGCTTGTTGAATGTAATTTTGGTCAGGAATCCATGAATTCCGCCGCTGTGATGGTGGTAGACATTCTCGCCGCGCCTGTCGACTCGCCATCCAAGCGCGTAGCCCGCCATCAAGTTCGACTCCATGAACTGCACGCGATGCATCGCGCTGAGCGTGCGGCCGTTGAGTACCTGCGAGCCACCGCGCGCCGCCTCCTTGGTGCGAAACTGGAATGAAATCCACCGCGCGAGATCGTTCACCGACGAGTAGAGCGAACCCGCCGCGTCCCATCCGTGCAGCATAAAATGCGGTGCGATCTGCGGTTCACCTTCTACGGTGCGAATTGTGTATCCGGTCGCCATCCGGGGACGCATCGAATCGGTCAGACTCAACCCGCTGCCGTTCATCCCGAGTGGCTCCAATAGGTTGCGTTGCATGTAATCGGCGTATTGCTGGCCGCTGATGCGCCGGATCACTTCGCCGAGCAGTGCGAAACCCAGATTCGAATATTTGTACTGCGACTCCGGCTCGATGACGATTTCCGTTCGCCCCAGCGCCGCGACCATATCTTCAATCGGAGGAAACTCCAGTTTCTCCCATCCGTTGTTCGGACCTTCGCCCATCAGCCCGGAGGTATGCGTGAGCAGCCGGCGAATAGTCACCCCTCCCGGCGTGCCGAATCTCGTCTTTACCGCGGAAAATTCGGGAATGTAGCGGACGATCGGATCGTCGATGCCAAGTTTGCCGTCGTCGCAAAGCTGCATGATTGCGGTGGCCGTGAACGTTTTCGTTATCGAGCCGCATCGAAACAGCGTGTCGGCATCGGGAACGCGATCTCGTGCCAAATCCGCGTATCCGAAGCCGCGGCTCCACACCAGTTCCTGGTCGCGCACAATACCGATCGCGGCGCCCGGCACCCGCTCCCGTTCGAGCGTTCGATTGACAATCCCCTCGAGCTTCGGGACTAGCGGCTTCAGCACCTGGTCTTCCATCAGATCCCCCCCTGATAACGCGTCAGCGTCTCATCGCGGCGGCCTGCGCGCGACTTTCTTTAGACGATCGTCATCGTCTCAGACCGGCGCGTTCAGCGCGCGCGTGAATTCATCGAGCAGATCGCGCCAATGCTCGGTGCCGACCGAGATACGCACCAGCGAATCTCCTATTCCCGCGGCCGACAATTCTTCCGCGGACAGTTCGCTATGCGTCGTCGTCATCGGATGGCAGACCAGCGTCTCCACTCCGCCCATGCTGACCGCGTTCTTCGCAATCTTGAGGCCCCGCAAAAATTCAAACGCGCCCCGCTTCCCATCTGCTATTTCCAGAGAGACCAATGAGCCCGGATAGTCCGTCTGCGCATCGCGGATTCGAACCTGCTCGGCATCGGTAAATAGCGACGGATAGATCACGCGCCGGACTCGCGGATGCCGCGCCAGTTGCTCCGCGATTCGCTGCGCGTTTTTGCTCTGCCGGTTCATCCGCAGCGCCACCGTCGACAGCCGCGAATCGAGAATCCAGCATTCGTCAGCCTGCAGGATATTGCCGAGCAGCGCGCGCACTCCCGTCAGACTCTGGATCAGCTCCGCGTCGGCGGCCAGCACCGCCCCCGCCAGAAGATCGCTGAATCCTCCCAGGAACTTGGTTGCCGAATAGATCACCAGGTCTGCGCCATGACTCAGCGGATGCTGAAACGTCGGCCCCAGCAAGGTGTTGTCGACCGCCAGCAGCGGACGATTGTGATGATTGCGGATGGCGGCCGCCGCCTGCGCGATATCGGTCATCATCAGCGTCGGATTCGCGGGAGTTTCGATCAGCACCAGCTTGAGATTCTCGGTCCGCTCGATTAGCGCGGTGAGTGCCCTGGCGTTACCGGCCGGTACCGGCAGCGCTTCGAATCCCAACGGCTCGATAATCTGATGAATCAGATGCTGCGTGCCGCCATAAAGCGGCTGTGTGTAGATAAGCGAGCCGCCCCTTTCCAGGAACGTGATCATTACCGTGAAAATCGCGGCCATCCCCGAGTTGAAACACGCTGCCGATTTGGCACCGCGCTCCAGCGGTACGAGCTGCTCCTCGAGGATTTCGGCGTTCGGATGATTCAGGCGCGCATAAATCAGATCGGGGCGGTCTTCTCCCGCCGGATGAATCTTGCCGAGCACAATACCGAACGCGCGCTCTGCCGCCTCGGGACTGGGGAAAACGAAAGTCGAGCTGCGATAGACCGGTGGTCTCGCCGATCCGACCGACAGCGCCGGGTCGAACCCGCGAGTCAGGACCGCAGTCTCGGGCCGTACGCGATAGGAAATTCTCGCCATCGTTTTACTCCCTCGGCCGGCAGGCTGTTCAGCACAAACTCTTCCTTCCGACATTGAACCACGCAACGCCACCCACGCAAGTTAAGCTGTTAGGCAAGAATAAAGGCGCCTGATGCCACCCGGCTGTCATCCTGAGCGAAGTGAGCAACGCGAACGTAGTCGACATGGCTTCTGGCCTCCGGACAGCTTCGCGCAAGCGAAGCCGGTACCGGTGCCCCGTTCGCGAAGCGTTCCTTAGTTTCGCGGTCGCATGATTTCTCACCAATTTCGCAAAAACCGAAGAAATCCGCGACGCGCACCTAACTGTCATTTCATCGTGACTCCTGCCTTCGGTCGGCAACTCGTGAACTCCGATGCGCCTGCGCTGTCGGATTTATCAAGCGATTGGCGCATTTTCCCTGCTGTGAAAAAAATTCCTTCTTCTCAGCGACACTAGTGAATCCTTTCGCAAGTCCGGTCCGTACTTATTGGTACGCAGATTGCTGCTGTCTGAACGATTCAACGATGGAGGGAGGACACGAGTTTTGATGAAACCAGTCGCAGTCGTCACCAAGCCCTCGTTCATCGATGCAGCCATGACCACCAGAGTTCGCGGTGCCTTGCTGAGCGATCCCAAAACGCGGCAATGCCCCATTGAGGTGCATGCCGCCAACGGCACCGTGATCTTGAGCGGTAAGGTTTCGGGAGCCGAGCTGGCCTTGCGCGCCCAGCAACTTGCTCTCACCGTCAAAGGCGTCGACCTGGTCTGGACCGATCTCCGATGGAGCGAGGTGAGCTCGATCCCCAAAGGACCTTCGGTCTTTTCTGAGTGCAAAGTGTGACCTGTCCGCATTTCGCGAAGGTGGATACGGTGGATTCGAGATCGGCGCCCGCGCTATTGCAGAACCCTGGCGCCGGTGAATCTCACAGCAAGCCCTGCCAATCCTGCCGACCGACGGCTTCGTCCCGGTGATCCGTTTCCCTTGGGCGCGACCTGGGACGGTCAAGGCGTTAATTTTGCCGTATTCTCCGAAGTGGCAGTGGGCGTCGATCTCTGCCTTTTCGATGAAACCGGCGCTCTGCTCCCCCGCAACATAATCAAGCTGGTCGAGCGCACCAACTACGTCTGGCACGCCTACGTGCCGGGATTGAAACCTGGGCAAGCCTACACGTATCGCGTGCGGGGGCCGTACGATCCTACCCAGGGACTGCGCTGCAACTCCGCGAAGCTTCTTATCGACCCCTATGCCAAAGCCATAGATGACTGCATCCGATGGGACGATAGTCTGTTCGGCTACAAGAAGGCCGGAAAACAGGAGGACTTGCGGCGCGATATCAAGGGCGACGCCGCCTTCATCCCAAAGAGCATCGTGGTCGACCCTGCCTTCGATTGGGGCGACGATCGGCCGCCATGCACGCTCTGGACCGACACCATCATTTACGAAGCTCATGTGAAGGGGCTTACGAAACTTCATCCTGAAATCCCGGAGTCCCAACGCGGCACTTACGCGGCGCTCGCTTCCGATCCGATCATCGATCATCTTCAGCGGCTCGGTGTCACCGCCGTCGAGCTGATGCCCGTGCATCAGTTTGTCGCCGAGCGCCATCTGGTCGAACACGGCCTTACGAACTATTGGGGCTACAACTCGATCGGCTACTTCGCGCCCGATGCGCGCTACTCGTCGGCCGGATCGGCCGGCCAGCAGGTTGCCGAGTTCAAGGCGATGGTCAAACGGCTGCACGCTGCCGGAATCGAGGTCATCCTGGATGTGGTCTACAATCACACCGCCGAGGGAAATCATCTCGGGCCGACGCTGAGCTTCCGCGGAATCGACAACGCTACCTACTACCGGCTGCGGCCCGATGATCGCCGCCTGTACACGGACTACACCGGATGCGGCAACAGCCTGAACATCACCAATCCTGCCGCTCTCCAGCTCGTCTTCGACAGCCTGCGTTACTGGGTAACCGAGATGCACGTGGATGGCTTCCGCTTCGATCTCGCCGTCACGCTCGCGCGCGGCACGCAGCAAGTCGAACGGTTCGGCAATTTCCTTAGCCTCGTCTATCAGGATCCCGTCTTCCGCCAATCAAAACTGATCGCGGAACCGTGGGACATCGGCGACGGCGGCTATCAGCTCGGCGCCTTTCTGCCGGGATGGTCGGAATGGAACGGCAGGTTCCGCGATTGCGTGCGCGACTACTGGCGCGGCGCCGATCAAACCCTGGGAGAATTTGCGTCGCGCTTCACCGGCAGTTCCGACGTGTTCCAGGGCTCCGGACGGCAGCCGCGCGCAAGCATCAACTTCGTAACCGCTCACGATGGCTTCACGCTGCGCGACCTCGTCTCGTACAACGAGAAACACAACACAGCCAACCTCGAAGAGAATCGCGATGGCGAAAGCCATAACCGCTCATGGAATTGCGGCTTCGAGGGGCCGACTGAGGATCCCGCGATCAATCTGCTGCGCGCCCGGCAGGTGCGCAACATGCTCGCCAGCCTGCTGCTCTCGGAGGGAGTGCCGATGATCCTCGGCGGCGACGAAATCGGCCGCACCCAGCGCGGCAACAATAACGCCTACTGCCAGGACAACGAGATTTCATGGGTCGATTGGAGCATCGCCGACGGTGATCTGCTGCAGTACGCGCGATCGCTCGTCGCGCTACGCAAACGCCATCCGGTCTTTCGCCGCCGGTCGTGGTTCCGGGGACGCCCCATCCGCACCGGTGGCGTCAAAGACATCGGATGGTTCAAGCTCGATGGCGCCGAGATGTCATCCAACGATTGGAACGTGGGCTTCGCGAAATCGCTCGGCGTGTATTTGAACGGACGCGGAATTCCCGATCTCGATGCCGCCGGCCGCCGCATCATCGACGACAGCTTCTACATCATCTTCAACGCGCACTACGAACCACTGGACTTCGTCATACCCGCGGCAGCATGGGCCAAGTCGTGGCTGCAACTCCTGGATACCGCGAAAGGATCGATCGAGGAAAACGGCCCCCGCTACACCGCCGCAACCAAGCTCCACGTCGAAGCCCGTTCAACCGTAATACTACAGCGAATAGCATAAGTACTCGGTACGCCCCTCGCCCGCTCTCAAGACGATAGCGCCCGTCCCGAGTATTCCCGAGGGAGTAAGGGTGAGGGTTCTGCGTTTCCGCCCCTCGCCCGCTCGGTTGCGGGAGAGGGTAAGGGTGAGGGTTCTGCTTCCCCGCTCTCCCCCTTGGTCGCGGCATGCCGCTCAACCTCAGCGAGCATCGCCTCGGTCGCCTTCACTCGCGCGACTAAAAGATTTCTCCAACTCAGCCATCGATTGTTCCGCTCGCGCTCTGCCCAGCCGCGCGCATACATATCCGGCCGTGATGGTCACCGCCCCGGTGATAGCGAGTGACGGTGCCCAGCCGAACCATCGATGGAGACAGACCGCCATCGCACCGAGCAGACATACTCCCCCCGCAAGAAACGCCGCGAGCGCCATCAGGTTGGCGACTAAACGGTCGATCGCGCTTGAAAGAATCGGAACGAGCCCCGCCTGAAACAGGCGGAATTCCATCTGAACGATCCGCGCCAGATCGTCAACGACCCGCACCACCAGCTTGGGCCAGTCGCCGGCGCTGGCCCTCTCCGGCGTCGCCGCGACTCTTCTTTCGTCTTCACTCACCGTCGGTGTCCGCAGCCTCGCCCTTCTTCGCGAACTCAACCCCGAGGAACATCCCCAACGCGAGTGTGCCGATTAGTGAAGCGCGCGATTCCGTGCTGCCGAGCGCGAAACCAACGGCTGCCCCGAAAAGTACCGTCGCAATCGGATGCTGCCGGATCGTTTCTTTAGCTCGACGCCGAGGGCCGACAGCTTCGACCCTCTGATTTACCTCTGAGAGGCTCTGCCGGAGATCGGTCTCCGCTTCTTCGAGTTGCGCCTGAAGTTTTGAGATTTCGTTTCCCATATTTGTCGATCGATGTTGTTAGCGCGGCAAGCGTCACTTCCCGCGCAATCTGGCGGCCCGCGAACATCATCAACGCCATACCGAGCCGGCTTCGCAGCCCTCCACCGAGTATGAATCCCGCCGCAGCCGCGATGCCCACCGCGGACAGCGGGCGCTCTCTGATCCCCTCACTTAATAGCTCCCGAAGGCCGCCGTCGCTGCCGGCGCCGGCCGCTTGGGGCTTTTCCTTCGCGGCCATTTCAGGCGATCCGGCGTAGAAGTTTCGCGGCCACGAAACCAACCAGCACCGCTGCGCCCACCGCTATCAACGGTTCGCGCCGGACAAAATCCGCCAGGCTGTCGCCAAGCTGCCCCACGAGATCGATCGACTTCTCACCATACTCGCGAGCGGTCTCGTATCCTTCTTCCAATGCCTGACGCCCGGCAGCACTCGCACGCTGAATCGCCTCTGCCGCGCCATCGATATCACGGTTGAGATTTGTATCGGCCATTACAACCTCCTGCTGGCACGCCGCAAACTTGCGTGCGGAGCGCCAAGATCTTGGAGCGCAACAAACATGCCACGCAAAACTCCCATACCACCAGAGTCAAAGGGCCGCGTCGCGTGAACTATGCCGGAAAGGCATCGTTTTTGAACTTCAGAGATTGCAAGCTAGTACGTCTCTAAAGTGTCTCTCAGAGATTATAGATTAACCCGGATTGAAGATATCAGGATCTGCCGGCGCGCTCACTGAATACCCGCCTCATCCGTAAGTTTGGTTCCGAACAGACCCTTTGGTAGAGGCCGTACTTGCGCGGCAAGAGTGTGCGCAACGGATGTTTTCCCGCAATTGATCGGTTAGAATCTTGTTTGCATCACGAGTTGTCATGCGCGCGATTCATCGGCTCGGGAGAGGTCGCGTGAAGTTCCGGCGCCCGTAAGCGACGGCGCGGGGCACGGGCGGCCCCGCGAATTGGCGACCATCACGATGATGACCCTGATGTCGCGAGGCGACGGAAAATGAGCGAAACGCGGCAGCGCGGCGGGGCGGCAATCGAGTTCTGGTTCGACTTTGCTTCGGGCTATGCCTATTTCGCCGCGCTCGAAATCGAGGCGTTGGCCGAGCGCAATGGCCGGATAGTCGTCTGGCGGCCTTTCACGCTCGGCGCAGCGTTCAAAATCACGGGCGCACAAGGGCTGAGCCGCACGCCGCTCAAGCGCGACTACGCGCGCCGCGACTGGCAGCGCCTCGCAAGGCTCAAGGGCGTCCCGTTCAGCCTGCCGGAAAATCATCCAAGGACGGGATTGCCTGCCATCCGCGCCTTTTATCATCTCGAGCGAAAGGATGCGCATGCCGCTGCCGCCTTGGCAAAGCGCATCATCATCGGCTACTTCCAGAACGGCCTCGATACCGACGATCCAAACGCCATCGCCGCCGCCGCGGCCTCTCTCGGCATCGACCGGGATACCATCCTGTCCGGTATCGCCGATCCTGAGGTGAAGATCATCGCGCGCCAGCAAGGCGAACAGGCGGTTGCCCGCGGCGTGTTCGGCTCGCCCTGGATCTTCGTCGACGGCGAGCCCTTTTGGGGCAGCGATCGGCTGCCGATGGTCGAGCGGTGGCTCGAGCGCCCATGGTAGGGTCGCACCTACAAGCTGCCAATCATCTATGAGATCGGCTATCTGCCGATGAGCCGCAAATCCGCACTTTGTCATTCCCGCGCGGCTACGCCGTGCGCTTCGCGCCTGCCGCGCGAGGAATCCCTTATCCTTACGCCACCGACGGAAATCGAAGGTCGAAGAGCGAGATGTTCCCAGCCCTCTCGCATTCGTGCGCGGCGTTTAGGAACCTGCCCCGCTCACCCGTTATCTTTTTAGTTTCGCTGTCCCGCAAATTGAGAGAACATGGTGTCGCGTAGTCCGGAGGAAACGGTTGTTGCGATTGGGAATGATTGCTTAGCGATATGCCTGGCAAAAAACGAGTGCTGGTTGCCGAAGACGACAAGGCCACTCACGAGGAGTGGTCCGAGTCGCTCGCGTCCTGGGGTTATGAAGTTGCCGTCGCGGAAGATGGCGACCAGGCGCTGGATCTGATCCGCACCTTCTCGCCGCACATCTTTCTGTGCGACCTCAAAATGCCCAAGCGCGATGGGCTCACGGTCTTGAAGGACATCCAGGAGATGGGCGTGGATTTGTCCACCATCATCGTCTCCGGCGAAGGGCAAATTCCCGAGGCCGTCCAGGCGATGAAGCTCGGCGCCATCGACTATCTGCGCAAGCCCGTCGATCCCCATCACCTGAAGCAGATTCTGAAGACCCTCAGCGAGAACATCTCCGTGCGCGAAGAAAATCTGCGCCTTCGCCGCCGCCTGATGGAAACCGGCGAACTCGGGCCGATCTATGGCAAGTCGCTCGCGATGCGCCGGGTCATGACTTCCATCGAACGGCTCGCGGGCTCTTCCGCTTCGGTCATCATCAGCGGGGAAAGCGGCACCGGCAAGGAGCTGGCCGCCCGAACGATTCACGAGCTGTCGCCGCGCAAGAGCGGCCCGTATATCGGGCTCAATTGCGCCGCGATTCCCGAAACGCTGATGGAGAGCGAACTGTTCGGCTATGAGCGTGGAGCATTCACCGGCGCCGATCGCCGTAAGGAAGGCAGCTTCGAACTCGCCAATCACGGCACGCTCCTGCTCGATGAGATCACGGAGATGAAATTCGAGCTGCAAGCCAAGCTCCTGCGCGTGATCGAAGAGCAGCGCCTGCGCAGAGTCGGCGGCACCGCGGAAGTCCCGCTCGATGTGCGCGTGCTGGCCGCTTCCAACCGCGATATCGATCGGTCCGTCAAAGAGGGCAAGCTGCGTGAAGATCTTTTCTACCGCCTCGGCGTCTTTACCATCGAGATGCCGCCGCTGCGCGAGCGCAGCGAAGATATTCCGCTGCTGGTGGATGCGTTCCTGAACTTCTATGCCGAGCGCGAGCACAAACCCACGCCTGCGATAGACGAACAGTGCCGGGAGGCGCTCCAGTCGCATCCGTGGCCGGGTAACGTGCGGCAACTGCGCAACGTAATCGAGCGAGCTTTGATCGTCTGCCGTGGACCATCCATTACGATGGTGGATTTGCCGCCGGAATTTCGCTCCGTCGGGCAAGCCGACGCCGGATGGTTTCGAATTCGCCTGGGCGCATCGCTCGAGGACGTCGAGCGCGAACTCATCACCCGCACCATCGAGTACGCCGGCGGCAACAAAACCCGCGCGGCCGAAATTCTGGGCGTCGCTCCCAAGACCCTGTACAATCGCCTCGAACGCTACACCGAGCGTTGATCATCTTGGGGTAAGGGAAGGCGCGACTTCCCTCGGCCGTGACTATGCGCCCGCGAACACGATTCACCATCGCCTTTCTGCTCCTTCAGATCCTGCCCATCCTCGCCATTGGAATGGTGACGCTCGCCTACACCTTCAAGGTTGTCGTCGATGGGGTCGTCGAATCCAGCAACCTGATGACCAGCCAGGTGTACGAGCAAGTCCGCATGACGCTCGGACGCGCGCAGGGCGATCCCGCGACTACGCTGCAGAATGATGACGCGTTGCGGGAGTTGCTGGGTTCGATGCAGGCGTTCGGCGCCGCTGTCGTAATCGCGCGCATCACGGACAGCAGCGGCAAAATTCTGGTCGCGGCCAACGACGGCAGCGAAGGACAGATGCAGCCGGATCTTCCTTCCCTCACCGAATTGGAGAAAAAAACTTCGCGATGGTGGCCGTTCGCGGTGCTCAGCGCATTTTCCGGAACCGATCTCTACGCGGCCACCCGACCGTTTGATGTAAATGGCAAGCCGTTTGGAACCATCTACATCGCCGTCACCACCGCTCTGCTTGCGGATCGTATCAAGCAGCTCGCGGCGGCGTTCGGCATGATTGTCGTGGTCGATGTGATCCTGAGCCTGCTGGCGACCGCCTCTCTGCGCCGGCTGCTTTTTCAGCAGTTGTGGCCCATTCCGGAGTTGTTGCAGCCTGCGCACGCGGTCGACGAATCGCAGGAGCCGCAGAGCGCCCCCGATGAACTCAGTGGCCTGGCCGAGCGCTTCAACCGCCTCTCCCGCGAAGTTCATTCGGAACACAACCGATGGGACACGAGTCGCGACGGCGTGTTCGACATCGTGCGTTCCATTCACGATGGTGTCGTATTGCTCGACTCCGCGGGCTCGCTGCTGTTCGCCAATCGCGAGGCGCAATCCGTTCTCGGCTTCGCCAAGACCGCGACCGTCGAAGGACATCCCCTGAGCATCCTGTTGCGCAAGAGTCATCCCCTGGTCTCGATGGCGGAGGCGGCGCTCGAGTCGGGATCCGAAGCGCAGGATGTGGCACTCAGCCCGGGCGGCAACGGCGATGAGCGTGCTTCGATGCTGGTTTCGTGTTTCCGGCTGGGGTCGAGCCGCAAACCGGTCGGCCTGCTGCTGTTGCTGCGCGACATGAATGCCGTGCGCGAACTCGAGAGCGTGGTGGATTATTCCAACCGCCTCGCGCGCCTGGGCGGATTGATCTCCGGTGTCGCGCATCAGCTTCGCAGCCCGCTTCACGGCATGAATCTGCGCCTCGAACTGCTTCGCCAGGACGCCATCGATGGCCACGATATCGAAAAGCACATCAACCGCCTGCGTAACGAGGTCGATCGGCTCGACCAGTCCGTCGAAGCCCTGCTCCGTTTCATGCGGCCGCAGGAGCTGAAGCTGAGCAGGTTCGTATTGAACGATCTGATCGGCGAGGTGGTCGGCCGCGTCAAGAGCGACCGCATTCGCATCGAATCCAGTTATGATCTCAACCTGCGGCCGATCCAGGCCGACCGCGCGATGCTTTCGGAGGCGTTTGCAAACCTCGTCCAAAACGCTGTACAGGCGATGCCAGACGGAGGCGCGCTGCGGATTGTCACGTGCGAGAAAGAGGGGATGATCGAATTGGAGATCGCCGACCAGGGCGTCGGTATCGCTCCGGAACATCTGGATCAGGTGCTGAGCCTCTATTTCACGACCAAGAAGGGCGGCAGCGGATTGGGATTACCGCTCGCATTGCGCGCGATTGAGTTGAATCGCGGTACCCTTAAAATCGGATCTCGTGTCGGCGAAGGAACCACCTGTACTGTTCGATTTCCTCCAGCACCGGATGACGCGCCGAAACTTGCCGCCAGCGCAACCTGAACTGGCGCGAGCCGCGTTCCGGGCGATGCGCGCGGCGCCGATTTTCGCCATCCTCAGCCTCATCGTAGGATGCAGCTTCCTGTCACAGCGGGGACAGCCTTCCGCCGCTCCATCGGCAATCTCAACGCCAGCGCCCACTCCGACTCCGGTCGCAACCCCAACGCCGGAGGCCGAAGCCACACCCGCTAGCGGCGATGTCGAAGCGGAAGAGGCGAACGAGGCCGAGCAGAAGGCGAAGAAGGCCGCAAAGAAAGCCGAGGAAGCCGCTGCCGCCGCTGCGGAAGCATCGAGCGCGGCGCACGATGCTGCCACGGCCGCCGCCAAAGCCGTCGCCGCGAGCAGACATCGTTCCGGCGCGACGCCCCATAAGACCGCCAAGTCGACGGCTTCCCCGCGATCATCCGCGTCACCAAGCGCCACGCCAACCGCGACCGTCGCGGAAGGCTCGTCCACGTCATCGCCGGAGACGGGACTCCCTGCCAGCGCCGACGAAGCAGGCAAGGCGATCGATCAAGTGGCCCAGCAGCTCAAAGCGACCGACCGGACACAGCTCCCCGCTGCGGATACCCAGCGCTACGACATCGCAACCGGACTCCTGAACAGCGCGCGCAAAGCGTTATCGAACAACGACTACATGGCCGCAACCAGTCTCGCCGGAAAAGCCAGAGTCCTCCTGAACGGCATAGGGCATTAACCGGCCCGCCGTCTCGTCCCTCCTCGGCGCAATCACCATAACTTCGGCAATAATTACCCGACCCTCGCGCAGAAAAATGGCGCGCAATTCCAGCGAAACCTGCTGGTACTGGAATTGCTCCATCCTAAATCGGAGTTCCCGCACGAGGTTGTGCTCTGTGTATCTGAAGACCAGAGGCCGGCTGAATCAGCTAAAAGGCGAGATCAAACGAAGATGGGGCAAGCTCACCTTCAATGATGTACTCGAGGCGCAAGGCGACCTCGAAAAGCTGATCGGAAAAATTCAGCAACGCAGCGGCAAGCACCAATACGCAATCCGCAAATGGTTCCGCCATCAAAACATCTGACCTGACCGCCACGCCCTCTCCCGCTCAGTCGCGGGAAAAAGCCGCCGCCCCTCGCCCGCTTTCAGGACGATAGAGCCTGTCCCGAGTATTCCCGAGGGAGTCAGGGTGAGGGTTCTGCTTCCGCCCCTCCGAACAATCACCACCCTCATTCCGCTACCGTGTAAATTTTTCATACCGCCACAAAGCGATTTTCCCAATTTTACACGCTTTTTTGATGGTATGACGCTTGCTCATTCTCCCTCCATCTCGATCTTGAGGGGCAATAGTCATGGAGGAGTGGAGCTTTTCAAATGGATCGGCATCAGGCGGCGGCAGCTTCTCAGGCGCTTCCGAGCTGGAGCGCTGCCATCGAAATCGATGGATCCACGAACCGGAGCGCAACCTGATGCTCGCCGTGCTCGAAGACGCGATTCGATGCTTCCTGGGTTACCAGGAGGGCGACTACACCGCGCGAAACCGGCTGCTGTTCGCCGATGCGCGCGAATGGATAAATTCGCCCAGCCGCCACAGCATCTTCGCGTTTCGCAATCTCTGCGAGACCATCGGCATCAATCCCGACCGCCTGCGCCGCGAACTCAATCGGCTTCGGCGCGGAACCGACGCCAGAAGCATTTCTTTGCAGCGAATCTTCGATGTGCGCAGCCCATCGATGTCCAGCATGAGACAGTCAACCGCATCATCGTCGCGAACGCGCGGCGCTCGCGCTCCGATGGCCGCGTCGGCCGGCCGCTCACGGGCTGACCTCGCGCTTCTCGGCTAGCGCATCAAAGCCGGCTGCGCAGATAACGGAGGTAACTATGAAAAAAATCAACCTACTCATTCCGGCAACGATTCTTGGACTTGCGATTGCAGTTCCGGCCATGGCGCAGGATACGACCAGTTCCCCATCCGCCAGCCAGTCGATGCGTCAGGCGGGACAGGACATGGAACAGGCCGGATCCGATACCGTGAGCGCCGCCAAAAACGCGGCAACCGGAACGGTCACTGTAGTCAAAGACACCAAAATAACCGCTGAGGTGAAGACCGCCCTGCACAGGGACGACACCACCAAAACCGCGAAGATCCATGTCTCCACCACCGCCGGCGTCGTAACGCTGATGGGCAATGTCCCTTCATCCGATACTGCCGCGCGCGCGGAGCAAATCGCCCAGGCCGCAAAGGGCGTAAAGAGCGTGGACAACCAGCTCGCCGTCTCAACCGTGCAATAACTTCTTACTCCCTGGCCGCATCCTCAAAAAACGCGGCACTCCCCCGAGAGCGGTGACGGCTCAGCAAAGACCGTCACCGCTTTCCTATTCAGAGAAGGGCAACCAGACACAAAAAATTAGATTCTGAGATCTGAGAGTGGCGCCGGCGTCCCGCCGGTGAACGCCGTCGGCTTGCGACCTGGAAATGCCACTGGGAACCATCCCAAGCGAACCCGTGTTCAACATCACGGCTCTTGCAGCCGCCACGCCACGTCGATTACTAACTCAATCCGAAGGCGGCAAGCTCTTTTTCGATCACCGCTTTGAAGCTCGGCCGATTGTGGATGCGCTCTACATAGGCGGCGAGATGCGGCCATCGTTTCTCATCGACGCTGCATCCGGCCAACTTGAAATTGACGAACTGGGTCGCAACGCCGATGTCGGCAACGCTGAAGCGATTGCCGACCAGGAACTGTTTGTCGCCAACCTCCTGTTCCAGGTAATCGAACAGCGGCGGCACCTCTTCGTCGAGTGTCTTCTGAATCGCGGCTTCGTCGGCCGGCTGGTTCATGAAGCGCGGCCCGATCACGCGCGCAAAGAAAATCTTCGCACCCGTGACCGGCGAGAGCCCGCCGTCGCCAAACTCCTCGTACCAAAGCGCACGCGCATACTCGTAAGCATCGCTGGGATAGAGCGGCGGCTCGGGATGCGTCCGCTCGAGATACGCAAGGATAACCGACGAATCGGGCAGCACGCGGTCGCCGTCACGATAGGCAGGAATTCTCCCGAGCGGATGAATCTTGCGATACTCGGCATTGCCGAACGGAACTACCGGGTCATGATCGTACTTAATCCCCTTCTCGGTCAGAGCAACGATCGCCTTCCTCACGAACGGCGATCCCAGTGTTCCGTACAACGTTGGCATGGCAAAGCCTCCTTGGCTTTTATTTTAAGATCTTTAATAGTACCAGTTAGTATGATTTAATCTCTTCGGCTGCTCTTGGCAAGACCCTTCGTGTCGGCCAAGATTTGCTCGCCGCAAAAAGTGCGTGGAGCCAAACCCATGGCTGGTCGTCCATCTCGAACCGCTGCCGCCAAGGCGCCGCAA
The DNA here is from genome assembly GCA_052146355.1 of Binataceae bacterium (SeqCode). Lineage (GTDB taxonomy): Bacteria > Desulfobacterota > Binatia > Binatales > Binataceae > JAFAHS01. The sequence goes on along the minus strand of JBKQNE010000126.1, from coordinate 69,830 downwards.
ATCCTCGATGTCGCCCTCGACGTTTTCACGCTCCACGGCTACCAGACCGCCTCGATGGATATGATCGCCGCGCAGGCGTCGATGTCGAAACAGACCTTGTACCGCTACTTCGGCAGCAAGGAACAGTTGTTCGTCCATGTCGTTCAGGCACTCATCGAGCGCTCCCCGGTGCGAATGCCGGCGCTGGTGGGTGGGGGCGGCCGCGCGCTTCGATCTCTCCTGATCGCGTTCGCCAACCAGCTCGCAACCGCATTCTGCGACCCCAAGACCGTTCAGGCCTTTCGCCTGGTGATCTCTGAAGGCGCGCGGCGCAGCAATCTCGGCCAGCTTTTCTATGCAGAGATTACTAAGGTTGCCGCCCACCCGCTGGCGGCGCGGCTCGCGGTCGCAGCCGACCGTAACCTTCTCAGCGTAGCCGAACCCTTCGAAGCCGCCGTTCGGCTGATCGCTACCATCAAAGAGTATTTCCTGTGGCCGCGCCTGCTAGGCAGGCCAGGCGATTTCGGCCATTCGCGCCAAAAGCAGATCGTCCGCGAACTGGTCGATGAATTCCTGCGAGCGCACGCCCCCCGAAACCAGGCGAAAACAGTCCGTCGTCACAACAAATAACGCACCACCGCGTACTATTAAATCCAAGACCATGAATTCCGGCGGCCGCTCCGCGAGGAATCCCGGAATCCACTGCCGTTGTGATGGCGCCGCCTTCTCACGCCGGGACTCGCGATTTCGTCCCTCTCCCGCGTCGTCGGCCTGGCCGACGCCGCAAACCGGGAGAGGGTGCCGCCCGATTTGTTTCACAAATCGAGCGGCGGGTGAGGGATCGTCGAATTGCCACCAATACTTGCCATGAATCCACCGACCCTCATCTGGCGCGCGGCGCGCCTCCTTCTCCCAGCGGGAGAAGACGCTTGATATCCGCAAAGCGCACCTTACTTCCCGAGACGTGCCACAGCATCTCGAAATGGGGCGCTGGAGATCTGGATCAATCCCTGAAACGGCCAATCCAACTCTATGATTAGAAAGATCGCGCCTGAGACTGACAACGCACACACAAGGAACGTGGCGACCACAGTCGCGTTATGCGGCGCAAACAAGCCGAAGCTCATGAAAATTACGGTGAGCCAGAAAACCACCACGATCAGGAACGGCGTTGAGATCGACCTGCCCGATTGCTCGAACAGCAGCCAGCGTGTCTTGAGGATTTCGATCGCGAGTTGGAGCGCCTGGGCCTTTAGACTACGTTGCGCATCGTTATTCGGTGAAAGAGCTTCAATCATGTCGTAGAGAACCTCGCCGCCAGTGGCGGGCTCCAGCTGCGGAGCCTGACCCTTCTGCGGCCAAATCATTTCAAGAGAGCGTGCACCCGCGCGACGCATCTCTTCGCGAATTGCCTTGGTCTCCGGCCCGTAGTTGGCAAGCACGCGGTCAAGCAAAAGGGTGTCTGCGGACATCTGTATGAGTTCGTTGTGCTTGGTGTCAAAAGATACCTTTGCAGTCGAGACTAACAGACCGAGAACCAGTGCAGTCATCGTGGCGATAAGTCCAATTCCAACTTTGACCGCATCCTTCGATTCGGCGCTGAAGTGATTCTCCGGCAGCGCCGAGCGAAGGACTATCCCCAGGAGCGCGCCTCCAAATACGCAGAAAAAGATGATTGAGCCGATAAGCAATGAACTCATGCTTTGCTCTCGATCATCGTGCGGCCAATCTATTTGGCACCATTGTGGTTACACACGCTGAGGTCCGGGTCTCTAAAACTTCCATATGACATCGAGCGCGACGAAGTTGAGATAGTTCGGTGAGAAATGTCCTTGCAGCGTTCCAGCGAGCGGTCCGCGGCGCGCACTGAAAGGACCGGGCCCGGCGTCCATCAATTCCCACGCGACACCGGCTGTTACGTCACGATTGATCTGATACAGGATGCCCGTGCCATATCGCAACTGGCGATCGATAGGAAGCACGGCCGGACGGTTCGCTCTCGAAACTGACGAACTGTCATACGCAAATCCCGCCGACCACAGCCATCTTTCACCGATGCGCAATTGTTGCCCGATCGCGATATGCAATCCGTCCTCCCCTTCCCTCGCATTGCAGCCATAATTCCGCTGGCCTACTCTTGCCCCACCAAGCCTGGAAGGTATCTCCCAATGCAAACCCTGCTCCCGCTTGCCGCCAAAGTCGGTGCCGTCCTGAAACTCCGCAAAGAAACCATCGCGATCACTGAGTCTTCCTCCGGCGGATTGATCTCCGCCTCCCTGCTCAGTGTCGCGCGTGCATCCGCATATTTTATCGGTGCCACCGTCACCTACACGCGCCAATCGATGCACGAGACGCTCGGCCTGACCGATGCCGATTTCGCGGAGATGCGCGGACTCACCGAGCCGACCGCGCTCGTGCTCGCCCGCGCCATCCGGGCGCGTCTGTCGTCCTCATGGGCTATCGCGGAGATCGGCGCGAGCGGGCCGACCGGCAGCCGCTATGGCGATCCTCCCGGAACTTCCTGTATCGCGCTTGTCGGTCCAGTCGAACGCGCCATCAAGGTGCAGACCGGCAGCGCCGACCGGACCGCCAACATGCGCGCCTTCGCGCAAGCCGCGCTGCTGCTCATCGATGAAGTTCTGGCCTACGCGTGATTTCCGGGGCGCGATGACTTGGCCGCGGATGTCGCGGTAGTCTTCCAGAGTCGGCATCGTCGTCGAGAAACGCAGGAGCGGAAATGAAAACCGGACTCATAGGACGCCCAAATGGAATTCGCCGGGTGGCACTGATCGCCGGCCTCATCGCGTTTGCGGCCACCGCCACGCTGACCCCCGCTTGCAACCGCACCGAAGCGCCTTCCAGCAGCGCCACCAATGCAAGTCCATCGCTTACCGAAGGTCCCAGTGAAACGCCCACCGTCGCACCAACTCCTGCTCCGCAAGCACAGGCCAGTCCCGGACCTGCGCCCGGCGGTGCCACGCCGCAGGAACTACAGCAATTGGTCTCGCCGATTGCGCTCTATCCCGACCTGCTCGTCGCGCAAATTCTGGCGGCGTCAACCTATCCGACGCAGATCGTTGAAGCCGATCGATGGGTGCAGTCCAACAAAAATCTCCAAGGGCAACAGCTTGCCGATGCGGTCAATCAGCAACCATGGGATCCGAGCGTGAAGTCGCTCACCCAATATCCGCCAATCCTCGACAACCTCAATCAAAATCTCAGTTGGACGTCGGCGCTCGGCCAGGCCTATTACAACCAGCCCGCCGACGTGATGGCTGCGATCCAAACGCTGCGCAATATGGCGCAGAAAGCCGGAACGCTGAAGTCCACTCCGCAACAGACCGTCACGGAAGAAGCCGCCGCGCAGAGCGGCGCTTCCTCATCGTCGGGCGGAATGTCCGCGCCTCCCCAGCAGACGACAATCATAATCCAGCCGGCGAACCCCAGCGTCGTCTATGTGCCGGAATACAATCCGACGACTGCCTATGGCGCCCCGATGGCGGCGCCGCCAGGGTACTCGGGCACTGACCTGCTTTTGACCGGCCTTCTTTCATTCGGCGTCGGAATGCTGGTCGGAAGCTTAATCAACGATGGCGGCAACCACTGGGGCTGCAACTGGGGCGGCGGCAACATCAACTACAACAAGAACGTCTACGTCTCCAACTCCAACGCCGTTCCAAGCCGCTGGGGCGGGTATGGCAACCGCCCTCCATTTAACCCCAATCGTCCCTACAACCAGGGCCCGGGTCGCTATGGTGATTATCCTCGACCGTATCAAGGCTCGAATCGGCCGGTCGCGAGCAATCCGAACATGCCCAAATCCTACGACCAGCCGAAGTATCAGAATTTCGCCAATCAGAATGAACGCCCGCGATCGAACTATGGCAATGGCGCCAATCGGCCCGGCAATCCGAACATGCCGAAGTCTTACGATCAGCCCAAGTACCAGAATTTCGCCGGCCAAAATCAGCGCGCGCCTTCGGAAGCGGGGAACAACTTTAATCGCTCGGGCGCCAACAACGGCGGCGGCAACCGGAATTGGGGCAGCGACTCATCTCGAGGCTATGGCGGCGGTCAAACCGCTGGGCAACGCTCGTGGGGCGGCCTCGGCAGTGCCCAGCCCGGCGGATTCACTCAAGCGGCGAGCGCGCGAGGTCAAAGGAGCTTCGGCGGAGGAGGTGGTGGTGGCGGCGGCGCAAGAGGAGGCGGAGGCGGCAGAGGCAGGAGGTAACCGTCGCCGGATGCGCCTCTGAAAGAGAATTCCCACATGATACGTGATCATATGGACCTGAATCGCAAAATCTCTCGAGGAACGATCATCGTGCGGGTCGTGTGCGCGATGATCATCGCCTCCGTAACCGTTTCGACCCGCGCGTTCGCGGATGCGACCCAAACGATTTTCAACAGTCCCCAGGCCGCCGTATCCGCACTCATCGAATCGGCGAAGACCGGCGATCCCGCCGCTGCCCTACAGGTCCTGGGTCCGGAGGGACAAAAGATCATTTCCTCGGGAGATCCGGTTGCCGACCAGAACGGGCGCGAAGCTTTCGTCAGGAACTATGAGCAGATGCATCGTACTTCGTACGATTCCGAAGGGCGCGTGATCCTCTATGTCGGTGCGGACAATTGGCCCTTCCCCATTCCGATCGTCAAGCAGGGTGACGGATGGGTCTTCGATACCGCGGTCGGCGAGCAGGAGTTGCTCTTCCGGCGAATCGGCAGCAACGAACTCTATACCATCGCGACGCTGCGAACCGTGGTCGAGGCGCAATACGATTACAAAAGTGAATCGCGCGATGGGAACCCGCCCCAGTATGCGCCGAAACTGATGAGCACGACCGGCAAGCATGATGGACTCTACTGGCCGGTTGCCGCCGGCGAACCGGAAAGTCCCATCGGCCCGCTAATCGCAACCGCCACCACCCAGGGCTATCAGCCGGGAACCAGGGAAAGCCCAACCCCCTATCACGGCTATCTTTACAAAATCCTCACTCGGCAGGGACCCAACGCTCCGGGCGGCGCGAAGAGCTACGTCATGAACGGCAAGCAGACGCGCGGCTTCGCGATCCTCGCCTATCCGGTCCAGTATCGCTCGTCCGGAGTAATGACCTTCATCGTCAACCAGGACGGAGTCGTTTTCGAAAAGGACCTCGGCAACGACACCGATACCCTCGCGAAAAAGATCAACGCCTACAATCCCGACAAGAGCTGGTCAGCGGTCGGCGAATACTCCGCCTCCGACTAGAACTCCCTCGAGTTGTCCACAGTGAGTTCCTCCATCCACACACCGCCACGATGCGCAGCGCGCGCACGTAACGGCGTTAGACCGCTCAAGCGGAATCAGGAAATTTGATATGTAATGCGCGGGCGGCTACGATCCTTGCGGATGGTCGCCTCGACAAATTCGTCCGCTTTGCCTGCGACCACAGCGCCGCTCCTAGAAGCCGAGTCCGCCCGCTTCTACCGAGCGACAGAGAGGACGGTCGGAGCTGACCGAATCACCCGAAACCCGCTCTTTTGTCATTCCCGCGCGTGGCCTGCCCTCCGCCTGCCCTCCGCAAGGCTTCTGGAGGCGGGCAAGGCTTCTGGAGGCGGGCTGCCGCGCGAGGAATCCCTCTCTTTTTTGTCCTGCCGCTATGCGAAAATTCGGGATTCCTCGCTTTGCAACGCCGTATCCGTCTCTGAGGTCATTCAAAGGCGTCGCCTGAACGACATGATGCCGCTTCATCGCGGCTAGCGTCGGCTCAGGCCGCTATCGCGAGAAACGAATAAAGACCGTCGCATCCTCAAATCAGGACAATGGCAGGCGAATTACGTCGGCAGCCGCGACTCGGATCAATGCCCGTCCGATCGCACCCACGCGACCGCAAAAATGGAAGCGGACCAGGTCTCCTGTCCGGTCTCGATAGCCACCGTGACAGAAACCTGACCCGCACCCAGTGCGTAAACCAGTCGCTATTGGTTCTGATCCTCTATCACGATGTTGATGCGCCGATTCTTGCGCCGTCCCTCAGGCGTATCGTTCGATGCGACCGGATGGTATTCGCCGTAAGCCTCGGCCGCGAGCGTCGATGGATCGATCCCCTGCCCTTGCAGATGCCGCACGACGTTGCAGGCCCGCGCAGCAGACAGTTCCCAGTTGGTCGGAAACCGGTTTTTCAAATCGCCTTCGACCGGCAGGTTGTCGGTGTAACCCTCGATAATGATTTCTTTGCCATTGAGGTTTTGCAGCGACGGCACGACCTTGTCGAGCACATCCACACCCTTGGCTCCAACTTCCCATCCGCCCTCCGAGAAGAGGATCTCGTTAACCAGCGTCACCTGCAGGCGGTTTTTGAGCTGCTTGATCTCAACCTGATCGTTCTTCACTTCGGTTTCGAGGCTTTTGTTCAGGTTCTCGTAGGTCTCATTCATGTACTGGAGTTGCTGGTTCTGCTGGACTTCCTGCTGGTATTGCTGCTGCGGCACGCAACCGGCGAGCATCGACAAAGCAATCAGCGCGACCGGGATTCGCAATTTCATGTTCTCCTCACAAAAATGAGCTATGGTTACCGGCCACCGACCCTCTACCAAATCGAGCTTTGGCGCAAGTGATATTTCCTCTGGCATTCAATGATGGTAATAGGATAAGACTGCCCCGTTAAAGGAACAATTCAACCCCAAGGAGAGACTTGACATGAGTTTGGCTGGCAAGAGATTGATTTTCAGCCTGTTCTTCGCGGCTACGACCCTGATCATGCCGGCAATGGCTGCGGCTCAGCAACAGCCCGTAACCCGCGAAGACATCGAGAATCGCAGGCAGGAAATCGTCGTGGCCGCTATGAAGCTCACCGATGACAAGCAGAAGGACGCGTTCCTCGAGATCTATGTGCCCTATCAGGAGAAACTGATGGCAATCCTGAAAGGCCGCAGGAAGCTCATCGAACAATTCGTGGACGAAGAGAAGAACGGCGTAATCTCGGACGCGGAAGCCAGCAAGATTCTGAAGTCAAGCTTCGCACTTGACTGGCAGGAGCTTCGTGCCGAAAGCACCTACGTTGATCAACTGAAGAAAATCATGCCCGTCGAACAGGCGCTGCGAGCCTATCAGATCGAGACCCGGCTGAACGCCCTCTATGTCGCCGCGATCGCGGAAGTCGTTCCGCTGGTGAAATAGTCGAGTTCGACGTCGACTGTCTGGAAGCATGGAGATGTCATCTGTCGTTTGGCTCCAAGGGAAGCGGCACATCGCATCTAAGAGGTTAACTATATGCTGATAGCAAAACGGCGGGGCCAGACTCCAAAGGCCCTGATTTCCGGATCCGCTGCGCTCTTCCTTCTGTTCGCGCAGTTGTCTTCCGCTGTGCTCGCTCAGGAATCTCCCGGCGCTCCCAACGCCGCTCCGCCTGGCGCAGCTAAACCGGGGCCTCCTCCCGGTGAAGCCACGCCGCAACAGTTGCAGCAACTGGTCTCTCCGATTGCGCTCTATCCCGATCTGATGGTCGCACAGATCCTGACCGCTTCGACTTACCCGACGCAGATCGTCGAGGCCGATCGATGGCTTCAAGACAATAAGAACCTCAAGGGACAGCAGCTCGCCGATGCGGTCGATGCGCAGCCATGGGATCCCAGCGTGCGATCACTCACTGCCTATCCTCCCGTGCTGGACAATCTCAGCCAGAATCTTTCATGGACGTCGTCGTTGGGCGAGGCGTATTACAACCAGCCCGCCGACGTGATGAAAGCGATCCAGACGCTGCGCGGCATGGCGGTGAAATCGGGGACCCTGAAATCCACACCGCAGCAGAAAGTGACCGTGCAATCGTCGTCGGGCGGCACCTCTGCCCCGCCTACTGTTGTCACCGAGGGAGGATCGACGGTCGTGACTGAAAGCGGAAGCGGCGGCAATCAGGTGATCGTAATCCAGCCCGCGCAGCCCGATGTCGTTTACGTGCCGCAATACAACCCGACCACCGCGTATGGCGCACCGATGGCCGCGCCGCCCGGCTATTCAAGCGAAGACTTGCTCCTGACCGGACTGCTGTCTTTCGGCGCCGGAATGTTGGTCGGCAGCCTGATCAACAGCGGCAGCAACCACTGGGGCTGCAACTGGGGCGGCGGCACCGTCAACTACAACAAGAACGTCTACGTCTCCAACTCGAACGCGGTTCCCAGCCGATGGGGATACGGAAATCACCCGTACAATCCCAACCAGCCGTACCATCCGTACAGCCCCAATCAGCCATACCATCCGAACTACGGATATGGCGGCTATCCGCGGCCCAATATGCCGAGTTCGTACGATCAGTCTCAGTACAAGCAGGACTGGCAGAACGCGAAGAACAATCCGCAGTACCAGAAGGATTGGCAGAACGCCAAAAATAATCCGCAGTATCAAAAGGATTACCAGAACGCGAAGACCACGGCCTCGAACGATGCCGAATCTCACGGCTGGTCGAAGTCACCGAGTTCGACTCCCAGCAGTTCGAATAAATCGGCCAGTTCCGACAACTCTTCTCGGGGCTGGGGTGATCAGGACAAGCAAAGCTCTCAGCATTCCTGGGGCGGCCAAAAGCAGCCTGGCGGATTCACCCAGGCCGCCAGCAAGCGCGGGCAACAAAGCTTCGGCGGAGGCAATCGTCGCTTCGGCGGAGGAGATCGGCGCTTCTAGCAGCGGCCGGCAGAGGATCAACTGAGGAGCAAATGACTATGCCACACAGGAATCTTTCAGCCGCGGCGCGACCCCGCAAAGCCATCCTGGCCGGGGCCGCCTGCGCGATGTTTATGATTAGCGCCGTCGCCGTGCGACCTGCACGAGCTGATGATGCGCAGAAGGTTTTCAGCACGCCCGAAGCCGCGGCGGCTGCGCTCGATGATGCCGCCAAGACGGCAGATGCGAGCGAGGCGCTGCAAATTCTCGGCCCCGGCGCGAAAAAGGTTATCTCTTCGGGTGACCCCGTGGCCGACAGGAATGCCGCCGCGGGTTTCGCGACTGGCTACGACCGGATGCATCGTCTCGCGTTCGATTCCAAGGGACGCGTGATTCTATATCTGGGCGCCGAGAACTGGCCCTTCCCCATTCCGATCGTGAAGAAAGGCGACGGATGGGTTTTCGACACCGCCGCTGGCGAGAAGGAGATTCTCTACCGGCGAATCGGCACGAACGAACTCTTCACCATCGCAACGTTGCGGCAACTGGTCGCGGCACAGGACGAGTACAAGAATGAAGCCACCGGCGGCGGCGGGCAGTTCGCGCGCAAGGTGTTGAGCAGCAGCGGAAGCCACGACGGGCTCTACTGGCCTGCCGTTGCCGGTGAACCGCCGAGCCCTATCGGCCCGCTGGTCGCGAGCGCCACGGACGAGGGCTACCACGCGGGCGGCACGCCGGATAAACCGACGCCCTTTCATGGCTACGTGTACAGAATTCTGACCAGCCAGGGAAAAGATGCTCCGGGTGGCGCGAAAGACTACGTAGCCGACGGCAAGCTGACGGGCGGATTTGCCTTCATCGCGTACCCGGCTGAGTATCGCTCGTCGGGCGTGATGACCTTCCTCGTGAATCAGGACGGCACGATACTTCAGAAGGATCTCGGCAAAGATACCGACGCGCTGGCCAAATCGATGACCGACTATGATCCCGATTCCAGTTGGGTCGAAGTCACCGAATATTCAGCGTAACGAGGATCCGCGGATCGCCTCGCAAAGGCATCGGGCAAAGTACCTCCGACTTCCGCATCGAGCTAGTGATGGGAAAGGGTTCGATACCTGGGCTGAATCTGATTAACTGGAGCATCGACGCGGGAGGCGCGCGCGGCCTGAAGTCCGAGCGATTGCATTTGGCTGCCGCGGGCGGACCGTTTTAGGTGTTGCGCGCCCTAAGTTGATCTTTGTTCGAAGGAACCGTGCCCGAACAAATGTCTTCGAAACGACGATCCCGGCTTCTGCTATCGCGCGATCCGATGTCTGCACGCGGAGCGTTGGTGGCGTTCGCCCGGCATCATCCGACCGCGCTTCTGCTGCTCGTCGTGCTGGTTCAGGGGTGCATGATTGGCCCCGACTACAAGACGCCACCCGCTGCCGTCGCCGGCAAGTGGGAGTTGGCCTCGAATCCGGCCGTCGACACCAGCCGCGAGGAGTACACGGACTGGTGGTCGGTATTCAATGATCCGGTCATGACCCGGCTCGTCAATATCGCCTACCAGCAGAACCTGACGCTTCGCACCGCCGGAGTGCGGGTTCTGGAGGCCCGCGCGCAGTTGGGACTCGCGATCGGCGAGTTCTATCCGCAACAACAGACCGTCAGCGGATCGCTCAACTACAATCGCATTCCGGTTTCGCTGCCCTACAACATCGTCAATAACGTCTACTGGTCGGACTCGTTTGGCGCGCAGGCCGGATGGGAAGTTGACGTATGGGGCCAGATCCGGCGCGGAATCCAATCGGCAGACGATGCCTTTCTCGCTTCGGTCGCCAAGTACGATGACGTACTGGTCACCCTCACGGGAGACGTTGCAAGCACTTACGTAAAAATCCGCACGACCGAGAAGCAGATCGAGGTTGCCCAGGAAAATGTGGTGCGCGAAAAGCAAGCCGTCGACATCGTCAAGGCGAGGCATGAGGGCGGCGTCGTCAGCGGTCGCGATGTCGATCAAGCGGAGAACGTGCTGGGCTCCACGGAAGCCACCGTCCCTCAGCTGACCGTACAGTTACAACAGCAGAAAAACGCGCTCAGCGTTCTGCTCGGAATGCCGCCGGGGGGATTGGACGAAATCCTGGCCGGGTCGTCCGGCATTCCGACGGCGCCCGAGAAAGCTGCCGTCGGTCTTCCGGGCGAGCTTCTGCGCCGCCGCCCCGATATCCGCGAGGCAGAGTTACATGCAGCCGCCCAGTGCGCGCAGATCGGCGTCGCAAAGGGCAACCTGGTGCCGGAGTTCAGCCTCATCGGCAACGTCGGAACGCTGTCTTCGGACATTGGCACGGCGAGCCTCGGAAGCGTCTTCACGAAGGCCAGCCTTCTTTATCAGGCCGGTCCTGTCTTTCAATGGAACATCCTCAACTACGGGCAAATCACCAACAACGTTCGCGTCCAGGACGCGAAGTTTCAGGAGCTGTTGGTTGGCTACCAGAACACTGTCCTCCAGGCCCAGGAAGAAGTTGCCAACGGCATAACCGCCTTCATCTACTCGCGGGAAGCCGTGGTGTTCCTGAAGGAAAGTGTTGAAGCGGCGAAAGGTGCGCTCACGATCGCCATGATCCAATACAAGGAAGGCATCCTCGATTTCACCACGGTCCTGACCGCCGAGCAGAATCTCTTGCAGGCGGAAAACAACCTCGCCATCGCGAGCGGGAACGTTCCGCTCGGCTTGATCGCCGCGTATCGCGCGATGGGCGGCGGATGGCAAATTCGCGAGGGTCACAATTTCATACCGTCCGATACCCGGCACGAAATGGAAAACCGGACGAGTTGGGGAACCATGCTGACACCCGATCTGATCCAACCGCACGCGCCCGGACTTCCATCGACCGGAGACACGGGGCCGCTGGTACGGCCACCTGAATGGTGAGGCATCTGAGAATGGCTACCTCGCCACCGACAAGGAACCCCGAAGTGCTACCTACTAAATCCTTCGCAATACTGCGCAGCGCAACTATCGCTGCCGCGACAATAGCTATCGCCGCGGCGATTGGGTGCGGCCGCAAGGATACCGGCGCCGCGGCGCCGCCGGCGGTGACCGTCGCCATGCCGGTGGCGCAGGACGTCAACGACTACCTCGATTTCACGGGCAACACCGTTGCGGTGGATTCAGTCACGCTGGTCGCACGCGTGGAAGGCTACCTGGAACAACTCCACTTCACCGATGGCTCGCGCGTCCAGAAAAACGATCTGCTCTTCACCATTCAACAGTCGCAATACCAAGCCCAGCTACAGCAGGCGCAAGCGCAAGTCGCAACGGAAGAGGCCGCGTTGTGGCACGCAAAGACCGAGTTCCAGAGATACAGCGGATTGCTCAAGAAGGACGCGGCCTCGCAGGTCGAAGTTGACCATTGGCAGTTCGAAAAGGAATCGGCCGAAGCGGGACTAAGCAACGCCCAGGCGCAGGTCATTCTGGCCAAGCTCAACCTCAGTTACACGGAGGTCAGGGCGCCCTTCGATGGCAAGATCGGGCGGCACCTGGTCAACCCTGGGAACCTCGTGGGCGTCGGCCAGAACACCGCACTCGCCACCCTCGACGAGATCGATCCGATCTACGTCTATTTCACGATCAATGAAGGCGATCTGCTCGCCCTGCGGGCGCGCTACCAGTCGAAGTTTACCGCCAAGGGTCTCCCCAAGCCGGTAAGCGAGCGGGTGCTGCCCTGCTATTTCGAGTTGTCCAACGAAACCGGCTTTCCGCATGAAGGCCGCGTCGATTTTGCTTCGGTCAGCGTGGCTCCGACGACGGGAACTCTGCAATTGCGTGGCATCTTCCCCAATCCCGACATGAGCATCCTGCCCGGCCTGTTTGTCCGCGTTCGGGTGCCTTCGCCGGAGAAGCGCAACGCGCTATTGGTCCCGGGCGATGCAATCAGCTTTGACCAGCAGGGAGAATACCTCCTCGTGGTCGACGACAAGAACATCGTCGAGCGCCGAGGCATCAAGAGCGGTTTTCAAGTCGGCAATATGATGGTCATCAACGAGGGGCTCAAACCCGACGACCACGTGATCGTCGAGGGCATTATGCAGGCGATTCCCGGAGCTGAAGTCAGTCCGCAGATGACCACCCTTACTCCCCCGCCAGCGCCTTCAAAGAGCGCGCCCTGACGAGCTGAAGGTCGGACGTGTCAAAGTTTTTCATCGAGCGACCGGTCCTCGCCAACGTCATCGCGATCATCACGATCCTTCTTGGCTTCGTCTGTCTGTTCAATCTCCCCGTCGCCCAGTATCCCGACATAGTTCCACCCACGATCCGCGTGAGCACCAGCTACCCGGGGGCGAGCGCCGATATAGTAGCCACCACCGTCGGAATTCCGCTCGAACAGGGCGTGAATGGCGTCGAGGGTTCCATCTATGCGCAGTCCACCAGTGGCAGCGATGGTAGCTATGCACTGACTATCACATTCGCAGTGGGCACGGATCTCAATTCCGCAATCGCGCTCGTGCAGAACGCCGTCAACGGCGCGCTGTCACAGCTTCCCCAGGCGGTGCAATCCCAGGGCGTAACCATTCAGAAAGTGAGTACTAATATCCTTCTGATTGGTAGTCTCTATTCGGACGACAATCGTTACGACGAAACCTTTCTGAGCAATTACGCGATTATCAACTTGCAGAATCCGCTCGCACGCCTGCCGGGAGTCGGCCAGGTCCAGGTTCTGGGCGCCGGACCCTACAGCATGCGGATCTGGCTCGATCCGATTAAGTTGAAATCCTACGGGCTCACCGTTCTCGACGTCCAGCAGGCCATCCAGAACCAGAATATCCAGGTGGCGGCCGGACAGGTCGGCGGCCCGCCCGTACCCTCCAACCAGATCTTTCAGTTCACCGTCAAAGCGATGGGCCGTCTGTCGGACGTCTCCCAATTCGAGAGCATCATCGTAAAGAGCAGAGCGCCTTCAACCGAGGCAAGTCAGGTTCAGAATCCGGTTGAAACGGGCGAAACGGCAACGATCGTACGAATCCGCGATGTCGCAAAGGTTGAATTGGGCCAGGAGGCTTTTTCGACCTTCTCCGGGCTGAGCGGCAAGAAGGCCGCGCAGATGAACGTGTACACGCTGCCGGGAGCCAACGCACTCAAGGTATCGCAGGAAGTCCGCGCCCTGATGGCGCAGATGAGCGAGAAGTTTCCACCCGGACTCAAGTACGATGCGCTGCTGGATTCCTCGACCTTCATCAAGGACTCCATCGGCGGCGTCTATTCCGCATTGATCGAAGCGGGCGTGCTCGTACTCATCGTCATCATCCTGTTCCTGCAGAACTTCCGCGCGATGCTGGTGCCTGCGACTACGGTGCCGGTCACTATCATCGGTGCTTTCGCCGCGATGGCGCTGCTGGGCTTCACCGTCAACCTGATGACGCTGTTCGCGCTCATCCTCGCCATCGGCATCGTGGTCGACGATGCGATAGTCATTGTCGAAAACGCCTCCCACTACATCGAGGTGGGACTCACGCCTAAAGACGCCGCAATCAAAGCGATGAGCGAGCTGACCGGCCCGGTGCTCGGCATCACGCTGGTGCTGACCTCGGTGTTTTTGCCCGCGTCGTTCCTGCCCGGCATCACGGGACAGATGTTCCGGCAGTTCGCACTCGTAATCGCGTCGACAGCAATTATCAGTGCGCTCAATGCGCTCACGCTCAAGCCGACCCAATGCGCGCTGTACCTGCGGCCCGTCGACAAGAACAAGCAGATCAACTGGTTCTATCGCGGTTTCAACAGCGTTTACGGCTCGATCGAAGATCATTACATCGCGGTGGTGCACTGGATGGCCGAGCGACCCCGACAGATGGTTTTCGTATTCATCGCCGTGGTCGGGACCGCCGGAGCTATGTTCGTTTTCCACCCATCGGCTTTCCTGCCGCTCGAGGACCAGGGTTATTGCCTGGTCATCGCGCGACTTCCGCAGGGCTCCTCGCAGCCGCGCGTGCGCGAAGTCGCCGCGGACATCGACGCAGCTCTGAAAACCCTGCCCGGCATCAAGGGATGGGTCACGAGCGGCGGTTATTCGGACCTCGACTCCGCCAATATCGGCAACGTAATCACCGAATACGTGATGTACCAGGATTGGAATAAACGGCCGGAAAGCCTCTCGCAGGACGTCATCGTCGAAAACCTTCGGCAGAAGTTCCGCACGATTCAGAGGGCGACCTTTTCGGTCCTGGTTCCTCCGCCGATACCGGGGCTGGGCCAGGCTGGCGGGTTCCAATTGATGATTGAGGACCGCGGCGCCGTCGGCGTGGGCGAACTGCAGAAGGCGACACGCATAATTCTCGCGAAAGCCGATGAGCAACGGAGTCTGCAGGGCGTGACCACGACCTTCAGCGCCAGCAGTCCGCAGCTCTACATCGATATCAACCGGACGATGGTGGAATCGCTGGGCGTCAGCATCAACGACGTCTTCCAAACCCTTCAGACTTATCTCGGTTCGACTTACATAAACCTGTTCAACAAGTTCAATCAGAGTTTCCAGGTCCGCGTGCAGGCCGGCGCCGATTACCGGCGTGAGCTCGACGACATCAAGGATCTCTATGTAGCCAATCGAAACCAACAGATGGTTCCGCTTGGCGCGCTGATACGCATTCGGCCCATGCTCGGATCGGAGCTGCTGACTCGTTACGACCTTTATCCGGCCGTTCCCATCATCGGCAATCCTGCCCCCCGCTACAGCACCGGGCAAGCACTGGCCACGATGGAGCAGGTCGCGGACGACAATCTGCCGATGGGCATGGCATACGATTGGACCGGGCTTTCCTATCAGGAGAAGCTAGTCGGCAATCAGGCGTACTTTATTTTCGCGTTGTCTATCACGTTGGTCTTCCTGGTACTGGCCGGACAGTACGAAAGCTGGACCAGTCCGGCGGCAGTAGTCATCACCGTGCCGATGGCCTTGATCGGAGTAATCGTCGCACTAGTCATCCGGGGTTTCCCGACCGATTTATATACTCAGATCGGCCTCGTGCTGATGATCGCATTGGCGGCCAAGAACGCGATCCTGATCGTCGAGTTCGCCCGTGATCTGAAGGCGGAAGGCATGAAGACCGCCGAAGCCGCCGTCGAAGCGACGCGCCGGCGCTTCCGGCCAATCCTGATGACATCGATCGCATTCATTCTGAGCGTGGTGCCGTTGATGACGGCGACCGGAGCGGGAGCCGCCAGTCAGCAAGCGCTGGGAACGGTGGTGTTCGGCGGGATGCTCGCCTCGACTTTGTTGGCAATCCCATTCGTTCCGATTTTCTTTATCGAGATGGAAGGAATCACGGAGCGGCGGCAGGAACGTCAAAAGGCCGCAATCGCGCAGCCGATAAAAAGCGGGAGCCCCGACTGAACGGACGGCCCAGTCCGTCCGGCTTGGCAAGCAGATCGCATGTCGAAATTCTTCATCGAGCGGCCGATCCTGGCCAACGTCATCGCGATCGTCACTATCCTGCTGGGAGCGGTGTGCCTCTATACTCTGCCCGTTGCTCAGTACCCGCAGATCGTCCCGCCCACTATTCAGGTCCAAACGACATACACGGGGGCAAACGCCGAGACCGTTGCCGAAACCGTCGGAATCCCGGTCGAACAAGCGGTCAACGGCGTCGAAAACTCCATCTACATGCAGTCGACCAGCGGTAGTGACGGCAGCTACACGCTCACTGTCACCTTCGCGATCGGAACCGACTTGAATACCTCGCTGGCGTTGGTCCAAAACGCCGTCAATACTGCCCTGCCCCAATTGCCGGAGTCCGTCCGTTCGCAGGGTGTGACAGTCAGGAAGGTCAGTACCAACATCCTGCTGATCGAAACCCTCTATTCCGACGACAGCAGATTCGACGACTCATTCTTGGCCAACTACGCGATTATCAATTTGGAAAATCCACTCGCCCGTCTGCCCGGGGTCGGCCAAATTTCGATCTTCGGCGCCGGGCCCTACAGCATGCGCGTATGGCTCGATCCGATGAAGCTGAAGACCTACGGTCTGACCGCGCTCGACATCGAGAGCGCAATCAAGAGCCAGAATATGCAGGTGGCCGCCGGGCAAATCGGAGGACCACCGGCGCCCGGCAACCAGACCTTTCAATTCACGATCAACGCTCTTGGCCGTCTCTCCGATGCCCACGAGTTTGAAGACATCGTCGTCAAGAACGAGCCGCCTGCGACTCTGAAAACGCAGATACAGAGTCCCGCCGAGGCGAGTCAGACATCGGCCCTGGTTCGAATCAAAGATGTCGGAAGAGTCGAACTGAACCAGCAGGTCTTCACGGTTTTTTCCGGCATCGACGGAAAAAAAGCCGCCCACGTGGCGGTCTTCGCATTGCCGGGGGCCAATGCGTTGCAGGTTGCGAACGAGACACGCTCACTGATGGCGGAAATGAGCAAGAGCTTTCCGCAGGGTCTTAAGTACATGACCCTTTACGACACCACGCTCTTCATTAATCAATCGATTCACGCGGTGTACTCGACTCTGATTGAAGCGGGTGTGTTGGTGCTCATCGTCATCATCCTGTTCCTGCAGAACTTCCGCGCGATGCTGGTGCCCGCGACCACTGTGCCGGTCACCATCATCGGCGCCTTCGCCGCGATGGCGCTGCTTGGCTTCACTGTCAACCTGATGACCCTGTTCGCTCTTATCCTCTCTATCGGCATCGTGGTCGATGACGCCATAGTCATCGTCGAAAACGCATCTCACTACATCGAGCAGGGACTCACCCCCAAAGACGCCGCCATCAAGGCGATGAGCGAGCTGACCGGCCCGGTGCTCGGCATCACGCTGGTGCTGACCTCGGTATTCCTGCCCGCGTCGTTCCTGCCCGGTATCACCGGACAGATGTTCCGGCAGTTCGCACTCGTGATCGCGTCCACGGCAATCATCAGCGCACTCAATGCGCTCACGCTCAAACCGACCCAATGCGCCTTGTATTTGCGGCCCGTCGACAAGAACAAACAGATCAACTGGTTCTTCCGCGGGTTCAACCGAGGCTACGAGGTAGTCGAACGTCACTACATCGCGATAGTGCGCTGGATGACGCAGCGGCCGCGGTCGATGACGGGCGTCTTTTTCGTCGTGGTGGGCCTTGGAGCTTTTGCGTTTGCGGTTTATCCAACGGCACTGATGCCTCTCGAAGATCAGGGCTATTGCATCCTCATCTCTCAGCTTCCGCAGGGTTCCTCGCAGCCCCGCGTACGGCAACTGGCGGCGAAAATCGACACCGTTCTCAAGGACGTCGCCGGACTCAAGGGATGGGTCACAATCGGCGGTTATTCCGGCATCGACTCGGCGAAACTCTCCAACGTGATCACGACCTTCGTGGTCTTTCAGGATTGGGGCCAGCGCCCGAAGGGCTTTACGCTGCCCGGCGTCATCGTCGAGTTGCAGAGTAAATTCCGCGCGGTCCCGATGGGACAATTTTCGGTGCTGCCGCCGACTCCGATTCCCGGACTGGGCAATGCTTTCGGCTTCCAGATGATGGTCGAGGATCGGAACAGCCTCGGTCTGGGCGAATTGCAGAAAGCGGTGCAGCAAATCCTGCTGAAAGCGCATCAGTTGCCGGGCTTCATGCGCCTTGGATTCACGACGTTCAGCGATAACAGTCCGCAAGTTTACGTCGACATCAACCGGACTCAGGCCAGGGCGTATGGTGTCACGCTCAATGATGTCTTCAAAACCTTGCAGGCGTACATGGGCTCCTCTTACGTAAACCTGTTCAACAAGTTCAATCAGAGCTTCCAGGTCCGCGTACAGGCCGAGAGCAATTTTCGCAAAGAGACGAAAGATATCCCTGAGCTTTATGTAGCCAATCACGACAAAGAAATGGTGCCACTCGGCGCGATAGCCACTGTTCGTCCGACCTTGGGATCGGAACTAGTCACTCGCTACAACCTTTATCCCGCCGCGACGATCACCGGCATCGCGATGCCCCGATACAGCTCGGGCGAAGCTCTCAACATCATGGAAGGCATTGCAGGGCACATACTGCCCAAGGGCATGGCCGACGAGTGGACGGGGCTTTCCTACCAGGAAAAGCTGGTCGGCAACCAAGCTTCGATGATTTTCGCGCTGTCGATCACCCTGGTCTTTCTGGTCCTTGCCGCGCAGTACGAAAGCTGGACCGACCCGGCCGTTGTGATTCTGGTCGTTCCGATGGCGCTGGTCGGAATCGTTATCGCGCTGTTTATCAGAAAGCTGCCCGACGACCTTTATACGCAAATCGGCCTGGTCCTGATGATCGCGCTCGCAGCAAAGAACGCGATCCTGATCGTCGAGTTTGCGCGCGAATTGAAGGCCGAAGGAATGTCGGTGGCCGATGCGGCGGTCGAAGCGGCTCGCCGGCGCTTCCGCCCTATTCTGATGACGTCGATCGCCTTCATTCTCGGCGTCGTGCCGCTGGTCACTGCCGACGGCGCGGGAGCGGCCAGCCAGCAGTCACTGGGAACAGTAGTGTTCGGCGGCATGATCGCCTCGACCCTGCTGGCGATACCCTTCGTGCCGGTATTCTACGTCGTCGTCCATGGCATAACCGCGCGCTTCAGCCCGGCCACGGAGAAATCTGCGAGCACTCCGGCGCCGTCCACGACGCAGGCGGGATGAGCAAGTGGGCGACTCCGCTCGTTACGCAGTAAGGACGGGATTCGCCAGATTTCTCGGCTCGAAGTACGCAGGGCCGAGCGTCCGCGGATGCTCCGCGAGCAGGCGTGCAAGAATCTCCGGAATTTCGAAAATCGCTCGATTGTTGATCGCGCTGACATGCGCGCGAAACGATGCAAGCCGGTCGCTGTCCAGCATCGGCAGAATTCCCGCCGCGACCTCGGCAAACGAATGGAGGACGACACCGAGCTGGTTCTCGACTATCCAGTCGGTGTTGAAACGCTCTTGCACCATCGTCCACGAATTTCGTTCAACGATGACCGGCAGCCCCATCACCAGCGCTTCGCTGATACTGCCCGGCCCCGGTTTGCCGACGAAGTAATCGGCGAGCCGCATGAAATACGGAATCTCGCGCGTGAAGCCTTCGATATGAAACGGGAACGGCAGATCCAGCTCCATCAGTTTTTCGGGCAACTGCTGGTTGTGCCCGCACAGAAAAACCAACTGAGTCTTGAGCCCCGCGGCAGCGACGCGCCGGGCGATAGTCAACATCTGGCGCGATCCGTAGCCCCCGAACATCACCAGCCCGGTCGGCAAATCCGGACGCAGGCCGAGGCGAACGCGCTCTTGCTCCCGACAGATAGGAGGCCGAGTGTAAAACTCGGGTCGCACGATCATGCCGGAGGTGCGAAACACGCGATCGGGTCGATGCCCCATCGAGAGCGCCTGCTGCGCGGCGGCCTCGGTTCCGCAGATCAGATATTGATCCTGGCGCTCAATCCAGAAATGCGGAGGATAGTCCGCCAAGTCGGTCAGAATGGTGACGGCCGGCGTGGATGGGCGACCCAGAGCAAGGTCAGCGCCGCGCAAACCCTCGAATATCGCGCGATTGAAATTCGGTATCAGCGATACGACCAGGTCGGGCGGATTGTCCGTCCAGTGGCGCTCCAGCATCGTCGCCGCCTGCGCGTGCAGCCCGCGGATCAACAACTGCACGACTCGCAGCATCGGCCGGGTTCCGAGAGTCATCCCATGCCGGAGCATGCGATTGTAAAAGTCCTCGACCCGAATCCGCGTGACGCGCCGAATGATATCGATCGGCTCCAGCACTTCGCGCAGGTTCACCGTGCGCACATCCCACGGGCGCCGCTGCTGTTCGAGTATCGACTTGAGACCCGCGGCCGAAGCGCGATGGCCTCCGCCGGCGTCGAAGAAAATCAGATCGACTCGCGGCGCTGATTCCGACTGGAAGGGAAATGAAAGGAAACGGCCCATCAAGTTACTCCTTTGGCTGCGGCTTCCGGAGGTGCAGGCCATCGAAGCAGATCGAGCGCACCGTCGCGCTGTTCGACCAGCGCGGTTCTGCTTTGCACCCAGTCGCCGTCGTTGATGTAGAGAATCGGCCCGATCATGCGATGATCCGGCCGATGAATATGCCCGCAGATAACGCCGTCCACGCCCTGCTCCAGCGCACTGTCTGCCACCCGCTTGTCGCGAAAATCGACGAGATAGTGAGTCGCCATTTTGAGACGCCGGCGGAGCAAATCCCTCACCATCGTCCGCTTCGAATCAGGTCGGGAAGCGCGGCGGTTATACCAAAGATTGATCTTGAGCAGGGTCGAGTAACTGGTGCTGCCCATCGCCGAAAACCAGCGGGTGCCGTGCATCGACGAGTCGAATTGGTGTCCGTGAATTACCAGCATCCGCCGGTTGTCGGCGGTGCGATGAACTAACTGCGGATGATATTCAATCGAGCCGAACAGCATCCGCACGAGGTCGCCGTCGTTCTCATCATGATTGCCGGGCACGAAGATAATTCGTGTGCCCCGCCGCCGCCACGCCCAGATCTCCTCGATCACCGCGGTTTGGTCCGCGGTCCAGCACCATCCGGGGCCCATGTTCCATCCATCGATGATGTCGCCGACCAGGAATAGCGTGTCGGCCTGATGGCTGCGGAGGAACTCCAGCAATGCCAGCGCTTTGCATCGCGGTGTCCCTAGATGAAAGTCCGAAATCCATATCGTGCGGTAGTGTTTGAATGATTTCGCGGGCAATGGCGAGCCGTCAGCGGACCTGTCCGCCGTGTCCGGCCACTTATGATCGAGTAACCGATCCACCGCGACGTTGCTCCATCAATAACCCCTCGGCCGCCCCCCTCAATCACGGTTCGCACTTCGATCAAAGCACAGAACCTCAACGAAAACGCCGCAGTTACTTGAATTGTTGACTAGTGGAACATTATTTAACGATTAATACCGTGACACAGAGGCAACACTTTCGACTGTGTAATGAAGCGTTTAGCAGACTGGGGACGGCGGCAGAGTGCCGGCAACCGAAGCCTACGCTGCGCTCTGGGGAGCTGCGAGACGGCACCATCGAGTGGACCACGAACCACGCCCTCCCGTCCCGTCGTTGATAAGGACACGAATTAGGCTGATCTTTGAGCTCGATTCGGCCTGTGCAACTCAAGTCTCTCATCATGACCGTCGGCCGACCCGACGTTTGCCGATGGACCGCAGAGGTAGATCATGGAACACCTCGAAGGGGTGACTGCTTTCATAACCGGAGGAGCGCGCGGAATTGGTCTTGGTATCATTCGCGCATTTGCTCGCGCCCAAATAAAGCTTGCGATCGCGGGTATGGATTCCGCTTCCCTCGCTCTGGCGAAGTCTGAGCTTGCGAAACTCACCGCGGTCGAGACATTCAACCTCGACGTTCGAGACCGTGACGCTTATGCGCGCGTCGCCGATGAAGCCGAGGCGCGGCTGGGCCCTGTCTCGATCCTGTGCAACAGCGCCGGCGTCGCCGCTCCCACTCGTTTTACGTACGAATTTTGGGACTGGATGCTGGGAATCAACTTGAACGGTGTGATCAATGGGATACAAACATTCCTGCCGCGCATGATCGAGCGAGGCGGCGGCGCGCACATCGTCAATACGGCGTCGGGCGCCGGGCTGGCGGCTGAGGGCAGCGGCATCATGTACAACACGTCTAAATTCGCGGTGGTCGGTCTTTCCGAAGCTCTGCGGCGAGACATGGAACCTCTGGGAATCGGGGTGAGCGTTCTGTGCCCCGGCCCGGTCGGGACCAATATCGTGTCCAACAGCCGCATCACGCAGCCAGCCGCACAGAACGCGGAAGAGGCCAGGACGTGGGACATAATCACGGAGCGAGCTACCGCTCGTCTCGCGACCGGCGTTTCTCTCGACGAGGTCGGCGAAATGGTTCTGGCCGCGGTGAAGGCGAACCGCCCCTACATCCTGACCGACAGGGTCATGGAGAAATGGATCGAGGCACGAACGAAGGCCCTGCTCGACGCGCTTCCGAAGGCCAGGTAGGGCATCGCAAATGCCTCACCCGAATCGCCACGAAACTGAGCGCCCAGACTTTTTGGTGAAACGTCCTGCCGAATCAGCCCGCGGAGAGCCCGCCTTCGCAGGGCAGCACAACGCCCGTGGTCCAACGCGATTCGTCCGAAAGCAGAAACAAAGCCGCGCGCGCCATGTCATCGGGCTCCGCGATATAGTTCATCGGAAACCGTTCCGCCATCGCTGCCCGAGCCTCTTCCGTCGCGATCCAGCGGTCGAACATCTCGGAGCGCGTCGGCCCCGGCGCTATCGCATTGACGCGAATTCCCGCGCGCGCATAGTCGAGCGCCGCGCATCTCACGAGACCTTCGAGGCCAAATTTGCTCGCGCTGTAGTCGCTGTTAAGTGAACCTCCGACGAGGCCCCCGATGGATGAAGTGTTGACGATCGATCCGCTACCCCTCTCCAGCATCGCCGGAATCTCGTATTTCATGCAGAGGAAGACGCCGCGTAGGTTGGTCCGGATGACCGCGTCGAAGCTCGCGGCACTGAGTTCGTGCAATAGTCGGTGCGAACCGCCAACACCCGCGTTGTTGAACGCACAATCCAGCCGCCCGTGCGTCTTCACGGCAAACGCCACCGCCTCCCGGACCGATTCCTCCTCGCGTACGTCGCACGCGACCGCTGAAACCTTGCGGCCCTCGCCGCACAACTCTGCCGCGAGCGATTCGATCCGGTCGATTCGCCTTGCGGCGGCAACCACGATCGCGCCTTCCGCCGCGAACAGGCGAACCGCCGCCGCCCCGATTCCGCTGGAGGCGCCGGTGACGAGGGTCACCCGGCCCTCGAGACGATTGGCGAAAGTACGAAGGGGGTTAGGATTTCGATACGTCACTGGAGTGCCTCCTGGGTTGACGCCGTCAACTTACGTCGGCTGGGTTGACGCTGTCAACTTGATGGTCTGGATTTCTTGCCGTCGGGCTGGCGCCGGCTGATGCATCAGCAATATAATGCAGGTTCAGAGGAAAGCTGGTGGCCCGAGACGCGAAATTGGTCGATTTGTCCGCGGAACAAGAGGCGCGCCGAGGCCTGGCTCCGGCGCAGTACCTGAAGATGCTCGGGCGCAAGGTTCGCGATGCGCGCGCCCGCCACGGCATGACACGCCGGATGCTCGCGCACGATTCGGGAATCTCCGAACGCTACCTCGCGCAACTGGAAAGCGGACAGGGCAATCTCTCCATTGCGCTCCTGCGCCGCCTGGCCAAAGCGATCGACGTGCCGATTTCGGCGCTGGTGAACGACGAAACGCCGCCTTCCGTCGAATACGCCCTGCTGGTCGAGCGCTTGCGACGCCTGGAACCGGCGGAGCTGTTGGAAGCATCGTCCATCCTGACCGAACGCTTCGGCGATCGAACGGGCCGCGTCGAGCGAATCGCACTCGTGGGACTGCGGGGCGCGGGAAAAAGCACATTGGGCGCGGCGCTGGCGAAGCACCTTCGATGGTCATTCGTCGAGATGAGCCGTGAAATAGAGGCTGAAGCTGGCGTCAGCGTTCACGAGATTTTCGACCTCTGGGGCCAGGCTGCCTACCGGCGTTACGAGCGCCGGGCGCTCGATCGAGTCCTGCGGATGCCCCCACGGATGGTTCTTGCAACCGGCGGGGGACTCGTCGCCGAGCCGGCGACCTTTGAGCGCCTGCTCGATTCGTTTTTCACTATATGGGTGCAGACCTCGCCGGAGGAGCACTGGGATCGCGTCATCCGCCAGGGCGACCATCGCATCGAAGGCAACGGCGATACTGAAGCGCTCGCGGACATGCGCCGCATCCTCGCCCAGCGCGAAGCCCTGTATGGCAAGGCGGATGCGCGGCTTCAGACCAGCGGCAAAACCGTGCGCCAATCGCTGAAAGAGATGATCGCACTTATCGAGAGCGGACAAAAATAATCGGCCATCCTCTCGTATTATTGTGTTTGCGGCATGAGCGTGACATGCATTATAATGCATTCTGAGTTGAGACCACGATTATGATCGATTTTCGAACTGAGCCGTCCAGGTACCGGCATTGGAAACTGGCCACTTCGGGCCCGGTGGCAACCCTCGCCATGGATGTCGATGAAAACGGGGGGCTCGTACCCGGCTACGAACTCAAACTCAACTCCTACGACCTCGGGGTCGACATCGAGCTTTACGACGCCACCCAGCGGCTGCGCTTCGAACATCCCGAAGTGCGCAGCGTCATTATCGAGTCGGCCAAGGAACGAATCTTCTGCGCCGGCGCGAATATCAGGATGCTCGGCCTGTCGACCCATCCGTTCAAAGTAAATTTCTGCAAGTTCACCAACGAAACCCGCAACGCCATCGAGGACGCGACCCGTTCATCGCAGCAGTTCTACCTGACCGCGATTACGGGGGCGTGCGCGGGCGGAGGATACGAACTCGCGCTGGCCACCGAGTACATCCTGATGGCGGACGATGGGTCCACCAGCGTCTCCTTGCCGGAGGTACCTTTGCTGGCGGTTCTGCCGGGGACGGGCGGTCTTACCCGGCTGGTCGACAAGCGCCGAGTACGGCGCGACCGGGCAGATTTCTTCTGCACCACTGAAGAAGGAGTGAAGGGGAAGCGCGCAGTCGAGTGGCGCTTGGTCGACGAAGTCGTCCCTCGCACGCAACTGGCCGGAGCGGCGGCGCGAAAGGCCCAGGAGTTCGCAGCACAGTCGACGCGGCCGGCAAATGCGCGAGGTATCGCGCTACCTGCGCTCGCGCGATCGATCGATGAGCACGGCATCGCGTATGACCATCTCAAAGTTGAACTCGATCGCGATCGTGCCTGCGCCACGCTGACACTGCGCGGGTCCGAGCGTCCCGCGCCAGCGCGAGTTGAGGACATGCATTCTCTCGCCTGCGATTTCTGGCCGCTCGCGATTGCCCGCGAGCTGGAAGACGCCATCCTGCATTTGCGTTTCAACGAGGAGGCGGTCCGCACGTGGATCTTTCGGACTGACGGCGACTCGCGGATGGTCGAGTCGTACGATCGCTTTCTGCTGGCAAACGAAAGCGACTGGCTGGCACACGAAATCATCCTCTACCTCAAACGTACGCTGAAGCGGCTCGATGTCAGTTCGCGTTCGCTCTTCGCGCTGATCGAACCGGGCTCCTGCTTCGCCGGCTCGCTTCTGGAGCTTGCGCTCGCCGCCGATCGCACCTATATGCTGCGCGGCAAGCGCGAAGGAGACGAACAGCACCCCGCGCGGATAGCACTTAGCGGGATGAACTTTGGCCCGCTGCCGATGTGCAATGGGCTGTCGCGCCTCGAAAGCCGATTCCTCGGCGAGCAGGATCGGGTCGGCGAGCTGCGCTCGAAGATCGGGGAAGAGATCGATGCCGAGCTGGCCGAGAGTCGGGGCCTGGTAAGTTTCGCCCCGGACGAAATCGATTGGGAGGACGAGGTGCGCCTGGCAATCGAGGAGCGCGCCGCGTTCTCTGCCGATGCGCTCACGGGGATGGAAGCATCGCTGCGTTTCGCCGGTCCCGAAACGATCGAGTCGAAAATCTTCGCGCGGCTGTCGGCGTGGCAGAATTGGATTTTTCAGCGCCCCAACGCGGTCGGCGAGAGCGGCGCGCTCAAACTCTACGGGACAGGCCGCCGTCCCGAATTCGATCCGCGGAGAGCATGATGTCGATCAACTATTCCGAGCGAATTCCCAACAATGTCAACCTCTCCGAAGATCGCCGCTTGCAGCGGGCACTGGAGGACTGGCAGCCGAAGTTCCTGCAATGGTGGAACGAAATGGGGCCGGCCGGATTTCAGACCTCCGACGCTTATCTCCGAACGGCGACTTCCGTCGATGCCAAGGGCTGGGCCACGTTCGGTTACCTCAAGATGCCCGACTACCGCTGGGGCATCTTTCTCGCCGAACCCGAGCCGGATCGAAGGATTTCGTTCGGCGAGCACAAGGGCGAACCGGTGTGGCGGGAGGTGCCCGGTGAACATCGTGGAGTCCTGCGCCGCTTGATCGTGACACAAGGCGATACCGAGCCCGCCTCCGTCGAGCAGCAGCGGCATCTGGGTCGCACCTGCCCTTCGCTCTACGACCTGCGCAATCTGTTCCAGGTCAACGTCGAAGAAGGACGTCATCTGTGGGCGATGGTCTATCTGCTCCAGGCGTATTTCGGACGCGATGGACGTGAAGAGGCGGAGGCGCTGCTCGCCCGGCGCTCCGGCAGCGCCGACAATCCGCGAATACTGGGAGCTTTCAACGAGCGCACGCCCGATTGGCTCTCGTTCTTCATGTTCGCCCATTTCACGGACCGCGATGGCAAGTATCAACTCGCCAGCCTGGCGGAGTCGGGCTTCGATCCGCTTTCCCGCACCTGCCGCTTCATGCTGACCGAAGAGGCGCATCATCTGTTTGTCGGAGAATCAGGGCTGGGCCGCATAATCGCGCGCTCTTGCCAGCTGATGAAGGAGCACGGCACCGATCGTATCGGCGAGTATGGTGGCATCGATCTCTCGATCGTCCAGAGATACCTGAACTTTCACTACTCGGTGTCTCTGGATCTGTTTGGTTCGGAGCTGTCGACGAACGCAGCCAACTACTTCAGTGCCGGTCTGAAAGGACGCTTTAAGGAAACGGATCGCGACGATGATCATCAGTTAACGAACGCTTCGTATCGCATTCTGAGACCCCAACAGGGAAAGATCGCTGAGAGCGACGAGCCCGCGCTGACATCGCTGAATGAAAACCTGCGCGACGCGTACATCGCGGATTGTGCGCGAGCGCTCGTTCGCTGGAACAAAATCATCGAAGATTCCGGTATCCATCTCGTGTTGAAACTGCCGCATCGCGGATTCCATCGGGCGATCGGCGAGTTCAGCGGCTCCTCCATCACGCCGGAAGGAGAAATTGTTTCGGAATCGGAATGGCGGACGCGTGAACCCGAATGGCTGCCAACGCAAACCGACCGGCAATTTGTGGCCTCGCTGATGAAGCCGACCACCGAGCCCGGCAAATTCGCAAGCTGGATCGCACCGCCCGCCCGCGGCATCAATCATCAGCCGATTGATCTGGCATACGTGGCGAACATACCGGCCAATTGACGCGGATCAGGCGATGCGGCGCTGAAATCGATCGATTAGATCTGTTTGATGGGAGCCGGTTTCGTCCCACATCTGGGAAAACTGCTCGGCCAATCGCGATGCAAGCGCGCTGTCGTGCAGTACGACGGAAGTTCCGTAGTGGCCAGGCTGAAGCGCGGACTCCAGGTTTAGCAATACCCGTTCACGATCGATGATTGTGAACGGGCCTCTTACCTTTTCGACCAGCCGGATGTGGTCGAAGCGGTCGAGGAATTTGCGCAGATCAAACGCCTGCGTCCAAGTACTTTGGACCAGGACCAGGTCCGCCGCCGTGATGAGCGTTTTACACCGGACCTGCCGTTTCAGTGCCCGCGCGTAGGCAGCAAGAATTTCCTGATCGTACTCGTCGGGCTGCTGCTGCGGCACTACGTAGTCGAGAATTTCGGAGCGCGCGGAATCCAACATCCCGCAAAAGCATCGATGAAACCCGGCGTTGCCGACGAAGACTTCAACGGGGGGCCGGCTGAATGGAATCAGGTTCCGGAGCGCTTCGTTTGATTCTCTGGTTTCAACCATCGTCAACCCCAGATTCTGAAAGGAGACGCAACTGCCAGGTTGGCGACCCTCAGAATCGTCGCGGGTTCCACGCGGCGCAAACTGACGATCGCCTTGAGCACGCCCAGCGCGAACAAGCTGAGGCGATGCAGCTTCTCGATACGTCCCGCAGTCGCCGCCATTTCCAGTCTGTCATCGCCGCGAGCTTCGCGTGCGAGCGTCCTCAGCGCTTTCGCGGACGCATCGAGCCGCTCAGTTGCGGAACTAACGAGGTTAAACTCCCGCTCGCGCACGACACGCGACACCATCTTCCAGAAATCAGTCTCGGGAACATAGAAAATGCCGCGATACCCGGGCCGCCACGTCTGCGCAACGACGCCCCATCGCCTGAGATCACCGAGCGCCAGCGAGACTGCGCCGGCGCTGGCTTTGAGGCGGGCCTGAAGGTCAGGCGCCGACAGCGGATGATCGGACAGGTAGAGCACCGCCCAGATTTGTCCGAGTATTTTGCGGAAGCCCCAGAATTCGATTATCTCGCCGACCAGTTCGACGACTGACAGTTCCGCGGCTCGGCGTTTGGTTTCTATTACTTTCAAAACAATTTGAAAGTATCGAAACTTACCGGCCCGACGCAAGAGCGGCTCCAGCTCCGCTGCTAACTCACAGGCCGCAAGAACGTGACGGCCGCCCTCCAAAGGCATTTGGCGTATTCGAGTACGCGCTGGTAGCATTCTCGCTTCAGCCCTTGTCATCCACGGTGGAACCCCGCGCACCAGCGTCAGGGCTCGTTTCCGCGGCCTCGTCCGTTATTATTACGCTGAGCACGCCGCTCTTCCGCAGCGTTCACCTGATGCAGCGATGGCGTGAGCCGTGACCGCTGTTCTGACCCTGTAACGAGCCGACAGGGATCAAAGAACGGCCCGTTTCTTGCGCTAAGTCTTGGATAACCGTGATCTAGCGGAACTGTCGTCGCTGGCGTGCCGGAATGACGGGCAGATGCCGCGTTCGATGCCTATTCGCCGGGCATCGGCCTCGTCATCCTCGACGGCCGCATAGATTCCCGCAGTGGAGGATGAAGCTGGACATCAAGCTGCTCAAGACGTTCCTCGCACTCGCTGACGAGCGGAGTTTCACCTCCGCCGGCAAAGCGTTGGGACTGACGCAATCCGCGGTTAGCCAGCAGATTCGACTCTTGGAACGCGAGCTGGGAGCTGAACTTGTCATCCGCTCCAACAAGCTCGTCGGCCTGACGCCTGCGGGCGAAATTCTTCGCCAGAGCGCTCATCGCATTCTGGAAAATCTCGACCAGGCGCGCAGTCTGATCGCCGAGCGATCTACCGGTGGCGGCGGGCGAGTCAGTGTCGGCGCTCCACCGAGCATCTGCCAGACGCTGCTGCCCTCGGTTGTGGCGGCGTTTCACAAGCGCTTCCCGGCGACCAGCTTTTCGCTTACCACCGTAGAGCAGCTCGACGCGGTCGAACGGCTGGTGCGCAGAGATATCGACTTCGCGATCATGCTGATGCCGGTACGCCACAAAGCGCTGGCGATAGCCGAGGCGGGACGCGATGAAGTCGTCGTGGTTGCGAGCGATCAAAGTCCGCTGAGCCGGATGGAGCGGCTGCAGGCCAGCGATCTGCAATCGCAGGCGATGATATTACCGCCGAATCCGAACGCCGAATATTCGGTGTGGAGCGCGTTCATGCTCGAATCCGGAGTGTTCCCGCGTATTACTCTGGAGACCGACAACCTGGAGCTGGCGATCGCGCTCGTGCGTGAAGGTCTGGGACTGACCGTGGCGCCGCGATGGGCGCTCGCCCCGGCAACATCGCGGGGGCTCGCCGCGCTCAGCGTCGGAAAGACGGGACTGTGGCGTAACTGGTCGATCGCCTATCCCGCATCCCTGCGGCTTACGTCAATTCACCGCGCGTTTCTGAGAATCTGCGGCGACCAACTCGGCACCGCGCTCGGCGCGAGACCATCACGGGGAATCTCCGAGTCAAATTGGGAACGGACCGGCACGACGGAATAGGCGCGTTGCCGTTCGTTCGCGGCGCCCGATCCGTTTTGGTTCCGTGGCCTGCTTTTACACTGCAGGCGGAATCGTTCGATTCTTCTCCTGCCAGAGCCTGATGCCGCCGAGCAGCCCGTTGAGATTGCTGACGATGGTGACCTTGGGCGGAAGCTTGATCTTGATGTACTTGGTGTTGCCGCCACCGATATAAAGGCGATCGTAGTTGAACATCCGCTGGATGTCCGCGATGGCCCCGGCGAGCAGCTTGTTCCACTTTTTCTTGCCCTTTTTCTTCAGTGCGCGAACCCCGAGCTCGTCCTCGTAGGTCTTGCCCTTGTGAAAAGGATGATGCCCCAGCTCCATATGAATCCGGTGACCATCGACGAAGATCACCGAACCCATTCCCGTGCCCAGGGTGATCAGCATCTCGACACCGTGGCCCGTCACGCTGCCGAGTCCCTGCACGTCAGCATCGTTGCTGACCCGCACGGGGCATCGCAGCCGTTTGCGCAGTTCGCTCTGCAGATCATAGCCGTTCCAGCCTTTGCCCAGGTTCGGAGCCAAATAGATGACCCCATCCTTGACGACACCGGGAAAGCCCACAGAGACTCGCCCGAACGGCGCGCACATTTTTGCCAGCTTCTCGATGATCGCGATCACCTCGGCGGGCGTCGCCTTCTTTGGGGTCGGAATCTTCTGGCGCTCGTTGACCGGTTTACCGGTTGCATCAAGGGTCTCCGCCTTGATTCCTGTTCCGCCGACATCGACACATAGAGTGTAAATCGCGCCCTTGTCCGGTTTTGCGTTCGCCGGTTTGGAAGCGGGCTGTTTGTCCTTCGGCATAGAACTCCCTTCTGAAAGCTGTGCCGGTTTCAACGCAGGCCAAAGGGTTATAGCGCAAAGCGCCTTCGGCGTGCATATGGGCTTTTCATGTGCGGTAACGCCATGCTAACAGAGGCGCGTCGCGCAACTTCGCGGCGAGAGGATGACGCTCGGATGCGCGAATGGATCGGGAATTTTTTTCAACTGGAGGCTCACGACACCTCGATCAGGCGCGAGGCGCTCGCGGGGGTGACGACGTTCGTCACGATGTCGTACATCATCGCGGTCAATCCGGCCATCTTGAGGGCGGCCGGCATTCCTGAAGGACCTTCGTTGGTGGTCACGATCATGACTGCCGTATTCGGGACATTGTTGATGGGCCTGTATGCGAATCGGCCGTTCGCGATTGCTCCGTACATGGGCGAGAACGCGTTCTTCGCATACACGGTCGTGCGCGTGATGGGTTACAAATGGGAACAAGCACTCGGCGCGGTGCTAGTCGCGGGAATCCTTTTCACTGCGCTCACCGTCGCGCGAATCCGCACCTGGCTGGTTGATGCGCTGCCGCCCGGCCTCACGCACAGCTTCGCCGGTGGAATCGGGCTTTTTCTCACCTTCGTTGGGCTCAACGAGGCCGGAATCGTACGCCTGGGAGTCGCACACTCGCCAGTGAGAATCGGCGATCTCGCTTCGCCGGAGGTCCGGGTCGCGATTCTGAGCTTTTTGGCGATCGCGTTTTTGAGCTTGCGGCGCGTGCCAGGAGCTATTCTGCTTGGGGTTCTTGCGGCGTCCGCGGTCGCATTCGCCACGGGCGTGGCACCTGCGCCGAAGGCATGGATCGGAATTCCGCCCAACCCTTCGCCCATCATGTTCAAAGCCGATCTCAGAGCCGCGCTGGACCCGCGCTTCCTGGGAGTGTTGCTCTCGATTTTCGTGATGGCACTGATCGACACAATGGGATCGCTTATCGGGGTTTCCTCGCGCGCAGGATTTCTGGACGAACGCGGGAATTTGCCGGAAATCGGCCGCCCGATGCTCTGCGACGCGCTCGCGACCGTGTTTGCGGGCTTGGCCGGCACGACTACCGCGGGTGCATACGTCGAGTCCGCGGCAGGCGTTCAAGCGGGTGGGCGCACGGGGCTGACCGCGGTGTTTATTGCCGCGCTCTTCCTCGTCTCACTATTCTTCGCGCCGGTTGTCACAGCGATACCCGCCGTGGCTTACGGCCCCGCGCTGGTGATCGTCGGTTCGATGATGATGGCGCCGATCTCGAAGATCGACTTCAACGACCCAACCGAGTTGATTCCGGCCTTCACCGTGATCGCGCTGATGAGCTTCACCTACAATATCGGCGTGGGCATCACGGGTGGCTTGCTGCTCTATCCGATCTTCAAGCTGGTCGCCGGCCGCGCCGATGAAATCCATCCTGGGCTGTGGGTGCTCGCGGCGATGTCTGCGCTGTTCTTTATCTTCTATCCATACTCGGCGTAGACACTGGGCGGTCGGAGTCGCTCAGTTGTTTGTGCCGCTGCGCGCTGGCGCCAGCGATCCGGGGCGGCGCGCGATGTGATCCTCGACTGCGATGAGCTTGCGAGTCTGCTCGCCATAAAGCTGCCCATAGACGCCGCCGCGCGCGAGGAGCTGAGCGTGCGTGCCGCTTTCGACCACGCGGCCTCGGTCGAGCACCACTATCAGGTCAGCCTCGACTGCGCTGGAGAGCCGATGCGCGATTAGAAAAGAGGTCCGGCCTTTCATGAGTCGCCGCACCGCGTCGTGAATGAGGTTCTCGACTTCCGAATCGAGGCCCGAGGTCGCTTCATCGAGGATCAGAATCGGCGGATTTTTCAGGAACACACGCGCCAGGGCGAGCCGCTGACGCTGCCCGGTGGAGGGCCGATGCCCGCCCTCGCCTATCATCGTGTCGAGCCGATTCGGTAACGACTCCGCGAACTCATGGATGTTCGCCTGCTCCAACGCGCGCCAGACCGCGGCATCCGACGCGCCGGGACGGCCGTACTGGACGTTCTCGCGAATCGATGCGCTGAACAGCACCGCATCCTGCGGCACAATGCCGATGGAATCGCGCAGCGACTTCAGCGTGACCGATGCAATATCGGTCCCATCGATCAGTATCCGTCCCGCGCTCGGTTCGTAGAAACGCGGAATCAGGCTGGCAAGCGTCGTCTTGCCCGCGCCCGAACGGCCCACCAGCGCGACGGTGGTACCCGCCGGCACGCGCAGATTCACGTCATGCAGGATAGTGTGCGACTGGCCTTCGCCATACGCCTGATACCCGAAGCTGAGATTCTCCACCATCACATCGCCACGGCGCACCTTAATTGCGCGAGCGCCGGGAGCATCGCGCACCTCCGGCGTTTCATCGAAAAACTTGAAGATGCGCTCGATCGCCGCGAGTGAACTCGCAACGATGACCGAAAGCTCCGAGAAGCGTTGCAGCGGCAGGTACAGCGCACCGAGGTATGCGTAGAAGGCGACCATCGTTCCGAGCGCCATCTTGCCGTGTAGAATGAAGACCGCGCCCGCCCATATGACGATCAGCGGCGCCGCACGGGTAATGAATTCGGTGAACATCTGATGCGTCGATGAGAGTTCGACGCTGGTGATCGTCAGGTCGTAGAGTTCAGTCGTGCGATCGTGAAAGCGCTTGGCTTCCTCTGCCTCACGCGCGAATGACTTGACGGTCGCGGCGCCGGCGACCCGCTCCTGCAATTCGCCGGAAAATTCCTCGACGACTTCCTGCAGTTCGTGGCTGGCTGCCTTGATTCGGGGCGACAGAATGCGAATTACCGTCACGTAGAAAGGAACGACGATCAGCGAAATCCAGGCCAGACGTACGTCAAGCGCGAACAGGATCCAGATGACGAGACCCAGTGAGATCCCATCCATCCAGATATTGATCATCGCCGAACCAACGAAGTTCTGCGCGAGCTGGATGTCGCTGACGAAGCGCGACACTATGCCGCCAGACGCGTTACGATCGAAGAACGAATGCGAGAGGCGCTGCATATGCAGGAACAGCGCGTAACGCAGATCGAAAATCAGCCGATGCCCCGCCATGCTCGCCCAGTAATTGCGGTAGTAGGTCGACACGGCCTGAAAGGCGAACAAAACGAAGAGCGCTGCAGTGAGCGCTTCCAATTTTGCGGTGGCGCCGGAGCCCAGATGGAGCATCGCCGCCAACGCTATGCACCATCGGTCGATGAACCGGTTCACACGCTCGAGATGAGGCTGCGGGACGAGCAGAACGTCGAAGACGTACTTGAACGCGAGCGGAAACGCGAGCGGCAACCCGAACTTGAGGATGCCCATGAACGACCCGCCGGCGACCAGCCACAGATGCGGCCGTACGTAGCCGAGAAAGCGGTAAACAGGAGTATCGGGAAACAGGTGCGCGAAAAACCCGCGCCGCGAGCGATCTGAGGCCGCCGACGGCGGCGGAGGCACGCAAGCGACGGGCGCTAAGCCGGCAGATTGGTCAGGTTCGTCGGGCGCCGACTCGCTTCTGGGATCGGAACCATCCGGCGCAGCCGGCGCACCGGTCGATGCAGACTCCAGATTGTTAGGCATTCAACAAGAATACCGGGGGCCGAAAGCCGAGAAAAGGCGGTCAAGGATTACCTTCGAATTCCCTGATCTGAATTCTTTTATCGATGCTGCGGACGTCGCGGATACAAGCCGCGCTCCGAAACCGCAGCGACGAATCGGCGCCCGCAATGCCTTCGTCGCATATCCTCTTTCTCGATCTTAATACTGCGACTGTGAGGGCGTGGTCGTTGGCGCTGGTGTGCCGCCCAACTCCGGCGGAACGACGGTGACTGATTTGATCAGGTCCTGCGAGTCGTAGTGAACGCGGTATAGCGTTATCCGATTTTCCTGGACGGTGATTTTCGCTTGTCTGACCGCGAGCGACATTCCGGCGGTAAAGACCGCAGCCGCGATGGTGCCCGCGGTGACTGCAGGATCCACGAACTTTGAGCCGTCGGGGTAGAATGCGTAAACGTCTTCACGCGCTGTCCCTTTACCTTGCATCGCGTTCGGCGGACCGAAAGCCGCGATGACCTGCTGGCGCGGCGTGCCGACAGTCAACACAGAAGGGTTGTACTGGATCGATGGGTTCTAGTCGCCCATCCTGTCCTTCAGACGATCCAGGCGCGAGCCCAATCCGCCGCCTCCCAGAATCTACGCCGACACTACGGTCGAAAAGGCCAGCATCACGGCAAAAGCCAGGCCGAATTTCATTTCCATTTGATGTACGGAAAGACCGCGGCGGACCCGCGTCGTCAGGCCGGTACTTCGATGCGATTGATAATTCCGGGGATGCGGCTGCGTTTGGAGCGGCCTTTGAGGCCTGCTGCTTCCAGACGTTCAAAGTATTCGCGCGTCACCAGTTGGATAAACTTCGAGGTCGCGATCCGCCCTGTCTTGATCTGATCTTTCTCCAGCCCACCGCCCGAAATGATAATGAGCGGTTCCAGCAACTCCGGACTGCCGAGCAGCGCGAGCATCGTGTGCTCGGTCTGGTCCACATATTCCTGCATCGCTTCGACCTCGCTAGGCCTATGCTTCAGGAAATAGCGCAGTTGTCCGAGGCCATAGGAAGTCTGCCGCGCGGTATCTTGAATCGCATAGCCCATGAGCGCGCGATCGACTTTGCTCGGTGCGAAAGCCGCGACGTGGCGGCATAGCGCCAGCACGAATCCGCCGAGCGAAAGATTTATCGCGAGGGACCCTTGCGGAAACGTTTCCGCGTACAGCCACTCCTTGAGTCCCTGCTCTGCCGTAACGCTGGCCCGCTTCAATCCGGATCCCCCATAGAGGGCGCGCTTGCGGAAGCCTTCATTCAGCCGCGCCCAATCGAGCATTTGCGCGCACATCCAGCTCTTCTGCTCGATAAAGTCCTGATTGACCAGCGGCACCCATCGCGATGGAAAATCCAGCGAAATCAGCGCGCACTCCTGCAGGAACGTATAAAGCTGCGCGCAGGCAGCCTCGAGTTCAGCGGCAAGCGGATGGGTATCGAGATCGCTCCACGGAACGTCGACCGCCGGCGCCCATCGGCGGGCCTTATCTTCCTCGTAGAGATCGGTAACGTTATCGGACCAGATATCCGACTTGCGATTCACGACATAGCCCATGTCCGGCAGCTTGCCCCATTTCTCGCTGCCGCGCGCGACCATCGATTGGCTGTTGCGCACGTGCTCGGGAATCGCGGTATAGCCGTAGCTGCCGATGTCCAGATCCTTGTAGGTGAGCCCCCGCCGCAAGTCTGCTGGCTTGCCTTTGATCTTTTCTGTGTTTGCATCGTACCAGTGCAGGCTCAGATTGCCCTGCATGACCTGGTTGGCTGCTTCGAGGACGGTTTCGTCCTGCGTGTAATCTTTGTCGGCGTAAAATGCCACGGTTGTCCTTAGTTCAGTTTGATTCCGGCCGCTTCAGCCGCAGCCTTGCCCATCTCGAACATCTGGTAGAGCTT
This sequence comes from Binataceae bacterium (SeqCode), assembly GCA_052146355.1. Taxonomy (GTDB): domain Bacteria; phylum Desulfobacterota; class Binatia; order Binatales; family Binataceae; genus JAFAHS01. The sequence continues at coordinate 33,348 of JBKQNE010000126.1, read as the reverse complement.
CGAATGCTCCTTGCGCTCGGGCATTCCGCACTTCTCCAACCGCTCAAAATGCTCTTCCATTTGCTTGAGTTGAAAGCGCGTGGTCACCTTGATGCCTTCTTCAATGTTCTCCTTCTTGAGGCCGCCGCCGGCCAGGATGATGAACGACTCGGTCAGTTCAGTCGCGGCTGCACCTGCGAAAGAGATGTTCTCGGCTTCATCGAGATGCGCATGGAGGACATCGCGCTTCTCAGGAAAATGCTCGAGGACGTACTTGAAGTGCTGCATCCCATAGCCGACATGGCGCGCCTCGTCCTGCATCACCAGCCGGAAGATCCGCTTGTCGACGTCGGTCGGCGAGAGATACTCGCTGAAACGAAAGAGCGTGAGGACGTTGCCCTCTCCGACCAGATGGAGCGCCACCGACATTTCGCTGAACGAGTCGGCATCGCGCAGATGCTTTAGCGCCATCTCGTTCATCGGGCTTGCCTTCATCAGGCCCCATCCCGTCGTGAGCGCGCGCTTGCGGAATGCCTCGGTGTGGCGCGCCTCGTCCATCGCCTGTGACGCGATGAAAGCCTTGACCTCGATAAAGTCGGGGCTCAGTCGCGGCAGCCACATCGCCGGCGTGTCCGTTGCGATCATCTCGACCTCGGTGAGGAAGGTCATCAACTGCGAGAGCGCCTTGCCGATCGTCTCCGGCATCTCGACGCCATCGAGGCGTTCCCACGGGATGTCGGTGGACACGTTCCATTGCCGCGTCACCGCTTCTTCGTAGTAGCTCTCGGTATTGAACGCCCACACTTCGCTCTTGCGCGAAACCCACGGCTGCGCATCGGGAACGCCGTCGGGAATTTCGGCGCCGCGCGGCGCGTAGGAACGATTGCTGCGCACCTTCTCGGGAATATCGGTAAACCCGTAGGAACCGATATCGAGATCGCGATAAGTCAGTCCGCGGCGCGCATTGGCTTCATGCGGTTTGACCTTCTCGGTCGCGGCCTTCATCCACGAGAGATCCAACTCGCCGGTCCTCATCGTGTAGAGCCATTTGTCGACGAAATCCTTGTCTTCGAGGAAGTTCCGCGTTGATAAATATGCCATCGTGTCCGCGCCTCCGCGTCCCTGCGCTTTAGTTGAAGCTGATCTCGACCTTGCTTGAGAGATCGAAAAATTTCTGGATCGACTCCATGAATCGATAGAGCTTGTCGTGTCCGTCAGGATCGTCGTAAACGACCTTCAGCTGCTCGCCGAAATGCGCGAGCGTGTTGATGTCGTGTGAGGAATCGGCCTCGCCATTGCGATGGATGTTCTCGATCATCTCGCGCCACACGCGCGCATCGCCTTCGATCGTGAAATCGACGTTTTTCGGATCGATTGCATCGACTTCGCGCACACCCTTCATCTCGAATACTTCGAACTCCAAAATAAAGTGGCGGGCCTTGCCATTCTGGCCGACGCGTACGCCGAACGTAGTATCGATAAAGCCGAGCCGGCGGAACTTTTCCGGTTCAGCCGCCATCTTTTGCTGAAGCGCTTCGAAATACTGGGTTGAAGGAAAACTGATTGCCATGCTCATGTTCCCCTGGCGATTTCGCTAGTCGAAGTTACGGCGAAACACCTGAGCTTTGCAAGCTCTTATCGACTAAACAGACGGTATTTCCAGCGCGCCGCGCGAGCTGGAACGATTTTCGCCGACCTAGTTGGCCTTCGCCTGATTGGAGCCGCCGCCCTTCGAACTCAGTTCTTCGTCGATTATTTGATTGAAGCTCTCCGGCGGTTGAGCGCCGACCAACATCCGCCCATTGATGAAAAACGCGGGGGTGCCATCGATGCCAAGTTGCCTGCCTTGTTCCAGGTCGCTCTGAACGCCTGCCTCGTATTTTGCCTGGTCGAGGCACGTATCGAATTTCCCTGTATCAAGTCCGAGGTTCTTCGCGATCGCCTTCAAATCCTCGGGCGATTCCTTGGATTGATCGGCGAACATCGCGTCGTGGAAGGGCCAGAACTTGCCTTGCTCCGCCGCGCAGCGTCCTGCCTTGGCGGCATCGAGCGCGTGATTGTGCATCGGCAACGGATAATCCATGTACACCAGACGCACGTTGTCACCGTACTTCTCGCGGACTTCCTTCAGGGTGGGTTCGACGCGCTTACAGAACGGACATTGAAAGTCCGAGAACTCGATGATCGTGACAGGAGCGTTGGCCGGACCGACCGACGGATGGCCAGCGCTGGCGACCTCAATACGCGGCGCCTTGAGAAGAATCCTGGTGGGTTCCTGCTTGCGGAGCGAGTCGAGCAGTTTTTCCCGCTGTGCCTGCTCGGACTGATTTTGCAGCGCCGCGATTAGACGGCCCTTGATTTGGTCGAATGGCGGGGTGCCAGGACCTTTGCGCTGGTCGTAGTATTTTTGCGCGTCAGCCTCGGTCACCTTGTCGGCCTTCTGCTCGACCTCCTTCTTCAGGTAGTCGGTGACGCTAAGCTTTTCTTTTTTCGCGGCCTCTTCGATCAGATATTCATCGGCCATCGACTGAAGCGCCTGATGCTTAAGGTCATAGATCTTACCCTCAAGCGCAGCCATTTCGGGCTTTATTTTGGTGTCAAGTTCAGCCTCGGTAATCTTGTGGCTGCCCACCGTTGCGACCACCGGGTCAGAGCCGGCTGCATAGGCAGGAGAAAAGGCCAAAAGCGGCGCCGCTATCGCGACGGCCAGAACGGAACGCGGGAATGCCCGGAACAGGCGAATGACAGGAAAAATTTGCATCTCGCCAATTTATCACAAGCGTTAACGAAGTCACGAGAGCTTATTGACTGCCACCAGGCGGCTTGCGCGACGGTGCCAAACACATAAATCTGGATGCTTAACGCGAGAGTGGCGGAACGGCAGACGCGCTGGACTTAGGATCCAGTGCCGCAAGGCGTGGGGGTTCAAGTCCCCCCTCTCGCACCACGCGAAATTTGGCAGTGTCTGCATCAAAGAAGCCGCAGGACTCAGCGCTTGGCGATTGAAATCATCGACTACGCGCCGCGATGGGTGGGTGAGTTCCGCGTCATCGCTGAACACCTACGGCGTTCATTGGGCGCGCTGGCCGTCCGAATCGACCACATAGGCTCGACTTCAGTTCCTGGGCTGGCGGCAAAGGATATCATCGACATCCAAGTGACCCTTGCTTCGTTGACTTCGGCGGAGGCGATCGTCGCTGCGTTTCAGGCAGCCGGGTATGTTCATCGTCCTATTCCCGCGCAGATCAGCGGTGACCGCCGTCCACCCTTTGCGACTGGGCCAGACGAGCACTGGGAAAAGATCCTTTTCAGAGAGCGGCCTGGGCAGCGGCGGGCCAACATTCACGTTCGCGAGCTCGGTCGAATGAACCAGCGGTACGCTCTGCTCTGCCGCGATTTCCTGCGGAGCAACCCGATCGCCGTGGCGGGGTATGCCGAACTGAAGCGGCGCTTATCGCATCATCATGGCGACTCCGCCGACACTTATCTGGAGATCAAGGAGCCCGCCTTCGACCTGATCATGGCGGCAGCGGAGCCGTGGGCAACCGCAACCGGATGGCAGCTCGGGGCAACTGACGCGTAAGACGTCATTCGTACACCTCCTTGGCAAGCGCCGCTATCAATCGCGAGGTTTGATTCGATAGCGGATCGGCACTCGCTTGGGTCCGCCAACGAAAGTGGCGGCGATATCTTCCGTCGGCGATGCCAGCTCTATCGATTCGAGTCTCGGCAACAGCTCGCGAAAGAAAGCTCGCAATTCCATTCGCGCGAGGTGGGCTCCCAGGCAGAAATGCACTCCGATGCCGAACGCGAGATGCTGATTGGCGTTGGCGCGGGTCACGTCAAAGCGAAACGGACCTTCAAATACGGACTCGTCGCGATTGGCTGACAGATACGACAGGAGCACGCGATCCCCGGGCCGAAATTGAGTGGTGCCCAGCGTGAAATCCTCCTGCGCGTGTCGAAGGAAGTGCCTGACCGGCGACACCCAACGGATCATTTCGTCCGCGGCGTTATCGATCAGCGCCGGATTATTCTGCAACAGGCGCAATTGATCGGGATGCTCTATCAGTGCGTGTAACCCGCCCGCCAGCGAGCTCGACGTGGTGTCGTGCCCGGCGGTCGCAACGATTACGTAGTAGCTGAAGGTCTGGAACTCACCGAGAGGTTTATCGTCAATACTGCCATTGGCGATCGTCGAGGCGAGATCGCCGATCGCGTTCGCCCTCCTCGCCGCCGTCACTCGGCTGAAGTACTCGGCGAACTTGGCGACACTCTTGTTGGTCGATTGCGCACGGTCCTGTCCAGTGCGCAGGTCCGGGTCTTCAGCGCCGAGCAGGTTCTGGGTCAGCTCGAGCATCAGCGGTTCGTCTTCTTCGGGAACGCCGAGGATGCTCATGATGACCTGGAGTGGGTAGAACCGCGCGATCTGTCGCGCGAAATCACATTCGCCGCCCAATTCCATCATCTGGTCGACATACTTTCGCGCAAGTTCCGAGACCCTCGCCTCGACTCGACGGCGAAGATTGCCAGGCTTGAACCAGTCGTTGGTCACGGCGCGGTAAGAGTGGTGTTCGGGCCCATCCATGTGGACGAGAGTCTTGAGCGTTCCGCCGCCCTGGCGTAGCTGGTCCGAATCCGAGCGAGACATCAACACCGGATACATCGTGTTCAGAAACTTGTCCGGCTGGCGCTCGATCTCGATGATATCGGCCAGTCGCGTCAACGCATAAAAGGGTTCAAAGCCCGGCGCTTCGACCCGGCGGATTGGCTCATGCTTGCGCAGCCACGCCGCGGTCCGGTGCCAGGAATCGAGATCGAGATACCGCCGAGGATCGGTAAAGATAGAGTCGGCTTGTTCAGACATCGTCCGTGAGTCAGTCATCTATTATTACCTCTCCGTTCAATCCCAGTTCCGACGCCGCGACGGAGCAATCGGATGAGCAGATCGGCAATCTCTTCGACATTCATCGATCCGTCGCGCCGATACCATTCCGGCGTGTAGTTGGCGGCGCCGATTATCAACATTCTGAGAGCGCTGCGATCAACGTTGGGGTCCAGTTCTCCCGACATCATCGCCGCCTTGATCAGGTCGTCAAAAAACCTTCCATAGGTCCGAAATTTGTCATTGACCCTTTTCCACATGTCTTCTGGAGATTGACCAATCGAACGCGAGACAGCGCGCGCGTAGTCGCTCTCCACCAGCTGAAACTTCAGATGCGCGCGAAAGGCGGCAGCCAGTCGATCGAGCGGCGTGCTGGCCGGCGGCATTTCGTCGATGACCGCACGTGCGCGGGCAAACGATAGCCGCACGCCTTCTTGAAGAACCTCCTCGATCAATTCCTCGCGAGATTCGAAATGATAGTAGAGACTGCCGGACTGGGTTCCGGCTTCTTCGGCGATTTCAGAGAGCTGCGTACCGACATATCCGCGTCGCGCGAGCACTTTTGCCGCGGCGTCGAGAATCTGCTTGCGCTTGAGTTCGCCCCGAGAGCTCATTTGCTGCCGTCTCGATTGCGTATATGCGCGCAACGGTTTTACAGCCATCTTTCCTCGGCTAGCTCATACCGCTTTCGAACGTGCATCGAGAGTTCTCCTGTGCGGTCCGACGGCGACGATCAACGCATCGCGAATCCGCCCGAAACGGTGAGCATCTGTCCGGTCAACTGGCGTCCGGTTTCGTCCGAGGCGAGAAACACGACTGATTTTGCAATGTCTTCGGGTCTGGACAGGCGGCGCAGAGGCGTGTTCCTGACTACATACTCCGTCTGCGCGTCGTTCATGATCGAGTTGCGATCGCGCCAAATCGATTCGGCGCCCAATTCCTCCTTTTCTTGCGGCAGTACAAGTCCCGGCGCCACCAGGTTCGCGCGAATGCCGTAACGGCCGTATTCCAGCGCGATGGTCTTCATGAAGGCGATGACTCCAGCTTTGGCCGCCGCGTAAACACTCTGCCGCGGCTCGCCAAACGCTGCGGTGGATGCGGTCGCGACGATGGAACCACGTTTTTGCTCGATCATTCGCGGCAGGACCGCTCTGACACAGGACATTGCGGCGCTGAGGTTAAGATGGAGCAGATGGTCCCAGTTCTCCGGTGGAGTTTCGAGGAAGAACCTGGGCCAATTGGCGCCGACATTCGCAGCCAGAACATCGACGCCGCCAAGTTCCTGCATCGCCCGCTGACACGCCGAGTCGGCTTCGCCGTGATCCGTCAAATCAGCGCGCACAACTGTCGCGAATGGCGCACCACGCAGCTTCGCCTGCGCGGCGGTTCGCTCGGCCTGGGAGGTATCTTTGTCGATTATCACGAGACGCGCGCCTTCGTCGGCGAAGGCGAACACAATCGCCTGCCCAATATGCGAGGCGCCGCCGGTAACGATAACCCTTCTGTCCTTAAGTCCGAGGTCCATTATTCAAGTGTCCACGGACTGCGCGAGCAACTGGTTAATCGACTTATGATAGAAGGACAGCGCGGGCTCGATCTTGCCGTAGATGACTTCCTTCACCGCACCCGAGGCCAGTCCTGCTTGAATATTCGCCATCATCGGGAAGTCTTCGTTCTCGGTGACTTGCAACAACATGTCGAGGTTCTTTTTCCAATGCTGCTTCGCGGAATCGGTTACCGGCGGCTCGGGGGCGTAGAGGCTGGTCGACACCACGCATCGATCGACACTGATCGGCGTGACACGCCACAACTCCACGTGATCAAGCTGATGCGTCAGAATCGCGTTGGGAAGCAAAAAGTACTCAACAGTGGTATGCGGCAGCAGCAGTCTGTCTTGCGGCGACTTTTCCGTCAGCTCCTTGTCGATGCTTCTGCGGAAATTGACCGTGCGCTGATGCAGGCCGTAGGTATCCCAGATGGAATGCCGATCGTCGTAGTACGGAGCAATTGTGCGGCGATGGAGCGCAGGAATGTGGTAGTTCTCGGTAAAAGTATCGACCACCAGCTTCCAGTTGAAGTTCCACTCCCTGGTGCGGGTTTCGAAATGGGTGTAGCTGGTCAGATCGTACTCGGCGATCTCGATCTGCATGCCTTCGAGCAGATTATCGATGGAAATAGATGCGCTCTGGCTGGGCTGCGCATAAATGAGGCCGTACTGCTCGGCGACTGCGATTTGCGGCAAGCTGCAATCGGTCCGGGGAATATCGTCGAAACCCCAATCCTGCGGACGCCCGAGCGAGGTGCCATCGAGCTTGTAGCTCCACGCATGATAGGGACAAACCATCGCGCGCAGCCCCCCGCCGCTGCCGCTCAAAACCGGAGCGCCGCGGTGCCGACAGGCATTGAAGAAGGCGCACAGGGTGCCATCGGGTTGGCGCACGATTGCGATCGGCACGCCCCCCAGTCGAGCGGTCACATATGAGCCCGCCTCTTTGCATTCGCAGCTCAGTCCCACGGGAACGGGGCGATCGCGAAACAGTACCTTCATCTCCCGTTCGAAGCGGTCTGGATCGACATAAGCGCTCGCGGGATTGCGCATGCTCGCGGCCGCTACATCGGTCCATTCGCCGTTCTTGAAGCCAAGGTAACGTTCGATCAGCGCGCGTTGACGTTCTGGACGCATTCAGCCTCGCTGTTTCTCTCAAGAATTGCCTGAGTTCTAACTCTAATTAGAATTAGATGTCAAGAATTCGACTGGGGTGATTCCGCCGACATTTACCGGGCATCAGGAAGCCTGTTTGCGATTTTGATCCGGATGATGACGCAGCCATGAATAGCCGGGACTGGATGAGAGCTCGGGCCACTCGATGGCTAGAGCATGTTCGTCATCAAACCTGTTCGTGACAACACGCCGGGGAGTTGCTTCAGGCTTTCATCCGTTAACTCGAGGGCGAGGACACAGAGCGTAATCGACCACCGTTTCTGCAGCGAAATAATCTGCTCGCGCGGACCTAGCAGGTCGAGAAGCTAGGCAGCGAGAACGCGCGCCGCTATCAGCACGCCAGATGCGATTAGTGCTGCCCCGGTCGTTGCGGCAATTGCGCGCGGGTAGGGCACCAGCTTTTCGACCAACACCAAGGCCGTGAGCGCTGCCACCCATGCCAGATTCATCACGCCCGCCACGAACAGCAGCAGCATCAACATCCAGCAGCATCCTACGCAAAAGGTGCCGTGATCGAGGCCCATCTTGAATGCGCCCGTCGATCCGTCGCGCCAGTGTGTCATGAAAAAGGCCACTGGGGACTGGCAATAGCTGAGGCATGCCTGCTTCATCGGAGTGATTTGATAAATGCCGGCGGCAATCAAAATGATCGCGCCTACGATGCTTGAAGTGGTGAGCGCGTTCGAAAGGATCGCGGTACGCTGCAATATCGCCTGCGCTGCCGTGGCGGCTGCGCTAAATGCGGTCCAAACGGCAATGTAGCCGGCGGCAAATATCCAGGCGCGCAAGGTTGAACCTTCTTCGGAACGGCCTCGCGCCATTCGCGCATACATCAGGACCATCGGCGCCGCGCTCGGCAGCATCATCGCGACCATCATTACTGCCCACATCATGAACACGAGCCAAAGATCGATGACGCCCGGCGGAAGTGGACTGGCCATGCGCGCCGCGGTCGCGCCGAAGTCGCTGGCAGACATCGGCATACGGACCAGATAGAGCCATGACAGTGCCGTGAGCACCGCCAACTCCGTCAAAATCACGAGGCGCTCGCGCGCAGGGAGTGCGGGAACGGAAGCTTGCGGGGCAGATTCCATCCGCGATTGTTCGTGTATCAGGTCAGGCGTTCGACCAGGTGATGGGCGAAAAATGGCCGTTGCGGCCGGAGTTCTCGAACACCATGGAATGATCCTGGTAGTGACTCGAGATTCCTTTTGCGGCCGCCAGCTTGCGCGACGCAGGATGGGCGACGTTCTCCAGCCACACCTGCCCGGCACTCACGATACCCTCAACGGTAACGTCAGTGACGTTTGGAATCGTTACCTTGAAGACCTTGCCATCGGAGCTGAAAGCGATCGGCACCGACCGCGTCGGCATCCGCTTCGCGATCATCGGACCGAACAGCGCCGGGGGGCCGCCAGCGGAGCCGGTGAAGATCGCTTCGAGCGCCGCGCGCTGCTCATCGTTGGCGCGGTTGTCGACATAGACGGCCAACGTCCCTCCGCCCTTCGCCATCGGGCCCGGAGTGGTAAGCGCGTGTACGGCATTGAGCCCGGAAATATCGGTCTTGCCGTAACTGCCCTTGCCTACGTGAAACGCGAGCACGACGTCGCAGTGGCCCTCGGTAGGGCGCGCTTGCGAGGCTGAGAGCAAACACGGGCACAGCACTTCGCAATTGCACGACTCGAAGTACTCGCCCTCGATATGCCATTTTTCATTGCTGGCAGGCATGGTGTCCTCCCGACGCAAGGGTCTACCCTCAATCGTTCGGATCCGGATTCTCGATCAAGTGACCCCGTTCGGCAATCCGCGCAGACGCTTTGACGCGACGCGACGGAGCTGCCTCAATTCGAAGATGATCGTTGTTCGGCGCGATTCGACGCTAATTCGATCTTCGCCAGATACGGCTCCACATCGGGAGCGAAAGCCGGATGCTTGCTGAGGCGAGAGAAATGGCTCATTGCGTGCGGAAATTCCCCGCCGAGTCCCGCATGCACAATCGGCGCGAGGCCTTTTTTCTCGAGTTCCATCGCTCTCGGCTTCTCGTTGAAGAACAGAGCCAGTTCGGCGACGAAGCAGATGTCGGCGATCGTGATATCGTTGCCAACGAGAGCCTGGCGCCCGGACGACAACGCCTGATTGATTCCACCGAGATACACGGCGAACCCCTCGCGGGCTCGCGAGTGGATCTCGGGAGTGATCGCTCCACTACCCAATGCCAGCAGATAGATCTGTGAGTCGCGTGCGAACACCAGACTCGCGTCCAGGAAGCTGTCGATCCGCGACGCTTCGTACTCGTCGCGGCCGTACAACGGAAAGCGGCTTTGGCCGAGCCGCGCGACCGCGCGCATGATGCTGTTTGATTCGAAGATTCCTGTCCTGCCATCCGGACTGAAAGCGGCCGGGACCGTGCCGAACGGATGCGCTTCCATGAATGACGCGGTCTTGTGAAGCTTGCCGTTGAAACCGACCTTTCCGGTTTTCAGGTCCGCCGAAGTCTCCAGCTCGCTGCTCGAAAGCGGATGCGCGTCAAAGTCCCACAGCCACGATTGCAGCTCCCTGGGCGCGGTTCCCCTCACCTCGACATCGACGCCGCAAAGCCGCGCAGCGATGGTCGCTTTCCAGATTCGCGGATTGGGCAGGTACGAGAAGATTCGTAAGTCACTCATCGGTCGATCCTCAAATGGGCATAGCTATTACCAGGTCTCGCCGAACGGCCTGATTTCCACGTTGAACGACCACGCGCTTCGATCCTGATGCGCGACATGCCAGACCTCATCCGCGATTGCGGCCGGCTTGATGAAAAATGCGTCGGGCGCTTCGGGCCATCGCTTGCGCGTCCATTCCAGGTCGATCACGGCGTCGATCATCACGTAAGCGACGTGCACTCCCTTCGGTTCGACCTGGCGCGCTATCGATTCAGCGAGGATGCGCTGTGCGGCCTTAGTCGGCGCGAAGCCCGCAAAGCCCGCCTTGCCACGGAACGCGGAGGTATTCCCGGTGGCAATGATGGCGCCCTCGCCTGCCGCGACCATCGCCGGCGCCACCAGTCGCGCGAGATACAGCAGCGCCATCGTGTTCACCTGGAAGTTCTGGTTCAGCACTTTGGGGTCGATCTCGAGGAAATTTCCGAAGGCTCCGCCGACGGCGTTGTGGACCAGCACTTTCGGCGCGCCGAGGTCCGCGCGTATCGCCTCTACGGCCTTTTCGACCTGCGTTTCGTCGCTAACGTCGCATTGATATGCGCGCGCGCCGGCTATTTCCCGCTCCAGCGCCCCGAGCCGATCGCGATTGCGCGCGAGCATCGCGACGGCGTATCCGCCGGCCGCGAAGCGGCGCGCGATCGCCGCGCCGGTTCCAGGCCCTACTCCAGTGACCATTGCGACCGGACTTGTCTTGCTCATTGCAATTTTCCTTCTCCGGGTTTGGTTCGCTTTGTGCGGGCTACGCTTTAGGTGAACTCGGCGGCTGACTGCGCACGACTCGATCGCGTTCGAGGCGCGCGACATCATCCTTTCCGTAACCAAGCTCGCTCAGGATGGCGGCGTTATCCGCGCCAAGCAGCGGCGCCATCGTGCGAATACCCGACGGCGTGCGATCGAACTGAGCTGCGGGGCGCGGTTGCCGCACCCTGCCGAACATCGGCGTGTCGTGCTCTTCGAGAATGCCGTTTTCACGGACCTGCGGGTCCTGCAGAAGTTCGAACCTGCTCAACACCGGCGCCGATGGGACATCGTTGGCGAGCAGGCGCGGCAGAATTTCGCTCGCGATCCATTTCTCGAGTTCGGCCCTGGTGATCTCACGGCGCTCGACCGCGTTGACGGCTCGATCGCGCACGGTTTTGAAGCGTGGATCGTCGATAAGGTCCTCGCGCTTGAGTGCCCGGCACATCCCGGCCCATTCGTCGTCGGAAAGCGCGGCAGCCGTGATGTACCGATCCTGGGTTGCGAACACGAGGTCAGGCCCCATCTCGCCGTCGGAAGGATCGCGTTCCTCGCCTACGAAAGTGAGACTCGGCATAGCCTCGGGCCAGAGATACGAAATCATCGTGTCGAGCATCGCCAGCCGCACGTGTTGCCCCTGCCCCGATCGCTGCCGATCAAACAGCGCCGCCGTGATCGCTTGCGCGGCGGTCAATGCCGTCGTGTAGTCGGCGATTATGGTACGCACCATCCGCGGCCTGCCGGTATCACGGTCGCGCTGGATGTCAGCAAGACCAGACAGAGATTGAATGACGGGGTCGTAGGCGCGCTGCCCGGCGTAAGGTCCGGTTTCTCCGAAGCCACTTATCGACACATAGACGATGTCCGCCCGCGTGGCGCGCACAGCGGCCTCGCCCAGCCCGATACGATCGGCAGTGCCGGGGCGGAAGTTGTGAACAATCGCGTCAGCCGTCGCGATCAGTTTGTGCACGATCTCGCGGCCCTCCGCGGACTTGAGATCCACGGCTACCGAGCGCTTGTTGCGGTTGCACGACAGGAACGTGGCGCCCATGCCGCCCCGTCCGTAAGCGAAATGGCGCGTCAGATCGCCGCCGGGAGATTCGACTTTGATAACGTCCGCACCCTGGTCGGCGAGCATCATCGTCGCAACCGGACCCGCGACCATCGTCGACAAGTCCAGCACCCGCACTCCTTCCAAAGGCCCTGCCATGCTCACACCTCAGCTGTTCCGTCAGCTCTGATACCCGGAAAAATTTCTCTTCATTGCAGCACGATACGCAGGGCGCATCGCGAGCCGTTGCCGATAGCGCGACCACGGGTCCGACAGCGCGACGCCCGCAGATGCCGCCCAATCGAGACAGGTCATGAGCAGAATGTCGGCGGCGCTTAATCGATCACCGAGCAAGTACGGATGCGCGCCGATGCTCGGAGCCATAGCTTCGAGATTGTGGGCGAAGTAGCGCTTGGCCGCCTCGACCGCTACCGGCGCTTCGCCATACACGTGCTTCAACCCTTCATGGCGCCGCGCGATATACAGCGAGGCGGCGTCCAGCTCCGACATGATGAAGTAACACCATTCGTTCAGGCGCGCGCGGCTCGCCGTGTCGTTGGGGACATACAGCTCGTCGGGATTGGCGAAGGTCTCGCCCAGGTACTGCACTATCGCTGCGCTCTCGGTCAGCACAAACGCCCCATGCCGCAGAACCGGAATCTTGTGCCGTGGATTGAGCCGTCTGAATTCGTCAGTCAGAGTCTCGCCGGTCCGCGATCCGATCGGGTGAAACTCATAGTCGATACCCAGCTCCAGCAGCATCCAATGCGGGCGCATCGTGCGGCTGGTGCCGGCTCCCCAAAGGGTTAAATCGTGCGGCATGAGATCATGCGACCTCCGCGCCTAAAACTTCTCTCTGAACGGCCTGACGTCCAGCTCGTGGCTCCAAGTGCTGCGATCCTGATGCGCAAGGTACCAGAACGCATCCGCGATCGCCGATGGTTTCAGCAAATCCTCGTCCTTCACTTCCGGACGAAATTTTCTGAGCAGCGGCATGTCGATGCCGCCATCGACGTTGACATACGCAACGTGGATGCCCTGCGGATGCAAGTCGCGCGACATCACCTCAGCAAGTCCGCGTACGGCGAACTTGGCGGGCGCAAAGCCGGCCGAAGTCGGCCATGGCCGAACACCTGCAGTCGCGCCGGTAATGAGAATCGAACCGCTGCCACGCGCAAGCATGGCGGGAACAACCTGACGCGACCACAGGAACGCGCCAAAGGTATGCAGCCGCCAGGTCTGTTCGAACACCTCGGGCGTGGTGTCCATCAACCGACCCATCGGGCGGCGCCCGCCGTTGTAAATGAGAATTTCGACGGGACCCAGCCCACGGGTGATCCGCTCGTAGGCATCGGCGATCTGCGCTTCGATCGTAGCATCGCTCTGAACCGCGAGCGCCACACCGCCGGCGGATTTGATCTCGCCGGCGACTTTGTCACTGACCTCCGCGCTACGTGCCACGAGCGCCACTTTGTAACCAACCGCAAAGCGGCGGGCCAGGGCCGCACCCAACCCCTCGCCGACGCCAACCACGACGCAACTTTTATCCGCTATCGATGATGGATTGCTCATAATTCTTCTCGCGCCTATTGATGACGATCGTTATCTTTGGCATATTGATGACGTGCGTAATCAATTGAGTCAAGAGGAATGCTCGCCCGATGCGCGTTTCTAAGGAAAAGGCGGAACAGAACCGCCAGCAGCTACTGAGCGCGGCCGCCCGGCTGTTTCGCGAACAAGGCATCGAAGCCACCGGCGTCGACGCCATTACCGAACGGGCCGGCCTGACCCATGGCAGCCTTTACAGCCAGTTTGGATCCAAAGAGGCGGTCACGGCTGAGGCGATCTTGTTCGCGTCGACACGATCGAAGCGCGCCTGGCAGGGGCCAGCCGAAGACAAGAAAGGAAAACCCGACCTTCGCGGCGTAGTGGAGCGATATCTCGCGCTGGCGCATCGCGACGCGCCCGGCCACGGTTGTGTAATCGCCGCTCTCGGCGCCGACATCGCCCGCCAGCCCAGGGTCGTTCGCCAGGCTTTCACGAAAGCGTTGAAGGGCGCGATCGATGTCATAGCCGCGCTGATGCCTGAAAAGGATCGCGAGGAGAAGGCGATTGCCACGTTTGCAGCGATGGTGGGCGCCCTGATTCTCTCGCGCGCGGTCGACGACGAAACGCTTTCGGAACTGATCTTGAAGGCCACTGCCCAGCGGATAGTCGATATCGCCGACGGCCCGAAACGGGTCCGGCGCTCATAGGCGCAGAGGGAGTCAGCTTTGGAACACAGAAATACGACGGCGGTGGTGATTGGGGCCGGCGATTACATCGGCGCCGCAATCGCAAAAAAATTCGCAGCCGAAGGCTTTACGGTTTTCGCCGGACGGCGCCAGGGCGAAAAGCTGGCGCCCCTGGTCGCCGAGGTCGAAGCGCACGGCGGAAGAATCTTCGGGCGGTCGCTCGATGCGCGCAAGGAAGATGATATCAACGCGTTCCTCCAGGAGGCAGAGCGGCACGCCCCGCTCGAGGTCTGCATCTTCAATGTCGGCGCGAACGTCAATTTCCCGCTGGTCGAAACAACTGAGCGCGTATTCCGCAAGGTCTGGGAGATGGCCTGCTATGCCGGCTTTCTCAGCGGCCGCGAGGCTGCCCGGCTCATGCTGCCGCGCAAACGTGGATGCATTTTCTTCACTGGCGCGACCGCCAGTTTGCGCGGCGGTGTCGGCTACGCCGCGTTTTCCGCGGCGAAGTTCGGACTGCGCGCGGTGGCCCAGAGCGCGGCGCGCGAGCTGGGGCCGAAGAATATCCACGTCGCACATCTCATCATCGATGCCGGCGTGGACACCGCCTGGGTGCGCGACCGGATCAGAGAGCGAGAAGGCGACGAAGCGATGAAGAACCTCGACGTCTCGCGGCTGATGCGGCCCAGTTCCGTCGCCGAGACTTACTGGCAGCTCTACCAGCAGCCGGCCGATGCGTGGACGTTCGAGGCAGAGATCCGGCCTTTCGGGGAGAAATGGTGACGCCATGCCAAAAGTGGAATTTCATTTCGACTTCGGCAGTCCCAACGCATATCTTAGCCACCTGGTGCTTCCCGCGATCGAGAAGCGTACCGAGGTCAAGTTTGAGTATGTGCCGATCCTGCTTGGCGGTGTTTTCAAGCTGACGAATAATCGTTCGCCCGCCGAAAGCCTGAAAGGCATAAAGAACAAGCCCGAGTACGAGCGGCTCGAGACCGCCCGCTTCCTACAGCGGCACGGGATTACCCGCTTCACCTCCAATCCTTATTTTCCGGTAAATACCCTGACGATTATGCGGGGCGCCATCGCCGCTCGGTCGATCGGCATATTCGAGCGCTACGTCGATGAAATGTATCGGCACATGTGGGCCGATCCAAAAAAAATGGACGACCCCAATGTTCTGCCCGCGGCGCTGGAAGAGTCGAATCTGCCTGCGGACCGGCTGCTCGAGTTGGTTCAGGCCCCGGAGATCAAGGACAAGCTGCTGGAGAACACACAGCGGTCGGTCGAACGCGGCACGTTCGGATCACCAACCTTCTTTGTCGGCAATGAAATCTTCTTCGGCAAGGATCGGCTGCGCGATGTAGAGGAGATGATTCTCGCATCGAAATAGGCGCGGAGCCCTTCTCGACGACCGAAGCACTCGGCTAATCTCGACCAACGAGGCGAGAATGGCTCGACTGCTGACCTGCACGTGGGCGCCGACCGTACTCAGTGCGCCGACGCTGACCAAACAATCCCGGCCGGCGAAACCGCTGATCCCTGACCTGAATGGGGAGCCTCTGCGGCAACGGATGTTGCAACCGGTGCTGAAAGCCGAGCAACTCGGAATCGATTATCTGCTCGTGGCGCAGCGCTGGTGGGGAACGGGACAGGAAATCGAAGGCTCGTCTTACGATTGCCTGGCTATGACCGCGTTCTACGCGAGTCTGACTGAACGAATCGGCCTGATCTCGGCCATCCATCCGGGCTTCTTCCTGCCCGGGCCTGTAGCGAAATGGGGCACGACTATCGATCGGCTATCCGGAGGACGATGGTCGATCAATGTCACGACCGGATGGCATGAAGCTGAATTCGGAATGTACGGCGCGCGATTGCTGGAGCATGATGAGCGCTACGCGCGGTCGCGCGAATTTGTCGATGTGATCCGCGGCGCATGGACACAAGACGAGCTGAGCTACGCCGGCCGGTTTTATAGCGTATCGAGCCTGCGGCTCGAGCCCCGCCCGGTGAGTCCCGTGCTTGAGGTCTGGCAGGGCGGCCAGTCCGAAGCTGCGAGAGACATGGCCGCATCGCACTCCGACTGGATGTTCCTGAACGGCGGGCCGCCAGAAAAGATTGGCGGGATTATCGACGACGTTCGCACGCGCGCGGCCAAGACCGGACGGCGGCTACGATTCGCGCTTTATTCCATTCCGTTGTGCCGGGAAACCGATGCTGAAGCCGAACGAGCGCTGACGGCAATGCTGGGCTCTGTGGATGAAGAGATGATCGCGCGCAGGAGTGTAAGAACCGGCGGCGCACGCGGGATGTGGAGCAGCGGCGAGGACCGCCTGGCGCAGCTCGACACCAACGAAGGATTCGCCAGCCGGCTGATTGGCAGTCCGAGGACGATCCTGGACCGGATGCTCCAGTTTCACGAGATCGGCGTCGACTGCTTTCATCTGACGCTGAACGACGAACTGTTCAATCGGGAAGTTCTGCCTCAATTGCAAAAGATCACCGACTGATCATTTGTGATCTCCGGATGATGGCGCGCCGACGCGCTGCGGAGTGAGCGACGGCTGAGGATCGCTCCGATTGAGCCAAGTCACCGCGCAGAATGCGCCGACCCATGACCCGCCCGCCGCAAACAAGGTGTAGATCGGATTTCTGGTGTAGCTGATTACCGCGAACGCCGAGAGCAAGTACCAGACGCTGCTCCAACTCGCCGCCCTGACTCTGCGGCGCGCGGTGACCGCTCCGTTGAAAAGAACGTAAACAGCGTCCGTGGCCGCCGTGGAAGCCATCACGCCCAAGGCAATCCATAAATTTAGGTTGATCATTCCGTTTCTCACTTGCAGCGACTATCGGAAGAAATGAAGTCGCGGAACTAAATTGCGCGCAGTTCAGAGATCAGATCGCGGCGCGTCGCCGTCAAGGCAGGAATCGCCGCGCTAGAAAATCCCACCATCATGGCGATGCCGACACTCTCTAGGACCACCCGGGGCAGCAAGGTGAGACCCGTGACCGGCGCGGCATCCCCGACCAGCATCGGCAAGAGATCCAGCAACGCCCAAGCCAGGACACACCCGATTGCACCCGCGGCGAGGCAGATCAGGGTACCCTCGGCGATGAGCAGTCCCACAACGACGCGGCGCGGATAGCCGATCGCTCTCATCATCGCGATGTCTCTGCGACGCTCTCGCAGCACCATAGCCGCCGTGTTGGCGGCAACGAGTCCGATCATGAGAACCACGATGAGCGCGAAGAACTCCGCAAGGGTAATCATCAACCGGTAACCCCTGATTTGCCACAATGCGACGGCGGTTTCGGATTCTGTGGAGGTCTGGAAAGAGGAATTCGCAAATTGACTATCGATCGCCTCAATGACAGCGGGAATCGAATCCGAGCGATCGACCTTGATCCAGTACAAAGCGACTTTGTCGGAGAGGCGTGGAAACTGGTCCAGGCATTCGCGGCGACATACGACAACATCGTAAGTTATTTCGCTACTCAGCACGCCCTCGATCGCGAGTTCCAGATTCCCATCCAGCCCGTGCAGTATAATCTTGTCGCCACGTTTCCACTTATACCGCTTCATCAGCGAGCGGCTCACCAGGCAAGCTGAGCGAGAGCGCTGCAACCCGGCAGCCGCCGACGCGTCAACCCACTCGGAGAGAACCCGCGGAAATTGGTCCGCATCGACCGCGACTGCCGGAAGGGACACGCCTGGATCGCGATAGGTTCCATTAAAAACAACGTAGCCGGTGACTGCGGCAATGTGATTGATTCCCTCGATGGTGCGTAGGTATGCCGCCGGGAGCGGATATTCGAAGCCGCCCTTGCTGTGACAGAGCAGACGCACGGTGCTCACCCTGTCGCGCAGGATTTCGTTAATGGTCGCTGGCAGGCTAATCGACGCCGCGAAAATGAAGACCGATATACTGATCGAAAGCGTGGTCAAGATCGTACGGCGGAGACTTTGGCGCAGATTGCGCAATATCAGCAGCAGAAATTTCATCGAAGGTCGCTTTCTTGCAAGTCCAAGTCCGCCCGCCACTCCCGCAGTTTACGATAGCTGATTCCCGCGTTGTGCTGACAACCGGTCAAACGGACGCTGCCCTCGCACAATGCCGCGTCGCTCTTTGTTTCAACTCGGTTACGAGTTTGTAACGGCGTATTTCACTACCCATTGTTAAATTTCTGCGACGCTGTTTCATCGCCACCCTTCGACAAGGTAACACGGTACGCGGCGGGCGAATTTCCTGATGTCTGGGAGGAACACGATGAGACTTCGTTCTCGACTATTGGTCGCCATCCCGGCCGGCTTGGCCATCCTTGCTTCCGGATGCGCGGGTTTACAGCAACGAATAGAGCAGCCGCGTGAATGGGGTTGGTGTGCTGTCGGGGGGGCCGCGGCCGGCGCCGCAGTCGGTACCGGTATTGGCTTCGCGGTCGCCGACAATGTCAACGGCAATACCGCGCAGACCGAACCCCGGATAATCGGCGGAACCTTTATCGGCACCGCCGCGGGCGCTGTGGTCGGCCTGGTCGCCGGCCATTACCTGTGCGACCCAATCATCCAGCCGCCACCTCCGCCGCCTCCTCCACCGCCTCCACCACCCCCACCGCCGCCTCCTCCGCCTCCTCCGGCCAAGGAGAAGCTGGTACTGCGTGGCGTGCACTTTGATTTCAACAAGTACAACATCCGGCCCGGCGATGCGGCCGTGCTCGATGAAGCCGCCGCAACGCTGAAGTCGAATCCCAACGTAGTCGTACACGTGAACGGCTATTGCGATGCGATCGGCGGTGAAGCATACAACCTGCGCCTGTCGCAGAAACGAGCCGATGCGGTCGCGAATTACCTTGAGCAGCAGGGAATTCCGGCGAGCGATTTGGTCACCCAGGGCTTCGGCAAAACCGACTTCGTAGCCTCCAACGATACAGCCGAAGGCCGCGCCCAAAACCGCCGCGTCGAGCTGGTTCCGGAGCAATAGAAGCCTGAACGGACGCAACCCGGCGGGCGCCTGCAATCGCGGGCGCCCGCTTTTTTTTTGCCAGCCCCCGACTTTTCAGTTCGTTGACGGGCACCGTACTGATATTTTCGATTCAGATGCTTTTCGGCACGCTCAAGCAGGCTCGCCGCGTCTCGGTCGCGATCATAGGGTTTACTGTCGTTCTCCTGGGGCTCGTGATGATCGTGACGCCGGGACCTGGCTGGCTGGTAATCCTGCTCGGACTCAGCATCCTGAGTGCCGAATTTGTGTGGGCACAGCGCCTGATGCGTCGTCTAAAGAAGACCGGGAAGGAACTCACCAAGACGGTCTTCGGCGAGACCAAGAAGCCCTCGCCTCACAGCAAGGTCTGATTAGACTCGCGCGAGCGCCCGTTTTGATGGGCCGGCCGTTCTGCGGACGGCGATCACGTCAAACGCGGACGGACTTCGCTGTCGAAGCGATCGAGAAATGCATCGAGTGAACGATCGGCGCCGAGGGGAGTGAGAAGAATCTCCTCGATTCCCAAAGCCGCGAATTTGTTCAGATAGTCGGCAAGCTCGGCGGGCGGCGCGAGGATACCTTCGACGTAGCCACCCGTCTCAGTCCATCGCTCGGCGAAACCAGCATAGACGCGATGCGACAACTTGAAGCCCGTGAGGCTACGCCCTTTGCGCTCCGCGATTTCGCGGATCCATCCGAGTCGCTCCGCCACCTGCTCCGGGTTCATCCGCGTGCCGTGCCATCCATCGCCCAGTTCCACCGCGCGGCGAATCGCGCGCCGGCTTATGCCGCCGATCCAGATGGGAATATTGCCGGCGCCAGGGCGCGGGCCGAATCGCATACCGGAGAGCTTGAAGAACTCTCCGCTGAATTCCGGAGTCGCTCCGGCCCAGCAGGCGCGCATGAGGCCGATAGCTTCATCAGTGTACCTGCCACGCGCTTCGTACGGGGCATTGAGAGCGCGAAATTCCGCCTCCAGCCATCCGCTGGCGACTCCGGCGACGATGCGCCCCGGCGCGAGGCGATCGAGCGTAGCCAGTTCCTTGGCGAGGTGAATAGCGTTGCGATACGGCACGACTATGACGCTGGTCGCCAGACGAATCGTCCTGGTGAGGGCGGCGACGTAGGCGAGCGTCGCGATCGGCTCCATGATTTCGATAGCCGGGAGCGTCCCGCCCGCATCGGGCACCAGGATGTGATCGCTGACCCATAGCGACGCATAGCCGGTGGCTTCGGCCCGCCGTGCAACACGGGCGATGTCATCGGCGGTGCTGCCGCCCATTTGCGGCAAGTGCAGTCCGATTTTCATAAGCCTACTTACGCTCGCCCATCGTGGCTGCGAGCATTTTAACTACCTGGCAGCCCCTCTGATAGTCGATTCGAGTTGCCGCCGCGTACTCCCGGCAAGCCGCGATCGTCTTGCCTTGCGCGATCAGATTCTTCAAGTCCGCGCGCAGCGGGTCCTTCAGCTCCGCGTACAGCTTATCGAGTGCCGCTGTCTCCTGCTTCGCAAGTTCCTGGCGCTGCTGGAACTGCTCCATGCCGATGTCGGTCGGACACGGCGCCGTCTCGTACCATCTTCCATCCTCGTATGCGATCGGTCGGCCCAGCACTACCTCGTCGCCGTTGAGCGTGGTCTTGATGTTAATCTGATGCGTCGGAGGAACGGGCAGCGTAAACAGCGCCGATCGCGGCAGCGTGCCCTGTTTCTCGATAGTGATGGAATACGGCTTCGCGATGGGATCCCGGAACTGCCGTTCGAGCCAGGTGCTCAGGTACGGCTGCGTGCGGTCGCTGTAGCACGCGAGAGTGCGAGGCGGAATCAGGCGGCGCAAGGCGTTCAGGTCTTTGCTGTTGACGGCCTTGATGTACAGATCAGCGAAGTGAAGCTGCGCCACGGTCGGGGCCATCTGCGGCTCGTCTTCTTCGGACGCGGCCGGGGTGGCCGCGGCTGAGGCCTGCGGAATGTTGGCCGCCGAGGAGCTTAGCCCGGGCAACGAAATCATCGAAACGAGAACCGTCACCACGCTCCATTTGCTGAGAGTCGTCATCAGTCCATCCATCGGTCGAATCGCCGTCCAATTTCCCGAAATCATTTGAGCATCGCAAGAACATCACGGCCGGCACCCTACATTCAGTCTGGGCGGCCATCGGAGATCCGATGGATCAGCTGAGACTGTCGCGATGGTACGAGAGGTAGAGCGCAGTGCCGACCGAACCGACAAGGGCGACCGCAACATATCTGATGATGAACCCCAATGACCGATGTGGATCGCCGCCGTTCGCGTACCAGAACATCACCATATTCACAGGAACATAGAAGGCGTAGACGATCGCGAGCGGCAGGACCCATCGCTTCATCCGCCAGATGCCGACTACGTAGGCGAGGAGGTACACCCCGAACAGCGGCCCGAAGATCACGTTGGCGGTGAAGGTCTGAAGCCTGTAGCCGAAGATGACTAACCCGCCCTGGCCGGGTCTCTGTATCTGCTGCCATGCCTTGGTGAAGTCGGAAAACGCCAGCACGACAAAGAGCACGGCCATTACCGTCAGAAAGATTCCCCGCGATGGCCTCTCGGGGGTGCGACCCGGCGATCCGCTCATGATAGTGCTCCTTGAGAATGAAATTTCGATGCGCGCTGCATAGCCGAATGGACGCTAGTTGCGAGCCCATTTTACTGCAAGACACGAAAGTGGCCGGCCATCGACGAAAATGCTCAACGAAGTCACGAGCGAGCCGCCGGTCAGAAGCTGGCGCGAACGACTCCGCTCACTCCCGCGGCGAACAACGTCGTGAGCGTCCATCCCATTAGGGTATGAACCCACAGATAGCGCCTCAGGAACGTGTCGTACCGGAAGCCCCAGAGGAAAATGCCGTCGTGGGACGGCCTCGGAATCCAGTGATCGTTCTGATGCAGGTTGACGATCGGCAGAAAAGAGTCGAGCGAATACCAGAACGGACTGAACGGAAAATGGCTCTCCGCCTTTTCATTGGTGGGAACGATGACCCCATTGCGCTTGCCTGCCCAAAACAGCACCGCCCCAAGTGCCACAATCATCAGCGAGCAATAGAGCGCGCGCCATGGCGCGTAGCCATAGCCGATAGTCAGTTTGAGAACCCACTTCCAGAACTTCGCCGGCATGCACCAGTACCATTTTAGAGCGTTGAGCGGGCCACGCGTGCGATCCTGATCTTCCATCGCGATCAACACGCGACGTGACCCGGCGGCATTTCCGGCCTCCGCCAGAACCTTCGCGAGTTGTTCGTAGGGTTGGCGACTGTACTGCGGCTGACGAGACAACCAATCGAGACGCAGCTGAATGTCGGGTGTATCTTCCGCTATCGCGCTGTAAACAAATCCGAGCAAATTGAGTTTTCCGCGCGGTGGCCAACTGGCGGTATCATCCTTCAGCGTCCCGGCCGCGGCTTGCCGCAAATCAAGTGCGGTAAAAGTGCCGCCGGCGCTGTCCAGAACGCCCGCGACCCTGGCTCTCCGCAATTTGACGGCACCCTCGGCCCGGAACCCCTTTCGAAAGAGAAGATCGGCCGCGGTAATTTCGGTCGCATCGATCGCATCGCCCGATGGATTGATGAACGTGCCACGGTCGCACTTCAGGTCGGCGCCGAGATTTGCGCGGACCAGATTCACTTCACCCTCGGCGCGAAATCCATCATCCATCAGGATGTCGGTCGCGCGGACACCATCGGCTTTGATCGCGTAGTCGCCTGGGTTGACGAAGGTACCACCGACACAAATCAGATCCGCGCCGATCGTGGCCCCGCGTAGGTCCACCTCGCCGTCGGCATGAAATCCATCGCGCAACAGAATGCTGCCGGTTACTTGCAGCTCATCCGCTTCGATCGCTTCGGTCCAACTCGCTCCCAGGTTGAGTTCCGGTACCTTCGCGTACATCAGATCGATCGGGTCGCGGAATCTTGAATGAACAATCCTGATGCGAAATGGAACGTTCACGAAGTTCAGATCGAGCTTCCCGACGACCCTTGCGCCGTGGATCTGAATACCCTTTGGATCGATGAGTTGCGATGCGACTCGGTCGACGCAGAGCCATCGAATGAGGCTGGCGTTGACCTCGCGACTGCGATCCCACTTGTCTCCTTCCTGCGCATCGTTGAGCGGATCGTCGTTTCGATTGCTGGGGCCGCAATAAGCCGTCTCCCCCATCGGCGCCGCCTGCAGAAGCCGCTGTTCGCATTCGGTCAGATTGCTGAAGTGCGAATGCGCCAGGCGCTCGAGGTCATTTTCCGATTGACCGTGCGCGGCAGTGCCAGCGAGCATAAAACAGATCGCGAAGGCGACAACCGCAATCCGACCGGATCCTATCGAATGAAACGATTTTGTTGCCGTCCTCGCCATCAGCCGGGCGTTATTTAGGCAGCCGAATGTTCGGCGCGTCAAGGTTCGATTGCAATTCTATTTCGCTCGCTGCTGAATTAGTCTTCTCTTCCCGCGAACAATGCGCGGGAACCACCCATGCGCAAGGCTCTGATTTTTCTGGCTGCGGCCACCGCAATCACGATCGTGATACTCGCACTGGCCGCAGGCTATGCGGTTTACAACCTGAACTCCATCGTCGCGCGCAACCAGGCGCGGATCCTCAGACTCGCCAGTCAGGCGGTTGGACGCCAGGTTCAGGTCGCGCAAGTGACGGCTCACGCGGGATGGGGAGTATGGGTCGAAATAACAGGACTGAAGATCGCCGATGATCCGCGTTTCGCCCAGGTGCCGTTTCTGCAGGCGCCCGAGGCCACTCTCGATGTCGAATTCGTTCCACTACTGCACGGCGCCGCCAAGGTCGGCGCCCTTACGCTGACGAGTCCGATTATCCGAATCCTGCGCGCGGCTAATGGCGATCTCAACGTCGACAGCATCGGACAAACGCCTGGCGCCCCCTCGAGCTCATCGGCGCTTCCCGCTCTTTTCATCGAGGCATTGGAGATCAAGGATGGCACGCTTAGCTACGGCGACGCGGAAGGAAAAGCGCCGCCCGCCGAGTTGCGCCAACTGGACCTGACTGTTGACGATTTTGGTTTTACTCGTCAGTTCACAATCGATCTCAAACTCGCCTTGATGGGTGATCGGCAAAACGTCGCGATCGAGGGCACCGCCGGTCCGCTCGCGCACAAGGGCGTAATCGACGCCGAATCGATTCGGCTTGATCTCAAAGTGCAGGCCGGACCGCTGGTTGTCGATCAATTGAAAACGCTGCCGGAAATCGGAGCGAGCATTCCCTCCGATTTGTCGATGCCGGATCCCGTGTCGATCGACGCCACGTTCAAGGGGCGCATCAACACGATTGCATTCTCTGCAAACAGCGAGCTGACTGCGGCCAGGACAAGCTATGCAAACGATTTCGTAAAACCGGCCGGCCTGAAGACGGTCGTGCAGGCCTCGGGCCGCATCACGTCGGGCGACTTTACGCTCGACAGTGTCCGCGCGCAGATAGCCGATCTCGACCTGGTGGCCACCAGGATTTCGATTCCCGACACCGGACCGGTCCAGGCGCATATCGACACCAACAGCTTCGATCTGGGACAAATCGGGCAGACGCTTCCCGCGCTGCAGGCCCATCACGTGGCAGGCAAGGGAGAAGCCCATGGAATGTTTGTGTTCCAGGGCGTTCCATTTTCGGGCGATGGCACCATCAATCTGACGCAGGCATCGTTCGGCGCACCAATTCCCGTCGTCTCCAATTTAAACACGACCGTGGTCTTCAAGCAGACCACCTTCACCATCGCGCCTTCAAATTTCAGCTTCGGTTCCGCTCGTGTCGCCCTTCAGGGCCGAGTCGACTCGATTAGTCCGCTGCAGGCGACCTATCAGGTAGACACTGATGCGCTGCGACCCGGCGACGTGGTGAGCGGCCGGCCGCCAGGTGAGGTGCTTAACAAGCTGCATGTAACCGGCACCGCCAAGGGTGAACTGGACACTCCTCAAATCGACACGCGAATAACGTCACCTGGCGGAAAGCTGAATGGCGCCGCGTACAGCAACCTGGATCTGACGGCAAGCTACGCCGCTAATCGCCTGGTCGCCAATCCCCTCAAGATAGCAGTCTGTTCGGGGAATATCGTTGCCACCGCGACCATCGTGACCAATCCCAAGACCCGCTTCGATGTTGTCGCGAAAATGAGCAATCTCGACGTGCAGCAAGGACTGGATGCTCTTGACCCCGGTGTTCCCCACCGGTTGAGAGGGCGGCTCAATGGCAACGTAGCGATTACGGGAGCGGGCCGCGATTGGAAAGCGATCCGCCCATCTTTGAACGGCAGCGGAAGCCTGGTGCTGACCAACGGAAAGGTCGCGGGCCTCAATATCGTTTCGGCGGCAATAAATCAGATCGCCAGCGCACCTGGGGTAAGCCAGCTGGTAAACGCAACCTTCCGTTCGAGCCATCAGGGGATGCTCGCCGACCCGGACACGGAATTACGGGATGCGCGGATGACGTTTGTGTTGGGCCAAGAGCGAATCACCACGCACGACCTCACTATCAAATCGGCGGATTATGGAATGGTCGGTGACGGATGGGTCGACATGGACAACAACATCAGCATGGTCATCGACATCCAGCTTACCTTCGGACTCTCGGTCACCATACCGGTGTACGTCCGAGGACGGGTGCCGTACGTAATCGTCGTGCCGGACATCCCCAAGCTGGCGGAACGAATAGCAATGGGCGCGATCAGCGCGCCGGGGCGGGTGATTCAGGGAGGGATAAACGGCATCAACGGCCTGATCGGCGGCGGCTCCTCGCAAAAAGGATCGTCATCGTCATCGATTCCAAATCCGTTCAACTCGCTGAAAAAGCTGCTGCCTTAACCAGTCCGGGTGGCACAGCAAACCGGAACCTCTCAATCGCGTCGCACTACCGCATACACGATATCTTTGCGAACGACAGCGGATTCGATTACTGCGCCGATCGGCGCGAGGACCAAACTCATCGTTTCCGGCGAATGAAATATCTTGAGGACCTGATATTGCGAGCCATCGTTTAGCCGGCGCTGATCAAGATATTCGCTTCCAGGCTTCGGACTATCACCCGATTCCCAAATGGCAGCGGCACTATCTGCCGCCATCACCGGCGCTCCGGGCTTCAAGACGCGTCGAACCTCCGCGAGAAATGCGTTGGTTCGGCTGCGAGGAACATGACTCAACCAGAAACCGAAGAAACACGAATCAAATGCTCCGTCGCGGAACGGAAGGGAATAGGCATCGCCACGAATCAGGGCCGCGTCCAGATGGTGTGCGGCCAGGCGCCCGCGAGTCTGTTCGAGCATCCGGAGCGCAAAGTCGACGGCGACCAGCGTGCCGTTTCGGGCAAGATGCTGCGTCCACCATCCCGTCCCCGGTGCGACCTCAAGGATTTGACCCGAGCCGAATCGTTTGACGCGCGCAGTTAGTTCGGCGACTTCCGTTGCCCAGCCTTCACGATCCGGCCGTTTTGCGTAACTGCCCTGGCTTAGATACCACTCGTCGTATTGATCCGCGCGCTCGTCGTAGTAAATACGCATCGCGCGATCGTGTTCAGCGGTGAAATTCGTCACGTCCTTAAGCAAGGTCCGGCCTCCGTGTAAATTTCACATAACGCGAAGTCGCCGGCGAGCCAAATTCTCTTGACATGCGGCTGTCACTGACCCCGAAATCGCAAAGAGGACGAAAGATGGCGGAGAAACACCACGCTTATCGCGTGTACGGCATGAGCCAGTCCTACTTCACCCGCAAGCTGACCGGCTATCTCGACTATAAGGGCATCCCTTACCTGCTCCGCCGGTTCGCGGGCGCGAACCCCGATGCGCGCGCGGCGGGATGGCCGGGCGGAATACCCGTCGTGATGACGCCGGAAGGTGCGTTCATGTGGGATACCACCGCGATGATTCATCATCTCGAGCTGCGATTCCCGCAGCCTGCAGTGTTGCCCGAGGATCCTGTGCAGCGCTTTCTCTGCTGCGCGATCGAAGATGTGATCGACGAATGGTTCTATCGCACCGCGGTCGGCTCGCGATGGTTTTACGCTGAGAATGCGAACGTTGGCGGACGTGAACTCGCCCGCGATATGACTCACGAGCTGCCCATTCCCGGCGACCAGGCCTTCGAGGTGGTAAGGGGACACGTAACGGCGTCATGCGGGCCCTTGGGCGTTACCGCAGACAACATCGCATCGTGGATCGATGAAGTACTGAAGCCGTGGCTGCGCCTGACCGGCGCACACCTGGCCGGGCAGGCATATTTCTTCGGTGCCCGTCCATCGCTTGCCGACTTCGCTTTCTTCGGCGGCAACGCTGCGCACTTCATCAACGATCCGCTGTGCCGCCGCTGGGTCGATGCGGAAAGCCCGTCAGTCGTGACGCATACCCACGGACTCATCGAACCGGAGGATCGGTCCTTCGGCGACTGGTCTACCGATACTCCGGACACCCTCGTCGCGATCCTCGCGGACATGGGCAGGCTGTATATGCCATGGGTCAGTAAAGCCACGGTCGCGGGCGCAGCGGAGATCGCCTTCAAAAGCGGACAACGTATCCGCGTGAATTCAACTCCTTTCCTCCGCGATGCGCGCGGAGTGCTGCTCGGGCGCTACGTCGAGCATCGCTGCTCGACGCTCGACGCGGCGCTCGAACGCGCAGGCATCCTCCGCTACTACGCTGATTACGTGGATCAGGCGGGCACCCTGCCCGACTACCGGAATCCGCCGCGACCAGCACTCAACCGTCCCTTCGGCCCTCCGGGACAGAATCAATCCTAAGTGCCGGAGTCATAGAAGTATCAGACCGTTTCCTCTTTGCTCATGTCACGATGAATCCTCCGTCTCCGGAATGAATCCGCGAAGTGTCCGCCCCGGATGGATGGCGTGGTGTGCGCTTTACGTTTTGACGCGCCGCCGGCTCTTTTTGCAAGCAAATGAATGGTTCTTTGAAGAACATATAATGTGTGTTCTAGAGCACCGAAGATACAACGCAGCGGAAAAGTCATGTATGGTGTCCGCCGCTTGCATCAATTGTGAATTCAACCGTCGCGTGTGTCAGGGCTGGCATGAAATGAACAATCTCTTCGACATCGCGATCAACAACGACACCGATGACGATCAAGACCGCATACTCACCGCGATCGCGGGGCTAACCAACCTTGATTACTTTCTGGGCAGGGCGATGTCTTATCTTTTCTCATATAACAATCCGCCGAAGGACGCCGTGGCAGGTGAGACGGCGGCTACCGACGGCATCATCGACTCTGTCACTGGCGGGCTCAAGCCGCCCTTGGTTAAGGTGCCGCTCGGATTCGCGAAGCGG
The DNA here is from genome assembly GCA_052146355.1 of Binataceae bacterium (SeqCode). GTDB lineage: Bacteria > Desulfobacterota > Binatia > Binatales > Binataceae > JAFAHS01. Next base: position 4,751 of record JBKQNE010000126.1, on the reverse strand, counting down.
TGGACAAGGTCAACGCGGAGCGCTTCTTCGGCATCGCGCATCTCAAACGGATTCAGCGGGAGGCTCAGGCGCTCATCGCCGTAGCGTCTGAAAGAAATCCGGCAGATAGCCAAGGACCGAGCAGCGTGATCCTCTTGCGCAAGTCGCAGGTATATTGAGCCACTTTCGGCACGAGACGCCGCGATGCTTCATTGAGCGGAATTCGGTATCGAAGACGAATCTTCAGCGGAGCTGGGCGGTTGTCTTGTCTTTGGTTTCGAGTCGACGCGCTTGACCTCCACTCGCGCTATCCCTTTATCAGTCAGACCGATCTTCTCCGCCGCGCGCTTCGACAGATCCAAACTTCGGCTGCCAGCATAGGGGCCGCGATCGTTGATACGCACCTTGACCGAACGGCCCGTCGTGGGATTCGTCACGATCACTAATGATCCGATTGGTAGCGTACGCGATGCCGCAGTCAAGTCGCTGGGATCGTAACGCTCACCACTGGCGGTCAGATGTCCAGCCTGCGCATTTCCCTGGTAGGAGGCCCTGACTTCTTTACGACGGCTCCGCACTGGTGCGCGGAACTGCCGAAGAAAAGGGAGGAAGCGCAGCCGGTACCGCGTTCGGCAAGGGCTCCTGCGGCAATTCCTGATGCGTCGCGCACGACCCGCCGAGTGACAAACAGATCGCCAACAAAACTGCACGAGTACCAAGGCGCCGGCCGATAATTTTCAATTCATCGCTCTGCCGCTGACTTTAAACTCCGGCGCCGACAGACCGCACCCCATCAGGGTCAATTTGTCACAGATGGGTGCGCCGACTGAGAGTCCTTCTTGGAGTAATCGTCACCATGATCGGTGTTGGAAGGCTGCTTCTCCGTACGCGGCTGATCGTGATCGCGGATTACTACGACGTGCTGATTTGTATCGCGATCCTGATGGTTATCGCGCGACGCGTCTGCTCGTTCTCCATTCTGATAGCCAGCGTTGTACGCGTTCCCATTGTTTTGCGGATATGAATACCCGCCATTGTAGCCGTAAGGTTGGTTCGAATATCCGGGACCTCCGAAACAACCTGCAGCCATGGTTGCGGCCAGAATCGCACCCAGTATCACTATCTTTTGAGAATCAATTGTTTTCATGTGTTTTCCCTCAGGTTTTTAAGAGTTTTTGCTAGAGGCACTGACCCGTAAGGACGCTCCCCGATCTTGCGCTGAGCCGTTCAACGGCGTGTGAATAATTAGTCCAGTCGAACTGCGGTCGAACCCGCCGTCGCCATAGTGCCATTCGTGGAACCGGTCAGAGTCACCGATCTGGCCCCGGGTGCTCGCATAGTTTTCGGTCCATTCCGGGTGATGCACGATGACCCAGTCGTGCCGGTTGTGCAGCCACCAACTGGCGTCGTGCCACTGATCGTGGCTGTCGTAGTCACCCCACGATGTCTGCCACGGCCCCATCGCCGCGGCCCGGCCGGTCACCGTTAGAATCATCGCCGCCGCCGTCACGATCGCGGCCAGGGTGTTTCGTATTGGATGGAGACGAGGTCGTCCCATTAGGGCCTCCCTCAAGCCTTCCTGTCTTACAATTTGTGTTGGTCTAGCAGAGGGTGGTCAAAGGCGAGCGAAAAGGCCACTGTCGAGCTGGATCAAAGCCGGACTCGATCATTTTCGTTTCCGACCTTTATAATCTAACCTTTATCCTGCCGAAGTCAAATTAGCCACGCTAATTAGTCAATGGATATAGCGTTGCCAAAGTGCAAGGAGTACCTGGACAGGCGCTCTTTCTCGAATCAACAAGCATCAAAGCGGTTCCCCGTGCGATGCACCAAGCCACCGCAAATATCACGAGAGAAACCAAAATCACGGGTATTAGGCCGTCCAGATCGAGCACTTCGCGATATTTACCCGATACTGCTCGCAGATATGGGGTTCGCTCGCTCAGATAAGCCGTGACCGGCGTCAAGGCATGAGCACCGAACACCGCGTATATCGAGTACGCCTCACCTGCTGCGTATCCTGCAAGAAGGCTCAACCCTCTCACACATCTTGAGGGATTCCATATTCCCTCGATGAGACGCTTCCGACCGGATGCGGGGGATTTCAACTCATCGCGAATATTCAGCATGTATGAAGTGTATATCAGGCCGCCGGCAAGGCGACAGCCAATCGCGGTTATATTGGAGACATCACGGTCGATTCGCGGTAATAACCAGAACGATCGGAGCAGCGCAGATTACGAACCGGTTCGGAATTTCTCGTTCTACAGATGCCGCCGAAGCGCGCATCAGGATGGTCTGGGCTCAATCCACCTCAGGCCGCGTGCAGGTTCTTCGAATTTCCGAGCTCATCGGTGCGTATGATGAGTTGGCGCCCCTGCCGGAAGACGATGTGGTCACGCTCCAATTGGGCAAGGTGCTCAGTGACCCTGGGTCGGGACGCACCCACCAAACTGGCGAGATCCTTATGGCTGAAGGGGACTTTTAGCAGCCTGCCGCGCGATTCTTCAATTCCAAAGTCCTGACACAATTCAAGCAGCGTCATCTCGAGACGCTCGTGAAGATGCAGGTTCAGCAACGTCGAACCGCGCAGCAGCAACCGATACCAGAGTTGCAGATTGTTCTGATGAAACTCTCTGAACGCGGATCGAGGAGCGTTCAGTGTGATGGCGTTGAAGCGGTCCCAGCTTAGCGTGCCAAATCTGCAATTACTGTAAGCGTCGCACTGAAACCGCCATCGGCTCGGTGATTGAGATGGAAACTCGGGGATCGGACCAGGTGGCAGCAACGCCACCGTTACCCGTTCGCTTCTGGCGTTGAGACAGGTGATGTTTGCGACCCCGGTCAGGAGGATATGAGCCTCGGATGCGAGTTCGTTTTCACCAAGCATGATTTCATGCCTTTTGAAATTAGTCGTCGAGAGTCCGTTCGCCAGGCCGTCCAGTTCCGAATTTGACAGCCAGGCCAAACCCTTCAGCCGTTTCAACAGATCAACATCGGTATCACGACCGTTTCCTTCCTTACTCAACATTGGGACTCTCCTCGGGAGGATCATCACCATACTCCAGTGCCACCCTCGGTCATAACGAAATGTAACCTGGGGAAAGAAAACGGTGTCCCAGAGAGAACCCGCCATTATTTGACGGGACATCGGTAGGGCCGCAAATGTACGCCTAAGCTCGGCCGGGAAGCATTCTTACGCCCAGCCACCACTCTTCACCTGAGAATGTGCTCCCGAGAGAAAGTCTTCCAGGCGGTCGCGTTTCACAATCAGTTGCCGTTTGTGCCGTTCGATCAAGTGCTTGCGCTCAAACTCCATCAAATGTTCGCTTACCCGTGGTCGTGAGGCACCCGCCAGTTCGGCCAGATCTTTGTGACGCACTGCCACCGTTAATCGCATTCCCTGTGTGTCACGAACCCCGAAAGTCTCGGTCAGCTCCAGTAGAATGAGCGCCACCCGTTCCGCCAATGAACAACTCATCAGATTCGCGCAGCGCAACTGGACCAGGTCCCACCGGCCGACATAGTTGGCCGCCAGCCGCTTGAAGTCCGCCGATCCGATGCCCAGGCAAATCTCGACGAACACGCCCCAATCTATGGTTCCGACCTGGCAGTTGGTGACCGTCTCACAGCGGAAGTTGTAGTTGACGCCTGTCACTTGTGGCGGAAAGGACGGAATCATTCCGGGCGCCAGCATGACCACTACAGCACGCTGGCCTTTACGGTTTCGGCAGGTGATTCTCGCCACGCCCGACAATAATACATAACAGCGGTCCGAATTGTCCTTCTCATCGAAAATCTGGCCGCGCTTCTCGATTACGTTCACAGACAACGCACCGGCGAGCTTGTGTAGCTGGCGATTCGTGAGCCACGAGATATTCTTGAGTCCCTTAAGCTTGCGTATCTCAGACACTCGCGTGGCATTCATGGTGTCACCTCAGCAACGTTAGCCGTTTAGTTTGCAAATCGTTCATTCCCAATAATTGCCTAGTCAGTGTTCTTAGTTATTTGCATCACGGACCTCGGCGATCTGATTCGGCAGTGCTCCGCCAATACCATGCCCGATACAAATTACTGACCTCCTTTCTGGATTGTCCCACTTTTTGAGTGATTCGGATCAGTTAGATGAATGGTAAAACACCAGATAATTGCTCTGAAGACAATTTCCGCAGTTTACATATCCACTCCGACATGAATGGTATCGCGTGCGACCCATTAGGCTATCTCCTGCGGCACCCCTAAATGAACCAAGTTCGTCAGGATCGGTTCTCCGCAGCACCCCGAAACCCGAACTACAGGGCAAGCCCTTTGCGTTGAGCGAACGATGCGCCCAGTGTGAAGGAAGGACGAGTATACGAGAGCCTGACATTTACTCTCGCAGCGATTGCCACCGTACCGACGCGCCTGCGGCTGCGCCGGCGGCGGGTGGCAATGGCGGAGTAGTCGCCCCCGCCTTGGGTTGGCTGACGGACCCGTAGTGGATCCAGTTCAAGGGTTCCAAATCCGGCTCTGCGAACCTAGGTTGTCGGCCCGGGTCCAAACGAACATTCCGAATGAGATGCCGAGTAGAACAAACCAAGCTGCCTTTGTTCTCTCAAGCACCGTAACAGCGTTACTGCGAGCAATCGTAGTAACATTCCTGATCGTCTAGTGTTATGTCTCTGAAGTAAATGTAGCGTTTGTTCGTCTATTCAGCATGGGCGTAAAGAAATGCTGGGTGGAAATAAGCGGAGCAGATCGAGCCGAATTGGAGCACTGGTTGCGGGCACAGA
>JBKQNE010000125.1:0-60010 GCA_052146355.1 Binataceae bacterium (SeqCode) | reverse complement strand
GATACGCCGGCCTTGGAGCCGTACTGGGGAAAACCCGCCGTACGGAATCTTAGGGAGGACGATGGAAACGTCGGCATCATTCGAAGCCCGGTCCGCGCCATCGTCCCACCCGACAATTGTTCATTTTGCTTGAAAATTAGCAATTCGCCACAGACAGGCGGAAGGCGTGAGAGAAAAGGGGGCGAGCCGGATAGGCGTGGGGCTCTGCAGGAATTCCAGCCCGTCCCCGGAGGAACATTTGAGCCACGAGCACAATCGTCTGCGTGCGGACCGATGTCAACTGAAGACAGAAGAAAAGGCGAGTCTCGGCGCCCGGCAAAGGGGGGCAAAGCCGAGCATCCGAGCCCGCCAAGAAGAGGTAACCCGAACGTCGAATGCTCGCGTTTTGGCCGGTTTGCGTCAAGTGAGAAGGTGGGGGCGGGTGGACCCGCGGGGCATGGGGCCCGACCCGCCCAAGCGCCCGAAAGCGCTCGATTTTGAGCTTTGCGGGAATGCGGGTGCGAATCAACAAAAAAATGGCGCCGTCGGCAACGAGAGCCGTCCGTTCCGGGGCACTCACGTCGGCCGAGCGATCGCGTATAATGAAGCGGCGTGCGAAGAAGCGGAAACGCATGAAATAGGCGGCGGAGCCGCGCAGTGCCCAGACAAATTGCAAAGACCTGGAAAGCGGGTACCGCTTACAAACTCGGCGAGCGTGTAGCGATTCGCGTCGATGGGCGGGTCTTTGTCCTTGTCTGTGTCCAGCCCGGCAAGAGTGCACTAACCAAGCCCGTTCTTCCGCGACGAGGCGTGAGCAAGATACGGGACGGGCTCTGCGTGTGGGAAATCGAAACGTGATCTCCCGATGCTCGATCCGCAGATCATGACGGTCACCGAAGGAGCCACGTATCTACATATTTCTCGGAAGGTCCCTCAGACGCACAGGGGCGCGCAATTAGTTGCGCTGTGCGCGCTATTAGCACCGCGCGCTTTCATTTCTCGAGCTTGTATCTGGGCGTACTTTAGAAATCAGAGGCAAACGCCAATGAAACTAACAGCAAATCTGGCTGATGCTTACTGCGGATGCGAGGAGTGCGACCCCGACAGTTGGGCGCCATGTTTCGAATTAGTTGGTGAAGGTCGAGTCTGCTTTCGGCACCTGCGTCAGAAATGGAAGAACACGAAAGACCCGAAGGAACGAGCGCGCATTAGGGATCTGCTGATGCCGGTAAGCCGGAAGGCACCCTGACGGGTCGGGCGATCGCGCGGCGTTGAGCGCGGAGACGAAGCGGCGCGCAAAAAAAGCGGAAGCGGCAAATCAAGTAGAATCGCCAGCCTTGAATTGATCGAAGTGGCGGTGCAGACATGGATTTATTCTGGGTAGCGGTCTGGCTTGTAGAGGCGGTGTTTGAATTTCTTTGGGAACACCGGATCGGAGTCGCCGTGCTGCTCGCGCTATTTCTACTCGCCGGAATCGCGAACAGCATTCGCGCGGTTGCGAATGCAATATCGGTTCTCGGGAAAACCCTGAACTCGAGTCCGAGTGAAATTTTGGCGGAAAAGCGGCTTGAGGTCGAAGGTCACGTAGAAGCAACTAAGATTATTACAGCTATGGCCGAGTCCATTGTCAAAAAGAGGCAAGGACCGTGACCCTTCATCCTGAACCCATTTCATTTTTGACGCGCTGACGCCGGCTGAGCGCTCTGCCGAGATGAGGTGGCTGGCGAAGAAGCGGAACCTTAGAAGATGACGGAGACCAAGTCCATCGGCGGAATGACACGGACTCAGCGAAAGAAGTTAAGGCGCGAGGCTCGAGAGCAGGTTGCTCAAAAGAAAGCTCGTTGGCGAATTCTAAAGATTGGGGGACTCGCTATCGCTGCGGTTCCTACGATTTTGGGAATGCTGTCGTTTCTCTCCTTCTCAGTTTCGATGCGCCGCCCCTCAATCCTAAAGACCTGTTTTCAACCCTGTGTGTGGCGAATTGTAGATCTTGCTTGAAAATCAGCAATTCGCCACAGACAGGAAAGGTGCTATAAACCCGACCCAAAGCGAGGTGTTTCCAATGCCCTTTCCTCCCCCGTTTCGCTCGTCATTTGGCATCGCGCGAGCCGAGGCTAAGCTATACATCGTCGGCGGGCACCTAGGCCAATTTCATCACTACAGTAGATCACACTTCTCCGACGCTTGCCACGAAATAGACCTAGAAACCGGCAGATACCTGTCCCTACCAAAAACTCCATCTGAACCGGAATCCCAGTGGCTGGCACAATTGCTATTGAATTGATGCCTTCGAATGAGACGGGCCACGATCCGAACCACAAGCGGCGAACCCCTGATCGAGATCGAAAATCCTCCGATGCGTAGATCTTCAGACGACGCGTCCGGGCTGCCGCGCAACGACTGGTGGGCAGGAATCGCGTACGAATCAGGCGGCGAGACGTTCGTAGCGATGATGCAAGCCACCTACTTTTGGTATGGCGACGACTCTTCCGAAGTTGCGCTTGTCAACACCGGGGTGAAACTACATCAGTAGGCCAGAGCAAAAATGCATCAGTTGGAGGGGGCAGTGAGAATGGTGGTTTGCTTCTGGCAGGGGGAGCGCGAGGGGGATCTCCCCCACGCTAATGTAGCGAATAGCTAATGTCATCGAGCCACGAGCGGAGCGGTCTTATCCGGGGTCTCGCGGCGGTTGATCGTCACTGATGCGGCGCTTGCTGTGTTTGAGCCTAAAGCTGTCGCCATTCATCTCGAGAATGTGAACGTGGTGGGTAAGGCGATCGAGCAGCGCACCAGTGAGGCGCTCGGAAGCGAACACACTGGTCCACTCATCGAAGGGCAGATTGCTGGTGACGATGATGGAGCCGCGTTCGTAGCGCTGGCTGAAGATCTCGAACAGCAACTCGGCGCCGGTTGGCGAGAGCGGGACGTATCCCAGTTCATCCACGATCAGAAGCTTGTAGCCGCCGAGCTGACGTTGCAGGCGCAGCAGACGCTTTTCATCGCGCGCTTCGTGCAGCTCGTTGACCAGGGCGGCGGCAGTGGTGAAGCCAACCGCGAGACCCTTCTGGCATGCGGCCAGACCTAGTCCGAGGGCCACGTGAGTCTTACCGGTGCCACTGTTGCCGACCGCGATGATGTTCTCGCGGCGGGCGACGTACTCCGAGCGGGCCAGCTCCAGCACCAGGGTCTTGTTGAGTGAAGGGAGGGCGGCGAACTCGAAGCTATGTCAAACAGGTTGCCGGTGAAGTTGCAAGCGGCAGCCGATTTTCCAAACAGGGCGCTTGTGGAAGCCTGCATCGACTGAAAGAATGCCCGCTCGGATGCGTCTGAATCGCCGTTCCCTGCTGGTCCGAAGAACCATCCAACCGGCGCTGCTGCTGAGTCTTTGTGGATTCCTGCTGTCCGCCTGCGGAGGCGGTGGCGGCGCCGGCGCAAGCGCGGAGAGCGCCACGGCCCGCTACTTCGAAAAAATTCGCGGCAACTCTTCGCTTGAGCGCACTTTTTTGTTTGCGATGCCCAAGGGCGGCGATGTCCACAACCATCTGAGCGGCGCGGTCCTGGCCGAGAGCTACATCGGGTGGGCAGCCGAACTGAACTACTGCGTCTGCGTGAATCAGACCTGCGGCGCCAATACCCAGTACACCATCGTAGCGCCATCGCAGACGTCGCCGACATGTGATTCGGCCGCAGGACTGTCTCCTGTCTGTGGCGAATTGCCGATTTTCAAGCAAAATCAACGATTCGCCACAGACAGGTCCACACATCGCTCTCGAAGCCGCTGGCCACCGCTCCGCGCCGCAGGATCCGCAGCAACTGCCGGCGCTGGCGGGCGCTCAGCTTCGAGGGACGACCCGGCGCCGGTCGCGCCGCCAGCCCCTGAGCCCCCTGTCGCCGGTATGCGGCATTCCAGCGCCGCACGCTGCGCCGATCCACGCCCAGCAGGCGCGCCACTTCCACCGGCGCCTGCCCTTGCTCGAGCAGCGCGATGGCCCGCAGGCGGCGGCGCTCCAACCGTTTGCCACTTCCTACCGGCCGCATCTCCATCCTTCAGTGCGCGCTGTCAGTCGGACATTATTTATACAGGGATCAAAATTTGAAGGTCGAAACTATCTACAGAACATCTAGTGAATACCCGGTGGATTCAGTCACAAAAGGTCCAGATTCTGGGCTTTTTTTGCTGATCCATCGAAGTGTGGAAGATCGTCTCTCTTTTTTGCAGAACGAACGCATTTTCACGAGCTGTCTGTGTTTTTGTGGGCACCCGACTGACTTTATGGGCAGACAGCAATTGTTGGGCAAAGCCCCCTCACCCTGGCCCTCTCCCGCTTTTTCAGGCGGACGCTTCGTGGGCGCGGGCGAGGGCAAGTCGACCAGACGCAAGCCGACGGCGTCCACCGGCGGGACGCCGGCGCCACTCTCAGATGATTCAGTCAGAAAGACTTGGAGAGCTATAAGGATACGGGGCGACTTGCGGTTGTTTCTGCGCTTTAGCATCGGCGGGAAATCGGCGATAATACGCGTTCGATGCGAACGCCTGACGCTGTGCGGCAGAGGCTTATTCTGCCTGATGCTCCCAGGACTGACCCGCGTGATGAAGCGAGTCTGGATGTCTGGGGGTTTCGGGATACTCGCTTCCAGATCAATCCGGCTGGAAATATCGAGCTGGCGGGCGATCGGTATGCACTTAGCGGGCATGAGTTGCCGGCTCTGCTGTCCTGGATGTCCGGGGCGCTGAAGTCCCGTCTGGACCCCGCGATTAAGCTCGATCCTTCATATCCGCCTGCGATTCCCGAGCCGATTCGCTCGCCTGACTTCGAAGCGGCGATTCGCGGCTTTTTGGAGGACGACCAGATTTGCGTCGAGCCTGCGCTGCGGTTGCGGCATGGACACGGCCATACGCAGGAAGAGATGTACGCACTCAAGCACGGGCGGATCGCGCGCGTGCCCGACCTGGTGGTTTTTCCGAAGGACGAGGACCAGGTGCGACGCCTGGTCGAGGCGGCGGCTCGTCACAACGTGTGCCTGATTCCTTATGGGGGAGGCACCAACGTTACCGAGGCGCTGCGCTGTCCCGTCGAGGAAACGCGCACGATCGTGTCGGTCGACATGCAGCGGATGAATCGAATCCTGTGGATCGATCCGGTGAATCGGATGGCGGAGATCCAGGCGGGCGCCGTCGGCCGTCAAATCGCGGAGCAGCTCCGCGAGCACGGGTTCACGATGGGGCACGAGCCCGACAGTATCGAGTTTTCAACGCTCGGCGGATGGGTCGCCACGCACGCCAGCGGCATGAAGAAGAACAAGTACGGCAATATCGAGGATCTGGTTCTCGGCGTGAACGTCGCGACGGCGGCCGGCGAGTTGAGCCGCAGCTCGATCCTTCCGCGCGAATCGGTCGGCGCCGATCCGCGATCGTGGATGTTCGGATCGGAGGGAAACCTCGGCATCATCACGTCGGCGACGGTGAAGGTGTTCCCGTTCCCCGAGGTTCAGCGCTACGGCTCGATTATTTTTCCATCATTCGAGAAGGGCTTCGATTTTCTCTACGAACTGACGCAGCGCGGAGACCTTCCCGCGAGTGTGCGGCTGGTCGACAACCTGCAGTTCCAGTTCAGTCAGGCGCTCAAGCCGCGATCCGAGCGATGGAAGGTTTACAAGAGTGCGGCGGAGCGATGGTTCGTAACGAAAGTGCGCGGATTCAAGCCCGACGAAATGGTTGCATGCACGCTGGTGTTCGAGGGCAGCAAGGCCGAAGTCGAGCATCAGGAAAAGCTGGTCTACGGGCTGGCGAAGAAGCATGGCGGCATGGCGGCCGGCGGCGAGAATGGAGAGCGCGGCTACCAGCTTACGTTCAGCATCGCCTATATCCGCGACTTCATCATGAACTACTACATTATCGCGGAGTCGTTTGAAACTTCGGTGCCGTGGAGCAACACGCTCGCGCTGTGCGAGAACGTGAAGCGGAGGGTTGCCGAAGAGCACGCGAAGCGCAAGCTGCCGGGGCAGGTGTTCATTACCGGCAGAATCACGCAGCTCTACGACACGGGCGTTTGCGTTTATTTCTACCTGGCCTATTACTACAAGGACGTGCCGAACCCGGCGCAGGTCTACCTCGAGATCGAGGATGCGGCGCGCGACGAGATTCTCAAGGCGGGCGGTTCGCTATCGCACCATCATGGGATCGGCAAGCTGCGGCGCAAATTCATGCCGCGTATCATGTCGCCGGCGGCGCTCGAATGGATCGCCGACGTCAAGCGATCGGTCGACCCCGAGAACATTTTCGGTTGCGGAAATCTGACGACGGCATCGACTCAGAATGGCGCGGGGCATCGGGCAGAGACGACGGAAGCGAACGGGTTCCGAAAGTACCATGGATCAGCATCAGGCTAGACTATTTCCGTCGACTCGCGCGGAAGGCGCCGATGCCAGCGAGGTCTGCGTCGGCGGCCGCGCACAGCCGCGTCACAGCCATCTGCGCTGGGTGCTGCGCCAGCCCAACGGGACGGGAGTAATTCGCCTGTTCGGCTACGTGGTGGCGAAGGTTCTGCGCCGAACCGCGGACGACGTGACTTTCGATCAGGCCTCGTTCCAGTCGGCGCTCGACCACATCCCCGATGGCACCCTGGTGATAGTCGCGCCGAGCCATCGGAGTTACATCGACTTTTTGCTTTGTTCCTTTCTGTTCTTCGCGCGCCCCGACTTGGGCATCGCGATGCCGCATATCGCGGCCGCGGAGGAGTTTTCCAAGATTCCGGTGCTGGGCTGGCTGTTTGAAAAGGCCAACGCGTTTTTCGTCAAGCGCGGCATGCGCAAGAAGGACTATGTTGAATTGACGACGCGCGTCACGGAGCTGGTGCGGCACAAACAGACGCTGCAGATCTTTCTCGAAGGGACGCGCAGCCGCGCGCGCCAGTTTTTGGCGCCACGGCACGGCCTGCTGAAGTGCATCCAGGAGACCGGACAGCCGGCCACGATTCTTCCGATCGCGATCAGCTACGATCGAGTGACCGAAGAAGCTTCTTTTCTGGACGAGCTGCAGGGCAGTCCGAAACCGGAAATGATGCTGCGGGCGCTGACGGCGTGGACCACGCGGATGCTCAGGGGGCAAATCAAGATAGGGCGGGTCCATATCGCGTGCGGGACGCCGATCAAGCTCGACAAGTTCGACCATCTGCGGAGCGTTACCGGCGCGGTGATGGGCCAGTTGCAGCAGAAGACGGTCGCCACGACGTTTCATCTACAGTCGTTTCTGGAGCACAACCCGATTGAAGGCGCTGATCTCGACTGGCTGCGCGCGGCGATCGTCGAAAGGGGCGGCCGCGTTCTGGACAGCGAGTGCGGATCGCGCGGAAAGCCCGGCGGTCTGCTCGAGCGATGCATGCGCTACCAATGGATGCACGTGTTCTACACGGAGGCGCGGACCGCGTTTTTGGAGAATCCGGCGGTCCAGCATCATATCGCGCGCAACGGATTTCTTCAGACGCCGGCGATGTCCGACGAGCACTTCAGGAGCGATCCGAGAATCGACGAGCTGCTGGTGCGGATCTTCGCGCCAATCTGCCGCGACTACGCGCTGGTTGCCGACGCTCTCGGCGAACCCGGAGACTCGATCGAGGGAATCACGGCGGTCGAGATTGTGCGGGAGCATCCGTCGGCTTTTCTGCCGGATGTGGAGGCGGCGTTTGAGGCGCTGATCAGTCAGAGGATCCTTGGCCACGGAGAAGAGCGGGGGACTTATCGCTGGTCGCGGAGAGCGGAGGATATTTACGCGTTCCGCAGGGGATGCGAGCTGCCGGTTGATTCCGTCTGAGCGAAGCGGAATTCAGAAGAGAGAAAGGTAAGCGCGCCGAGGACGGCGCGCATCGGGGCGGGCGGGACGCCCGCCCCACGTATTTTTTCCGCGCCACCTATTTTTCTCATAATCGGGCGGGGTGTAGTTGCGAATAGACATCCCGCAGTGATTGCGGAGAGGAAGATTTTTTGCGCTGTTCGATTTGGCGGACTGTTTGGATAATTGCGTCGTTGACCGGGGTTGGGAATCCGAGGCGCGCGCCGCGCTTTGTGATCTCGCCGTTTAGGAAGTCTATTTCTATGGGGCGGCCGCGCTCCAGCGCGTAGAGCATCGATGAGCGCATCCGGCGGAACTTGAAGCCGACGAGCAGCAGCAGGAGATGTTTGAAGAGCAGGCTTGGTGAGAACAGACGCGCCTGTTTTTCGCGGTCGGTTAGCGCGACGCTGGTGATGTTCAATGTTCCCGCGACCGGCTGCATTTTGATGCCTTCGAGCTGTGCGACCGCCGCCACCTCGGCGAAGACTTCGAGGGCGAGGCGGCGCACTTTGGCATCCATCAGCAGGGTGCCGAGGGGAGCGCCGCCGATCGCGCCGAACGGGCTGGTCACGCAATTGATCGCGAGCTTGGACCATCGTACTGCCGGCAAATCGGCTGCGACTTCGACCGGAGACACGGCCGCGAGAATCGGAACGAGGTCGTCGGGCGACGGGCCTGCCGCGCCGGCTTTTCCGATCTGGAGGCGTCCGCTGGAAGTGCGCTGGTAGACGCCCGGCTCGCTCATCGTGGCGCCCCATCCGACGACGCATCCGATGATCCGATCGCCGGCGACAGCTCGCGCGCGATCCTCAGGCAGGCCGTTCTGGCACGTTACGATGCGGCCATCGGGGGCCAGGAAGGGGATGACTTCCTTGATCGCGGTTTCGAGCGCGGTCGACGGCGTCGCGATGATAACCAGGTCAAAGGTGGCGCCGGCTTCCTGAGCCGTTCGCACCGGCCTGTGCGACGGTGGGATTCGCGAGAGATCGCCATTCAGGTCGTGGAGCCGAAATCCTTCATCGGCGATAGCGGTCTCGATGCGCGGGTTGCCGACGATGGCAGTTACGTCGTTGCCCGCGCGGGTCAGGCAGGCGGCGATGACTCCGCCGACGGCGCCGCAACCGACGACCGCTATGCGCGCCGCGTCACCGATTGTATGTACCTGCGTGCGTCAGGCGCGGGCGGCGACGCCGTTGAGCGAGCCTGCCAGACCGCGATGTTTTTCGCGGAGCGCATCGGGCAGTTTGCCGCCGAACTGGTTGAAGAACTCGCCGGCCGATGCGATCTCGGTGGCCCATTCGTCCTTTTTCACGGCAAGGTCTTCACGGATTTTATCGCCCGAGGTATCGAGGCCGCGGAGGTCGAGATCCTCGATGCGGGGGACGCGGCCGACCGGAGTTTCGACGGCGCCCGCGCGCCCATCGATCCGATCGAGCATCCACTTGAGCGCGCGCATATTCTCGCCGTAGCCGGGCCACAGGAATTTTCCGTCGTGGTCTTTGCGGAACCAGTTGACCATGTAGATGCGTGGCGGATGTTTGATCGCGCCTTGCATCTTGAGCCAGTGCCCGAAGTAGTCGCCCATGTTGTAGCCGCAGAACGGCAGCATCGCCATCGGGTCGCGCCGAACGACGCCGACGGCACCTGCGGCGGCCGCGGTGGTTTCGGAGCCCATCGTCGCGCCCAGGTAAACACCGTGGGCCCAGTTCTCGGACTCGAGCACGAGCGGCATCGTGGTGGCGCGGCGCCCGCCGAAGATGATCGCGGAGATCGGAACACCCGCGGCATCGTTGACGTGGGGTGAAAGCGCGGGGTTGTTCGCCATCGGGGTGGTGAAGCGGCTGTTTGGATGAGCTGCCTTGGCGCCGGAATCCTTCCGCCAGGGACGGCCCTGCCAATCGATAAGTCCCGCGGGGGGCGGAACGTCCATCCCCTCCCACCACACGTCGGCGTCCGCGGTCATCGCGACGTTGGTGAAGATCGTGTCGTGCCCGACCATCGTCATCGCATTGGGATTCGAATGGGCACTGGTGCCCGGTGCGACGCCGAAATATCCGTTTTCGGGATTCACGGCCCACAGGCGGCCATCAGGCCCGACGCGCAGCCACGCGATGTCGTCGCCTACCGTGAAGACCTTCCATCCGGCGAATTCAGCCGGCGGCGTGAGCATCGCGAGGTTGGTTTTGCCGCAGGCGCTGGGAAACGCGGCTGCCACGTAGGTGGTCTCGCCGCTGGGGCTCTGGAGGCCCAGGATCAGCATGTGCTCGGCGAACCATCCTTCCTGGCGGCCTTGCCAGCTGGCGATTCGCAGCGCCATGCATTTCTTGCTCAGCAGGGCGTTGCCGCCATAGCCGGAGCCGACTGACCAGATCGCGTTGTCCTGCGGAAAATGGCAGATGAGCCTGCGGTCGGGATTGAGGTCGAGCGTGCAGTGGACGCCGCGGCAGAAGTCATCGCGGTCGGCGAGCATCTGGAGGGCGCCCGCGCCCATCCGCGTCATGATCCTCATGTTGAGGACGACGTAGACGCTGTCGGTAAGCTCGACGCCAATTTTTGCGAACGGGGAGCCGAGCGGGCCCATCACGTAAGGCACGACGTACATCGTGCGTCCGCGCATCGAATCTTTGAGCCATCCGCGCAGCTTCGCGTAGGTCTCATCGGGCGCGGCCCAGTTGTTGGTCGGACCGGCTTCTTCTTTGGTTGCGGTACAGATGAAAGTGAGTTGCTCGGTCCGGGCCACATCGTTGGCGTTGGAACGATGAAGAAACGATCGCGGCTTCCTTTTCTCGCTGAGGGGAATCAGCACGTCGGACTGTACGGCAAGGGCGGTGAGACGATTGCGTTCCTCTTCGGAGCCATCGCACCACACGATTTTGTCGGGACTGGTAAGGCGGGCAATTTCCGCGACCCACTCCCGCAGTGCGCCGCTCTTGGTGTGATTGCCGTTCACGCTATGCTCCACAGGCTAAACTCCGCTCAGTCGCCCCTCGTCACGAGTGGGCCGATATAATTCCTCAAAACCGGGGTCAAGAATACCAGACGGTAACATTTAGGTTAGCTAATCGCCAGAATCAAGACCAGCAGTATAAGTGCATCTGATGTTCCTTGGGGGTTCGATTGGCCGAGTCGGCGGCTGCCTTGAGCGAGTTCTGCGACTACCTGCGGGAGCTGTGGTTGCGGCGCGCGGACGCGCCACGATCCCTCCACTTCGGCAGCCTCCGGTCGGGATGACAGAAAGGCCTGGAGAAGAAAGAAACGGGATTTCTCGCGCGGCAGGCGCGAAGCGCACGGCGTAGCCGCGCGGGAATGACAAACCATAAAGACAGGCCGGAGGATTACGTTAAGACGAAAAGGGCGGGTCTTCGCGACCCGCCCCGGCAAATTCAAGGATCAATCCGCCTAGTAGGCTGCGCTTTTGCGCGTCGAGTCGACCAGGCGCTGAATCTCTTCTTCGGTGAAGCCGGCGAGCAGGCGTGCTTCGCGCGCGATCGTGAGCATCATGCCGTCGTCTTTCGCGATATCTTCGACCGCGCGGCGTCCGCCGCGGAAGTTGAAGACTTCATCGACGGTATCCTGGAACGCCTGCGCGCGGGCGAGGCGGTCGGGATCGCCCTCGGTAAGCTTGCGCATCCACTTGGAGCCCATCCGCACGTGGGTGATTTCGTCGGCGAGCACGTAGTCGATGGAGCGCTCGATAACCTCGTCGCCGTTGCGCTGCGCGATGCGGATTAGCTGATCGAACACGTCGCAGGCGAGTCCTTCGAGCCCGCGATTGATTCCCGCGACGCGTGCGGCCGGGTCTTCCGCCTGGGTGCACCGCCACAGGATTTCGGTCTCGACGTAGTCGCCGGCGTGTGCGCCCATGTACTCGACCAGGCGTTCGAAGATTTCGGCGTGACGTGATTCGTCCCAGACCTGCCGCGCCATATCGAGCTGGAACTCCCAGGGTGCATCGGGAAAGTCGAACAGCGTGCGGCCTGCAGCTTCCATCGCCTGAAGCTCTCCGGTGTAGATGCCGTGCAGGCGCGCGCGCAGGGTTTCCTCGTCGAAGGGCAGGGCGTTGTTCCTTTCCAGCCCCTGTTCTTCGCGAATCTCGCGGACCTGTTTGCCACGCATCAGCACGAAGTTGTCGGGGCGGGCCAAACGATCAACGGGTATGCAACGTTCCATCGGTGATTCTCCTGCGCGCGGTTACGCCGGGGCGTTCTTAATAGGCGGCGCTTTTCGCCATTCCCTTGATGAGACGATCGATCTCTTCGTTGGTGAAGCCGGCGAGCAGACGCGCCTCGCGTGCGATGGTCAGCGAGCCGTCGACTTCGACGTCCTTTTCGCCCATCCGCTGTTTGATCTGCGTGGCGTCTTCCTGGCTGGTGCGTCCGCCGCCGAAGTTGAACAGGTTGTCGATATTGTCCTGGAACGCCTGCGCCTTCTTGAGCCGCTCGGGGTCGCCCTCGGTCAGCTTGCGCATCCACTTCGAGCCCATCCGGACGTGGGTGATCTCGTCGGCGAGGACGTAGTCGACCGCGCGCTCGATTACCGGATCGCCCATCTTCTGCGCCATCCGGATCAACTGTTCGAAGACGTCGCAGGCGAGGCCTTCGAGCCCGCGGTTGATTCCGGCGACGCGGCAGGCGGGATCATCAACTTGCGTACACGACCACAGCACTTCGCTTTCAGGGAACTCGCCGAGATAGGACCCGACGTAGTCCAACAGCTTCGAGTAGATTTCGGCGTGGCGCGATTCGTCCCACACCTGGCGCGCCATATCGAGCTGGAATTCCCAGGGCGCATCGGGGAAGTCGAATAGCGTGCGGCCGGCCGCTTCCATCGCCTGGAATTCGCCGGCACAGATACCGTGCAGGCGCGCCTTCAGGAAATCCTCTTCGTACGGCATCGCGTTGAATGGGGCCATGCCCTGATCGACGCGCGCCGCGCGCATCCTATCGATCGGAACCAGGATGTGATCGTCGGGCCGCGCCAGCCTGTCGACGGGGATCATTTTATCCATCGCGTTTCTCCCTACTTGGTCCAGGCCGACCGCATGTCGGTCAGGTTGGTGGCCTCGCGAACGGTCCACTTTGCGTCCTGGGCGCCGATCCGAAACTGAAGAGTGAACGGAGACGCTTTCGGCCCGGTGAGGCGCGCTTTCACGAAGTAGTGTTCGACGATACGCGCCTTGCCCACGATTTCCTTTTTATCATATGCGCCCGGCTTGACGGCATTCGCAAGCAGGGTCATCTGGTCACGCGCGCCTTCATCGGTCATCGCGAGCACTTCATCGTGCCTGCCCGCCATCAGCGCGGTGAGCAGCCGGTCGATGGCATCCATCATCGCGGGATCGGGCTTTCTGATTGGGCCGAGCGGCTGAGGGCCCATGACGTTGGCGCGATTTCCGAGGTCAGGCATTGGAGGCGCCTCTGCGTTCAGCGGTGTAGTGCGGAATATCGCTCCAGGGCGATCGTTTGCCGGTAATGTCCTCGGCCTCCGCGATAATCCATTTGCCGTCGCTCTGCTTCCATCGAATGAGCAGCAGGGCAGCGCCTTTGGCGCCGCGAAATCGCGTCTTGGCCATGAACTGCATGCCGATTTTGGCGCACGCCAGCAATTCGAAGCTGTCGAGCGGGCGGCCGCCATCGATAGAGGCAGCGGCGGCGCGCCAGGTTGCGAGTCCCTGCGGCGCGACGAAAGCCTCGACCGCGGTTGCATCGCCAGCGATCACCGCTTTGGCGTGCTGCGCAATCCGTTCCTGAAGCTCAGGAAGCTTCATCAACTGCGGCCGACTTTGCGCGGCCCCTCCTGTTCGACGGGAAAACCGGTGACGCCGCCCGAGGCAGACAGCAGTTCCTCGAGATGCGCCTGCCATTGGCCCGCGCGGCGGCTCTTTTCGGGAGTGTCGATCAAATCGCCGAGCAGGACGAGTCCTTTTTCGACGTGCGATTTTTCATCTTCGAGCATCTGGGCGAGAATGCGGATGGTGGGCGGCTCGTAGACCGGATTGGCGGCGGTCACGTGCGCGCTGTAGTGGGTGATGAGATGAGGCTTCAGCACGCGGTAGATTCCGACCATCCGCTCGATCGTCTCTTCCCACTGCTCCTTGTCTTCGATTTCCTGGATGAAGGTCGCGAAGTTCTCGTTGGCGGGCCTGGAGATTTGCGGTTGCGCGCGAAGCTCGGGAAGCCGCTTGCCGAGCGCATCGGCGTGCAGGGCATCTTCATAGACCTGCCGCGCCATCTCGAGCTTGACGGCTAATTCGGGAGTGATAGCGATCCATCCCGCCATCATGCGCATCATCCGCTCTTCGGCGTAGCGATAGTTCATTATGTGGCTGACGCTCTGGCGGACGCTGTAGACGCCGTCGAGAGTGCGCCGGTCGTATAACGCCATTTATGACTCCTCGTTATGCATTTCGTGGCGGCTGCCCTTGAGTCGAAGACGACGGTGCGAGAAGGCGGCCTTCAACCATCCGCGAAATCTCGCGCCAGTATGATTCCTTATCGGAGTGACGCATGTTGTGGCCGTTCATCGCCCATCCCGCGCACAGCATATGAATCGCATGGACGGCGGCAGGAACGTCATCGACATGGATCACGCCCATCTTGCGCCCGCGCTCGATAACTTCGGTCACCGCGGAAAGGTAGCGGTCGCCAATCTTGTTCATCGCGACCTTGTATTGCGGACGGCGCGCGAGATAGCGCGCCTCATGATGAAAAACGGAAAACGCTTCGCGATAACGATCGATGATGTTCAGGATCTCGCGCATGGTTGCCGTGAGTTCGAGCCGCGGGTCATCGCCGGTGCGCGCGTGGATAGCGGGGAGCTGTTCGACCAGCTCGTCGACCATCGACTCGGCGATGAGAACGAGGATTTCGTCCTTGCTGTCCAGGTAGACATAGATCGAACCTGCGGCGAGGCCGGCCTCGAGCGCAAGTTCCTTGACGGACGCCTCGTGAAACGACTTGCGCTGGAGGACGCGGCAGGTCGCGAGAAAAATCTGGCGCCGGCGCTGAAGGACCAACGCTTCATCATGGGGCTGCGTTCTTAGGGCTTCGTTTGGCATGGCTACGATAAGGCGGCTGGGCACACCGTCTCCAGCGAAATCTATTGAATGAACGTTCATTTGTCAACTTGACGATAGTAAACGCGATACGCCATAGTCGAACAGGTCGGAACTAAAAGGTGCTTTATGAAGCTTTGGCGCACTCTCATCGCAGCGTATGCGGCATCAGCGATGCTGTTGGCCTTGGTTTCATTGACGGTCGCTCACGCCCAAGAAGCTGATGAGTCTGAAATAGACGCCGCGAAGAAGCCTCCGCCGATTACCCAGGTTGCCGGTACCTGGACCGGCACGGACAGTGTGAACGATGGTGGCCAGGGGACTGGTTCAGGTCCCATGATCCTGGATCTCACCCAGAATCAGAAGAAAATTGCCGGCACGTTCAGCATCACGAGCGGAAATGAAACCCCGGCCGGATCGGTCGCCGGAAAGATCACCAACGACATCCTGACGCTCACAGCTCACACAACGAGCGGCAGCAAGGACAATTGCACCACTGCGGTTGTAGCAACGGTCGACGGTGACACCATGTCCGGCACTTTCCTCACACATGGCGGCAAGAATTGCAACGCGAGGGGAACGTTCGACCTGCAGAGGCAATAGAGTTCGCGAGCATCGGTTCGATCGCAAATGCTTCGCCGAGACGTTGTAGTAGACGACGCCTGAAATTCCTCGCTTAACCAGCAACCATTAATCGCTCCAGAGTATTTATGTGCTGCAGACCGGGGGACGATTACTGGCTGATGCCTCGGCTCTCGGAAAACTGACGCATTGCTATTCCGCCGCAATCTCCATCAGGACAGCTGCCGTCGGCCGCAGACCTGCTGGGCCGACGCCTGTTGCACTTTGACTCAGCGAGCGGAATGGCGCCGCTGGAGTTTCTCGCCAAGCCGGAGTTCGCTAACCGCTATGGCTCGGTTCAGGGGGGCCTTTTGGCGGCGATGCTTGATTCGGCTACCGGCGCAGCAGTGATGGCGAGCTTGCCTTCGGACCTCACGGCGGTGACGCTTCAGTTGAACACGTCTTTCGTGAAACCCGCGCCAATTGGGCCGCTGCGCGCGGCGGCGCGGGTGGTTGCGAAAGATGATCGAAACGCCGAGGTAGAAGCCGAAATCGCCACTCCTGATGGCGATGTGGTCGCGCGCGCGACCGCGCACCTAAGAATCCTCCGGCGCAAGTGAGGACAGTTATCTGGCTTGCTCCGATGCATGCGACGCAACCGCCCTCCGGCATGGTGCCGCGCGCATGGCTTCGTTATGCTGGGCTTTAGTGGCGCAGGAAGGTCCTCGCACAGAAGCAAGTGAGTTCCGAAAAACCATATTTTCTTAAGGAAAGCGCAACTGACCGGATTTTCAATCGTATTTTCGGGATGCTGGTCGGGTTGGGAATCGGTGCCAAGTACAATTATCTGCTGGAGACTCGGGGCCGCAAAACCGGCCGGATATTCGCCACGCCGGTGAACCTGCTCGAAATGAACGGCCATCGCTACCTGGTTGCGGTGCGCGGGGAAACCGGATGGGTGCGTAACGCTCGCGCGGCAGGATCGATCACACTCAAGAAAGGTGGGACAAGGATGCAACTGTCGGTGCGGGAAATCGCCGTGGGACAGCGGCCGCCGATGCTGAAAGAGTTTCTGGATCGTTATGCCGGCCAGGTGCAGCGGTTTTATCCGGTGCCGAAAGGGTCGCCGGTCGAGGCCTTCGGCGAGATGGCATTACGAGCGCCCGTGTTTGAACTTATCGGATAGGCGGCACGTCCAAGTTTTTTCGTAGATGGCAAACATGCCGGAGCTATTTGGTGGACTGACCGGCGAGGAGATCGTTACCGATTTCCCCGTCGCGCCCGAGTTCGCCGAAATTTCCGAAGAATCATGGCGTGCCGTCACGATGCTGCTGGTCGTGCTGGCCTTTCAGGGCTACGCGGCGGCGGTGCCCACGATCGCTGCGCCGTACTTCGCGAAGACCTTTCATTTGAGTGAACCCGCTATCGCGCGGTCGTTCGCGGGCTTTGCAATTTCATCACTCGGCGCGCTCGCACTGGCGCGGATGGCCGATCGGGTGGGGCGCAGGCGCGTGCTGATGTGGTCGGCGGTGGTGATGCCGCTGGCCGCGATAGGCGCGGCGTCGGCACCGAGCATCGTCGCGTTCGTCGCGTACATGATCGTCGTCGAGGCATTTCTGGGGGCGGCGTTGGCGTCATCGATCGTGATGCTCGCGGAAATTCTTCCGATTCAACGGCGCGCGGAAGGGCAAAGCTGGGGCGGTCTGGGGACTGCAGTGGGCGGAGGCCTGTGCGTGTTCGTGATGCCGGTGCTGGAAAACTTCGGGCTGTCGTGGCGGTGGTCGCTCGCGATTCCGGCCGCGGGAATCCTGATTTTGCCGCTGGTGGTGCGCGCGATTCCGGAGAGCCGCCGATGGGAGCGGGAGTCGGGCGCGGTCACGCCGAGACGCACGCATTTCTATGACGTGTTCGTGCCGCTGTATCGCAAGCGCGCCATCACGATCATCACCTGCAGTCTGCTCGCGGCGATCTCCGCTGAAGGCGTGAACTCGTATTCGTACTACCACGCCGTCTCGATAATCGGACTGTCAGCGGCGATGGCCAGTACGTTGACGATTGTTGGTGGCGGACTCGGGATGCTCGGGTTTCCGCTCGGTGCGTGGGCGGCGGAGCGCTACGGCCGCGTGCCGACGATCGTCACGTTCGGCACGGTGACCTCCGTGGTTGCGCTGGCGTATTTCTGGGGCCCACCGCTGGGTTTCGATCATCCGGCGCTCTGGTTGGGCGCCGCGTTTCTGTTCATGAATGCATCGGCGAATGCGGTGACGGTTGCGTCGCTCTCGGCTATCACGGAGCTTTTCCCGACTGCGCTACGCGGCACGATGATGGGATGGTTCGCGCTGGTGACGGCCTTCGGAGCGATCGGCACCGAATCGACTATCGCCCATTTCGCCTCCGCAGCGGGGGGCATTTCGGTGCTTACCGGGTGGATCAGCCTGCTGGGGATTCCGGGCGCGATATTGTTCGGCATGGCGATCGACGAGACGCGCGGCCTGTCACTGGATGAGGCATCGAAGGAAGACGCCTTCCACACCCGTTCACAATTCGACTGATTCAGAATATCCGGCTGGTCCTGAACCGGACCGGACCAAACTCCGTTCGAAATACGAAAGCTAGCGGGCCGCCGTGCGGCGCAATGGATAAAGGGCGGGAGTGCTGACCGGCACCGCGGCGGCGGGTTCGAAACGCGTGGTCTGTCTGGCAGTCGCGATCGCGGGCACTACAGCTAAAACCGGACGGCGGGTTTCTTTGAGCCGATCAAGCATCGCGGCCACCACGAAGAGCGCGGAGATGCCGAACGCATTGACCGCCATATGCGCAATCCTCGTGGAGCCGACCTCCTGAATGACGACGCATCCGATGCAACTCAGCACCAGACCCAAGCCATAAATCGGCAGGGAATTGCGGCCGCAGGAGATAAGGATGCGGGCCGCACGGTTTTTGAACCAAGCGGCCTGAGGCGAGACGAAAGAAACGAAAACATAGAGCAGCGCCAGGACGTTAAGAATTCGCAGCGGCGCCAGGTAGGTCTTGTCGGCAGGCCAGATATAGGAGAACGGCGCCACCTGGGTGATACCAAGCTGGTTCAGGGGCCATGCAATCAAAGTCGCGCCGACGAGAAACACCGCCGATCCCAGCAGCCATCCTCGACGCCAGGGGAGCTTTTCAGGCGCGGTCCGGCTCAGATGAGTCACGGTCATGCCGAGAGTATAGAGGAACTGCCAGGAGAGCGGATTCAGGTACCATTCGCGTCCGTATTTGTCGGCGCTGAAGTTCCAGCCGGTAACCCAGGCCGATGCGTACAACGCCGCCGAGACCAGCAGAGTCACCCGATAGTCCCATTTGACCATCGCGATCAGCAGCGGCGCGATTATCAGCAGGAACATGTAGAGGGGCAGTATGTCGATCAGCCGCGGCATATAGCGCAACGTCGCCGCGGAGAAGATGGCGCCCTTCGGGTCCTCGACCAGCCATTTGAGTTTGAGCCATTCGAGGTAGTCGAAATCGGTGAAGCTGCGCGAGGCCCAGACAATCAAACCCGCGATCACCGCCAGCAGAAGAAGATGAGCGAAATAGATTTTAAGCCATCGGCGTCCCACCGCTTTGGCGCATCCACCAAGACCCGCGCGGTCAAAGCGCGAGCCATAGGCGAGGTAACTCGCCATCCCGGAAATCAGGACGAATATCTCGGCCGCATCGCAGAAGAAGAAGTTGCGTAGGGTCCAATTCGAGAGCGGATTACCGGGGATGTGATCGATAAAGATGACGATCAGGGCCAAGCCGCGGCAGAAGTCGAGGCGAAAATCCCGGTCAGATGGTTTCGCCATGGATGCTCCGCTCCGGAACAGCGAACGCAAGAAGTCCGTTCAATTGCACAACGTTTAATTTTTTATTGCACAAATGTTGGGCAGGATGCATCTGATTTGGCCGTCGCGATGAACACCTGCAATGTTCGAGCCGATCTCGTCGCCGCATTAGGTTTCATGAAGTAGACGCGCGACTCTGGCTAAAGTTTCACGCAATCGACCAAAATGATGAACGCCGGCCGAGGGCTTGTGAACTCATACCGAGCGGAGAACTGGAATCCAAGAAATCGACCTAACCCCTGACCCCTTCCAGCGCGGGAAGGGGTCAGGGGTTAGGTCGATCTTTTCTCCTTTCATGGAGTACCGCCCTCAAGCGCAATATAATCACAAAATTCCTGCTCGCTTGCCTTGGCTTCACGCTCGGTTCACGAGCCGCTTCTCGAGCCAGAGTTGCCGTCCGGCTTGCCATACATCTCGATCGGCTCGGAAGCCAAGGCCTTCATAGAGGAGACGGGCGGGCTCGTTCCGTTCGTTCGTGTTTAGCCCGACCAGCCGACACTTCCTGTCGGTCGCCCTGGAGAGGGCATACTCCATGAGCTGCTTCCCGATCCCGCGGCGGCGAGCGCGCGCCGAAACGAATACGTCCTCAAGCTCCGCGTCCAATCCGGATGTCCACGCCGAGTATCGATAGCGGCATTGGATATAGCCGACCGCGTCGCCGGCCTGCGTGCGAGCGACGAAGAACTCAGTTCCCGGATCGGCAAGGAGTGCTCTGAACGAAGTGGTCAAGTTATCGAGTGAAGGCTCCTGTTGCCCAAGATGATCTCTAAACTCAGCGGCGAGCGCAACGAGTGCGGGCAGATCAGGCTCTTGCGCGATCGCTACTGTCGCATCCATGGCGTTCCTCCTATCCGCGGTCGCTCGGGGATGACGTCGGAGAGGCGGTTGACGTTGCGCAGATCGGGGAAGAGCCACATCCACAGTCCGACTACCGCCAGCGTTCCGATGCCGCCGATCACCACCGAAGGCACGGTGCCGAACCACGAGGCGGTCAGGCCGGACTCGAACTCGCCCAGTTCGTTCGACGCGCCGATGAAAAGATAATTGACGGCGCTCACGCGCCCGCGCATCGCGTCGGGCGTGGCGAGCTGCACGAGAGACAGGCGCACATAGACGCTGACCATGTCGGAGGCGCCCAGCACGACCAGCGCCGCGAGAGACAGGGCGAAGTTGCGCGACAGGCCGAAGACGATCGTGGCGATACCGAAGCTCGCCACGCATGCGAACATCGTGCGCCCGACGTTCTGCCCCAGGGGCCTTCGCGCCAGGGTCAGTCCCAGCGTCGCGGCGCCGAGCGCGGGCGCGCTGCGCAGCAGGCCCAGGCCGATAGGCCCGACCTGGAGGATGTCGCGGGCGTAGATCGGCAGCAGCGCAGTAGCCCCTCCCAGCAGCACGGCGAACAAATCGAGCGAGATCGCGCCGAGGATGACCGGTTTGCGGCGAATATAAGCGATGCCCGCGGTGAGGCGGCGGAGGGGCTTCGACTCCGCATGATGTGCCACGGGCGCGTTCTGAGTCCGCAAGGTTGCGATCAGGATCGTCACCGCGATGAACAGCACCGCGCAGGTGCCGTAGGCGATCGCGGGCCCAAGGATATAGATAGCGCCGCCGAGTGCGGGGCCGACGATCACGGCGGTCTGGCGGGTCGATGAGGTAAGAGCGACGGCGCGCGGAAAGCTTTTTTCGGGCACGAGGCGGGGCAGAAGCGCTTGCCCTGCGGGTGCAGCGAACGCGCGCGCCGTGCCGAACAGGCCCAGAACCGCATAAAACGGCCAGATCCCATGCGGCCGCACGATCGTCATCGCGATGAACAGGGCGGAGCAGACGGCCTGGATGACGTAGGTAGCGGAGAGCATCTTGCGCCGATCGATGCGATCGGCGAGCTCGCCAGCGGGCAGTGCGAAGATCGCGAGCGGCAGAAATTGGAACAGGCCTACGTAGCCGAGCGCGAGCGGATTGCGGACGAGATCGTAGACCTGCCACGCGACGGCGACCGACTGAATCATCATCGCGATCGTCGCCAGGAAGGTGCTGGCGACGAATTGCCGGAAATCGCGCAGATTGAGCGCGGCGGCGTCGGCGGAAGTGGGAATGTTCACTTACTGCGAAGGCGCGGATGCATCTGAGGAAACCCTACTCCACCTCGAGCGGAGTCTCGACGAATTCCTTTTTGGCGGTATCCCACACGAAAGCGGCGGCGCGGGCGAACTTGCCGCTGCGAATCGACATCACGACGTATGCGGTGTCGGGATAGTCGGGCTCCGATGGATCGAACAAGCAGGCCTGGGCGCGGTCGGTCGCGGAGAAGTAGGCATCGTGGTCGGGATGCGAATGATAGACGATGCGAAGCGCGAGCTTGCGGTCATCGATCTCGTTGAGCACCGCCAGATGCTCCTTCGGCTCCATCAGGAACGCCGTGCGCGCATCGCGAGGAAAAGCCGCGGGGTCTTCGGCGTGCTTACGATTCTGAATATTGGTGATCGGACGGGTTTCCTCGGCGAAGTCGTCGCCGACAATGAAGCCGCAGCATTCGTTCGGAACCTCGCGCTCCGCCTGTGCGATGATCGTGTCGAGGCTCGCACGCTTGATTGATGCGCGGTTCACTTGCCTTCTCCATTTTTGCCGGCGCGTTTGCGTTCCGCCGCATGAATCTGCCGGACGAGCATCCGGTTGACGGGGGCTTTCAGGCCGCCCCGTTCCGCAAGCTCGACGATCTTGCCGTTGAGCGCATCTATGTCGGTGCGGCCGCGATGGTTGAGATCGTAAAGCATCGTCGGGCGATGGCTGGCCGTGGCGGGAATGAGTCGGCCGTAGAAGGCGCCGCGATAAGCCGCGGCATCGGCGAAGGGCAGGGCGACCCTGGACGCACGCGCGACCGCGAACGCCTCATCGATGACGTCGTCCATGATGGCGCGGAGGTCGGGGTCGGCCGCCAGCTCGCCGTAGGAAAGTTCGAACAGCGCTCCGAGCGGGTTCAACGCGACGTTGTACAAAAGCTTGGTCCAGATGACCGGCATGATATCGGCGCATGCGACGGTTGCAATTCCAGCGGCGTCGACCAATTTCGCGACCGTCGCCGCGCGCGCTTCGAGTGTGGGCGAAAGCTCGCCATGAAGCGCCGGCGCGGGTCCGATTGCGACGGGATCGGCAAAGACCGTTACGTGGGCGGCGCCCGGGCGCGGAATTTCCGATCCGAAAATGACGCGCGCGCCGAGCACGCGCGCGAGGCCGAAGCGAGCGGCGAGCGCCTCGATATTGCCGAGACCGTTCTGCATCGAAACGATCACGCCGTCGTCCGCCAGGCGGTCGTGGATTGCGTCCGCGATTGAGGCGGTGTCGTAGGGTTTTACCGTGCAGAGAATCAGATCGTAGCGGCCGGTGAGCCGGGCGGGATCGTCAGCGACGTCCAGGCCGCGAATCGTATGGGTGCCGAGCAGGCCGGTGACGTGGAGTCCGTCGCGCGCGATCGCATCGAGATGCGCCCGGCGGCCGAGCAGCGTCACGCGATGGCCCGCGGCGTGGAGCATTCCGCCCACGACCGAGCCGATCGCGCCCGCGCCGGCGATCAGGATTCGCCCGGTAGCATCCATCGTGGAGAAACTATCTGCCACGCGACCGGCAAACAACGCCGCCTGCGCGCTTGCCCACGGCGCGCGCGAGCGGCTACAAACGGCGCATGGAACGGACTTCGATTCGGCTGGGGGGAGTCGCCCTCCAGAGCACCATCATGAACGCCTCGGGCCCGCGATCCGCCGAGCGCGGCGAGATCTACGAGCTGTCGGCGGTGCACGTGGGGGCGATCGTATTCAAGTCCTGCAATATCGCGGGTCTCCAGGCGCCGGAAAATCTGAAGAACCTCGGCGTCGAGCACTTCGCGGCGATCGCGCGCGAGCTGGCGCCGCGCTCCAAGAAGGTCATCGGGAGCATCGTAGGGACCACCGAAGATGAATTCGTGGCGGTAGCGAAGACGCTGGATCGCGCGGGCGTCGCGATTCTGGAGCTGAACCTGGCCGACGATTACGTGGCCAATTCGCTGGCGCCGTTCGCATCGTTTGAGCGGCTCAAGTCGCTGATCGGGCGAGTTCGCGGCGAGGTCGGATGCGCGCTGGCGGTGAAGCTTCCGCCCAAGGCGCCGTTCAGTCCGCGGGCACTGGCGGATTTGCTGAAGGCGACGCGAGTGGCGATCGCGGTGTGCCAGAACGACCTGCCCAAGGATTTGGAAATCGACATCGCGACGGGAGTTGCGAAAGGTCCAGCGCGCCCGCTTTCGCACGCACACGCGTTCTTTCTGGAGAGCGAAGGACTGCTCGATATCGTCGCGGTCGGAGGAATCAATACGGGCCGCGACGCGTACATCGCGCATCTGGCGGGCGCGAAGGCATTACAGGTCGGTTCGGCGCTAATCAAGGAAGGCGCGGGCGCGCTGGGCAGAATCGATCGCGAACTCGACGGGCTGCTGGCCGATAATGGGAAGCGCTCGGTAGAAGAGATTATCGCCCAGATTAAATTCGCTAGCTGAAATCCGGGCGCAGAATTAACCACAAAGGCACCCGTTCGTCGCGGTGCTCCTCAGGGCAGGCTCCGTATCGTCTTAATGTCTTGGTGGTCAAGTCCGATCTGTCTCTGGCCCCCAGCTTGCCCCGATTCTTGGGCCTCTGATACGTTTCCTTGTCTTGGGTGCGCACGTGGCGCCCGCCGTATTCCGGTCCCCATCGTCTAGCCTGGCCTAGGACACCGGCCTTTCACGTCGGTAACACGGGTTCAAATCCCGTTGGGGACGCCATCCCAAAGGACACCATCGCCATGTCGAGGGCATCGAGGAAGCGTACGAGTTTGTGAATGTTGAACGCTTAATTGCCGATTTCATGGCCGACCTAAGTCGGGTGACTGGAGTGCGGTAATGAAGACCGTAACATTTACGATTGAGCCCTTTACCCAGAGCTTGAAGCGCTTCCGGGAGACGTTTAAGGCGGTCCAGGCTGGCCGTCAGGTCAAGCCGGAGGAACTTGTTGGATTCACCAGCCTGGAGGCCGCCCGCAATTTTTTGACGCGGGAGCGTCTGGCTCTCCTCCACACCATCAAGAGCCGGAATCCGAACTCGATTTACGAACTGGCCAAGTTGGCGGAACGTGACTTGAAAAACGTTCAGGAGGATGTCCGGATTCTGGAGCGGCACGGCTTGGTACGAATCGACAAGCGCTCGCGGGGCAGCCGCAAGGTGAAAGTGCCGCGCGTACCGTTCGAGGAAATCGCGCTGAAGATCGCAATCTGAGTGTTTTTGGCCACGAGAGTCGGATTCGCATCGGGCTTTTAAACCGAGAACTGCGCACCTTGATCAGTTAAACGGCGTCCATGCGAGCGCCGGCACGATTTGATCGTAGGTGACTCCCAGCAGCCGGACGAAGGCGACTGCACCGGTGTTGGACGCCGCGGCTTCATTGAGTGCGATCTGGACGTCGCGCGAACCTGCGACAGCCGTCTATCTGTTTCGAAATCGATCGAAACTTCACCAACACCGGGAATACCGTTCAAAATTTCTTCTTCCTCGGCCGCGACTGCAAAAAAGTCCTGAACCAATGAATCGTCGACGAGGGCTACCCGACGATTCCCCCTTCTGACGCCTTCATTGGCGAAGTCGTATATGGCTGTGTCGTCCGGCAGAAAAAGGCGGCGTCTGACATCCGGCAATGAAGAAGGAGTAATGTCGATTAATCGACCATCTGGGGATTCGTATACCGCGTGGTGTTCCGCTTCAATCAACACGCGTGGCCATTCCCAAATCGCCCATCCGAAACGAATTCGACCGCCGTCACGCTCCACCTTGTGTCTGACGCAGTCGAAGCAGTCATTTGGCTTGCAAGCGCGTTCCGAAATCACAGTCATGAAGGTTGGCGCGACTTGTGGGTTAATCTGACGGCATAGCTTTACCACCTGCGGATAAATGCTGACCGGAGTTCGACTAACTGACATGATCGTAAAGCCAACAATCGATGTTTCTATCAAAAGGGGCTCGTATGGTTATCAACCTTCAGGAAGAAAATGGTAAGGCAACCGCGCCCGAATCTGATAGGTGCGGCGCTATCTAAAAAGGACTATCTGGATTGCACGCCATGTTCGATTCGTTCACACCGAAAATAAAATGGACACCGGTGTCCAATTCGTACC
Source organism: Binataceae bacterium (SeqCode) (assembly GCA_052146355.1). Taxonomy (GTDB): domain Bacteria; phylum Desulfobacterota; class Binatia; order Binatales; family Binataceae; genus JAFAHS01. Next base: position 34,557 of record JBKQNE010000125.1, on the reverse strand, counting down.
GAAATGAGCCACTTTCAGCCACATTCGGCCTGAAAAACCCCAGGATTTGCTTGATCCTTCACGGGTTCAAATCCCGTTGGGGACGCCGCAGGCCTCTACGTGTCTTTTGCGGACTGGAGGTCGCGCAGCAGTGAGATCTACAACCCACGCTGCGCATCACGGAAGAGATCGCGGACCATTTGAAGTCCGCTTGTTCACTCCGGTGTTGGGCTTGGAGCCGGCGCCCCCGTATCTTCCACGGAGTAAGCGGTAATCGGCTCGGTCAGTCCCTTGACCTGAATCGGCCCCGCCTTGGCAACCTGGAAGGAGGGTTTCACTTCATCATAGGTATGTTCGCTGATCAGAATGTCCACATGATGGTCCTTTGTGGCGGACTCCAAACGCGCGGCAACGTTGACGGTGTTTCCCAGCGCGGTGAATTCAAAATGACTCTTCGAGCCGATGTTGCCGACTACGGCAAGCCCCGAGTTAATACCGATTCCCATGCGCAAAGGCTGGAAGCGCTCTGACTGCAATTTCTCAGATACCTGGCGGAGCTTCTGTTGCATCTCGATTGCCGCCTTGACCGCGTGCTCGCCCTGCCAGGGGTCGTCGTGGAGCGCGCCGAACAGGACCATCAGCCCGTCGCCCATGAATTTATCGATATAGCCTTGGTTGCGCTGGACGACTTCAACCATCGCCTCAAAAAAAGCTTCAAGAACTCTCAGGACGTCCTCAGGCCCCATTGTTTCGGCCATGCTGGTGAAGTCCCGCAGGTCTCCGAACATCACAGTGATCCGCTTGCGCTCACCGCTGAGTGCCGGCGCCGTGCCCGAAAGCACATCCTTCAAAACAGGCTCGGGAATGTAAGGCGCGAACAGTTCAGCCACCCGCCGCGGTTGGCGGCCCACTTGGATAGGGGCAAGGCGATTGCCAGCCCCAGAACCGCCGCTGCGGCAAGCGCGAGAATGCCTGTGCGTTCGAGTTGCTTTTGCGCAGAGTTGAAGCCGCGCGCGTTGGCGTCCATCTCAAGTTCCGCCACGTCCTTGCCGCTGCGGTCTTTGATCGGAACGAACGCCGTGACCACCCAGCTCCGGTTCGAGAATTGCGTTTGGCCGCGGTTCGCATAGTTCGTCCCGATTTGGACGGGCTCGTTGGGCTGATAAAACGATTCCCCCGGTTTGCCCTCGAGGGAAGGGGTTTGTTCGGCGTCGACCCCATAAACAAGGAGAGCGGGATCGTCCGCTGCGGACGTTATAGTACACAAATCACTAACATCGAGTGCCGGTCCGCGATTCGCGTCCCTGGCCTTTTGTAGAGACTCGCGAACCTGAGCGTACGAGGCCAACTTTTCGTCCCCTTCGTGACGGATTGATTTGATTATGTCGCCGTCCAGGAATGCGGCGGTGACGTGAGCTACAGCTAGAAGTGTATCGCGGCCGCCTGCGGCCAGTCGGATTTGGTATACGCGGAACACGACCCCTGTCGCCGAGGCGGCAGTCACAACTGACGTTGCGAAAATCACGATCATCAGCTTTGACCGGTAGCTCATTTTTCCCCCGATATGCGTGCGCTGCGATGGCAGCGCGCCACACGAGCATATAATGGCAGGATCAATCGTGAATTAACTGCGCTCAAATTCAAAGGCAAGGCCCGGGTGGCAGTGACCATGCCGACGGATCGCGATTGTTTCTGATTCGTCCATGGAGAGGTCGCGATATCTGGATTCGCATCGAGCTTTCAAACCGGGAACTGGGCGCGTCGATCAGTGAAGCGGCGTCCATGCGAGCGCCGGCACGATTTGATCGTAGCTGACTCCCAGCAGCCAGACGAAGGCGACGGCGCCGGTGTCCGACGCGGCTCGATTGACCGCGACCTGGACGCCGAGATTTATCTCAAAGATCGAATTGAGCCAGGCGATGGCGGGCGTCAACTCGAAGGCAGGCGCGGAAGAATTTCGATGCGCGCTCAGGTATTGGGCGTAATCGAAATCCAGGTGCGGGGTGAGATTGCGAAGCGCGTAGGGTACGGAATCGGGAGCGACGTTCGCATCGAGATAGGCCAGCGAATACTCGAGTTCGAGGTCGGCCGTGGTCAAGTCGTCGCGGGCGCCGGTCACTTTGCTTTGCCATCCCCAATCGCCCTCGAGGGCGGCGGGGCGCAGCAGCCGTAAAGCGTCAGGCAAATCGCCGAACCCTTTCTGGAAAAGCAAATCGAAGCCGGCGCGTGCGTGAGACTCCGATCCTTCACTGAGGTTGCCAAGCGGGAGTTCGATTGCGGGATTGATCGTGCACATGAATTCATGGCCAGGTACCGAGATGAGTATGTGTTTGTAGCCGACGCCGAAATTGCTCGAGGTCGTGGATTCCTCTTCCTGTTCGAAACGCTGGTAGCCGGCAAAGAGTGAGAAGCTGGAAGTGGGCGAGAGGGTTTTCTCGAGATACAGCGACTCGGAGTTCTGGGCGCGATCGACATCGCCCGAAACGCTTAGATAATTTTCCGGCGGCGCGTCATTGCCGATGAAGTCACCGACGTAAGATCGCGGCGGAGGGTCGGCGCGCGCCGCGCCGGCGCACATCAGTGTGGAGGTTATCGCGAACAGTAGGAGCAATGCCGCATGCGAACTGCGAGTGATCGGGGTATCGGCCGGCGCGCTCACGTGGACATAGAATCGTACAATCGCCGGGTCCGCAACGCCGCGCGGTTGGGGAGTTGTGCGCGGCGAGATCCAAATTCGCACCTATGGCGAGGCATATCGCGTCGAGCTCAAGGGCGGCGACCGATTGCAGGAAGCAAACGGCCGACGCGATGAGTGTAGACGTGATATGCCTCGCCACAGGTGCGCCGAAGGTAGGTCTCTTCGGCGCCGATCTGGAGCCGAATTCCCAAATAGGCTCCGGCCCATACCATTAAGGACATCGACGTCGGCAGCAGCGCGACGTAGCCGGCGACTACGACCAGCAGCGCCAGATAGATGGGATTGCGGCAATAACGAAAGAGACCGCTATCGATCAAGGCGGTGGGCGCGCTTTTATCAATTCCGATCCGCCAGGAGGCGCCCATCTGTAACTGTGCCACCACGAGCAGAGCGAGCCCGCCAACCAAGAACATCACGCCAGTGGTCGACAGGATTAGAGCGCCTTGAGGCGACAACCGCACCTGCAAGTGAACGCGGGTCGGCCAGAAGGCTGCTTCAAACGCCTGACCAGCAAGCAGAACGAAGGCTATGATCAAGCCCGCCGCCAGCGCGGCTTGAGTTGGTTCGCCTAAGCCGAAATGAACGACGCCCCAGGTCCCGTAACGCCTGCGCTGCAACCACGAGCGCCATACGACCCCGACGAGAAAAAGCAACACGATGCCGACCAAGGGCGCGAAGCGCATGACTGGCGCAATGGATTCCGTCACCCGCATTGGTGTTCTTCGATCCGTCCGACGGTCCATAGAATAATGATAATGCAATTCATTTGCGACTGCGGAACGCCCCAGGCTGCGTCGCATCGAGGAAACCGCGCGTTGTTTTACGCAGATCGGTGGCTGACCAAAGGGTTTACTACGGTTAGCCCGGGAAAACGGCTGAAGTCGCGGTCAGCGGACCATAGCGAGCGCACGCCATGCTGTCGACACAATGCCGCGATGCGCGCGTCGTGGACCTGCGCGCCCGCAATGCGGCCAGCCGCGAGAAGCGAGCGCAAGGTTGGCCAATACGCCGGAGATTCAGCCAGAAGCACCAGCGTCGGCGATTCCAGCCACGCATCCACCTGATCGAGTGCGCGGCTTAGCGGTGTGGGCGGCGCGTAGATGCGTGGGTGCGTCACGATGGCCAGGAACTCGTGCAGACCCGGCCAGGGGACGGCCCAAGTCGCGGCACCCTCAGCGAGTTCCGCTATTCGAAGAAAGGCAGTCTCATGGAACGGGGAATCCTCGCGGTGCGCATAAACGAGAATGTTGGTGTCGACAGTGATCATCCGCCGTGATTCTCGTAGGCCAGTTCGCGAATCTTCTCCCACGATGCGCCGCGGAGGCCGGGTTGTAGTCCCTTGCCCTTGAAGGTGGCTTGGCGCAGCTTGAAAGGCGCCTGGTGTTTGGTCTCGGCGACAACGCGATGAAGGCCGCGCTCAATCAAGGTCCGCAAGGTGACGCCCTCGCGCGCGGCGAGCTTGCGGGCGTCGCGAAGCAGCGAATCGGAAATATCGACGGTCGTCTTCATGGTACCCTTCAATATGGGAAGATCAATATGGGTACCCATATCAGATCTACAATCGGAGTTGAAGGCGGAAACATTCAATTTTGTCTCAGGAAGCCGACGACGTTTGTTTCAGCCGGCGCAATCGGATCGCTTGGCGGGAAGCTTGAGGCGTGGCATGAAGGCTAGATATGAGCAGCGCAAACAAAATCCGCTTCGGGCTTTGGTACGACTTCCGCAATCCGGCTCAGTGGCGTCAGCCGTATGAGCGCCTTTATGGCGAGGTTCTGGACCAGGTCGCGTGGGCTGAGAACAACGGGTTCGACGACGTCTGGCTGAGCGAGCATCACTTTATCGACGACGGCTATCTGCCATCGATGCTGCCGGCGGCCGCGGCGATCGCGGCGCGCACCAAAAGAATCCGGATTCCGCTGGGAGTGCTCCTGTTGCCGTTCCATCATCCGGTGCGCCTTGCCGAAGATATCGCCGTGGTCGATGCCATCTCAGGCGGACGCTTCGAGTTGGGTGTCGGCGTTGGTTACAAGGTCGAGGAGTTCGAAGGCTTCAACATTCCATTCGCCGAGCGGGGCGCGCGCACCAACGAATCGCTGCAAATAATCCGGCGGCTGCTGGATGGGGAAACGCTCAGCTTCAAGGGCAAGTTTTTCGAGGTCAACAAGGTCAAGCTCACTCCCGAACCGATCCAGAAGCATTTGCCAATCTGGATAGGGGGCTTCACGCCGCCGGCACTGCGCCGCGCGGCGCGATATGGCGACGGCTTCACCGCTCCGGAAGCATCGCGGCGCGTGTATGACGCCTACGTCGCGGAGTTGAGTAAGCAGGGGAAGCCCACAGATAACGTAATGTTCGCCGGCGGCCATCGATGGCTGATTTGCTCGAATGATCCCGACAAGACGTTCAATGAGGCGGCCGATCACATCATCTATCAGAGCAACAATTACACGGAGTGGGCGGCGAAGGCGGGCCAGAATCCCAACCCGGTTTACATCCGCGATCGCGCGCATCTGCGGGAGACCGGTCAGCTCAAAGTCGCCGATCCCGATACCTGCGTAAAAATAATTCGTGAGTACGCCGATAAAGTCCCGCTGACTCATTACTACTCATGGACCCTGCCGCCGGGGCTGCCGCCGCGCTGGGCCCAGCCGCACCTGGAGCTGTTCGCTTCCAAGGTCATCGCAGCATTTCGATGAAGCGAGGCCTTGGCGGACTACCGTAATGTCACTACAATACGTCTATACATGATGGCGTTCGAGTGGGACGCCGCCAAGAACGCGGCCAACATCGCCAAGCATGGGATCGACTTCGAGGACGCGATCCTGATCTTCGAAGGGCCGGTACTGGAGCGTCGCGATGATCGCCGAGAGTACGGGGAAGTCCGCGTCATTGCCTTGGGCACCGTCGACGACCGCGAGTTAGCAGTCGTATACACCATGCGCGGCGAGGACCGCAGGATAATTTCGGCAAGGAGAGCGCATAGTCGTGAGCGTAAAGCGTATCGTGAGGCGTACCCCAGGCAGCCGGCGGCGCGGTACGAGCGATTGGGCGCGCGTCGATGCTATGAGCGACCGCGAGATCGAGGAGGCAGCCAAGGGCGACCCGGATGCCGCGCCGATCCTCGACAAAGAATGGTTCCGAACCGCCAAGCTGGTCTTGCCGGAGCGCAAGGTGCCGATCTCGTTGCGAATGGATCGGGAAGTGGTCGAGTGGTTCAAAGCCCAGGGACGCCGTTATCAGTCACGGATGAATGCGGTCCTGAAGGCGTACGTACAAGCCCATCGAAAGGCGGGATAGATACGGGATCTCGCGGGCGCCAGACGCTCGCGCAACGCTCGTACCACCGCGACGCGGCTTCGATGGCAGCGCGCGCTCGCGCGATCTAACCGGCGGCGGATTGGCTGCCCGGGGCGCGTATGGTCTCTTCGCGCTGAACTTATCCGGTGGTCGCGACCCGCGTCATCGTCCGGCGCGGGTGTCGCGAGATCGGGATTTAGCGCGATATTCCAATGCCGGGCTATTTTCCGCTCGCTTCGGTCTCAAGCCTGGGCAGGTTAATATTCGCCTGCTTCTGATTGGCAACCGCAACGACGAGCAGTGCGTCCGGATGGAGATACTTCTTCGCTACTTCCTGTACGTCGGCTTTCGTTACTGATCGTATGTACTGGGGGTACTTGTCGACGTAGTCGAGCCCGAGATCGTAGATCTCTTCATCCAATAGCACGCGTGAGGTCGAATACTGGTTCTGAAAGTTGAGCGGAAAAACGTCGATCAATGATTTCCTGGCCGACTCCAGCTCCGCGTCGGACACTGGATGATCCTGGATCTCGTGAAGTTGCTGCACGATTAAGCCAAGGGCCTGATTGGCGCTCGGATTTCTGGTTTCAAGGTTGACCGTAAACGTGCTGGGTAGTTTGCCGACACCAAAGCTGCTTGCGATTGAGTAAGCCAGGCCCGCGTTGACGCGCACCGCATTTACCAAACGCGAGGCAAATCCGCCGCCACCCAAGAGGTAGTTCATCACTTGCAGTTTGTAGAAATCGGGATTGGAACGCTCAACGCCGCCGAAGCCGGCGATCAGATTAGCTTGCACGACGTCGCGGTTGATCAGTTTGAGATGAACTCCATCCGCCAGTCTGGGTGACGGCGGTACCTCCTGAGGCGCGACGGTGCCCCGTAAGCCGGTCAATTCCGCTTCCAGCTCCGCCCTAATCTGATCACTATCGACATCGCCGACGACTACGATCACGGCGCTGCCGACCTTGTAGTACGTATGGTAGAAAGTGCGCACGTCGGCCGGTGTAAGCTTTGCAACCGACTCAGGAGTACCCATCGGCAGATGGCCATACGGTTCATCGCCATATAGCGCTTGCAAGAACGCCAGTCTCGCGACATAGCTGGGGAATTGTTGGTAAGCATTTAGATCGGCCACTTGCTCGTCGCGTTTGCGAATGATGTCGGTGTCGCGAAGGCCAGGATCCTGCAGGATCGCCACCAGAAGTTTTAGCGTGTCGTTCTGAAATTCCTTGAGCGACTGGAAGCTTGCGGTCGCATAGTCAAAATCACCATCTACCCTGATATGGCTGCCGAGAAAGTCAGCCTTTTCCATAAATTGGGCGGCGTTGAGTTTGCTGGTGCCCTGCATCAGGCTATGCGCCGTAAGGTCCGCCAAACCTTCCTTGCCGGCAGGATCACGGCGTGATCCAGCATCGAATGCGATCTTCATCGTGACGAGAGGCAACTCGTGTTGCTCAGAAACCAAAAGGACCGCGCCATTGCCAAGGATCATCCGACTGGCTTGGAGCGACCAGGCATGAGACGCGCTGAGCGCGATAAGCATCGCGGTCGCGAGGGTTGCTCGCATCGCATGCGTCAGCGGCTTCATTATCGTATCTCGCTTAGCGGCTGCATCGCGCTGCTCGCTGAATGCGGCAGCAGCCCGGTCGGCACCAGAACGCCGACCGTGAGGTTGGTTTTGGTCAGATAGTTGCGAGCTACGCGCTGTATATCGCCGGCCGTGACTTTTTCGGAATTCGGCACGTACAGATCGAGCCACTTGTAGCTGCCGATCATCTCGTCGAGGCCGAGATAGAAAGCGCGGTCTCGGATCGAGTCCATTGCGAAAATGAAATCGCTCCTGGCCCGGTTCTTGGCCTTTTGCAATTCGTCCGCGGCGACCGGATGGTCTCGCAGCTCTTCGAGCTTGCGGTCGATTTCGCTGAGCGCATCCTCAGGTTTAACCCCGGGACGCATCTGGGCTTCAATTGAGAAGAGAGAGGGATCGAAGGAGGTGATAAGGTACCCGCTGTCTACGTTCACGACCATACGCTTGTCGATGACCAAGTCCTTCCAAAGGCGCGAACTGTCGCCATCGCTGAGAATTATCGACATGAGCTCCAGCGCGAAGGCATCGGAGGTCTCGCGATAATTTGGTGCGTGGTAGAGTTCGAGGAACGCGGGCAGGTCGGCTGCGTGCCGCAGCTCCACCCGTCTTTCGCCCTGCTGGGGCGGTTCGACTGAAGTCATTGGAGGTGGCGGCGGGCCATTCTTGATGTCACCGAACGCCTCCGTGATCTGCTTGAGGACTTGCTGCGCGTCGAAGTCACCGACCGCTACGATGATTGCGTTCCGCGGCGAATAATACCTGGCGTGGTATGCGAGGGCATCCTCGAGAGTGAGTTCCTGCAGATCGTGCATCCAGCCGACCACCGTCCAGTGATACGGATGCTCGACGAAGGCCGCCGCTTGCGTTGCCTCCCAAAGAGCGGCCCGTGGAGCGTCATCGATTCTCATGCGCCGCTCTTCCATCACAACCTGCTTCTCGGCGTCGAATCCTTTGGGCTCGAAACCGCTAGCCTGGTCAGCTTCCAGCGAAATGGGCACCTCGAAATGATCCTTGTTGATGAGCTCCCAATAGTTAGTGAAGTCGGGCCCGGTCGTCGCGTTGCCGATCCCGCCGTTGCTCTGGAGCACGGTAAAGAACTCGTCGGGTTTGAGTTTCTTGCTTGCACGGAACATCAGATGCTCAATGAGATGTGAGAGTCCCGTCTTGCCGAACTGTTCGTTCCGGGAACCCACTCTGTAAAAGACAGACAGTGTCGCGATCGGGGCGCGGTGATCTTCGAGAACCAGCACCGTGAGCCCATTGGAGAGCGTCTTGGCTTTTACGGCGTCGGTGAACCCGGCGAACGCCGCGGGTGGACCGCCGAACGCTACCATCATGGCCATTAGAGCTGCGACGAAGAATCGGGACCAATAGTTAGTCACTGCGTTCATGACATGTACCATCTCACCGGTGCGGTAAGTTCGCCACTATCGGGATTCTAATGGGTTACGCCCAGTATGACGAACGGTCACAATGCTTTCCTGGAGACCCGCTTTTCGAGAAAGGAAAGCGATCGGGTGTCGGCGAGCCACTCTCTGTAACAGGTCCGAGGCTCAAAGTTCTCTGAGCGTTTCCTGAAAGCGAGAGCCGCCCCATCAGGGGGGCGGCTCTTCGGCGACAATCTTCTGCAACCTCACAGCCAGATGTCAGTTCTGCTGTGGAAGTCTTCTAAGCTTTTGGTGTCTTAGCGGCCTTCGGTGTTGGCGTCTTCGTCGGGGTGGGTGTCCTGGTCTTCGTCGGTGTCGGGGTCCTGGTCGGCGTAGGCGTCGGAGTTCTGGTCGGCGTGGCGGTTGGGGTCCTCGTCGCGGTTGCAGTCCTAGTCCGCGTAGGCGTCGGAGTCCTGGTTGGCGTGGGCGTCCTCGTACGCGTCGGGGTTGACGTCCTGGTCGGCGTAGGGGTCTTGGTCGGCTTCGGGCTCGCGGTCGGCGTAGGCGTCAGGGTCGGTGTCGGAGTCCGAGTTGGGGTCGAGGTTGCGGTCGCAGTGGCGGTGGCCGTCCGAGTCGGGGTCGACGTCGTGGTCGCCGTGGCCGTCGGCGTTGCAGTCGCGGTAGCAGTCGCCGTCCGAGTGGGTGTCGCCGTTGCGGTAGCAGTGGCAGTGGCTGTCTCGGTAGGTGTCGCGGTCGCCGTCGCCGTTGCCGTGGGCGTGGCAGTTCGAGTCGGGGTTGGAACAGCAGTGCGGGTTGGCGTTGGAGTCGGGGTCGGAGTTCTGGTTGCCGTGGCAGTTGCTGTCGCCGTCGCATTTGGCAGAGAAGGACCGAATAATATGAATCCCGGCATGCTCGCGTTCGTCCCATCCGCCAGGATGAAAGCCGATGGGGTTGAAGTTGCGTCCGCGGCAGGCAGCGGCGACGCAAACATCGCGATGCTTCCGGGTCGCGAGAAGTCTTGCGGCGGAGGGCCGAAGGCGGTTTTCAGAACGCTGCCGCCATTGGCGAACCACAGATTACCCGCCGGGTCGAACGTCGCCGTGAACGGGCAATCCATCGATGCAGCGATCGTCGTCTGGTCTACCTGTACCTGAACCGGACTAAGGGTCACGTCGGGCGGCGGCAGGATGAACTTCGCGGTTACGATCAATCCTGTCGTAGGAGCCGATCCTGGCGTGGGAGCAGCGGGGGCCGACGCAATTGTTGATGACTTGAATTCAAATATTTGATCCAGACTGTCGGGCGCGTTGTTGTTCGTTTCACAGCCGGGCACCCAGAGGTTGTTGTCACTGTCCAGCGCCATGTCGAATAGAGCGACCCAATCCTGACCGTCGTTATGCGTCCCGAAGACCGGACTAACGATCACCAGCGCCGGCTGCATCGAGGTTGCGGTTGCGGTCGCGCCGGCAAGTTGCGCCGCCGTGAACTCAGCGACGAATGGACTATAGGGCTGATTGCCATTGCTGCAGGTTGGAGCGCAGAACAGGTTAGTCCAGACGTTGTTCGCGACTGCGATGCTGTTAGGTGCCCAAAGATTTCCGTGCGAATCGAATTTGATTCCTGACGGTGACCAAAGCGCACCGACTACGTTGTCATTGAGAATGATCTTCGCCGGCGTCGGCGTGCTGAAACTGCTCGCGTCATTTACGGTCGCTGCGGAAAACTCGACCAGATCACCACCGATGAACGTTGGACTTGTCGCGCCGTTGGCGACCCACAGATTGCCGTTCGCGTCGAAGGTCATACCGACAGGACAATTGACCGCTTGCAGCGAACCATTGTCCGTGAAGACCGCATCAGGTGCGGGAGTGCCGATATCAGTCCCCAACGCGACCAGTGTCGCGAAGTTATATTTCAGAATCGAATCGCCGTTGCCGGTGCAGGTTTGGTTGCTGCCGTAGCCGGAGGTTAGCGAGGACACATAGAGATTACCGTTGGCATCGAACACCACGGCCTGTGGGCGGACCAGCTGCGCGTTGTCCTGCTGGTTCGGGTTGCTGTCGATCGTAATCGTCGCCGCCGGCGTCCCGAGTCCGCGTAGCGCATTGCCGGAGAACTCGCTGATGAAACCCGAACCGTTCGCGCTCTGATTCGGTGCCCATAGCGCAGAGCCTGCGGGCTGCGCTCTGCTATTCGTCGGCCAGATAACGAGCGCTAGAAAGACCGCGAGCGGAAGTAATCTCCACCTAATTGTTTTGGGCGTGGGATGAGTCCATTTGGGTCGAATTTTGGAAGAGTTCGCTTCGTCGGAGTCCTCTCGTAACGATTTATCAGTCATTGCATCCTATATTTGCCGCTTAGATGTTGAATAATCTAAATAAACTAATGAGTAGTTATATAGACTAAAATAAATCTAAGCATACTTTATAGATTATCAATGAATCAAAATATCTATTAGCGATGTTTAAAGACGCTTAAGCATAAGAAACGGTGGTCAAATGAAGTCACGAAAATTCGTATCAAGAGAAAGTTCCTGACTTCCTGGGAAGGCGGAGCGATTCGCGGAAAGGATCGCGCTAAGGAAAGATCGCTTTGATCTGGCGTTGACGACCGGCGTGCGGTGCCGGCCTGCGTCTGTGGGACTCAGGGAGCGGCAGTTTGGCTGCGTGGAGCGCGGATCGGAAAGCCGGCGGGATTGAATTCAGCGCTGGGGCGGCTTGAAACGCGGGTGTACCAGTCGCGCACGTGCGTGCAGTTCTCGGGGATGTCCACGCCGATTACGCGGGCGAAATCGAAGGTCGATTGCGCGACGATGTCGGCCATCGAGTAATTGGCGCCCGCGATAAATTCGCGGCCCGCTATTTCGCCATTGAGCCATTCGCAGGCGGCGGCAAAGGTCTTGCGGTTCGATTCGCCGAAGTCCTTGTACTGCTTGCCGCCCATCCGGGCCACGATCGCCGCGGTGTAGGGATGGGTGTGGACCCAGATCATGCCGAGCGGGCTCATCACGCGGAACTCGATGCGCCGAATCCACATATCGGTGAGCGCCTTTTCTTTCGGGGTGCGTCCGAACAGCGACGGCTCGAGATGCAACTCCTCCAGGTAGCGGCAGATGGCAACGCTCTCGGAGATGTAGCTGCCGTCATCGAGTTCGAGCACGGGCACCTGGCCGAGCGAATTCCTTTTCAGATGCTCCGGGCTCTTGTGCGTAGCTTGGGCGAGGGGAGTGTGCACGAACGGGATCGTGAGACCCTTTTCCTTGAGGAAGATTCGGACGCGGCGCGGATTAGGTGCGGGGTCGTTTTCGTTGTAGAGCTTCATGGGGTATCTCCGTGGGGATCTTTGCATAACTCGGTTGCATAGCGAACGGACGATCCATTCGTCGCCTGGCGCTACGCAGCTACGGGCTCAAAGAAGCTGGCTCGGCGATCGAGTTCAAAGGTTCTCCCACCCACGGGATTTCTCGGAAAAGAACCTCGAAATGACAACACCTTCCTACAATGGTTCAGCGATTTTCCGGGATCGACGTCCGCGCACCTGTGCGGCGCGTGGCCACCGAGCCCGGGAACTTGCGCGGAAGTTCCACCCCGCATCGCGCATCCTGCGCGGGAAAGACGAAGACCGGGTGCCGCCTGAGAGCGCAGTGGTTGCGGCGCGAGGACGCGCCACGATCCCTCCACTCCGGCAGCCTCCGGTCGGGATGACAGAATGTGCTGTCTTGCAGCAAATCGAGATCTGGCACTGGCGTACGATACCTGGAGACAAAATCGTCTCACCGCGACGAAATTCAGCACTAGTAGATCCGGACAGGCTCTTGGAAAAGAACATCGAAATGACACGACTTTGCGACGGTCGTTGAGTGGATCTCTAAGTCATCGGCACTAATCGCGCGCGGGTTCGGGTTCATCTTTTGGCGGGATGTCCGAGTAGCCCAGGGCGGTATGCATCTTGTAGCCGCATAGGTCGCGCAACCGTTTCGGGAGGGTTCGCGCTAGTTGCCGCGGCACGTCGAGATACTGATTTTCCTCCTGGCGTAGCCAGCCCAGCGAATAGGAAAGGAAGGTGCCGAACCGCCAATCTCCTGCGGAGCGATTAGCGCCCGCGCCGTGCAGGGTACCGCCCATCCAGAGCAGCACGGAGCCGGCAGGCATTTCCGCGGCGACGACTTCATCTTCGCGCGCGACGCGATCCGCGGACCATCGATGGCTCCCTGGAACGAGATGGGTTCCGCCGTTGGGCTCGGTGAAATCGCTTATAGCCCACATGCTGGCGACGATCATGTTGGGCCGCGGCACGGCAAAGAATTTGAACGCATCTTCCTCTCTATGAAGCATCTGGACTGTTGCACCGGGACCGACGACCAGCCCGGCGGTCGCGTGAACCTGGTACGAGGAGCAGTTAGGCTTCAACAGGGAATCGCAAACGGAGAGCATCAGCGGATGAGTGACGAATGATCTGAAAGTCTCGGATTTGGCGATCAGCGCGGTGATGCGCTTGGTCTTGCCGGGATAGAAATCCGACGGGCCGCCATCGGCAGCGTATTTTTTGTTCAGGCTCTCGCCGACATCGGTCGTTTCCAGGTAGGGCCCGAGTTCCCGCTTGATCGCATCGAGGCCGGTTTCATCGATCACACCCGTAACGACCACGCATCCGTCGCGGTCCAGGGCCGCAACGACGTCGGCTGGGGAAGCCTTGGAGGTCAGCACTGGAATCGAGGCCATTTCGAATCCTCCGTCGCCGCGCCGCCCGACGGTTCCGATCAGACGCAGGCAAAATCATTATAGTCGAGCGGAGTTACGGTTGTCAGATCGAAGGCGTAGCCGCGCGGGAATGACAGTGGCATTGGTGGTGCTGGCACGGCTCAATAGTCCTCGTCGTCGCGCGCCTTCGGGCCTTTGGAGGATGCAGACCACAAGCCCGCCAGGAGGCCGAAGGCCAGAACGGCCCAACCAAAGGCATTGCCGATCTTGTCGAAGACGCTGTCGACTCCGGGCCCCAACGGCGCCTCTGCGATCAGGAATCCATAGGGCGTTGCCGAACTCGACGCCTGGTAGAGAACGCGCCCGTACCGATCGCTCACCGTCATCATTCCATTGCGCGCGGCGCGTATAATCGAGAAATCTCCCTCGACTCCGCGCAGAATGGCCATCCGCGAATGCAGCCAATCGTCGCGGCCGAAATCCCACGCGGGCACCATCATCATCTGCACGTCCTGCATGCCGTAATCGCGGCCCAGGTGCGGAAAGTCCATGTCCTTGCATATGGCGATTCCGACCAGGTTGCCCTCGATGATTCGGACGGCGATTTTCCGGCCAGGAACGAACGCGTCCTCGAAGCCCACCACCAGATGCTGCTTGGAGTAATCGGCGTAGAATGCTCCCTCGGGACTAAAAAACCAGGCCCGATTCTCTTTGTGATCGGGCTCCACGATGGTCACTCCGGTGAGCAGAAAGACCCGGTTGGCCGCCGCGAAACGCGCAAGCGCCTGGCGCATCTGGTCGGCTTGAGCCGGATCGAACGCCGCGACTTTCTCAGGCAATATGACGAGCTTCGCGCCTTGGCGGGCCAGGGCGGCGATCGCCTCGCCGTAGCTCTTCCAAAGTGGCGCATCGGGCGAACTCGCTTCATGATTGGCGGGGGTATCGATTACTGCCAGACCGACCGGCATCAAGGGCTCGACCGGCGCCAGTGCCACGCGTAGCGCTCCGAACCCAACGGCAGCCAAAACGACGATCGTCGCTCCAACATAGCCGGGGCGAATGCCTTTCAAATCGCCGCGCCGACACCACACGATCGCGGCCGTTGCGGCGAACAGGCTTACAATGAAGACGATGCCGGGGGTCCCGGCGAACGCTGCGATCTGGATGACGGGGATCGCGTTCATTTGGCTGTAGGCGAGGCTGCCGGCCGTACCATTGCGGGAAAACTCGCCGACGAGCATGTCGATGCCGGCCGACAGGGACGGATAAACGAAAATCGAAAGCCAGTGGCGCCACTTCACTACCGCGGCGCGCGTCGCGCCTACGATGAAGATCGTAACGATCACGCGCGTAAGCGGGATCAGGACCAAAGCGGGCACGGGTCCAGTGACTTCGAGGTAGTAACTGGTGGTACTGGCGCATCCGATCAGCGCCGCGATGGCAGCCAGCACCCGGGTTTCGCCGCGCGAGGTGCTGAAAGCCGCGGCGAGCAGCGGAATCGGCGCGATCCACGCGATCGGCCACCACGGATGCAGGCTTGCCGCCTGCGAGATCATCACGCCGGAAAGCACGGCGGCGACGAAACGTTGCATCCTGGTGTTCAGCATGATGGTCGAGGCAGAGGCTCTTAGGTTATGCGCAACAGCGGCAGGATGATTTCGGTGAGAATGAGTAGTGCGACCGCTATTTCAAGCAGGAGCAGGCGGCGGTCCCGCGCGACATCGACGACCAGCTCCAGCGCTTCCTGCACGCTGCGCAGTTTCAGCTCCAGTGCCGAGTAGCGATCCGACAGATCGAATTCGGTGCGAAGGTCATTGTAGATGAGATCCATCGCGGGGTCTTCCCACGTGGCGTCGGGTTTGTCGAGCAGGTGAAGGATCGAGAGCACTTCATTGCGATTCGAAATTGCCTCACCGATGAAACGGACCAACGGCTTGGTGCGCAAGGGCACGGTTCCGCGCACTTCCATCCGCTCGACCATCTGCCCGGTCCGCGCAAACAGGGAATCGACCACCTGCTCGTAATATTCCATCGCGGCGCTTTGGGCCACCGTCAATGCGACCACGCCGGCGCGCGCGGGGGTGAGCTTGTCCACGCGCAGATTTCCGTTCGTGAGGCCGACGCCGGATTCGGCATCTTCGATGAGCGAATAGTCTTCGCGAACGATCCTGGTGGTGAGACCCGGATGGGCGCGCTCGAGCCTCGCTATTTCCTGTTCGCGCCGCGGCTGGGGAACGTTGTGAAACACCGTCGCGCCGAACGGGTACATATAGATGCCGGCATCGGGGGCGGTTGGGAAAAACAATTCATGCGCCGTAACCCGAGCCTCGGGATAGTGGGTCCCGAGATCTTTGAGCGGGAGATTCTCCACGAACGCGATCGCGAAGAATTGATGGGTCCGGGCGGCCATGCCGCGGGCAATATAGCGCGCCTGCGGCACGCCGCGCATCCGGACTTCTCACCATTGCCGCGCCGCCGATGCCCGGTACGCGCGGACGCCGATTCAGACGGCTTCTTTTGCCAGCGCTTGCCTGATGGCGGCCAACACAAACAGGAGATCGCGCGGGTTCGCGACGTTTCCCATCATGTTGATACGCCGCAGCGCGCCCATCTCTGCCGCCGAGATGTGGTGTTGCCGAATCAAGGCGCGGTTGCCGGAAAACTCTTTCCAGACGTTGCGGCGCTTCTTGGGAGTGCGTCCCTGGGGGCCATCAACGATGTCCCTCGTCTCAGGATACGCGAGCATCAGGAGCTCGGCGCGCGCCAGCCCTAATACTTCTCCCAGCCGGCTCAGGACGGAGATCGATGGCCTACGCTGGTCCTTTTCGAGGTAACTTATGTAGGAGGCCTTTACGCCTAGTTCGTTTGCCAGTTCGCGCTGGGTCAACCCCAGCACGGTGCGCTGATTTTTGATCGAAGATCCGAAGGTCACGTTGCTTACAACTCTTTTCCGCATAGCGTCTATTTGGTCTCACAAGCCGGTTACAGTATGAACGACTGTTCAGACATTCGCCAGCATTATTACCGGTTTTTTATCGGTGAATTTTTAATCGATAACTAATTGGACGCTCTGTCCATCTATCGGACGCATTATGTGCCCTACGGAGGAATATTATCTCTGTGCAGCCTTATCGAATCGGTGATTAGCGTAGTGGCGAGTCGCCGATGTTGAACGAGTCCTGACGCGGCGGTCACGGCGGCGGGATTTGAATCCTGGCGCCGTGCTTTTTTCAGCGGTGCGATCGCCTAGTTGAACGCGCCCTGTTTGCGGCGCTTGAACGCCATGCGGCGCATTTCGGCGGGCGGTCCGTCGATAAACCCGATCGAATTCAAATAGAGGTCGCCGCCGAGCAAATGGCGCAGCGTCGGCGATGCGCGGTGCCATTCTTCGGGCCGGACCGAGACGAGATGATTTTCCTGCACGCGCAGAAAAGGGCGGACGTAGTAGGCAAAGAGCGCGCGGCGGAAACTGTCGCTACTCGTATTGGCGCCGGTGCGATGCCACGTGTAGCCGTGCAATATCGCAACCGAACCCGCGGGCGCGATTAGCGGAACGCAGGTGTAGTCGCGGCCGGGTTCGGGGTTGGAGCGCCGCAGGTGCGAGCCGGGAACGTACTCGGTGCCGCCGTTCTCGAGGGTGAAATCGTCCAGAATCCAGATCGCATTGGCAGCCAGCAGATACTCGGGATGCGGCGGCGGAACGTAGCCGGAGTCCGAATGCAGGATCATCGGCTCGCCGCCCGGCCCCGTGGTGTTGGAGGAAAAGCCGGAAAGGATGCAGTCGCCGCCGAGCAGCCGCGCCATGATCTTCATGATCTCGGGCTGCTGCACGATCTCCTCGAACACTTCCCCCTTGTTGACCAGGTTGAAGACGCGCTGATTGGCGCCCTCGGATTCCAGGAACGCCGTGGCAGTATCGCGCTCGGCGCAGTTCAGCTCATCGATCCGCGTGCGAATTTGGTTCAGCAGGCTGGGGGGAATGAAATCGCGAACGATCGCGACGCCATCGCGTTCCACGGTTTGCGCAATCTTCTCGGTATCGAAGGTCATCAGGGCCATCTCCTGAACGATCGTTTAATAATGCGACATCGAGCGCGGCGGTTCAAACGCGTTCGACCCGAAAAAAGCCGCGGACGAAGAGTCTCAGCGCGAGAGGAACAGGTAGACTGCGCCGCCGAGCAGCACCAGGATGCCGGGATTGATGTGGCGCCAGAGCAGAATGGCGGTCACGACGGCCGCGATGGCGATCGCGACGAAATCGGGAGTCTGATCGGTGACGTGAAACAAGCTTAACTTCGCGATCGAGTAGGTTCCGGCGAACATCAGCCCGATCGCCACCGGTGCCATGCCCTGCTGCACGGAGACGCGCCACGGTGACCCGGAGAAATGTATCCAGAGCCGATTGGCGGCCAGCGTCAGAATGCAATCGGGCACGAAGAAGGCAAACCCCACGACCAGCGCACCCAGCGCTCCGGCCAGTCGGTATCCGATGACCAGCACCATCAGCATGTTCGGCCCCGGTGCCACCTGTCCGAGGCTGTAGATATCGCGGAACTGCTTGTCGGTCAGATTGAACCAGTGAACTGTCGCGTGCTGCATTTCGGGCAGCACGGCAGTACCGCCGCCAACCGCCAGCACGCCGAGCATCGCAAAGACCAAGCTGAGTTTTACGAGTTGCCAGTTCATCGTCGATTCCTAATGCCGGTAGTGGGTATGCCGCGGATGGAGCAGGCGTTCAAAGCGCGCGGGTCCGGAGGGATGAGGGCGATAAAGCCATATCGAAACCGTACCGATCACGATCAGCACCCAGGCCAGCGAGATCTTGAAAATGCTCACCGCCAGGAAGGTGACGACGACGACTATCAGATCGGGCACCTTGGTCAGTTGCTGCTTGCCCAACTGAAGCGAGACCACGAACAGCAGGCCGGCAGCAGCGGCGGCGATTCCGAGCAGAAAGTGGCCGACGAGCGGATTGTGGCGGCTCTGATTCCAGAGGACTCCGAACGTCATGACGATAACCGCGCCGGGCAGCATCAGACCAAGGACGGCCACGATGGCTCCCG
The DNA here is from genome assembly GCA_052146355.1 of Binataceae bacterium (SeqCode). GTDB lineage: Bacteria > Desulfobacterota > Binatia > Binatales > Binataceae > JAFAHS01. Next base: position 15,865 of record JBKQNE010000125.1, on the reverse strand, counting down.
GAATCTGCCGCAGATCGTCGCCGGTAATCACGGCGATATTGACCGAGTTGAGGCCGGGCAGGGTTTCGCTGATCTCGAGCGCGCTCATGAAGTCTTCATCACTGAGCCATCCCGATCCGCGCACCAGGTACTCGCGCAGGTAGGCGACTACGCCGCCGCCAAAGCTGATGGCGCCGGCCATGAAGAAGACCTTGAAAATCTCGCTCAACGAGACGATTTTCGCGGCGGAAGGACTATTCGCTGTGTTTGACGGTGGCGTTACCGAGTCCATAGACGAGTGCAGTTTTCGTGGTTCCGCGCTGAATCCACTCTTCAGCGTGCGTTTGAAGACCGGTGTAGAAAAACTCCGAAAGCTCGCGCGGCTCGCGATGCATCGCCTCCGGACGATCGAACTTGAGCTGAAAAGCATACTCTGCGATCAGCGGTTCGCCGGTCGCCCGCAGACGCCATACGGAAACACCGCATCGGGCGTTCAGCTTGCCGCCGAAATCGAGATCGCCCAGCTCGAAAAGATATTCCGCGATGGATGCGTTGTGTACCGGCGCCATGGTTGCCTGGGGATTCGCCCCAATTGTCTTTAGCGCAGGGAACGCCTGCGCGATAGTTTCAACCTTCTGCGTGAGCATGATGTTCGGGGTGTCCAGCTCGCAGTTGTGCGAGTACATCACACGCATTCCGGCGGTGTCATCCCTGGGCAGCAGAATTTCTTCCTTGAATTTGATCACGTGATTGCAGGGAAGTAGCGGCCGCACGTCCACTGTCGCCGCGGTTTGCTGGTCCGGATGACGGAACTTGAGCACCAATTCATGCTTCGATTCCGGCACGTCGTGTTTGTAGAAGGTCCGTTTCCGCAGAATGAAACCGCCGTTGTAGAGCTTGAAGTGGGGCGTGTCGTAAAACACCACCTCGCGGACATGGGGCTTGGTCTTCTCGGGCTTGCTCAGGTGCGCGCCGATCCATTTGGCCGCATGATGCGCGATCTTCCAGAATTCGTGGAACGAATCCGCATTCTCGAATTTGCCGGCTCTGAGCAGCAGCTTGTACTCGCGGTACTGAATCTGATCGGCAGGTCCGATTTTCGGGTACAGCGATTCGTGATTCGGTTCGGAACTCATAAGGGGACTCCCGTAACAAAATGCACCGTTGCGGGCCCCTCTCCAGCCGCGCCGCTACATCCGCAAAACCGTGAACGGCTCCTTCCCCACATGAGCCATTCGCGCCTGATCCCTGCCCATTCGGAGTACCAGTCCAGTCGCGGACGGTCAATTACGAGTGTTGCAGACGCGGATCGATAGCCGGAGAGCTTGATCTTACTGCCGGGATAGGGGCATTCGTCGTGGATGGATACGAACACGCGTCTTTGGGCTCGTCTTCAATCGGCCGTCCCGCGCGGGGTCAGCGTCCTGCTTCCGGTATTCGCCGCTTCCGCCGAGAACGCGGAAATTCGCGATGTGGAGGGCCACCGCTACATCGATTTTGCCGGCGGCATCGGCGTCCTCAACATCGGCCATCGACACCCGCGCGTCCTTGCGGCGGTCCAGCAGCAATTGCAGGCGATCACGCACGCCTGCTTTCAAGTGACGCCTTACGAACCGTATGTGCATCTGGCGGAGCGGCTCAATGAACTCATGCCGGGCGCGGCGCCAAAAAAGACCATCTTTCTAACCACCGGCGCGGAGGCGATCGAAAACGCGATCAAGATCGCGCGCTATGCGACCGGGCGGCCGGGCGTGATCGCATTTGGGGGAGCATTTCACGGCCGCACGATTATGGCGCTGGCGGTGACGGGAAAGATGAATCCCTACAAGGCGGGATTCGGTCCGCTTCCCGGCGATGTCTACCATGTGCCGTTTCCCCACGAATACCGGGGCGGCAGCACCGCCGCGACTTTGGCCGCAATCGAAGAGCTGTTTCATTCCTCGATAGCGCCCGATCGCGTCGCGGCGGTGATTATCGAGCCGGTGCAGGGCGAAGGCGGCTTCAATGTCGCGCCGTTCGATCTACTTCGCGAGATTCGCGCGTTATGCGACCGCCACGGAATTCTGATGATCGCCGACGAAATCCAGACCGGATTCGGCAGAACGGGCCGGATGTTCGCGGTTGAGCACGCGGGCGTGGTTCCCGATCTGATGACGACCGCGAAAAGCCTGGCCGGCGGGTTTCCGCTCTCGGCAGTGACCGGGCGCGCCGACGTGATGGATACCGTCCCGGCTGGCGGCCTGGGCGGTACTTATGCCGGCAATCCGGTCGCCTGCGCGGCGGCGCTCGCGGTGCTGGACGTCATGCGCGATGAAGACATTCTCGGCCGCGCCGAGAAGCTTGGCGCCCGGGTGCGCGAACGATTGCTCGCGATGCATCAGCGGCTGGGGTGTATCGGCGAGGTGCGGGGGCTGGGTGCGATGCTCGCGATAGAACTGGTGCGCGACCGTGCGACGCGCGAGCCGGCTCCGGATCTTGCGCGAAAGACGGTCCTGAAGGCCGCCGAACTCGGCCTGATAATTCTGAGTTGTGGCCTCTATGCGAATGTCCTTCGCGTGCTTGTCCCGCTGACGGTTCCGCTCGAGACGGCGGATGAAGGGATGAGCATCCTTGAGCGCGCGCTCGAAAGTGCCTCAGCCTAGTGAGGCCAGCGACTTGCTCAAGGATTTCAGTAGGCTACACATGAGCGAAATTAGGTAATTAGCGTTTAACAGTGCCAACTTGCGACGCTTTGGGCTGGATGTTAGCGTCGCAGGCGGTTGATTTTAGGCGATGCCGCTTGAAGATGCGGCATTGGGCGGAGGCTCTCTTAAACATGCGTCGCGAGAACTGGACGCTGCCGGACTTTCTCGGCATCGGTCCGGGCCGAACCGGCACGAGCTGGCTGCACGAGGTTCTCGTGGGGCACGCCGATCTTCCGCTCGGCGTCAAGGAAACTCAGTTCTTCAATCATAATTACGCCAAGGGAATCGACTGGTACGCGGCCCATTTTCGCGATGCAACCGGCCAGCGTCCAGTCGGTGAGATCTGCCCGTATTTCATCGATGCGGAAGCGCCCAGCCGGATCAAACTTCACATGCCGGATTGCAAACTGGTCGTATGTTTTCGCGACCCGGTCGACCACGCCTATTCGAATTACAAACTGCTGATGGCTTACGCGTGGGCGCGCGGGTCGTTCGAGGAAGTGCTCGAGACGCGGCCGCATATCGATCGCGGCAACCGCTATGCGCCGAACCTGGCGCGATGGTTCGATACGTTCGGGCGCGAGAACGTGCTGGTGACCTGGTACGAGGATCTTTCCGCCAATCCGCAATCGTATATCGACAGCTTCTGTGAATTTGCAGGTATTGCGAAATTCGCACTTCCGGTTTCGAAACCCGGCGACAAGAAGGTCAATGAGTTCCAGGGACCGCCGCGCAGCCGCCGTGTCGCGCAAAACGCGCGGCATGCGATGTACTGGCTGCGGGACAGGCGTGCGTACGGAATCGTGAACGCGATGGAACGCGCGGGCGTATGGGCGTTTTGCTTCAGCGGCGGCGCGCCGTACCCGCGCCTAACGCCCGAGCAGGATGCGCGCCTGAGACAACGATATTTGCCGGAAGTCGAAGCGCTGGAGAAATTGCTGGGCTGCGATCTTTCGCGCTGGAAGCGGCCGCGCGAGGCCAGGGCGGCATGAGCATTACCAAGTGGGGCATACTGCCGGACTTCATCGGCATCGGACCCGCGCGAACCGGCACGACGTGGCTGCACGAGAAACTCGCCGGCCATGTCGACCTGCCGCTCGATATCAAGGAGACGAAGTATTTCGAGCGCTATCACTCCAAGGGCATCGAATGGTACGCGAGCCTGTTTCGCCATTGCAAAGGCGATCGGCCGGTCGCGGAAATCTGCCCCTACCTGGCAGGGCCCAAGGCACCGGAGTGGATCGCCGAGGTAATTCCCAACTGCAAATTCATCGTGACGCTGCGCGACCCCGTCGACCGGATGTACTCGCACTATAAGATGATGCGCGGGTACGCGTTCACGCGCCTGCCGGTCGAAGATGCGCTGAAAAAGGATCCGTTGCTCGCGCGCGGCAGCTTGTATGCTACCAATCTAAAGCACTGGTATTCGATCTTTCCGCGCCAGAACATCCTCATCACGATGTACGATGATCTCCGCAAGCACCCGCAGGCGTACCTCGATTCGATCTGCGACTTCGCGGGAATGGCGAAAATACCGCTGGCGAGCGAAGGCGATCGGCGCGACGTGATCAATTCGTTCGATCGCGCGCCGCGCAACTTCAAGATCGCGCAGAACGCGCGTCATCTGAGAATTTCGATGCGCGAGCGCGGCTGGAATCGCACGGCGAACTTCCTGGGGCGCGTGGGAGTATGGGCGTGGTGCGCGGGAGGGGGCGAGAAGTTTGCTCCCCTTACATTCGAGCAGGAAGCGCGCTTGAGAGAGCTGTATCGTCCCGAAGTCGAGGCGCTGGAAGAACTGATCGGACGCGATCTTTCCGCGTGGAAGACTCCACGCGAGCGGCGCGTCGAGGTGCCTGATTCGGTGGGCGAGTTGCAGCGCGCTCCGGCCGCATGAAATGCTGCGAGGACGGTCCGCACGCATCAACGCGACTATCCGATGAGCACCAATCGCAGGCTTCCCGACTTCATCGCGGTCGGCCCACAGCGCACCGGCACGACCTGGCTGCACAAGGTCCTGACCGGGCACATCGGCCTTCCCACTATCAAGGAGACAGACTTCTTTTCGAAGTATTTCGATCGCGGCCTGGATTGGTATCTGGCGTTTTTTTCCAAGTGCCCCGCGGGACGCGAGATGGGCGAGATCGATCCGAACTACTTCGGAATTCCGCAAGCGTACGAGCGAATCGCCCGGACCATCCCGCAGTGCAAAATCGTCGTCTCGCTTCGCGATCCATCCGAGCGCGCGTGGTCGTCTTACCGGATCATGCGGCGTGACGCGTGGACGCGAGTGGGGTTTGAAGAGACGGTCGCGCGCAATGACGTGATCCGCGAGTCGAGCCGCTACGCGTTTCACCTGGACAACTGGCGGCGGTTGTTCGGCTCGGAACGCGTGCTCGTGATGTTGTACGAAGATCTGGAAACCGACCCGCAGGGCTATCTCGACCGCATCTGCGAATTTATCGGTGCGCCGCCAATTGCCGTGGCGGGCATGCCGGTGGCGACCGAGCGCGTGAACACGGTAACGCACGCGCCGCGCAGCCGCCGGCTCGCGCAGAATGCGCGCAACGCGCGCGACTGGATGCGCGTGCATCGATGGCACCGGGCGATCTCGATCCTCGACAGCATCGGGGTATGGAAATTCGTGTTCGGCGGCGGCGAGGAATTCGGCGCGATGGATCCGGAGGCGGAAGCGCGCATCCGCGCCCACTTTCTTCCCGAAGTCGAAGCGCTGGAGGCGATGCTCGGACGCGACCTGAGTGCGTGGAAGTACCCGCGCACCGGCCGCGATCGTAGCGCCGCCTGAGCGCCCGTGCCACGCGTCACGATAGTCGTTCCGGTTTACAACAGCGCGGCCACGGTTGCCGCTGCGATCGAAAGCGCGCTCGCGCAGACGTTTACCGATCGCGAAATTATCGCCGTCGATGACGGCTCGATCGATTCGAGCGGCGAAATACTGAAACGGTACTCATCGCGCATCAAGATCATCACCCAGCCGAATGCGGGTCTATCCGCGGCGCGCAACGCGGGAGTCCGCGCGGGCAGCGGCGAGTATGTGGCGTTTCTCGATGCCGACGATATCTGGATGCCCGCGATGCTCGAGAAGACGGTAGCCGCGCTCGATGCCGCCCCCGATTGCGTGCTCGCATACACCGCGCTCTCGCTGATCGACAGCGAAGGGAAAGAGATGGGCACGTCGCTGCTGGGAGAGGCGATCGATCGCGCGCCCAGCTTCGAGGATCTGTTCGCGCAGCTATGGCCGATCATGCCGAGTGCGGTCGTGATGCGCCGCGCGGCGTACGAGAGGGCAGGGGGATTTTCCGAAGCGTTCCGATCGCTCGGGTACGAGGACGTCTACATGTGGATGCTCGCGCGGGAGCAGGGCGCGTTTGCTTATATCGCGGAGCCGCTCGTTCAGTGGCGATTTTCCCTTTTTCCGCGCCCGCTGAAGCGGGGACGCAAGGAGCGCGCATCGGCGAAAATTTTCGAGCGGCTGGTGCGAGAGCAATGGCAGCGGCCGGTGGTTCATCTGGTGCGGGCGCGTGAGCGTGCGCCGCGCAGCATTCTCGGTTATATCGGTCTGCGCGCGCTTGCGGAGGGGGATAGAATGACCGCGCGCAACGCTTTCGCGCGCGCGATACAGTTCGATCCGATGCGCTTTAGAAACTACCTGCGCTACGCGCGCACTTTCCTGCCGACGGCGGCGGCGCGTGCACTGAGCGGGCGCTCGGGGACGATCAAAAGTTGACGGCTAGAAAAGGAGCGGGTGGCATTTCGCAAAGACACGCGATATCAGGAATAGAATTTTTTTCTTTTGGAGGAGTAGAGCAGATGCGTAAAGCAATCGTTCGGGTGCGTGGAAACCTGACCCTGGTGGTGGGGGGCGCGGCGCTTCTTGCGATGGTCGCGGGCGCGGCGTCATGCTCGATGTTTGGATCGTCCGGTACCCCGGCCAACTCGGTGGAGATGAGCTTCGACCTTTCCAAGTGCGAACAGCAGGGTCCGAATCTCTACAAGTGTCCGGCTATCGACAAGCCGGTCTGCACGCAGGATTTCTCACAGCCCGATGTCCAGTGCATACGAGTCGGCAAGAAGGGCAACGTGTTCGTGACGATGCCGGGCGAGAACGACTAGCCCAGTCGGTTGTCGATCGGCAATTGCGGAACGCCGAGGGGCCGGCCAGCCCTCGGCGTTCTCATTTCGTCCGGCGCTGCGCTGGCTGTGGCTTGTCGTTAGCGCGCGTCTTCCAAAGCGCAGATATCCCTGCAATTATCTGCTGTTAATCGAGTACGAGCCGTTAGCTCAGGCCGGTAGAGCATCTGACTTTTAATCAGAGGGTCCCGGGTTCAAGTCCCGGACGGCTCACTCAAAATATCTCGGTAAATTAGGGCTTTGTTCACCAATTTGGGCTGCGCGGCGGAGTTTACAGAGCCAGAGCGGAACGGCTCACAGCGGAGCGTCGCGATTTCGAGAAATCCGTTCGATCGACAGATTTAACAGAGATGACCGTAGTATCTATGCCATGAAGATACAGATCAGGTCGGCAAAACAGAAAAAGGTAGTACAATTTGTCGTCGCGAGCGCTTCGATGTGACCCACTAGGATTGGAGCGCAGTATGAGCAGCTCCGAGGTTGGGTTGCGGCGCAGGGTCATTGTGGATAAGAAGTGCGACACCAGCCGCAATCAGGCATATCCAGGCCGGTCCTAGAGTTAAGTGCCCGCCGCTGAGCATAAGGGCCACCGTACCGAGCAAGAAAAACGTCGTACTCATCAAGCGAAAGTATCGGGACTGTTTGCGAATCGCCGTCACCGCGAAAGATGCCGCCATCGCGGTCATAGCAAGTCCCGTGTTAATCGGCGTAAAACGTTTGAAGATTAGCTCCGCGAGAAGAGCGATGGCCATTGTAAGCACGAATAGCGCCATGAGCTTAACAAAGATTGGTCGCGCCCGCTCCTTTGGTTCAGGTTCGCGAGTCGTTCCAATCCATCTCTGATACACGATACCACCAGCGACTTGCCCTCCGAAAAAGCCTAAGAAAAGTAGAAACATCGCTGTCCCGTATCCGAAGAGGCCTCCGTGATGAATAGAAGCGACGGCAATTGGCCACATCGCTCCCATGGCGGTGCCCGTACCGATCGCTCTCACTATCGTCTCCTCGACCGTCGCCCCCCGCCCTTTGGAGCGGTCAATCACGAGAAGCTGCCTCAATGTCATGACGCTAACCCTCTGATTCCGACTGACCCGTTGACAAAATCATATCATCTGCGATTCGCGTTTTGCCTCTCAGATTCCAACCTTCCATGTAGACCAAACCGCCTCTCTCGACAAGGTTCCACGGCATTTCTATCGGCGCCGCGAGTGCCGGTTCCGCATCTGGTGAGCACGTAACGGCCGGAGAGCCCCTTTTCCGCGCGGCTCCGCATACTTTTCCCTGCGCCTGGCGTCGCCATCGAGATCTACTGCGCCTTTTTCAGCCGGCGACAGCAGCGCCGCGATCTGACACAGCAAGTCGGCCAAACAGTCGCCGCGTCAGATGGCTCGCCGCCAGCAGCGGCTAGTAGTAACTCGACAACGTACCACTCAGGTTGTGGTAAATCTCTTTCGGTCAACGGCGCAGCGAATCTGGCGTTTCCCCGATGTGGGGGCAACATCCCGACGAAGTACCCGAAACGGCGGCGGTTGCGCCGATTACAGGAGTGCTCTTCTATTCCGAGTTCGGGGAAGCGCAGCATCCGGTGCTGCCCTACGGTGAAGGGCGGCCGACGATCCTCCGGTTATTTCGCTTGTCATTTGTAGAGCGAGATGGTAGAGAAACTCTACCTGAAGGTAGAGGGGTGTGGCGTGAAGGCTGTAACCACGCTAACAGAGAACCACGGCTATGCGAATGGACTCTTCCGCGATGGAACCAATCGATTGTCGCTGGTGGCGCGTTTCCTGGCAATGGGAGGCGGACCTGGAGGTGAGCGATTCGCGAAACTAGACGAACGAAACCAACTTTAGCCGTTGTCGATCCGCTATGGCGCCGATGGTGCTGAATGTGAATGCATCTACAAAAGGGGGGCCATTCCATTTCCAGCCAACCGGCAAAAGAGCGACAGCAAGCCCGACTCGATTCCGATCGGTACGATCGAGCTTACCAAAATGTCAGCGGCCAGCTCTGGCGGTTTTTTGAGATGATCCACATATCGCGTGTAGCCGAGCAGGTGCGGAACGTCCGCCTGGAGCGCGAACATTTTGCATAGTTTGACGCTCAGTTCTCGAACAGAGGTAGGGAAGTTGAGGAGCCTTTTAACCCTCTCATGCACGAGGACGTTGGCGGCAGGTTCTGCGACATTCGGGCGAAAGGTCTGTTCAGAGGAGGAGCTTGACATTCCGGGCCGACGTCAAGGTAGACGCGAAGTGTTGGAAGCGGATTCCCTCCGATGCGAGTCTTGCGGGCACGGAAGCCTAGAGCTTGTCGAGTGCAACGCAGAGGGGATCGTTGTGGGACTAGGATGTCGCGTGCCATTGAGGGTTGAAATGCTCTTTTGTAGGAAATGCGACAATTGTGAGTTCACTGGGAAATGGAAGGTCGTCACGGTGGCTGGTCAAAGAGATACAAAGCTCTTTGAAACTCAAGAACACGACCGAAAAAGAAAGACACGCGCTCGTCTTGGGCGAGTTGGATCGGCGCGCTCAGATCGAATACTCGGCGAAAGAGATATGGTGGCGGCTCGTCGAAGAGACTGCGATTGACGAATGCGCGTCGTGGTGATCGAAGCGTGGCTTTGAAGAGGGATCCGTATGGCAAAAATCGGACTAGACACCATCAATATCGACCCCTCCATACAGATGAGAGTACGCACTTCGGAGCGGGTGGTGCGCCGATATGTCGAAGGCCTCGATCAGCTGCCAGAAATCACAGTCTTCCAGGTTGAGAATCAGATGACTTTCTCGCTCGAATCTTGAAATCAAGACAGGATTGCATCCTTCATCCGCTTCAAGGATCCAGAGATTTGGCGGAAATGATGACCTGGAGCGGATGTGAGGTTGGGCTCTTGCAGAGAAGTTGGCTCAGGGCTTAAGCACGCGGCGAACCGTGTTCAGAATGAAGATGAAGTCTTCGGGACTCTCGGTATCGCCAAGAAGAGAGATTCGCTGCAGTACGCTCATCTCGCTCAGGCTTATTTTGTGCGCGCGACGGAGGTGTTGGTTTTGCTTAAACTGATCCCAGGCGGATTGTTTTGGGCCGTTGTCGGGCGGCTTGAGGAATTGCCTAGTCTGCGGGTTAGCCACAAAGAACAGCTGTCGCTGATCAAGACCAAGCACTTTGGCCAGCTTCGCTACGGTCTTCTCCGAGGGTCGCCGATGGCCTGTCTCCAGATGTCCAACGAAGGGCATTGATACGCCGATGCGTCGAGCGAGATCCTCTTGGGTCAGATTCAGGAGGCGTCGGCGTTGACGAATTAATTCGCCGAAGGTACTGATTCGAGACTTAGCTGTTTGGCGTATTTTTCTTACCGTCATGATCGTAGCTAAGGGGTGTGCGCTCGCTTCTGTCTGGTAGAGATTTTCTACCAATCCATTATGGCAGGCTAGAGGGATAGGAAAAGGGGGCATTAGCAGAAATTTGGAGGTCAGGGCGAGCCGGATCGATTTGTTTTCACGGGCACGCGGCATGTAAGAGCAAGCAATGGGGACGAGATTCGGAGCTTTCTTGAGGTGCCGTATGAGGGTAGATTCTCGGCGGACCTGCTGGCAGAAGCCTGAGGCAGTGTTACACTTCGAGTTGTATGAGATCGACTTCATCGATAGTCGAAACGCTGATCGACCAGGCACGGGCTGCAGGTCACACGCCACTTTCGGTCACAAATGTGCAGCGAGATTTGGCGCAGATTGCCAAGCTGAATTACGTGCAACGGCTGCGAGAGACGTTCTCCAAGCGCCAGATCCTGCGTCCTCTCGAAGAATGTTCGCTCGTTTGGCCAGATGTCAATCGTGTCCAATATTTTACGGCGCCGGCGAAGACACTCGAGCGAGAGATACCGCGCCGACTCGGGCGTGTTGATTTGCGCTTCAAATGGAGACGTCTCGCCACGGCGAAGGGGCTGATGTTGTGGGGTTTTTATCTGCCACCACCTCGAGCGACGATTTTCATCAATACGGCGCTGTCTCCGATCGAAGCAACGGCAGCATGGTCTCACGAGGTGGGCCATCATCTGGCCAGGCGAGCGCTTGGCCAGTATGCAGGCGTGCGGTACTACATCGGCGGCCGCCTTTATCATCACCTCGATGACCCTGCTGAGTTTGCCGCCGATCTGGTGGTGAGTTTCGTGGGATTCCCTCGGAAGGTCGCGAATGAACTTCTTGACCAAAGGGAGAAGGATTGGCGAGCGCTTCTTCCTCCCGACTCCGAAATTCTCCGGAAACTGGGGCGTCACGTGGAGGGAATTTATGATCCGCGCGGAATTGGCCCGAAGTCTTCCAGGCCCGCCAGGAACATGAACTATTTCGCAGCAGTGGCTCACTATGGGAAGCTGCGTTGGGCAGCCTTACGGGCGTTCGACATTTAGCGGGGGGCGGAGAACTTTAACGGGTGGGAGTCAGCGGAGGTTGCCTAGTAGCGGTGGGTTCTCTTAGATTTGGTTTGCTTGACGAGCGGTGATCTGCTGCGGCCTCGTTTGGTAGGGGAATGCTTGCTATGAGCGAAAGAGCGAGCGCGAAAATGTCTCAAAAGCGCAAGCTCGGAAGACTCATTCGCGATTTTAATCGATCACCAGGATCACAGCTTGAGGGACTGACCGATCTTCAGCTCGTGGCCAAGGCGAATTACCTCGACCAGATCACCGAAAGTCTCTCGCGTGCCCGAACAGCCAAGTTGTTGCAGGCCGGGAGAAAAGTCTGGCCGTTGCTGAACGCAGAGCCGATGCGGGTCGGAGGCCCGTGGCCAGATAGAAACGAAGTTGCGCGGAGATGCGGGGTCCGAATAATTGAATCATCGAAGCGCCTCTCCATGTCCATTCGGGGGCTGTACCTTCCCAGCAAGGCATATCGTCCTTTGATTTTCCTTAACACCGCTCATCCCCCCTCGCGGTGTCTGCCACGTTTTGTCACGAAATAGGACATCACCTTGCGATCTTGGGTTGCCGACCCAGGCGCGAACCGCTCTGCCTGGAATGGGGTTACAGCCAGCACTTGAACGATCCAAGCGAGCTCTTGGCGGATGTGATGGTTTCAGTGGCAGCATATCCGAGAAAGCACGCCGAAAAGATGGTGAACCATTCACCGTTTCTAGGCCTGTCCGTCGGTGCTTTGCCTCTTGATGCAGGCTCTTTGGATGTTATTCGGGACCTGTATTCCACCAATTTCAAATTTTCGTTTGATCAAGGGGAAAACGAGCCTGCAGGCCATTTGTATTTGAGTGGAGCGCTTCACTACGTAAAGCTTCGGTGTGCGCTGCTCTGGAAATTTGATTTGTGAATTCGTCGCAAGATCGAGCATCGTCGGTTCGCTACTTAAGGCGGCCCTCGTTCTCTAGCGAATGACCAAGCAGGCTGTGAATATTGGACGACGCTCCGGTAACGTACAAAGTCAGATCTACATCTTGCGTCTGGTGGACCGCCAGAAACTGTTCCTCATGGCCTTCCCCGAGGCCAAACCGAACGTTTCTAATGGTATAGCGGCACGCCTTAACAAGACTCCCGCGGAAGCATGGCGCAAATTCAGCAATGATCGCTCCCTGCTTCACCGATACCGCGTCTCCAGCCGCAAATTACGGGCTCTGAAACACCTCACGCGGCTCGGGTACGTACCGAGTCCTCGCGTTTTCGCGGCAATCGTGATTCTACTCCGCCCTGACCACGAGTGAGCCCGGAGCATCTCCGCTCAAACCGACCCGGCCAGCGTCTCTAAATCCCAAACTCCTCAAGGACCGCCGTCCGCAATTTCGCGAAATGAACGAGCCCCGAGAGATAATCTTCGGTCTGTTCTTTTGACAGGGCGTTGTTGAACTGGAATCCGTACGAGCGTCTGAGATGCGCGGCAGCGTTCTTCACGAGCACCGTGGTCGTCGGAGAATTCTGGAACAATTCCCGGGCCACCGGCCGAGGATAGGCAACCAGAGCAGCATATATATCGGCCAGCAACTCGACTGGCTTGTCGAGGTGGTGCTCGTACTGGCTGTCGCAGCCCGCCACCGATACTTCTCGCATCTGGCCAATTTGCTCCGCAATTAAGTGATGCGCCAATTCATGGTGGAAAGTTGACGATATCGCCACCGGATGGTGAATGACATTCAAGTAGACCCCCGAATAACTCCCTTCCCCGACGATATAGAACCCTCGCGGCTCACTTTCCCCATCACAACTGGGTCGAAAGACGTTGACTCTCGTACCGGCATGCTCCGCGAGACCGACTAGTTCCCGTATTCGCTTTTGCCTCCCCACCGACTCGTTCAGCCACGGGAAGATGCGAGAGAACCTCATGATAACCGACTGCACCTCCGATCGGCTAAAAGATGCCCGTAGGAGTTTTCGGTAATCGCGTTGCGCAATCAGGTCCACGCCACTTGAGATGTGACCCGGCTGCATTCCCGCTTTTCGTTCTCCAAGCATCGCCGAGATAGCGGCCCTCACATCGTCGGACTTACTCACATGAGCACCAGGTTAGCCGATGCGCACCATTCGGATTGTAAAGTCACCGATCTCTCAAATGCCGTATTCTTCGAGACACGCTTTGCGTAACTTCGCGTAGTGGATCAGTCCAAACAGGTACGATTCGCTCTGTTTCTTTGACAGGGCGCTACTGAACTTGAATCCATACTCACGTCTCAGGTGGCCCGCCGCGTTTTCAAGAAGCGTCGTGTTCGTCTCGACCCCTTGGAATAATTCAACAGCCACTCGCCGTGGATATACGACGATCGAAGCGAAAATATCAGCCAGTAGTTCCAGCGGCTGATCAAGGTGGTCCTGGAATTCGCTGTCGAAGCTCGAGACAACGCTTTCCCGTGGCTTTTCAATTTCCTTTGAAATCAGGTGATGCCCCAATTCGTGGTGGAAAGTCGATGACACCGCGAGCGGATGGTGGGCGGCGTTCAGGTAAATTCCCGCATACCTTTTCTCTCCTACAATATAAAACCCTCGCAGTCCGCCTCCGAGACTACGACTCGGATGAAACACCCTAAGATTGGTACCCGAATGCGATGCCAAATCGGCGAGTTCACGTATTCGCCGTTGATGACCCCCGACACACTCGTTCAGTCCCGGTAAAGCCTTGGCGAATGTCCTGACAGCTGCTCTCGCATCCGCTCGGCTGTAAAACGCACGCAGCACTTCACGGTAGTCGCACTGCGCCATCAGATCGAATCCTGGCCGAACCCGAATCCGTGAACCTCCAGATTTCTGCTTCCTCAAGACGGACGAGATCGCGCCACTTACCCCTGCGGGCCTCCTCAGCATGGCGAATATCTTCCCTCTCCAGCTACTCGATGCCTACCACCAGGCACTTTATCCCAGACCGCTCTTATATCGAAACTGGTAAAGACAAGTAAACCGCCACTATTGACGGGAACAACAACCCTGATGCTGCAGCGTCGGGGTAACGGAGGTTATGGTTATGGAATTGCGACGTATCGTTACAGAACAGGATCGCGAGGCATACGTGAGGGGTCTCTCCCGGGCTCGGGCTGGGACTGGCTCCCAATTCAGGGACAAGGCGGGAGCCCGCCTCACGCAAATGCACTTAAGGTTCGGAGAAGCCTACGCACTTGTAGAAAATGACTGTCCACTGGATGAGATGCAAGCAGGCTTCGTGCTTCACTCTCTGGGGGTTGTCCCCCAGAGTATGCCGGCCCCCGACCTCCGCGCCTTTCCCTACCACCGCGTCGCGGAGGGGAGTGAATTCTTTTCCCTTCGCAAAGGGGTGGGGCGCCTGGCTCTGACTCTTTCCGGAGCGGTCGTGGGGTTGATGCGTGCGCAGGCGTTGCTTATCTACGCGATCACTGAACCCGCTAACACTACGGATTTTTTTGCCCCCAGTGGGTTTAGCCGGATGGGAGAAGCTATCGTCTGGCCATACGCGGAAGGATTGTCGGGCGAACAGGTCAAGGTCCAGCCGATGCTGATCACCGGCGCGAGCCTCGATCGCTACGTACACACCGGATTCGACGCTCTCGTCGACGCAGCGGAGGGCCGGACAGACACGCTGCGCGTAGACCCGAAAACGCTCACCAGGCTTCGCTAAGGCTTCTCTCGCGGCGCTCCGGCATCTACGCGTGCCGGAGCGCCTGCACCAACTGGACCTGTACAAAAAGCAGGGAAGCCTACCCCTGATGATCGATTTCTCGAGCGACGGACGCGCATTCGCCCAAGAGTCCTCGAAATAAATCAAAGGCTCTCGGCTCACTGACAATCTGCCCGCCGTGTAAGTCGATCCGCTCTGAGCAGGTGGAGTGCACGCGCTACAACAAACTCCAGAACAACGGAAAGCCGGTCTCCGGAAAGGCTCCGAATATAGAGCTCGTTGTAGCCAACCTTGAACTCTCCGTCGATCCCAACGCAAATAGCTTCATGATCCTTAACGAACTTCATGCGCCAGCGTAATTCACGCCCAACCAGTTCTGGATCCCCCAAGCCAGCCAGTTCCGTCTTCCGTTCCTCAGACTGTCCCGAAAGCAACTTGCAGATAGCCCGGTCCAGCGCTGCGTTCAGAGAACGCAGATCTTGAGGCTGAGGCGCCAGGTGCCCCGGTGTTCGTATGAGCTTCACCGCGATGAACTAGGCAATCTACCATAACCTCAGCGATTCGGCTTATAGCCCATTCCTCCCCCTGGAGTGCGCGCCCGACCGCACCAACACCCTTCTTCCGACACCAGGCACCGCGGCTGTCCTTCCCCGCGGGCACCTGCCAGATACGGAGGCGTCCGTACTCTTCGGCACCGGTCACCTTGCATCGCGGCACCGCGCCACCATCGCCACAGTGGTTGCTCTACTGTCATTTAGACACTAAACACGACTATTCGCGTATGCTCGGATGTAGAGACCATAGAGATCTCCAAAAGCAAGGTGCGCTTGCCCTATCATCGATCGACTCTTCTCGCGAGAGTAATTGTCAAATGTTGTGGATCGGCCGGTCATGATCAGGCGGCTTCCCTAGGTTGACTGTCAGGTGAGTGAGTAAAGGTTTTCAGTCGATCCTCGCCGACTCCATCGACGAACTTCAGGCCGG
>JBKQNE010000124.1:0-21540 GCA_052146355.1 Binataceae bacterium (SeqCode) | reverse complement strand
AGGCGGGGCTGTCGTACCATGCCTTGGCTGCCTCAAAGGTCGGAAACTCGAGCACGACCGCTCCTTCGATTTCCGGACCTTCCAGGACCTCGTGCCGCCCATAGGCAACTCGAAGCGTGACCGGATGGCCCGACAAAGTTGCGGGAGCGACCTTGGAATAAGTCTCGAGCTCTTTGGGATCACGAGTGCTATCGCGAATGAAAATTGCGTAGGCTGGCATATTTTTCTCCTCTAAAGGCCAGATACAAATTGATGAGTTAGCAAACGGTTGTGCGACCGACAAACGGCGCTGATCGCGCGCAGGTTCGTTTTGCCGTCGCTACAGATGCGGATGACTTCAGGCCGCGATTCGTCCGCGCGCGTCGCGGCCTCAGAAGCTGGTTGCTATTTCGCTGGTGGCATTGCCTCGAGCAGGGCCTTGGCCCGCGCCTCGATCAGTCCTGCCATGAGTCGATCGGTATGGATATAGAGGCGATCGGTCTTTACCGCCGCGAGGACCATTTCGCCAACCTCG
This sequence comes from Binataceae bacterium (SeqCode), assembly GCA_052146355.1. Classification (GTDB taxonomy): domain Bacteria; phylum Desulfobacterota; class Binatia; order Binatales; family Binataceae; genus JAFAHS01. The sequence continues at coordinate 21,026 of JBKQNE010000124.1, read as the reverse complement.
TTAGGATCGGTGCCCGCGGCTAGAAAGGCGTTGGCTTGTGTGATTGCGGCTTCCCACATTTTCGTCTCCTCAACGGTCACCGGCGATGAGGGTCGCGTGTCGTTGCTGTTCGATATGATCTTCGTATTGACTGGACCGGGGCACAATACGCTGACACCAATCTTGAACGGTTCGAGCTCGAGCCGTAGCGATTCCGAAAGACCCACAACCGCGAATTTCGAGGTTGTATATAAGAGACCGCTGGACGTGGCTGCCAGTCCCGCACCCGAAGCTGTGTTGACTATATGCCCGCCACCCCCTCGTTTGAGCATCCGCGGTAGGAAAGTCTGGACTCCATTGATCACTCCCGTCAGATTAATTCCGATTACCCAGTCCCAATATTCGTAAGTCAGGCGCGTAACGTGCTGGCCTCCGGCCACTCCGGCGTTATTGCACAGAATTGACACTGAACCGAGTCGAGATTCCGTTTCGTCCGCGACTTGCGCGTAAGCTGAGCGGTCGCGGACGTCGAGCAGGAACGTCTCCACCGGGGTTAAGTCCGAGAGCTCGGATTTTGCCGTGGCCAGCGAGGATTGATCGATATCCGCGAGCGCCAATTTCGCGCCAGCTCGGGCGAAGGCGCGAGCGATACCCAGTCCGATCCCGCGCGCTCCTCCAGTTATGAATGCGGTCTTCCCATCGACACGATCCATGCTTCCAACCTCCCTCTCGCGACCAAAAGGACGCGGCACCATCCGCCGTTCGGATTTGCTTACAACTCTATTTGAAGACCCCTGGCACGGCTATCGAGTTTTCGACTTCCCTCGCTGAGTTACTTCAGTGAAAGGGTCTGTCGCCGTTGATTGTCACGCGCTCGAGGCGACGTTCTGCTGTTCGGTTGTCCGCGACCGCGCGATGCTGCGTGCAACGGTTGTCCCACATCGCAACGGAGTTGGCGCGCCAACGGAAACGGCAGTGGAAATCCGGGAGTGCGATGTGCTGGTAGAGGAAATTCAACAGTGCGTTGCTCTCGGCGGATTTCATACCTTTGATCGAATTGGTGAAGTGCGAATTGACGAAGAGTCCTTTGCGTCGGGTTTCGGGATGGGTGCGCACGACCGGATGTTCGGCGTACATGGAGCGCAGGCGCCGGTCTTCGTCTTCGCTGATTTCTCCGCCGGTCCGCTTGACGTATTCATATACGCGCGCAGTGTCATGGATCGCGGTTAGATCGGAAAGAAGGCACTGCATTCGATCGGAGAGCGCGTCATAAGCCGCATACGTACTGGCCCACATCGTATCGCCGCCGAATGGCGGCGCGACAACGCAACGGAGTACAGAGCCGAGGGGCGGCTGTTCCAGAAAGCTTATGTCGCTGTGCCACGCTTGCGCCACATGCGGAAACTTCTCGCCGCTTTGGAACAGCACGAATTCGGGGTATCCCTCGTCTTTCAACGGTTGCTCGAATGGATGGATGTTCAGAGTGCCAAAGTGGCGTGCGAAAGAGAGATGTTGCTCCCGGGTGAGTTCCTGATCGCAAAAGAAGAGAACCTGGTACTCGAGAAAAGCCGCGCGGATTTCCGAGACCGCGGCCTCATCGAGTCGGGCCAGATGAACGCCGGCAACCTCGGCGCCCAATGCTGCCGCGACCGGGCTTACTGAGATGTATTGCCAGGTTTTCATTGTAGTTGCCCCCTGACCATACCAGCGGCTGATGCTTCACTTGTGCGTGTGTTTTGTTGCCGCGTTAGGGATTCAAAAGGAGCCTGCATAGATAGTCGAACAATAGGTACTCCCTCGTTGGTTTTGAAACGCACCGCCTTTGTAAACCCCTTGTCCTGCAGAAAGGAGATGAGGCCTTCGTCTGCCTCATACTCCTGAAACCAGGCTCGCCGCGCACCAAAACTAATCAAAGACTCTCCAAGTTTCGCGAGCAGTCGGGACCCCAGAGTTCTACGCGCAGACGGTTCGACGACCAAAAACAAGCGGTATTCTCCGGCCGCGTCGATGTTGCCACGCATCCATGCCGGCGGGTGCTCCGCGCATGCAAAGCCCACGATCTGCTCGCCCAGCGTCGCAACAAAGTAGTGTTGAATGCCGTCCGACTCGGGAAAGGACCTGCGGTTGTCCAGCCACTCTTTCTGACTGGGTACCATCGGCATTTCAGCCAACGACACTTCCGCAAGCCTGCTGATAATGGCCCACTCGTCCTCGCGAAGCTGAGGAGCGCCCGAAGGCTGAGAAGCACCCGAAGGCTGGGAAGCTTCGCCCCCATGATGGATCGACGTATGCCCCGGGCCTATCGTGGCTTTGGCCGCCAACATCAGGCCGGCCCAGGTCCGATGACCATACTCGTGGGCAAGCTCGCGCTGGGCCGCGGCGAGTTTCAGTCCGTGCCGCTTGGCGAAACGCTTCGCCTCTTTGCGGAGATACTCCTCAGACGGTTTTGCTGGGAGCGACCGTGATGGGTTCTGATTTGTTGGCATAACCCTTCCTGTTCACCCGCGTCCGCTGCGGGCAGAAGAGTCATGCGAAACAAAAATAGTATGGTGGGCTCAGCCCTCTCCGCGGACCGGAAGCCGCTTGTTCGGCTGACAACAAAGCTACTACGCCGCGGTGTGGCGTGACAAGCGAGGCCGCGCCGCCGTCAGTTGCGAGACGCAAGGCGAATCTGTTCTGCCGCTGCAACGTCCCGGCGACGCATGGTAGCGGGCGTGATTCCGACGGGATAAGGCGGAACGAAGCGGGAAACTGGGACGCCGGAAAAGTCGTCAGGCGGCGCGCTCGGGTTAAAGTACTTTGACTTCCCGTAATCTGCCCGTCTCCACGTCGAAAATGCAGCCGCGCACGGGAATGTCTTTGGCAATCCAGGGATGCGACCTGACTTTCTTGATCTGCTCCCGGGTATTTTGCTCGGGATCCTTATAGGAGAAGAAGCGCATTGGAGCCGGCGAAGCATCTCCGGTCGAAGCGCTCAGCTTTGCGTTCAGCTCGTCATCTGTGAATGTCGTGAACCCGCAGCCGGTGTGGTTGAGAAGCAGTATCTCTGTGGTTCCGAGTACACGGTTGGAAACAACCAGTTCCCCGAGAACATCTTCTGTTACCGCCGGTCCGCCGGTTCGGATCGCGTCTATATCGGCCTGCGGCAGACCCAGGATTCCAGGGAGGTCTGAGAGCCGTGGATCCATGCAGGTTACCACCGCGATTTTGGGGGCCGGACGCTTCCCCAGCGCTGGATCGTAACTTTTTGCATAGTTGCGGTTTGCTTCTAGCGCCTTATCGATAATGCTCATCGTTTTCCTCCTGACGGGCGAACGGTGCGGCCAAGCCCGTTTTTCATACTGTCGCTCTTCCGACCGAATCGGCTGCGATGGAGCGATTACAACCGCGGTGCTCCGGGGAGTCAATTTCTTCAGACGACCATTCTGGCCGGCGCCCCGAGATGTTAAACGGGAATTCATCGCCGCGTTCGGATTCGCTCCGGCTGCGATAGTTATCGTTTGCCTTCTGCTGATCTACTATTTTGAACTTTCGTCGCGTCACACGACGCTGCAGGTGTCGTTCGCCAGTGGCAATCTCTCCCGCAAAATCACTCAACCAATATAGAAAAATGGTGTCATTCCGAGGTTCATTTCCGAGGAATCCCGTGGGTGTGAGAACCTTTGAACTCGATCGCCGAGACAGCGTCTTTGGGTTGCGGGCGCGAGCCCGCGCTGATCTACCGGCTCCGGGGAACGCCCAGCGGATCTTCCTAAGCTTCTAGGCCCCCTGATGCGCCGCCGGGCTTCGCCTTCTGCCCATTAACTGCAGCCCCCCACCCACGAGCCCGATCGCGAGCGCAGCAACGCCCCAGGAAGGACCTGACCAATCGACCCCAAGCGCCGCGTCTGCCGATATCGCCCCCGGACCCGTGAAGGCCACCGCCAACGCACCAGTCGCGAGAGCGAGTGTGTGCTCAAAGCCGCCGTTTTGAACGAAGAAGCCTTTTGGCAGATGAACGCTCACTGTCGCCACCAACATGACCGAGATAAACGCCCCGGCGGCCAGCGGGGTCAGGAGTCCCGCGGCCAACGCCAGGCCAGAACCTCCCTCTACCAGGCCCGCCACCACCGCTTGCAACCGCGGTGGTCGAAAACCAAGTTGCTCCATCATCTGCGCGGTGCCGTCGATGCCCGGGCCCCCAAACCATCCGAATAGTTTCTGCGCGCTGTGCGCTGCGAGAGTTAACCCGAAGACGACACGAAGGATCAGAAGTCCAAGGTCCATGATCTACCTCGCTATAGGTCTGCGGCATTCAATGAGATCAGCCGCGATTTTCAGGTCCTCCGTGTGGCGGGGATTCACGCCCAGCAGGCGAGAAGAGTGATGCAAAACAGAAACAGTACGGTGGGCTTAGCCCTCACCGCGGACTGGAAGCCGCTTGTTCGGCCGACAAGAAAGTTACTCCGCTGCGCGGTTGCGTGACAAGCGAAGGGAGCTATTACCGAAAGTTCTGGATGGGTGACGGAATGAAAAAGACGGCGTACCCTTCCGCGTAGACCACGTGAACCCCGGTTGGAGCCGGGTGGAAGGAGGATGCCACCGCGGTATAGCCATGGAGTCCGAATTTCGTCGTGCGGCACGTCTTGTTGTGGTCGACCTGCACAATCATATCCTCCTCTTCCAGTATGCCCGGCTTACGGGTCAGAAGTTCTGGGCAACACCTGGTGGCGGATTGGAGGACGGTGAGACCTTTGAGGAAGCCGCCGCACGCGAAGCTCTTGAGGAGCTCGGGGTTAGAAATCCTCGTCTCCATGTGCTGTGCGATAGGACCGCTGATTTCGTATTCGTCGATCGGCAAGTCCACCAGACGGAGACGTTCTTCCTTCTTCGTCTGGAATCTCTGGAATTCGACGAGGAGATTCGAGAGGTGCATAGCCGTGAGGGTATTCTTGAGACCCGCTGGTGGTCGCTGGCTGAGCTCCGGAGAAGTAGTGAATTGATCTTTCCAGAAGATCTCGCAGAGATCCTGAGGTGTGCCACGCGCGGTGGGGAGTCCCGATAGACTGTCCTGTGGTATGGGGGGAGATTCCGTCGGAATCAGGCGGAACGAAGCGGGAAACTGGGACGCCGGACCGGCATGCACCAGGCCGGACGATGCGGAACGAACTGAGACGGCTTGCACACCTACAGGACGTTCAGCGTGCCGGAGTGTCTGTGAGCAGCAAGGGCCTTGCAGGCCGACTTTCTCACGCGCTCATCTGTATCGTGCGGACAAGCTTCACTTCGAGCCGGGACAACTTCCGCAAAGTTTCGGAGCGCGAGGGACACCATGGAAAAGGATAAACCGAGCAAAACCAGCGAAGCAGCGGCTGTCCATCGTGCTGTTCATCAGCTATTCGACGATCAACCGAAGATCCTCCTCGATCCCATCGCTCTGCGCATAGTGGAGATGCCGACGGACATCGATTTGAATCTCGAAGCCAGCAAGCCAGCTTTCAAGCAAGTGCGTTCGCGCCTTGTAATGCGAAGCCGGTACGCTGAGGACTGCCTCGCCGATACCGTCGCGCAACGCGCGATCCACCAATACCTGATCTTGGGTGCTGGCCTCGATACGTTCGCCTTCCGGCAACCTTCGTGGGCTCGGTCGATTGAAATCTTCGAGGTCGATCATCCCGCTACCCAGTGTGACAAGAGGGAACGCCTTGAGACGGCCGGCCTTCTTGCTCCTGCAAATCTCCATTTCGCGCCCGTCGATTTTGAGTCCACCTCGCTAAGCGATGCTCTACGCGAATGCGGTTTTGACTTTGGCTCCGGGACATTTTGCTCGTGGCTGGGGGTTACCTACTACCTGACCGAAGAGGCCATCGATCGAACGCTTGAAATCGTGCGTCGACTACCGAGCGGGAGTGAAATCGTTTTCGAATACGTGATTGCTCTGGAGTTGCTTTCCCGTGAAGAGCAAGAAGAGATCGCAGCCGATGAGGCTAGCAAAAGGGCGATGGGCATAAACGAGCCCGCCCTCTCACGCTTCACGCCTGCACAGCTTGAAACGAAGCTTCGATCGATCGGCTTTTCAGAAGCGATGGATTTTTCGACGGAAGATGCAGAGGAGCGCTACTTTCAAGGCAGACGCGACGGTCTATCTGCCGATCCGACCTTTCATCTCATGAGGGCCATCGTCTGAAGGGGCAGGGGCCGAGCCGATTCCTGCGGGTCTTTGCCGAGCGCCATGGAGTTTGGCGCGCGGTGGCCGTGTCGGTCACGCCGTCCCCGGCTAGCCCGGGGAGCAACAAAGGGTGAACGCCGAGCGGTCCTCGAGGACGAAACGATGGAGGGTAGAAGATCCGTCGTCGTACGATGCGCGACTGTATGTGATTGTGTCGCGGGTTTGGCGCGGAAGAGCTGGCGTCAGTTTTGTGTTATGTCCTCGGCAATGAAAATCTATGACTTGCCACTCGCTCCTAACCCTAGGCGGCTGCGCATCTTTGTGGCCGAGAAGGGTCTCAAGATTCCCTTCGAGACTGTAGAAGCGGGTAGGAACCGGTCGCCCGAGTTCCTGGCAAAGAACCCTGCTGGCAGCCTTCCTGTGCTCGAACTCGACGATGGCACCTGCTTAGCCGAGTCAGTGGCAATTTGCCGCTACCTCGAAGCGCAGCATCCCCAGCCGAACCTGATGGGAAGAGACCCCACAGAGCAGGCGGTCATCGAGATGTGGAGCCGGCGGATCGAGCTAAATCTTTTTGGACCGGCGGGGCGCGCGTTCTGGCATACCGATCCGAGGTTCTCAGGCTTTCCCATAAAGCAATTTCCCGATTATGGCGCATCGCAACGTGACTTGGTGCAACTGCAGCTAGCTTGGCTTGACGCACAACTGAAGGGGAAAGAATTCATCGCGGCATCGCGTTATACGATTGCCGACATTCATGGCTTGGTCGCAATCGACTTTGCCAAACGAGCGAGCATCAAGCTGGATCCCGGACTCACAGAAGTCGGCCGTTGGTACACCGCGATGGCATCGCGACCGAGCGCGAACGCGTAGCGTTGAAGGTTCCTGCGGTGAGTCGTTACTGAAACTAAAACACCAATGATATAGCTTGGAGCCTCACCACGATCGCAGCCAACGGCTAAGGAGGAATCCGTATGCTGACCAGGCTTGTGCAACATTGGTGGGTGTTCGTTCTGCGCGGTGTGGTTGCGATCATTTTTGGCATCGCGGCTTTTACGTGGCCGCACCTGACGATCGCCACGTTAATTCTCCTGTTCGGCGCGTATGCGCTCGTTGACGGCGCCTTTCTCATCATCAGCGCCATCAGCGGATGGAGCCACATCGAGGACCCGTGGCTCATCCTGCTTGAGGGGCTGTTGGGCATCGGGATCGGCGTGGTGACCTTCCATGCGCCCACGGTCACCATCCTGGGCTTGCTCATCTTCATCGCGGCGTGGAGCCTGGCGACGGGTGTGCTTGAGATCGCATCCGCGATGCGCCTGCGCATCGAACGGCGGCTCCGGGTCATATTCCATGGCCAATTGCGTCAGCTTGGCGGCATCGTCTCCGCGCAACTTGGCGAGGATCACCAGTCCAAAATCGATCCCAGCCGTGACACCGGATCCCGTAATCCGGTTTCGATCTACTACAACTCGCGCCTCAACTGGCTCTGCTCCGAACATCCGTAGCGACTCGCGAGCTGCCCAGTGCGAGGTGGCTTTGTAGCCTTTCAGCAGGCCGGCCGCCCCAAGTAGAAGCGATCCGCTGCAGACCGACGTCACGTACTTCGCCCGCGCACCTTGATCGGCGAGAAACCCAAGCACCTCGCTGTCATTCATAATTCCCTGCTGGCCAAAGCCGCCCGGCGCGAACAGGATATCGAGTTCACGCGGGCAGGTTTCGAATGTGGACGTGGGCTGTACGCCGATTCCGGTGTCAGAGAAGACGAGGTCTTTCGTCTTCCATACGAGGTGAATATTGGCAAACCACGAGAAGACCGTCTGCGGACCGATTAGATCCAGCAGCGTAAGCCCCGGGTAAAGCAACATGCCAATCTCAAGCGGCGGTTGAGTTTGCTTCATTGCGTTCGTTTCCTCGCTGCGATGGTTTTTTTGCGAACCTGTACATTTTTGACCGTCTTCGGGCGAGAGATGCCGGACTTCGCGCGGCTGGCGGCTCCGCGCGGGCTGCCGGGTCGCATCGCGCGCTCGACCAGAGCCTGAAACGCCCTGTTCGCCCGAATATTCGCGTCGGCGGCGCGCAGGAAGCGGTGCGCCGCATGATGACTGAGATAGATGCCGCAGAGTTCCCAGACGAATTGGTCGACATCGAGGTCCCGACGAAAATGGCCGTGATCGACGGCCTGCTGAACGAGTTCCGTCAGCAGGCGGCGCCATTCGCCTTCCATCTCCAGGATCTTGTTCCTGACCGGGCCCTCGATATCGTCGTACTCAAACAGCCCCGCCGCCACGGGACAGCCTCCCGGAAGTCCCGCGCGCTGCGCCCATCCGAACCAATTGCTGACCAGCGCCCGCAGGCAGGGGAGACCTTCGCTCGCGGTCATCGATGGCGCCACGACGTGCGCCGCGGCAAAGTCCGCCATATGCGCCAGCAGTTCGATCTGGACCGCCTCTTTTGAGCGGAAATGAGCGAACAGTCCGCTCTTCGACATCCCGACCTGATCCGCCAGGACTCCCAGCGTAACGCCGCCCAGGCCCGATCGGCTCATGAGCGCCAATCCCTCATGCAGTATTCGTTCGCGAGTGGAAGCTTGCTCAGCCGTCATGACCACAAGAAAGCACGACCGGTCGTGCTATGTCAAGCGAATCGGGGCACGGAACCCGGGTCCCGGCACAAAAAAGCCGACATGTGACGCGCAATGAATCGGAGCTTGCAAAAGGCCGACAGGCGTGTATGTTGTTGCCAGACAGTAGACACTCCGCCGGACTCACGCCACCAGGGGGATAACCGTGAGATACCTCGCCGGACTGATCCTCGTCGCTTCGCTCTCAACGCCCATACCGGCCGTGCAGGCCGCGTCCGTCAAACCGGGCGACGTCATCACCGCCGACAACGCGGCGCAGGTGGCCGATCTCGTCAGCCCCGGCAACCTGATTCTCGTCAGGCAGGGGATGCGGATGCAGATTGTGCCGGCCGGACGCCTCGAATGGCCCCCGCCATACAAATCTGCAACCGAGAAATACGCACCGCAAGTACGCCTGAACGAAGAAGACGAGTGGAAAACTACGTAGCCGGGCTGCCGTTTCCATTGCTCGATCCAAATGATCCAAAGGTCGCGGTTAAGGTCATTTGGAATTTCAGTTTCCGCCCCTTGTACACGGATGACGTCGATCTCCGGAACGTCGAAGTAGTGAGCAATGGTTCAGGTGGTCCGCTATCAGATTCGGTTGCACATTTCACGATTGGACATTTTGCATTTTACAACAATATGGGCCGTACCGAGGTGGAGCCCATACCGACCGATCCGGAAGCTACCGAGGCCGGCATACGTTATCGATTCGGCGCGTTCCCGTTCCTGGAGCCTGCTGAGATTCGCGGCTTTGGACTGGTACGTCAGCGCTACATGGATCTCAAGGTCGATGACAATGCTTGGTACTACAACCCGTTGAGTAGAATGTTAAAACGCGTAACGGCGGACACCCTTTCGGATGCAATCGGTCCGTTTTCTACCGGTCGCATTACCGAAAGCAACAACAGAACGTATGCGAACAATCTCGATCCGGATTCATATTTCGGTTTTGCCGCGAAGGTCGAGGATTTTAATTACAGGCTGCTGGGAATCAAGCCGATGCTGGCCTGTGTCGAGGCTGAGAACTCTCCGGCCAAGCCATGTGAGTTCGACAACAATAGAACCATCTGTCCGGAAAACTGGGGAATGCGCCAACTCTATGTGATTGAGGCGACTGTGAAACCGCAGTCCTGGTCACAGAGGATCGGTAGCGACGGCGCCGTGATTCCTAAACGTGTTCTCTACGTCGATTCCGAGGGATGGTTCATCACGGCATCCGATCAATACGACAAAGAAGGGAAACTCTGGAAAACGATCGCGACGTTCCACGCTTATCGCGACCGCCCTGTTCCCGACGCGAAGGTCGCCGTCTATCCATTCAAAAGGATGTTCCAAACCGCCTTGGTGGATGAGAATGTTCAGAGCGGTTTCTCCTCCGTTGTATATATGCCAGGGCGCGAAAGCGAAGAGCGCGAGTGTTGGTATATAAACATGGGAGTCACCAGCAAGTCGTTCCTTGAACCGCATCAAATGCAAGCTTTGGGGCATTGACGCGAGAAACCGCCTTTCAATCGGATGTTCCAGGACGCGTTCGTCGACAGGAATCTGCCGAGCGGGTTTGAATGGTGGGATTTACCTACGCTCGGCCAACCGCCTATTGTTCACCCTTACGATGACCATCAGAACGATAGCGCTCCTATTGTTCGCATCCGTCGTGCTCCTGATGCCTGGAATCTCCCGGGCCGACAATACGGCTGGTGGGTCCGCGAGTTCTCCGGCGGCCGTACCTTCGCCGTCCGCGACGAGCGCGGCGGCCGGTCTGGTTCTTTCGCCCGAGCGGCGCCAGAAAGCGATCGAGTACTCGCGCGCCGGGTATGCTCTTTATTTCGTCGATAGCGCGTGGTCACTCGCGATTTTGCTAGGGATCCTTTTCTCGGGTGCGAGTGCACGCTTTCGCGACAATGCGGAACGAATATCGCGGCGATGGCTGGTGCGGGGCGCCCTCTATCAGGCTCAACTTACGATCGTCGCGATGCTCCTGGTAATTCCGCTCTCGATCGCGAGCCACGCATTGTCGCTTCATTACGAGCAATCGATTCAAGGCTGGCCGTCATGGGCATGGGATTGGACTAAAGGCCGCTTGATATTCCTGGTAATCGCCGTGCTCTGGATCTGGCTGATGTACGCGGTGATTCGCTGGAGCCCCAAGCGATGGTGGCTCTACCTCGGGCTCGCGTCGGTGCCCCTGCTGATTCTTCAGGAGATCGTCGTTCCCGTCTTCATCGCTCCGCTGTTCTACAAGTTCGTACCGCTGGACGCGTCGCAGCCCGCGCTGGTCGCGCAAATCGAGCGCGTCGTGAAGCACGCCGGACTCGATATTCCTCCGGAGCGCATCTTTGAAATGAAGGCGAGCGCGAAGGTGAACTCAGTCAATGCGTATGTGAACGGCTTCGGCGCCACCAAGCGAATCGTCATCTGGGACACCACCATTGCAAAGATGACGCCCGACGAGGTGCTGTTCGTGGTCGGCCACGAGATGGGGCATTACGTACTGGGGCACATCGTTAAGAGCATCATTTTCGCCGCGCTCGAAAATTTCCTGCTGCTCTATGCGAGCTTTGCCGGCATGCGATGGGCGCTCGCGCGATGGGGTGGGCGATGGAGAGTCCGCGGAGTCGATGATTTCGCTTCGATGCCGGCATTCCTGATCGTCTTCGGGTTGGTTGCCTTTCTGCTCACGCCCGTCAATGCGGCTTTCAGCCGCGTCCTGGAGCATCATGCCGACATCTTCGGCATCGAGGTCATCCACGGCGTCGTACCCGATCCACAAGATTCGGCGGCAAATGGATTTCAGATCCTGGGCGATGTCGATCTGGCCGATCCCGATCCCAATGCGTTCCTGCGATTCTGGTTCTTCGACCATCCTCCGATCAACGAGCGTATCCGCTTCGCGCGCAATTACGACCCATGGTCGAAGGGAGAACCGCCAAGGTTCGTGCGCTAGACGGATTGTTGCGGCCACGTCTGCCTTCATGGAATAACGAATAGTCAGCCAGTGAGATGGGGGGTCTCGCATGGATCTGCGAATCGAGCACTTGTCCAAGGTCTACGCCAACGGAGTGCGGGCGCTCGACGACGTGTCCCTGACCATACCCGAGGGCATGTTTGGACTGCTCGGGCCGAACGGCGCGGGCAAATCCACCCTGATGCGCATCATCGCGACGCTGCTGGATCCTGACAGCGGCACAATCCATTTGGGCGATCTCGACGTCCTGCGCGAACACCAGGAACTGCGCAAGGTGCTCGGCTACCTGCCGCAGGAGTTCGGCGTTTATCCGCATACGACCGCGCAGGAGATGCTCGACCATCTCGCGTTGCTCAAGGGCATGGTGAATACGAAGCAGCGCAAAGAGGCCGTCGCTGCACTGCTGAATCGCACCAACCTTTATCCGCATCGCAATCAGGCACTGACCGGCTTTTCGGGCGGCATGCGCCAGCGATTCGGAATTGCGCAGGCGCTGCTCGGCAACCCGCGCCTGTTAATCGTCGATGAGCCGACGGCGGGGCTCGACCCCAGTGAGCGCAACCGGCTTTACAATCTGCTGTCCGAACTCAGCGAGAAGGTCATCGTCATCCTGTCCACGCACATCGTGCAGGACGTGATGGAGCTGTGCAGCAACATGGCGATTATCCATCTCGGCAAAGTCCTCTTTGCGGGTTCGCCCGACATGGCGGTCAAAAGCCTCGATGGATGCATCTGGCAGAAATCGATTACCAAGGACGAACTGACCGGATACGCGCAGCGGTTTCGCGTTATTTCCAATCGGCTCGTCGGCGGCCGTCCACTGATTCATGTCTATTCCGCCGAGCCTCCCGGTGATGGCTTCGCTCAGGTCAGTCCCGATCTGGAAGATGTGTTTTTCAGCCGCGTAGGCTCAATCGAGTAGCATGTTCAGGCACTTCTTAAGCTTCGAGCTTCGCTTCTGGATGCGATCGTGGACGGTATGGGTATTCCTGTTCGTCATCGCGCTGGGCTTCTTTGGCGCGGCCAGCTCAGACATGGTCGTGATAGGCGAAGCGATTGGGAACACCTATCGCAATGCACCCTGGGTCATCGAAACCTACTACGCGCTCGGCACCTTGCTCACGGTCCTGATGACCACTGCCTTCGTGAACTCGGCCGCTGTACGTGATTTCGAATACAACACCACCGAAGTCGTATTTTCGACTCCGATCCGGAAGCTCGACTATCTGGCCGGGCGATTTTGTGGTTCGAGCCTGATCGCCCTCATCCCGCTGCTCGGTATTTCGGTCGCCGTGCTGCTCGCGAAGGATATGCCCTGGGTAGATCCCGAACGATGGGGGCCGGTTGCATGGACTGCGCACTGGAAGGCGATTCTGACATTCGCGGTGCCCAACACGATTTTCGCGGGCGCTGTCGTCTTCGCGATCGCTGTGACGATGCGCGGCAGGATCTATTCCTTCCTCGGCGCGTTGTTGCTGATCACGGGCTATGGAGTGTCGCTGATGCTGATGACTCGGCTGCAGAGCGAGAGACTGGCGGCACTGCTCGATCCGTTTGCCATCACTACACTCCGCTTTGCAACGAAATACTGGACAATCGCCGACAAGAACCATCTCACGATCGGGTACTCTGGCGTGCTGCTCTGGAACCGGCTGATATGGTTGCTCGTCTCGGCGCTAATGCTGGTGTTCGCATACCGCCGCTTCAGCTTCGCCGAGAAAAGCCGGAGCAGCACGCAGCCTGAACCAGAGGAGAACAATTTGTTCCCCGCGCTTGCGGCGTCCCCGGTGACAAGCTCGTTCGGGTCACGCACTCAATGGAGGCAGTTCCTTGGCGTATCGAGACTCGAGTTCAAACGCCTCGTCCGGACCACAACGTTCATCGTGCTCATGGCCGCCGCGCTGCTGAATTGCGTTCCCGCGCTGATACTTCGCGTGACGGAAGGCTACGGAAATACCTCCTTTCCTGTGACGTATAAGGTACTCGAGATAATTTTCGCATCGCTTTACATTTTTATCATTGCGATAATCACCTTCTTCGCGGGGGCCCTGGTCTGGGAGGAGCGCGATAATCGCACCGATGAGGTTTGCGATACGCTCCCGGCGCCTGAATGGCCGGTCTACGCCGCGAAGCTGGCCGCGCTGATTGGCGGCATCCTCGTTCTTCAGCTGATCGTGATGGTCTCGGGTCTGCTGGTGCAGTTCTTCCACGGGTACTATCGCTTTCAGCTTGGCCTGTATTTCGCCGACCTGTTCGGGATCAATTTGAGCGGGATGATTTTTCTCGCGATCCTTGCCTTCTTCATTCACGTCGTTTCGCCGAATAAGTACGCCGGCCATTTCGCGTTCATCGCGTTCGTTATCGCTGGTTTTTTCGTCTGGCGGCCGCTGCACGTGGGCAGCCTGATGGTTCAGTTCGCCGTGCGGCCCTGGATGCTTTATTCCGACTTCTACGGCTACGCGCCGTTCATCGAAGGATGGATCTGGTTCACGGTCTATTGGTCGCTGTTCTGCCTGTTGCTCGCGCTCGCAAGCATTCTGCTGTGGCAGCGTGGCCGCGAGAATGGATGGCGGAGCAGGGTTCGCGCTGCGAGGCTGCGCTTTCGCGGTTACCTGCGCGTTCTGGCGGTTGCGGGTGCGATAGCTTTCGCCACGGTAGCCGCCTGGGTCTATTACAACACCGAAGTGCTGAATATCGTCCGGAGTGAATACGACTGGAATCTCCTCCGGGCGGACTACGAGAAAAACTACAAACGATATGAGGATCAACCGCAACCGCGCGTAACGGATGTCAAATACGCAATCGACCTTTTTCCTCAAACCCGCAACATGGTGATGCGCGCGGCGCAGACGATACAGAACAAAACTGAGAGTCCCTTAAGTGAGGTACATTTTTCGACCGTGGAGAATTACGACACCGACATCGAGGTGCCCGGCGCCACCCTGGTAAAGGACGATCGCCGGCTCGGCTACCGGATTTATGCGCTGAAGCCGGCGATGCAGCCGGGCGAATCGCGCGTGATGCACTTTACGGTGAAGACTCAGACGCGCGGGTTCGAAAATTGGCTCACGGTTTCCCAGGTGGTGCAGAACGGCACTTTCTTCAACAATCTTATCGCTCCTCAAATCGGCTACCAGCCGCGGACCGAGCTCAGCGATCCCGCCACGCGACGTCGCTTCAAGTTGAAGGGGAAAGAGCTGATGCCGCCGCTCGAAACCAACTGCGACAGCGACTGCATGGACAATTACGTAAGCAACAATTCCGATTGGGTGAATGTCGAATCTGTCATCAGCACCTCGCCTGACCAGATCGCGGTGGCCCCAGGTTCGCTGCAAGAAGAATGGACCAGCAACGGTCGCCGGTATTTCAGGTACAAGCTCGATCATGCCTCACTTAACTTTTACGCATTCATGTCCGCGCGCTACGTGGTCGCGCGCCGAAGCTGGAACGGCATTGATATCGAGGTTTATTACCTGAAGGAGCACCCCTGGAACGTTCCCAGGATGCTCAACTCAGTCGTTAAGTCCCTGGACTACTACACCCGCAACTTCGGTCCCTATCCGCACAAGGAGGCTCGCATCATCGAATTTCCGCGCGTGGCATCTTTCGCCCAGGCTTTTGCAGGCACCATGCCATACTCGGAGTCGATCGGATTTATCGCCAACCTCGAACATCCCGATGATATCGATTTCGTCTTCTATGTCGTCGCGCATGAAATGGCGCATCAGTGGTGGGCGCATCAGGTAATTGGCGCCAATATGCAAGGCGCGACGTCACTCTCCGAAACACTGGCACAGTATTCCGCGCTGATGACGATGGAGAAGGAATACGGCCAGAACATGATGCGCAAGTTCATGCAGCACGAAATGGATTTTTATTTGCGTTCGCGGGGTAAGGAGATCCTCAAAGAACGGCCATTGATGCGCGTCGAGTTTTCGCAAGGGTATATCCACTACAACAAAGGCAGCGTAGTGATGTACTACCTGCGGGACATGCTCGGCGAAGACGCGGTCAATCGCGCGCTGCGCAAGGTGTTGAACCAATACGCATACAAGCCGCCGCCTTACCCGACTTCGCACGCCCTGGTAGATGCTCTCTCGGCGGAAGCATCGGACAAGTTTCCCTATCTGGTTCCCGATCTCTTCTACTACATCACCTTGTTTTCCAATCGCGTGTTGACCGCAACCGCCCACAAGCGGCCGGACGGAAAATATGACGTGACCGTGGAAGTGGAAACCCACAAGTTCGAGGCTGATGAAAAGGGCAACGAGACCGAGGTCCCAGCGGATGACTGGATCGACGTAGGCGCTCTCGAGGCTCCCTCGAAAGGCGAGAAATACGGCAAGGTGCTTTACCGCGAGCGTCATCACATGACTACCGGCACGGCGACCTACACATTTGTCACCGACGAGATGCCGGACAAAGCCGGAATCGATCCGCTGTTACTGCTGATCGATCGAGTTCCCGACGACAACCTGATGAAGGTGAGCCTGCACTAACCCGGCGCGATTGTCGCGCGGATACCGCCCTTGGGACGCACCGTGAATACCGGGTCTGGGACGCCATCATGATCCACTCGGACGCGGAACTTCTGCGCGGTCATCGCGAGCGCGAGGGTCTGTTCCATCACTGAGAAGCGATCGCCTATACATATGCGCGGGCCGCCGCCGAATGGATAATAAGCGTACTCGTGACGGCCCCGGCTTCGCTCGGGCGTGAACCGTTCGGGGTCGAACTTGTCAGGTTCGTTCCAGTAGCGACGGTTGCGATGGGTGACCCACGGGCTCGTGAACACCGCCGATCCCGCGGGAATATGAAACCCGCAGATCTCATCGTCGCCAACTGCCGTACGGCTGATCGCCCAGGCCGGCGGATACAGGCGCATCGTCTCGTCGACGACCATCCGCGCGTAGGAGAGGCGTGGAACGTCGTCGATGGTCGGCTGGCGCGATCCGAGCACCCCGTCAACTTCTTCACGCAGTCTTCGTTCCGCCGCGGGATGTTTCGACAACAAATACCAGGCCCATGATAGCGCCACCGCGGTCGTTTCAGTCCCGGCGCCGAGGAAAGTCCCCAAATCGTCCCGAAGCTGCGCAGCATCGCCGGGGGCGTCGTACGCCTCCAACAGCATCGAGAGCAGGTCGTCGCGAACCTCGGAAGGATGCGCGCGGCGGGCCTCAATGACTCGATTGACGAGCCGTTGAGTCTCTTCCAGGGCGCGCTTGAGGGCGCGGTTCCTGGCGGTCGGAACAAACAACGGAGCGACGATGATGTGATTGAGCGCGTGGTTGAAGTAGTCAAACGTCGCGACCATCGCACGTGCCAGGGAATCTGCATACGGCGACAGATCCTGACCCACGAGGGTTCGCCCGATGACGTCGATTGTTAGCCGCGATGTTTCGCGCATCAGGTCGAAGCTCTCGCCCGATGCTGCAAAAGACTGCCAGCGAGCCAGCATCGCCGCGACCGCATCGCCCATCGCGGTCGTCATCGCGGCGAGCCGCTGGCGATGGAAGGCGGGCTGAGCGGTCCGGCGCTGAGCCCGCCACTTGTCGCCCTCGCTGAGAAACAGTCCGTCGCCTAGCGCAACTCGGAAAACCGCGGCGGATCGCACTTCCTTCGTGTAGTTTTTGTGATTGTCCTGCAGGACGTGCTGAACGCCCTCCGGCGATGTCACCAAATGCGAAACGAAGACACGCGATTGAAAACGGGTAACGCCGCCCAGTTCGGCCCATCGCTCAAAGAGAGCAAGAATGTCGGCGCGCGCTTCCTTTTGAAATCGAAAAGGAGACGTGATTGGCAGGGCGGGAGCGAGCGCCCGCGGGACTCTATGAGTCAACGCAGTCGCCATGTCACGACCATCCACGTTCCAAAGCGGACGTGCAAGTGGCTCGAAAGCACGCCGAGCGCGACTAGATCAGCAATCGGCCGCCATCGGCTGTCAGCGGTAGTATCTCCAACGACATAAGACTTCCGATAAACGCGACGATTCGGGAATCCTGTTAGACGCATGCACGGGTGTGGTAGAAACTCGATTTGCTCCGCTGGATTCGAGCGGTCGCCTGATCCGCCGCGGCGGGCGAGGCCGCAGTCTCTCGCGAGGAGAAGGGCATGAGCGAAACGCTTCCTATCGTTTACCTGGCCAGGCACGGCGAGACTGCATGGAGTATTTCGGGCCAGCACACCGGACGCACCGACTTGCCGCTGACCGAGCAGGGAGAGCGCAATGCGCGCAAGCTAGGAGAACGACTTGCGGGACTCAGATTCGCCAAGGTGCTGACCAGCCCGATGCAGCGGGCGGCCCGAACCTGCGAACTCGCGGGCTTCGGCGCGCAGGCCGAGATCGATCGCGACCTGATGGAATGGAACTACGGCGAATACGAGGGCCTGCGCAGCGCCGAGATCCACGCCAAGCGGCCCGACTGGGATCTGTTCCGCGATGGATGCCCGGGCGGGGAGTCGCCCGCCGAGATCGGCGCGCGAGCAGACCGTATTGTGAGGCGAGTGCGTGGTGTCCAGGGTAACGTGCTGATTTTTTCCAGCGGGCACATCCTGCGGGTTCTAACCGCCCGATGGCTCGCGCTTGAGGCCGGGGGGGCCAGATATTTTCTGCTGAGCACCGCGAGCGTCAGCGCATTAAGCTACGAGCACGACACGAACCATCCTGCGATTCAGCTCTGGAATGATACGCGCCACGTAGCCTGACGGCGCGCGTCGAAAGCAAGCCCCTCGAATCGTTAGGCGAGCCACATTGCCGGGCGCGCCAGGGTCTCGAACGCCGATTCGTCGGCGGCTGGGCTCTTCTTGGGCTTTGGCGTTTTAGTTGGCTTTGGCGTCTTGGTTGGTCTCGGCGTTTTGGTCGCGCTGCCCGTCGGATCAGGCGCTGACGTAGGGTCAGGCGACGGTGTCGGAGAGGGCGTCAGTGTCGGCGTCGGGGTCAATGTCGCAGTGGGGGTGGCGGGTACCGTTGCTGTGGTGGTGGCTGTTGGTGTCGCAGTCGCAGTAGGTGTCGCCGTCGCGGTTGCTGTGGGCGTGGCGCTTGCGGTCGCGGTTGAAGTGGCGGTCGCCGTTGGTGTGGCCGTAGCGCTAGCGGTCGCCGTTGTAGTCGATGTGGCCGTGGGCGTCGCAGTTGCCGTGGGCGTGGCCGTGGCGGTCGCGCTCGCCGTTGCCGTCGATGTGGCCGTAGGCGTAGCGGTTGCGGTTGGTGTGGCCGTAGCGGTTGGTGTGGCGGTCGCCGTCGCCGTGGCGGTTGATGTAGCAGTCGCAGTTGCCGTTGGCGTCGCCGTCGCAGTTGACGTGGCGGTTGCGGTAGGTGTGGACGTGGCGGTTGCAGTTGGCGTGGCAGTTGAGGTGGCGGTTGCCGTTGCTGTTGGTGTGGCAGTCGCCGTCGCGGTTGCGGTGGGTGTCGACGTGGCGGTTGCGGTCGGCGTGGCCGTCGCTGTTGGCGTCGGTACCTGGTAGTGGATGGTTCCTGTTGCTGGACTGCCAGAGGTAGTCGTTAGGAACAGGGTGTTGAGCAGCACCGAGACGGTGTTGTCGCTGCTGTTTGCCGTGATCAGGTCGGGCATGCCGTCGCCGTTGATGTCCGCCACGGCAATGGTCGTGGGATCGTTGCCGGTGGTAAAGGTCTGCTGCGTGGCGAAGCTGGGGGTGGTAGCTCCCGGCGTGGTGGTGTTGAGCAGCACCGAGACGGTGTCGCCACTACTGTTGGAGACGATCAGGTCGGGCATTCCGTCGCTGTTTACATCCACCGCAGCCACCCCGTAGGCCCCGCTGCCCGTGGCAAAGGTCTGCTGGGTGGCGAAACTGGGCGTGGTGGCGCCGATGGCGGTAGTGTTGAGCAACACCGAGACGGTATTGGCATTCTCGTTCCCCACCATCAGGTCGGGTTTGCCGTCGCCATTCACATCGGCCACCGTTACATAGGACGCGCCGTTACCGACTGCAAAGCTCTGCTGGGTAGCGAAGCTGGGCGTGGTGGCGCCGGTGGCGGTGGTGTTAAGCAAAACCGAGACGCTCTTCGCGGTGAAGTCCGCTACGATCAGGTCGGGTTTGCCGTCGCCATTCACATCCGCCGTCGTTACTGACCGCGGGCCGCTGGCGGTGGCAAAAAGCTGCGGAGTGGCAAAGCTGGCCGTGGTGGCGCCAGTAGCGGTGGTGTTCAGCAATACCGCCACGTTGCCCTTGCTGTTCTCGACAATCAGGTCAGGCGAGCCGTCGCCGTTGACATCCGCCGCCGCTACCCAGCCCGCTCCTCCGGTGGTGACGCCGGTGCCAAAAGTTTGCTGGGTGGCGAAGCTGGGTGTGGTGGCTCCCGGCGTCGTGGTGTTGAGCAGCACCGAGACGGTTCGGGCACTGTAGTTCGCCACAATCAGATCCGGCATGCCGTCACCGTTCACATCCGCCACCGCCACCGAACCCGGCTCGCTACCGGTGGTGAAGGTCTGCTGGGTGGCGAAACTCGGCGTCGTGGCGCTTGGCGCGGTGGTGTTGAGCAGCACGCCGACGGTATTGCCATCGTAGTTTGTCACGATCAGATCGGGCCTGCCGTCGCCGTTCACATCCGCGGTCGCCACTTCGTAGGGGTAGCTGCCGGTAGCAAAAGTCTGCCCGGTGGCGAAGCTGTTGGCATCGAAAGTCGTCGCAGGTGATGTAATCGTGTTGAGCAGCACTGACACGGTGTTGTCATTCTGGTTCGCCACGATGACGTCGGGTTTGCCGTCGCCATTCACATCCGCCGCCGTCACCGAGTAAGCGGTGTTGCCTGTTGCGAAGGTCTGCTGGGTGGCGAAGCTGGGCGTGGTGGCGCCCGGCGTGGTGGTGTTGAGCAGCACCGAAACGGTGTTGTCACCACTGTTAGCCACGATCAGGTCACGCTTGCCGTCGCCGCTCACATCCGCAGCAGTAACCGAGTAGGGGGTGTTGCCGGTCGCAAAGGTCTGCTGGGTGGCGAAACTGGCCGTGCTGGCGCCCGCGGTGGTGGTGTTGAGCAGCACCGAGACGGTGTTGCCAGCGCTGTTAGCCACGATCAGGTCGGGCTTGCCGTCACCATTGAGGTCCACCGCCTTTACCGAGAAGGGGGTGGCGCCGACGGCAAAGGTCTGCTGGGTGGCGAAGCTGGGTGTGGTGGCGCCCGGCGTGGTGGTGTTGAGCAGCACCGAAACTGTATTACCACCGCTGTTGTCGGGTGGGACGATGGCGCGGACCGGGCTTCGAATGATGCCGACGTTTCCATCGTCCTCCCTAAGATTCCGTACGGCGGGTTTTCCCCAGTACGGCTCCAAGGCCGGCGTATCGGAGGGGGC
>JBKQNE010000123.1:0-6870 GCA_052146355.1 Binataceae bacterium (SeqCode) | reverse complement strand
GAGAGTTTGATCTCGAATGGGCTTTTCCTCGGCATACAACCACATCCTCCCCGCAGGGAAGACTAACCGAGAAGCTGCACGCAGACAATATTTATACGTTGCCATATTTATGCGAATAGGTACTTAGGCGCGGCGCCAAAAAAATGTTGATGACGCCGCTTTATTAAGCGGTATATAAGATGAAGCAGTCATGGCTCGATCATCGCCTGAACTGCGTGCGGGAAAAAAAGCCGCCCCTGCAACTATCCAGCGTCAGCTCGCCCTGATCACCGGCCCCGACTAGCCGCCGTCAATCCTCAAATACGCGAATGAACTTCCGCGATGATTGCGACTGATCTGTTCATAGTCGGCGGGGGACCCGCCGGACTGGCCACTGCGATTGCCGCGCGCAATCGCGGTCTCACCGTAACGGTGGCCGATGCCCGAAAGCCCCCTCTCGACAAAGCGTGCGGCGAGGGCTTGTTGCACGACGGCATAGCCGCCCTTGCCGAGCTGGGCGTTCGCATCGGCGCAGCTGACGCGGTTGCGTTGCGAGGACTCCGCTTCATCGCGGACGGAACGATAGCGGAAGGACGCTTCGGAGATCGATGCGCGCTCGGAATACGGCGCACGGTTTTGCATCAAATTCTCACCGCGCGCGCTGCAGAAGCAGGCGTCACGATGCACTGGGGCAAGAGAGTTGATCTTGCGGCCGGCCGCGCACCTTCGCTTGAGGGAGAACCCATCAAAAGTGAGTGGCTAATCGGCGCCGACGGAAGCGGGTCGCGCGTGCGGCAGGCCGCGCACCTGGCGCCAATTTCAGAGCGACGGCGCGTAGGAGTGCGGCAGCACTTCCGGATGAAGCCGTGGAGCGATTTTGTCGAGGTTCATTGGCACGAGTGCGGCCAGGCGTACGTGACGCCGGTCAGCGCCAACGAGCTGTGCGTCGCGATGATTGGGCGTGATGACGCCCCGCGGCTGGAGCAAATCCGGGATCTCTTCCACGTGCTGGCGAACAGACTCAAGGGCGTCGAGCCGAGTTCGTCATCAAGAGGCAGCGTTTCGTCGTCGCTAGTGCTCAATGGGGTAGTCCGCGATCGCGTCGCACTGGTCGGCGATGCGTCGGGATCGGTAGATGCGATCACGGGCGATGGTCTGTCGCTCGCATTCAGATAGGCGATTGCGCTCGCGGACGCACTCGCCAGAAACGATCCTGCGCTTTACCAGCGCAGCCATCGACAAATTCGCCGCGGGGCGGAAACGATGGCGCGGATGCTTTTGTTGATGTGCGATCACGGCTGGATTCGTCGCCGCGCCATTCGAGCACTCGCCGCTCGACCCGAAGGGTTCGATCGATTTATCGCGATCCACGCGCGCACAGCGGCGCCGACTTCTGTGCGCATCAAAGATATTGCCGGCTTCGTCAGCAGGTTTCTCATCGCCGCGTGAGCACATGAGAAGACTTGCGACGCGAATAGACGTTGGCCGCTTCGATTCGACCTGGCGGCGATGGCTACTTCCTATCCGTTACGGCGCATTACTTGGCGCATTCATTCTGATCGCTGGATGTTCGAGTGGTGGGAACAACACGGCAGCGAATGAACCCGCGCCGGCAGACTCGTTCGCGGCGGACCCCGATGTTCGCGAGGTACTCGCGAACTCCTGCTTCGACTGCCATTCCGATGAAGGCAGTGGCTCGTGGACGGCGGCGTTCGCGCCTTCGTATCTATTTGGCGCAAGCAAAGGGCGACAGGTGATCAACTTCTCGACCTGGTCGTCCCTCAACGCCGCCCAGCGGAGCGCGGCCGCTTCCGCGATTGCGGCCGTCGTTGACAGCGGCTCGATGCCTCCCGGTGACTACGATTTCTTCCATCCGTCGGCGAGGCTCAACGAGCACCAGAAGCAACTCCTGCTCCAGTGGGCTTTGCGCCAGGCAGCAGTGCCGGCGCACTGATGCGAAGCCTGAGCGACGAGCATCGATTTCCCAGAATAGCCGGGCTTGAAAGTGCGGGCTGCGCGATCGATTATCCCGCCCGATGGATCAGGTAAAATTCCTGCTCGATGAGTCCGAGATCCCGGCGGCCTGGTACAACGTCGTTGCCGACATGCCGAATCCTCCCGCGCCTCCACTCGGCCCCGACGGCAGGCCGATAGAACCAGCCGCGCTCTCGGCGATCTTTGCCGACCCGATTATCGAGCACGAAGTCGCACGCGAGCGCTGGGTTCCCATTCCGGAGCCAGTGCGCGAGATCTACCGGCAATGGCGCCCTACTCCGATGTTCCGGGCGCGCCGCCTTGAACAGGCGATCGGCACACCTGCGCACATCTACTATAAGTACGAAGGCGTCAGCCCCGCCGGCTCTCACAAGCCCAACACTGCGGTAGCGCAGGCCTACCTGAATCATATCGCCGGAGTCCGCCGCCTCGCGACCGAGACCGGCGCCGGACAATGGGGTTCCGCACTCGCGATGGCCGGGCAGATGTTCGGAATCGAAGTGCGCGTCTACATGGTCCGCGTCAGCTACGAGCAGAAGCCGTTTCGCCGCACGATGATGGAAACGTGGGGCGCGGAAGTGATCGCGAGCCCCAGTTCGGTAACGCGTTCGGGCAGAAGGATTCTCGATCTCGATCCGGAATCTGCCGGTTCGCTCGGCATCGCCATTTCCGAAGCCGTCGAGGAGGCAGCATCGCGCGACGATACCAAGTACGCGCTAGGTTCGGTGCTCAATCACGTCTTGCTCCATCAGACTGTGATCGGACTGGAAGCCAAAAAGCAGCTCGAAAACGCGGGCGACTATCCCGATGTAGTCATCGCGTGCTGCGGCGGCGGATCGAATTTCGGCGGCACTGCCTTTCCCTTCCTTGCCGACAAGGCCGGCGGGCGCGCGGTGCGGCTGGTCGCGGTCGAGCCTGAATCATGCCCCACGCTTACTCGCGGTCATTATGCGTATGATTCAGGTGATGCGTCCGGGCTCACGCCGCTGATGCTGATGTACACGCTCGGGCACAACTTCGTGCCGCCTTCGATTCATGCCGGAGGGCTCCGCTACCACGGAGACTCACCGCTCGTCTCGCAGCTCTGCCACGAAGGAATCGTCGAAGCAGTCGCCGTCCCGCAGCTCGCTACTTTCGAAGCGGGTCTCCTCTTCGCGCGCAGCGAGGGAATTATTCCCGCGCCGGAGAGCAATCACGCCGTCCGTGCCGCGATCGATGAAGCGCTGGAATGCAAACGCACCGGCGAGCCTAAGACAATTTTCTTCACGCTCTCCGGCCACGGCCATTTCGACATGACCGCGTACGAGCGCTACATGAACCGGCAGCTCGACGACACCCCGTACCCCGAGCAGGCAATCGCCGCCGCGCTGGCGGAATTGCCCAAGGTGTCGGCGCGATGATCGCGCCGTACACCGCGGTCGGCCTGGTTCCTACCGTACGCGGCGTCCGCAAGCGCCACGATATCGCGGTGAACCTCGAGCACCTCGAGCACATGATCAAGGCGGCGGCGTGGCTGTCGAGCCTCGACCTGCCGGTCCGGCTGATCGCGATCCCCGAGGGTGCGCTGCAGGGCTTTAATGACGAAGTGATGGACCTCGATCACGCGGCCTTTGCGCGCGAGTGCGCCATCGATATTCCCGGTCCCGAGACTGAAGCGATCGGCAAGATGGCGCGCGAATACGATTCGTTCATCATCGCGCAGGCCAAGGCGAAGCATCCCGAATGGAAAGATCGCTTCTTCAACGTCGGATTCATCGTCGATCCGCGCGGCGAAGTCATTCTCCAGCACTACAAGGTGTCGCCGCTCTTTCCCGTCGAGCACTCGGTCTGCCCGCATGACATTTTCGACTGGTGGGTGGAGCGCTACGGCATGACCCTCGACGCGTTCTGGCCGGTGGCTGACACGGAAATCGGCAGACTCGGGATTATGATGGCCAACGAAGGTTCATATCCCGAAAACGCGCGCGCTCTCGCGCTCAACGGCGCGGAAGTAGTGTATCGCGGGTCGTATCCACATCCTGCGACCGGCAACGAGATGTTCGAAATACAGAGCCGCGCCCGCGCGCTCGACAACAACTTCTACGTCGTCGCTCCGAACATGGGGACCTACTACCTCGATGCGGACAGCGACACGCCCATCGATACCTTCGGCGGACGATCCTTCATCTTCGATTATCGCGGGCGAATCGTTGCGCGCCAGGAATACGGCGGCTCCTCGACCTACCTCGCCGGCGTCATCGATGTGGAAGCGCTGCGCCACCATCGCGACCATGCGCAATGGGACAACTGGCTCAAGGACGTGCGCACCGAGCTTTACCAGCTCCTGTATAAAGAGCCGATCTATCCCAAGAACCTGTACCTGAACCGCGAACCGATGAAGCACGAGGAATATCGCCGCGAAGTAATCGATCGGCAGATCGCGCTGATGATTCAGCGCGGCATCTGGAAAAAATCCTCCTACGACTAGCCTCGAGACAAACGCTTTTGTCTTGAAGGTCTGAACTCTCCACGGCTACCGACTTCGCTGATTGCCGCTACTACACGAGGTTTACGACGCGGTGTCGCGAGGACCTGCACGGCAAGCGACCGAATCGTGTTCGAACGCCCGCTTCCTCACCATCGCCTGAAAACTGACCGACTTTCGTAGCACCGGCCGCGAGCTCAATTGCGTCTCGAGGTGGCTCCAAATGACACAAGGACTGTCCAACTGGAGTCAGCCGGGCCACTCCGCGCGTCAGATTCTTTCAGCGATCATGTCGAGAGCCGTCGAGAAAAGATCAGCAAAAGTGCAGTGATTCTCGCACGAAAAGATTCGCAGGATAGCTCAAAATTATCGTGGAACGAATGTTGCGGAAGTATTAGCGACTTTTGGCATTCTAAAGACGGGCTATATTCCAAACACACGCTATATGATGTTAATAGTGCTATAGTGATCGGGGACTGATGCTAGCAAAAGTGGGGACAATCTTCGGCATGCGCGGAAAAATGAGCCGCATTTACACTGCAATTCGATCGCTGTTCGGTCGGGGCGAAGTGTTCCTGGCCTTTCTGATCGTTCTCGTTTTCGTCACCGCTGGATGCGGCGGCAGTAGTAGCAGTAGCAGCACGCCCCCCACTCCCGGGCCCAACAATCTTAAGTCGATTACCGTCACTCCAGACAGCCCATCAATTGCGTCCGGAACCAAAGTCCAGCTAACAGCGACTGGAGAACTCCGCAACGGAACCTTTGTGGACGTGACCAGCGCGGTTAACTGGCAGTCGTCCGACAGCAGCACTATCTCGGTAAGCACCGCTACCGGGACCAAAGGAGAAGCCACGGCGGAGACTGCCGGAAGCGCGACGATCACTGCGTCTCTCGCGGGCGTAAGCGGACGACTGTGACTGGCACTTCCGCGACGGTAGTTGCGATTGCAGTTACGTCGGTCAATCCGAAGATTCCTGTTGGTACCTCTGAACAGCTGACCGCGACCGGAGTATTCAGCGATGGGACCAGCGAGGATCTGACCATCTCGGTGACCTGGGCCTCCTCGTCCACTTCGATCGCGTCAGTCACCAGCGGCGGTCTGGTGACCGGAAATGGTCCCGGCAATGCAACCATCAGTGCCACACTGAACGCGCTGAGCGGGGAGACCGCCAAGGCCGCACAGAGCGGGATCAGCGGGGAGATCACGCTGATCGTGACCCCTGCGACGCTGGCCTCCATCGCCATAACGCCGAACAATCCCACTATCGCCAACTCCACGTCCGTGCGGTTGATCGCGACCGGCACCTTCTCCGACGGGTCCACAATGGATCTGACCAGTGCGGCAACCTGGATTTCGACGAGCAGCTCGGTCGCCAAGGTCGCTGACACATCGCCCAGCAAGGGAGAGGTGACCGGGGTATCATCGGGAACCAGCACGGTTCACCCGACCTTTAATGGCATCAGCGGTTCGACCACAGTCACAGTCACCGGAGCGACGCTGACCTCGATCGTGGTGACGCCGCCTGGTCCGTCGATCCCGAAAGGTACCACCGTTCAACTAAGTGCGATCGGGATGCTTTCTGACGGCAGCAGTCAGGATCTCACTGGCTCGGCGGCATGGACGTCCTCGTCGTCTTCCGTCGCGACGGTGATCAAGGGACTGGTATTCGGCGCTGATGCTGGCAGCAGCTCCATCACGGCGTCCTTCGAGGGGATTAAGGGCTCGACCCCGGTCAGCGTTAGCGCCGCGACGCTGGATTCGATCATCGTCGCGCCGGCCAACCCGACCGTCGCCCAGGGTTTAACTCTGCAGATGACGGCAACGGGCGTCTATTCAGACGGATCGACCGCGAATCTGACCAGCGCGGTCAGTTGGGCATCTTCGGCCATCAATATCGCAGAAGTGAGCAACACGTCCGGCAGCCAGGGCCTGCTCACGACGCTGAGCCAGGGCAGCGCCACGATCAGCGCCTCGTTCAATGGCATAGTCGGGTCGACGGGAGTTACCGTAACGGCCACGACGTTGGTTTCGATCAACGTGACCCCGGCCGATCCCACTATCGCAAACGGCACCACGGTCCAACTCACTGCGATAGGAACCTTTTCCAATGGCTCGACAGCCGATCTGACTGGCTCCGTCACCTGGGCTTCGTCCGACAGCACTATCGCAACGGTCACTGGCGGCCTTGTCACCGGAAAGGGTGTGGGCAGCGCTTCGATTAGCGCCACGCAAAGCGGCATCTCCGGATCGACTACGGTCACTGTATCGGCCGTAACCCTCACCGCGATCATGATCACGCCGGTCTCGCCCACGATTGCCAAGGGCACGACCGCGCAACTCACTGCTACCGGGCAATTCTCCGACGGCTCGACCCAGGACATCACGACCATCGTCACCTGGGCATCGAGCGAGCCGTCGGTCGCCACCGTCA
>JBKQNE010000122.1:0-3741 GCA_052146355.1 Binataceae bacterium (SeqCode) | reverse complement strand
TCGTCTTAATTCCTCTGATGCAGGTCCAGGGTTCCCGGGTTTTTCAGCACGATCGGCGGGCGGAGAGAATCAAGGCGTCAGGCAGGAGGTTACCGCAGGAATGAATGCTGGCGGAGAGGGGGGGATTCGAACCCCCGACACCCTTTTGGGGTGTAACTGCTTAGCAGGCAGCCCTGTTCGGCCACTCCAGCACCTCTCCGTTATCTGCTAAGACCTTGTGGTACTTGCGGATACTAGAAGTTTTTTCGGCTTTCTCGCAACGACCCTTCTCGCCCTGTGCCCAGATTTGTGCCCACCCTTGCGTGTTCCCAACCGCCCGATCGCATCAAGCACTGCGTTGTCGCTCGCATGGACGTAATGTTGGGACACGGCGACAGAGCTGTGCCCCGCAATTCGCGCAAGTGTCCACGCATCGCAGCCTGACTCGCCGAGGCGCGTGAGGAAGGTATGGCGCAAATCGTATAGCACGAACGGGCGCACTTTGCTGTCGGCGACTGCCCTCAGGTGTGGTTCGTAAATCGAGTTCGGCACGATGTGACCAGCCTTTGCCTTCGGCGCGGGCCAGACCCACCCAGAATCGGGCTTGCCCGCCGACTCCCAGCGCACTCGAAGGATATCATACACCCGCGAAGTCATCGGCACGTGGCGGCGCGCCGCGGCTGACTTGCCGTGCGTAACGATGAGCGCACCGTTGCCGTCTTCGAGGAAGCGCACGAATTCCCACTGGAGACAAAAGCATTCTTCCGGACGGAGGCCGCTGTCCACGAGAACGGAGGCGATGCTGCGGAGCGGCTCGGTCGCAGTCGCAAGATAGAGCTTTTCCTCTTCGGGCGTTACGACGTGCTCACGGCGAAGAGCGCCCGAGAGGACCTTCAATTTGGGGACGACGGTTAGAACACCCCATTCCACGGCCAGTGACAGCGCGCGGCGCAGCACGCGGATCGAGCTGTTGACGGTGGAGACGGCCCGCCCCTGTTTAATGCGCCAGGCCGCGAAGTCACCGACATGCGCACTGTTGATCTGATCGAGTGGCATCGCCGCCACCGGCTTGTACCCCTTCAGGACGCGGCACTCGTTGCGATACCACTTCGCATTCTTGGGGATGCTCGTAGCAAACGTAGCTTCGGCCCAGGGTAAGACCCGCTCGGTCAGAAACGAACCCAACGTAGGAATAGGTTTCTTGTCCCGGATACCTACTTCCCCTTTGGCGAGTGAAGTACGATGCGCCGATTCCATCTGCCGCGCGACTTTGTCGTTCCCCTGTTTTGTAGACTCGCGCACGAGCTTCCCATGCCACATGAATTTGTACCAATACACGCCACATGAACCGCGCTCGCCACACTTACTGCATGTACCGTCCGCGCCTTTCCTATCGCAGCCGCGTTTGTAGATCATGGCCTTTTCCTCCTGACAGGTTTTCCGCCTGTTGCCTTGTGCCTAGCGGCGCGCTGCGCCCGCATCTTCGTCGCGCGGCGCACTGTGCCGGTTTTCTTCCACCACTTCAGTTTTGACGCCAATCGGCTCCCAGAACTGCAACCAGTTCCACAAAATTCCTGCTTTGGTTTTCGGGCGACGAAAAACATGTTGCAGCGAGAACATATCTTGGCTCGCCAGCATTGGCGGAACAGCAAGTAGAACCCACGCTGAAAGTCGTTGCGCGGAACTAGACAGAACTCCCCAGAGCCCCAGACCGTCTCCAGGCGGTGTCCACTTTCAGCTGCGGCACTTGGAAACTGGCTGAGAATGTCCTGCCACGCCGCGACAAGCTGTGTTGGCCGCGCGGGATGGAGCAAGAGCATTCTAAAATCCGCTTGGCTGTCAAGTTTCGCGGCATCAATTGCTTGCCCATGCAAATCCTCGGTGCCCAGCAGAAACGCCGCGGCCGTCGCGAAATTCAGCTGTTCAACAGTCCCCTGTAGTTCTTCGTTGCCCCGCCAGAGGTGCCGGAGGATCTCGCGGTAGACAAGAAAAAGCTTGTGACAAACTGGATGCCAATTGAGTGAGGCTTGCAGGGGTAGCGAACGCCCGGGCTGCGATCGCACCGAGTTCAGGGTCTCTCGGTCCTGTTCAGCTATGGAATGAGAGATCGCACGGGGCTGATGCCAAAGAGCGACCGGCCAGAACTTCGGAAATGCCTTCCCCAGGGCCAGAAAATCATTCAGATCGTCGCCGCAGTTTACGAATCGTTCTAGGCCCTTCCATAGCCGCGCTCGCTCGGAGGGTGCTAGACACATTCGAGGCGGCAGACGCACAGTGGCCCCGCCCGGCGCCCATAACCATTGACTGCTCTCAGATCTCA
This sequence comes from Binataceae bacterium (SeqCode), assembly GCA_052146355.1. Taxonomy (GTDB): domain Bacteria; phylum Desulfobacterota; class Binatia; order Binatales; family Binataceae; genus JAFAHS01. The sequence continues at coordinate 1,442 of JBKQNE010000122.1, read as the reverse complement.
TGCTGTGATATGCTCGACGCTTTAAAGTTTAGCTATGTCTAGCAAATCAAAACATAGTCCTGCTACCTGCAGTGGTCAAGCGGAAAGTTGCGGTAGCAGGCAGATTGGAGCACAAGTGGCAGACACTCAAGAATGCCTATCCTCTGTCGAAGAGGCGTCGCGGAGGCTTTCGGTTTCCACTTTCACGACACGCCGACTCATTAAGTCAAAGCAATTGCGTGCCGTGCGCGTGGGCAAGCGAGTTCTCGTCCCCCAAAGCGAAATTGAGCGCGTGATCGCTAAAGGATGCGGCAAGCATGCGGGCGATGTCTAGCGCTCGCGAAGTCGCTGCGCTCGTGGTGATGCCCCGCTTGCTCGCCGCACTTGGTTTCGAGGCGAACGAGAGAACACGGCGCGGTCCATGCCCCCTGCATGGCGGGCGGAATCCGAGTGCCTTCGCCTGGCGCGAGGATGGCCGCTGGCGGTGCTTCGCGTGCGGCGCGTCCGGTGACCGGATCGCACTTGTGCGCGCTGTGCGCCGGTGCAGTTTCTCGGAGGCGATCAGATTTATTGCAATCCTAGCCGGCGTTGAATGTGTACACCTATTCATATCGCGGGAGAGAATCCAACATCAGAAACGAATAGGCGAACGCGAAGCGGCTGAGGCTGACTCGCTTCTTGCATGCGAATTTGTGGCGTGGCGCGAGGCGCAAGACGTAGTGTTGCAACTCGAGGCGATTCGGCGCCATGCGGGCAGACGTCTTGACAGTATCAACCGCGGAGGTCGGGAACGCTGGCCCGGCGAAACTGAAGCTGCTTGGGAGGCACTAGCCGAAGTCTATCGACAAATGCCACGCGCGGCTGCCGCCTACAATGTCGCCTCATTTGCGCCTGCCGAAGATCGCTTTGCCTGCGCGATGGAAACGCTGGCGCGCGAGTACCTGAAGGACGAGACACATGAACGCGGATGGGTTGCCGATGCGAGGGGTTTCCGGTTCGAGGTGCATTTATGAGCACGATTCCGAATCCATTCGACTCGTTCCGGGCTCGCCAGAGGGCCGAGGCGAGAGACTTTTTGGAGAGGCACCCTGAGGTTCGCGCGAAACTTTCCGGGGATGCGAGCGCACAGGAAGCGACGGAAGAAACCGTGCCGCCCGGCTCTTCAAAGCAAGAGCCGCAGGAACATCCGTCGTTTCCAAAGGCCGCTTGGCGTGGCCCCTTCGCCGAGTACCGCGAAGCGATGGCCCATGCTACAGAGGCAAGCGACGTTTTTCACTTCGCGGCCTTTTGGGCGCGTGGAGCCGTGGCGCTTGGTAGGACCGTGCATTTCCCGTATGGCTCCACGATCTACCCGAATGTGTACATAGTTGGCTTCGGTCCTACGGGAGATCGAAAGACTACTGCAATGCGCAAAGCCTGGGAGATTGGAGGTCGGATCAAGATAATTCACGGTGCAGGCTCAG
>JBKQNE010000121.1:0-22061 GCA_052146355.1 Binataceae bacterium (SeqCode) | reverse complement strand
GACTACCTTCAGCATCGGTGGCGTCCTCCTTCCACCCGGCTCCCACCGGGGTTCGCGTTGCCTACGCGCAAGGGTACGCCGCCTTTTTCATGCCGTCATCGATCCACAACTTTCGGTAATAGCTCATACGACCGATTTATCTATCGGTAGTCGTATTTATCGAACACGGAGGCCCACCGTTCTCTCAGCTGGGCGGATTTCGGCGCGGGTGTCGAAATGTCCTTCATTTGCCGTTGACGGGTCTCCATATATCGCGCGACGCGCGGGACGATCGTGGAATGGTCACCGAGATCGAACTTGTCAAATAAAGTGCGAATGGTGCCGGCGGCGTCCGCAACCAAGTCTTCGTATTTGACAGCCAGGTGAGAGGCAGGGGAAAGAGCCTCCAAGTCAGCTTCCAGCCGTTGTTCAAGCACCAACCGCAGGCGCAGAACCTGGTCTTCCAATTCCGCGACCCCGAGAGCTTCACTAATCGCATAGCGCTCCCACATTCGCTGCCACATCGAAACCGTTGAAGTGAAGACCGCTTGAGGACTCCGGACGATCAGAACGAAGACCGCATCCGGAAAGAGCCGATGCAACGTGCGCACGCGAAGGGAATTGGTGGGCGACTTCAAAAGCATCCTGCCCGTGCAGACGCGTACATGACAGCTCGCAGGAAGCCGAGCATAGCTGCGTCCCATCGCCGCGCCTCCTCGCCCGTTAAATTCGTCGGATTGGACAGCGTGTCCAGTTGCCGCATCGCCTGCGGAAACATGAACGCTTCGTAACCTGATGTTGCTCCCAGACAGAGCAGCGCGAACTCTTCTTCCTGCGGCGAATTGGGCGCGACCATCAGGTCGTTGGTCGGTCGTGCGACCTGTTCGGTGGCTGGATTTCCCAATGGATTCGGTGTTAACAGAAAGTTGTGAGGATTGAAACAAGCGAAAGTCGTCGGGCTTACCATCTGCTCGTCGAGTGCAAGTAGCTCATGCAGGAGGCTGGTTCCCGAGCGCCAATGACCGAGTATGAAAACCGGCCTCGACACAGCGACATCGCGAAGCGCCCGGCCAAACACGGCTTGTTGCGCAACGTGCAGGGTGGAGAAGAGTCGCCCGCAAACCCGTAGTCGTGCATCGAGTTGACGGCCCTTGAACCCTGGATGCCGCTTTCGTATTTCGCGCCAAGCCCGATGGTTGAGATTGAAGACCGATCTTGACCAGGGCGACACTGGCTTGGACCTAGTTCGCTTGCGGATGGCCGAAGCGCCGCTGGATCGTACCAGTGTATTCTGTAAGTGGCGCCGGCCCGTCCTCTAACAAAGCGATTGTTTTGATTGGACCGTCTCTCACATCTAGCAAGCGTCTGATCGTGGTCCAGTGACGACTGGGATAGGGAATCAGCTGGATGGAACCGCCGGGCAAGACCCCACGGAGGTCGACACTCGCTCAGCGATTCGTTGCTTATGCGACGCTTCTGGGAGACCCTTTTACCCGTTGGATCGAAATCACAGAAATCAACGCGCAGATGACGAAGATCGTCAGACGCGCGCGGTCGCCTGGAGATGAAATAGTTAGGGAAAAAGCCGGCCTTAGAAACAAATAGGCGCTCGACAGCGTCGAGAGTCCAATCGCCAGGATAGCCGGACCAGTACCCACCCAAGAGCAGATTGCCACAATGGCGGTCATGAAGACTAGAAACGTCCCGTGAATCGCAAGGTGGCTTAAGAAAAAGTTGAGGGCAGTTGCACCGCCTACCGAAGCCATCGCGAACAGGTATCCGCTTTTCAACGCGAAGGTCCGCCTCGCGGCGATCTTCAGGCCTTTCGTCAGCAGGCCTCTGAAATAGAGCAGCGATGCAACCAATGACGCCGCCAGGGGTGCGGCTATCTGCCAAATGACTCCTCCGGCGTTAGGATCGATATAGGCCCAGGAATCAGCTGGCCAAAACAGGATCAACAAAGTGACGTATGTGGTTACCCATAGCACGGCTTTTACCATTTGAGGCGTGATTTCTATTTCGGACGCCGATATAGATAGACGTGCCACAAATCTGCCGGTTTCAGCCGCGGGTTGGCGCACAGCGCTTGAAATTGAGGATTTTCCAACCGGGTTACCAGACACCTATGCATTTCCCTCCTGCCGATGTCGTCGCCAGAGCCCCATTCATCGGAGTTTCTTTCTGTACTTTAACAAAGTGAAAAGACCTTTGGTAAGCGGAAGTTTCAGTTAGATCGACCTGGGACAAGCAGCCGCCGCCGATGCTGGTTCGATTTTGCCGCCGCTTCTCCGAATTCGCGCGGTGGCGGGTTTCGCATCGACCATGGTATTTGTGGCTCCATGAAGATCGGACTCTTCGGTATCAACAATGGACCGTGCGCATTTCCGGGAACCGCAGCCGCTGTTGCGCGGGCTGCGGAGAACGCGGGCTTCGAGAGCTTGTGGACGGGAGAACACGTAATCCTGCCCGATCCACAGGTGCCGCCCTCCCCGGTTGTTGCGGACTATCCGATGGACGACCCCACCGTTGCGCTGGCTTTCGTGGCCGCGCACACGAAGAAGATTCGTTTGGGCACCGGGATAATCATCCTTCCGCAGCGCAATCCGGTCGTGCTCGCGAAAGAACTGGCATCGCTGGATGTGCTGTCCAACGGTCGCCTGATTTTCGGAATCGGCGTCGGTTATTTGAAACCCGAGTTCGATGCCATCGGAGCGCCGTTCGATCATAAAGGAGCGCGCAGCGAGGAATACCTGGCGTCGATGATCGCCCTATGGTCGATGGAGAAGCCCGAGTTCAGTGGGCGATGGGTTCGGTTCAAGGGCGTTAATGCGATGCCGCGTCCCGTCCAAAAGCCGCATCCGGAGATTGTCTTCGGCGGACACACGCCCGAGGCCTACAGCCGCGCGGCGCGCCTGGCCAAAGGATGGTACGGTTTTGCGCTCGACCTTGATGGCGCCAAGAAGTGTATCGAAGGAGTTCGGGCTGCGTGTGCGAAAGCGGGTCGCAAATTCGCGGACATTGAGATTAGCGTCACGCCACGCCCGCCGGTCGATCGCGACACTGCAAAACGATTCGGCGAGGCGGGTGTTCATCGGTTGATTCTGCTGACCCGCGCGACCGATGAGTCCAGCCTCCTCAAGCAGGTGGATTCCATCGCCAATGAGTTGGTCGGAAAAGTCTGAGCCTACACGAGAATTCATGGCCCGAGTCATCCGCTCATCGGTCATGCTTTTCGCTGCAAGACTTAAATGCGACTAATCTTCCAAACTTAGCAAATCTTGGTCTTTATCACGTAACCGTAGGCTTCGGACCGCCAATTTCTCGTCACAAGCGACAAAAAGTCAGCGCTGACTGTAAAATTGGGCCAACAAATAATGCTGGATTTATCTAGATAATTCAAAAAACATCCTCCGGCACGCACCTTGCGTTAAGAAGCATCGTGAGTGGCATTAGCTGCTTAATTTAGCAAGGAGGGCACTTATACACATGAGGACTGAAAACAGCCACGTACTGACGGTTAAGGAACTATCCGACTACCTGAAGGTTCATCCATCGACGATCTACCGGCAATTGAAGCGGGGCAATCTGCCCGCTTTTAAGGTGGGAAGCGACTGGCGGTTCAATATCGAATCGATCGATCGTTGGCGGCTCGAGCAGGACACCTTCAAAGCCACGATCTAAGGGCTCGGTCCTTTGACGCCGAGGTGGGGTTGCCACGAGCAGCCTCGCCTCGCTCTTTTTCAGGAGCCACCTGGATCGCCTTTTTCCGTTCTCCGCACGTAGTCGAACACCAGCCAGCCACGTAATGGGTCGACCCTGCTGATCCTGACGATGATCGGCTCTTGATCCGGCAGGTTTGGCGCGCCTCGCAGCGTTCCGCGGGCGGCAAAGTCGTCGAGCTCGGCAGTTGCTCCTTCTCGAAGGGCAATCGCCGGCAACTCGGTTTCCGCGGCGTTGCGCTCAAGGTAGCGAAGAATCCAATAGCGTTTCGCGCGCCGCTCCAGTTCGCGCCCGGTCGCTTCCGCGTTTTCCGCACCAGCCAGAACCGCCAGGAGTTCCTCGACACTGTAAGCGGGGCCATGATGATCCGCGAGTGAGGCGACCATCTGGCGCTGCAGTACCAGGTCCGCATAGCGCCGAATCGGCGAGCTGAACTGAGCGTAATAATCCAGTCCGACGCCGGCGTGATATTCGGGATAAAGTGAGAGGCGCGGGCGCTGAGGCACCGCTTCGCCGCGCATGTCCGGTTGCACTCGATAAATGATCGGGATCCGATTTTCGGCGGCAAAGCGCGCCGCGACAAAGTTGCTCAATACCATCAATTCCGCGACCAATGTCCGGCTCGGCGAGTCGTTATCGAGCACGTGAATCTCGATATCGTTGCCATGCACCGTCACCTTCGGCTCCCGGCGATGCATCAGCATTGCTCCAGCCGTCCTCCTCCGCTCGCGCAGCTTCATCGCGGCTTCGTATAGGAGATGGAGCGCGCTGGCGGCGGGATTATCGCCAGGGCTGGATGCGAGCAAGTGATCGGCCTGCGCATAGTCGAGCCGCCTGGCAATTCGGATTTGAGCCGGATAGATTGCGCTGCTCGCGAGTTCTCCAGACGGCGAAATTGTCACGTCAGTAATCAAGACCGGCCGCTCTTTTCCTTCCACGAGGCTCGCGCGATCGCACGAGATCGCCTCGGGCAGCATCCGCACCGTGGTTTCCGGCAAATAAACGGTGGTCGCGCGCGCGGCCGCCTCCTGATCTATTGCGCCGCCTTTGGCGACGAAGTCTGCCACCATCGCGATGTGTACTCGCACCCGCAACTCGCCACCGGGTAATACCTGGCACGACAGCGCGTCGTCGATTTCCACGGTGTCATCATCGTCGATGGTGATCGTGAAGCCGGTATCCATCAGCGGGCGCGGCGCCCATACGGCCTCCGTCATCTCCGCAATCGCGGCATCGCTGAATTGCGTCCGGAGTCCAGCGATGAACGCAAAGCGGGGCGCTTCCGGTTTGGCACCCAGTCGTTCCAGGATCTCGAAGGCCGCCTCCGCCGGGTCGACTTCCGGCGCGGCGGCGGCGAGAACCTGGGTGAGTTCACGGTTGCGCGCGAACGGATTGCGCAAATATTTGGAAAGCTCGTCGGCCAGTGCCGCGGCCTCCGCGGCCGGCGGTGGTGCGCTGCCGTTCAATATCTCGCGAATGATCGCCTGCGTGCGCCGTGCGCCATCGCTGCGGCTTTTGATGCGATCCTGCTGCAAGCGAAGGCGGTCGACCTGTTCAGGCGGCCGCGGCATGAAGTCCATGTGCCGCCGGATGAAAAACATCCGATCGCTGAACAACGCTTCCAGCATGACCGATGCCGCGACCGTCGAATGCCGTCCGAAGAAGAGATCGGCAAGTTCGGGCGCGGTGAAGCTGCGCCGCTGTTCCTGCGCCACTTCCCAGAGGAGATTGAGGTCGAGTTCCTTTGCGAGATCCGCACGTTCGGACTGGAGCGCGGCGATCGCCGTAGATGCATCCTCGCGTGCGGGGCGCCGCTCGGGATACCGCATCATGACGAGGTCGCGCGAGACAAGGCGCTCGCGTCCGCCGGTATCGATGACGGCCACGTGGCGATCCTGTTCGCGAACTACCAGCCCGGCGCGAAACTGCCCCTGGTCGAGGTACTCGACGATCGAGCCTAGCCATTTCTGGGGAGACATCATGTCCGGATTTCATTTTGACGCTGCCCCGTTACAAAGACTATATGGAAGGGCTAACTGATGGCCCGAATCGAAATCGACCTGCCGGAGGAACTGCGCGACGATCTGCGGCGCGTGGCCGAGTCGCTTGGCATTGCTATGCTCGAGGAGGCCGCGACAATCGCGATCGCAGACTGGACTTCGCAGCGCAAGCACGAGATGGACGACAGAGATCCGAGCCAAAGATACTTCGTGAACGAGGCACTAGATGAACTCACCGCGACCAAAAACCCGAAGAAATAATTCCATCCTTGCCGCCGGTGTATTCGGTGCGGCGTTGTTTGCAGCGTCATCGATTGCGCTGATGGCTTCCAAGGCGCAGGCCGCCGGTAAGCCGAAAGCCATCGACGTCGAGATTCCGTACGAAGCCGAGGTGCTCAAGACGCCTTCGCTCGTCGCTCCGCAGTACCTCAACGAGGCGGCAGGCGGCTCGCTAGTCGTGTCCGACGCTGCGGGTGGCGTTTATGCCGTGACCTTGGGAGGCAAAACTACCGAGTTAGCGGGCAAGTCGAAGCTGAAGCATCCTGCCGGCGTGGCGGTGGCGCCAGGCGGCTTCGGCATCGCAGGACAGGTGTATGTGCTTTCCTCGGGCGATGACGCCAACGGCCAATGCGAGGTCGATGCGATCGACAAATCGGGTGGCGTCAGCACGTTCGCGAAGCTGCCGGATGCGACCACCGGCAAAGCGACCGATTGCCGCGACCTGGAATTCGGCGCGGCCGGGACGCCTTATGCAGGCAAGCTTTATGCGGCAACCAGTACCAACGCGACGATCTACGTGATCGATTCGTCGGGAAAGGCGGCCGTGTTCGGCACCTATGACAAGCCGCTCTCGTTCGATCTGTCGGCCATTGGTTTTGCGCCATCGGATGATCCCAAGGCGCCCAACCAGATGCTGGTCGGGATGCGCCCCAAGATGGGCGGCGCCGCAAAAATCGGCCGCATCGGAGTGGTGAGTCCGGACGGCAAGCTGAAGGACGATCCCTATCTGGTCGGATTCATCCGTCCGACCGGCTTTGCGACCTCGCCGACTAATTTTGGATCATATGGCGATACGTTTTTCATTGCGGATTTCGGCAAGGCCGCCTCAGAAGAGGGCGGGGCCGCAGACGGAACCGTATACCGCGTGTACAAAGGCATAGCGCGGCCCTACGCTAGCAATTTCGCCGATCCGATGTGCCTGAAATTCGTGGGCAGCAAGATGATCATCGCCGATCCCGCGATCAAAGGCACGCCCGGCTCCGGCGGCCTCGTCGTGATTTCGTCGCTGCTGTAGCGACCTGTGCCCACAACAGAGGCCTAATCGGTCGCGAGGTATCACCCGATAGGGCTTAGTGCCAGGGTTCCTTTACGCTTTGGGTATCGCCGGTCTCGCGATCGACTATCACCATCTCGACCTGCTGGTACGTGCCTTTGGGGAAGAAGACGTATCCGCTGATGGTGAAGTTGCGGCTTACTTCCTGAGGTCTTAGCGCCAGAGATTTTATCTGCTCGTTGGCTTGCTGATCGGCTTTGTTCTGCCCGCGCTCCACCCCGCTAAACACTCCCGTACCCGCACCGATCGCGGTGCCCAGTAAGGCGCCGGGTCCCGCGCCGCCAAATCCCGCGCCCGCGATGGCTCCCAGACCGGCTCCGACGGCACCGCCGGCAACACCGTTCACTGCGGCGCTGGTCAGCGCGGCCTTCAATTCCCCGGCACCGCCAGCCTGACGCGCGGCCTCCCCCGGAGGGAGCGGAGCTATACGCTCGCCCGCATCATTCAGCGCGAACACCTGGCTAGGGACGACCGCGCGTGGATCGTCGGTACAGTTGGCGACCGAAACGAAGACCGGCTGCACGTCGCCAACCACCGGCGCGGATTGTACGCTGATGGTCAACTGGCCGGATTGGGGAGTGGCGACCACCTGCGGCGTGGTCTTTAGCGGCGCCGATGCGACGGCGCATCCAGCCAGGCTAAAGACAAACGCAAGCATAACCCGCCTCGGAGAAATTAATCGGTGGTTCAAATCAATCTTCTGCGGTCGCGTTTTCATACCGCTGCACGCTGGATCATTTCACGACTGATTGAGGCTCAAGTCCATAGCTCACCGGCGCAAGTGCGCATCATGGAGATATAACGAATGCCGCAAGCTGCCGGTTTCATCATGGTCGCAAGAGGAGTTGCGACTCACTTCCCTGTGGTCTGTTTTGATCGATTCGCTGCAATGCCGTACGAAAAAAGCGAGTCCATCCGCCCGAAGAATGCAATTGTTATTCTCCTCGGTAACCTCAGTCGCCGTGTGCTTGGCGCCTACGGTGGCCGCGAGTTCGCCACCCCGAATCTCGATGCACTTGCGCGGCGCGCGATCCGGTTCGATCGTCATTGCTCGGGTTCGCTGCTGTGCATTCCCGCTAAGCATGACATCCTTTGCGGTGCGCTCGATTTCCGCTCGATCAGGCGGCGGCCAGCCTGGGCTGCGTTGGAATCGGTTTGCTGCGATCGTGCGCTAAAAAGAGCATTTTTCAATCAGCTCGTCAGAACAACCGAACGGCGCCGTCGAGGCGCACGATGCTCCCGGCAGGCTCTGGGAATTTATGCTATCACAGCGCAGTTCGCTCGCGCCGCTGCAATGAATTCGGAAAGCCGGTTTCTTTCATGAAATAGGGTGGTTCGTAAATAGTTCCTGACTGTTAGGTCCTTTGCAACGATCGGCCGTAAACGGCGGTTGTACTTTCGCAATAGCGTGCCATATGCTTTTGCCGAGAAACGTTCCGGAGGTATCTCGGATGGATCGCTATCGAGCGGCACTATTGTTTTTCGCCGCGGGGTTCCTGGTTCTGACGATCGGCGGGCCGGTTTATGCTGGCGACCCTCCCGTAGCTTCAGACCAGATCACGATGAACTTCCAGAACGTGGACATTCCGGTGCTAGCGAAGTTCATCAGCGAGATCACGGGCAAGAACTTCATCATCGACGAGAGCGTACGGGGCAAGGTGACGATCATCTCGCCGACCAAGGTGACCCCCGAGGAGGCCTACCAGGCCTTCCAGTCCGCGCTCGAAATCAAGGGCTTCACGACCGTTACGGTCGGCAAGAGCATTAAGATTATCCCGTCGCGCAACGTGCGCTCGGATGCGCCCCTGACCGAGGCCCAGCAGCCGGGCGAAAGCCGCGGCGACGAATACGTGACCCGCATGGTCAAGCTGCAGAACGTGGATGCGGCCTCGCTGGTCAACGTGATCCAGCCGATGGTCTCGCACGACGGGCTGGTGGCGGCTTATCCGGAAGACAACACGCTGATCATCACCGACGACGGGTATAACGTGGAGCGGCTGCTGAAGATAATCGGGAGCCTGGACATTCAGGGGGAGCAGCAGAACGTGGCGGTGATACCGCTGAAGCTGGCGTTCGCGACCGAGCTTGCGCCCGAAATCGAGCAGATCATGACCACGCGTGAGGGCGGGGGTCAGGCGCGGCCTGGCATCGGGGTGGTGGCGCCGCCGGCGACGAGCGGTTCGGGGACGGCGTTCAAGGTAATTCCGGACGAGCGGACCAATGCGCTGATAGTGCTGGCGGGACCGCTGCAGATGAAGCAGATCCAGGAAATCGTGGCGAAGCTGGACATCCAGCCGCCCAATGCGACGTCAAGAATACACGTATATCGGCTGAAGAACGCGCAGGCGCTGGACATCGTGCAGGTGCTCAACAACCTGCTCAGCGGCGGCGGCAGTTCGGGCACCCTTTCGCCCACCACCGGCAAGGGCTCGCTGGGGCGCGGCAGTATGCTCGGGGCGTTTAACGGCATGGGCAGCGGCATGGGGGGCGGCGGGGGCATGAGCAGCGGAATGGGTGGGCTGGGCGGAGGAATGATGAGCTCGTCGTTCGGCGGCGGTGGCTTTGGCGGTGGCGGTATGGGCGGCGGAATGGGCTCGGGAATGAGCTCTGGTATTGGGATGATGGGGGGGGGCGGCGGCAGCAAAAGCGGGTTCGGTTCCAGCGGCGCAAGCATGACGGCTTCGACCGGTGGCGGGAGTTCAAGCGGCAGGAATCCCGACTTCTCGAATCCGGTCAGTGTTACTGCCGATCCCGCTACCAATGCGTTGGTAGTGAGCGCTGCGCCGCAGGATTGGCAAACTTTGAAACAGATCATAGACGAACTCGACGTGCCGCGCGTTCAGATTTTCGTGCAGGCCATCATCGTCGAGGTGAGCGCGGAAAAAACCCGCGATATCGGAGTGAACTTGTACGGATCGGGTACGCTGGGCGGTAACACGCTCGGCCTGGGCACGGTCAATTTCGGTCAATTGCAAAACGCCATCGGCAATCCCCTCGGAATGACCGGTCTGAGTCTGGGCCTGGCTTCCGGTAACATGTGCAGCGTTCCTATGTCGGTCGCGGCCGCCGCAACGGGAACGACCACAACCAGCACCAGCACGGGCACCTCGGTTGCCGTGCCGTGCGAACTCGCGCTGATGACGGCACTTGAAACCGACACCCATGCTAACGTGCTTTCTGCACCGACTCTGCTGACGGCCGACAACGAGGAAGCATCGATCATCGTGGGACAGAACCTGCCGTTCGTGGGTTCGGCCGCAGCCAACGCCGGACTCCCCGGCCAGATCTTCAACTCGGTCGAGCGCCAGAACGTGGGCATCACGCTCGACATGGTGCCGCAGGTCTCGGAAGGCGACTACGTGAAGCTGGACTTTTATGAAGAGGTTTCCAACGTCGTGAACGGCACCGCGACCAACGCGCTCGGCCCCACGACGACGCTGCGGTCCGCATCGACCGAGGTCTTTGTGCAGAATCATCGCACCGCGGTTATCGGCGGACTCCTGTCGAGCCAGGACACGATTGACAATCAGGGCGTACCGTTCATTTCCAACATTCCGGTGCTCGGCAATCTGTTCAGCGACAAGTCGTCGGACAAGCAGAAGGATAATCTGCTGGTGTTTCTGACGCCGCACATCGTGCGCACCCCCGCCCAGCTGCGCGCACTCGCGCTGGATGAGCGGCAGAGGTACATCAATTCGCTGGGCCGCAAGGAGATGCACGATATGCCGGCCTCGCAGATTAACCAACTCTACAAGCCGAGCTTCTCCATCGCGGTTCCGCCCGAAGCGGATCTCGGAGGCAACACGGCGGGGCCTCACTCCTCGCCGGCTCCCGGGGCGGCGCCAGCGCCTGCACCGCCTTCCGGCGGCGGCTCCTCCGGTTCCGAAGAGACGCCGTTCAATACCGAGGAAATCGGGCCGTCGAGCATGCGAGGTCCCGCCGCCGAGCCGGCAACTGCCACCGCCGGGCTCGGCGTGCCGGTCACGAGCTCGGGCGTTGCTTCTGCAGGCGGCAGCGCACGCGCGCTCGATGCGAGCCGCGCCGCACTAAGTCCGGCGGCGACGCCTTGAGGATCGCGCGGTCGACTAGAACTTGTTCGGAGGCACGCGCGAACTATTCCATAGATGGCGCCGACAGCGATTCCGAGCAAATCAAACCCCGGTGGGCGTTAGCCGCCACCCAAACTGCTGCCACTCGGAGCATTATCTGAATGCGGGCGCTTGAACCAGTGTAGGTGGCGATAGTAAAGAGGTCGCGGAAACGGGTACGCCCTCGCATCTAAAGAAAGAACGAGTTTCCTCAAATACTGCGCCGCAACTCCCTCGCGTCAGTCCGGTCCCTTCATTGCCCGAGCGCCGGACCTCTTCATCTTTCTGGCAGGCATGCTGCGAGGGTCGTTCAATCTATCGCGGAGTACGCCGTCGGCCCCGTTCCTAACGGTTGCTGTCGTTCGGCGACGAGCGTGCCAAAGCCTGCTCCGCAGTTGTGAGGGCCCGGCCTCGTCGGCCACCAGTCGGCGATTGATTACCGAGCCTCTGGGGTAGGGCGCGCTTTATCAATTCCGCCCGCGACCATGGGCCCGGCACGCTCTGGAAGGCAATCGTGCAGCTTGGGGGGAGGATCCGTGAGGCTGAGGCGAACGCAAGTCATCAGGGGCATTGCCGGCGGCAATTCTGGCGCCGGGTCAGGATTGTTTACTGCGAGACTCGTAGCAACCGAATGGAACGACTTTACTTGGGAGATGAGAAACTTGAAAGTAAGTGCTCGATGCCACTGGCAGAGTGGCGATGCGATTCGCCCGGTGCTTCTCACTTGGTCGCGTTGTGCGCGATCGATGATCAATTCTTGGTCGATTTCGCCATTGCGCGAGTTGCACGGAGAGAGCAGAGCAGCGCGCGACATCGTTCAGCCGATCATTGAAGCAGTGTCATCGTGGCACCCGATCGTGCGGAGTTCAGGTTCGGTCCGAACCTGAAAGCGTTGGTCGTCAGGTCGTAAAGCTCAAGCGAGACGACGGGGTTGCCTGCGCTATCGGGACTGCCATACACCAGAACCGTGCCATTGCTAAGCGTGGTCGCGACGAGATTTTGACGAGCAATCTTCATCGTGGCAGTCGCGCTCGGTGGCGCAAAGCTGTTAGTCGTCCGATCGTAGAGTTCAGTGGAGGCGAGCGGAATTCCACCGAGTGATTCGGAACCACCGATGATCAGCACCTTACCGGATTTGGGTCCCGTAGTGAGAAGGACGGCGGCAGCGCCGATGCGCGCCGTGTTCATGCTAGGTGCGTTCGATGGTGGCTCAAATTTATTGGTGGCCTCGTCATATAGTTCGGTTGAAGCGTCCCAGCCACGCGCGTACGAGAATCCGCAGCCGGTGATCAGGATCTTTCCGTTGTTGAGCTCAATTGACGCAGGCTCGAGCCTGAATTCGCTCATATCGGCGGTCTGGTCTGGCGGCGCGAAAGAGTTGCTCGCCGAATCGTAGAGCTCGGTAGCAATTAAATTCATGGTGTCCAAGGCCTCAGGAGCTCCGCCGGCGATTAGAACCTTGCCAGAGGCAGGGCCGCTGGTAATCAATGTTGCGGTTGCATACCGGCCCGTGCATGATTCATGACTGCTGTTTCGGTTGGGGGTGCAAAGGTGTTGGTAAGAGGATCGTAGAGTTCCGTCGAAGCAAGTGCGTCGCAACCCACCCCGCCGAGAATCAAGACCTTGCCGTTGCTGAGCGATATCGCTGGAGCGCCAGTGCGTCCCGCGTTCATAATGGCAGTCGTCGCAGGCGCGGCGAAACTCCGGGTGGTCTGGTCGTAAAGCTCGGTAGAAGTGGTTGCTCTACAATCGAGACCGCCGCCGAGAGACTCACCACCCGCGATCAGCACATTGCCAGCGTTTAGCAAGGTCGCGGAGTGACCAGCCCGAGGTCTATTCATAGTGGCGATTTGAGATTGAGGCCCAAGGGAGTTGGTGGCCGCATCGTAAAGCTCCGCGGACTGTAGGAGCGTCGTCCGGGGGAGGATACTTCCGCCTGCAAGCAGCACGCGTGCGAGTTTGCCGGGTGTGTTCATCGTCGGTGTCGCGGTGCAAGAGCACTGGTCGCCGGATTGTAGCTCGCTTCAGGCCCGCGACTAAAGTTTAACACCGATACGCGCCCAGGAGAGGCTACTCCACGACCTTCGGGAGGTCAGGATTACGCGCTGTGGGGACGGAGAGAACTTTTTGCCTGTGATCATCGTCGCGGGTGCTCACGGAAAGCTGGAAGGTATAAGCAAAGGCTCACGTTTGATCTACGGGGGTAGCAGGTTGTCGGCTCCATGCAACGGAATGCACAAAAATGACTGACGAGCAGCAAGGGACTCGGTCAAGAGTGGGAGTCCCGGCTCTGCCTGAAATTCGTGGGCAGCAAGATGGTCATCGCGGACCCGCGATAAAGGCGCGCCCGGCTGCGGCGGAATTGATGTGATTTCGTCGTTGCTGTAGCGACCACTCACGGTGCTCGGTCTTTTAAATTTAGCGAGGACAGCCCGGCGGTCTCTGCACGCCGCCATGCCAACGGCCCCGGTAGCTACGCAGTGAAGAAAAAGCTATGGCGACGATCGACGGCGTACTCGCCGTAGAGGTCCGTCGATCAGGGCTGGTAGAAATCGACGTTCGCGGTCGTGTTGATCTCGTTCGACTGGTTCAGGAAGACGCCGCCCGCGAGCGTGATTGGTCCATCCTATAGGCTTTTCCCTCAGCTTTGCGATATGCCGCTGCGCTAGTACCAGAGCCGCACTCCATCGTCACCGCTCAACAGAGCCGAGCCACCCCTTCGCCCGCGCCAACGGATTTATCGCGCAATCGGCGATCGCTTCAATTTGTCTTACAAGTGTTGATAACAATTTCCACGCGGCGGTTTTTCTGGCGGCCAGCTGGATTGTCGGTGCCGTCCGGATTTGTGTTCGGCGCGATCGGGCGTGTCTTTCCGTAGCCCTTAGTCGGTGTCGAAGCAGATAATCGTGGTCAACCAACCATGATTTGACAGTTTTGCCTGCGGAGCACTTCGGTGTCACTTCCGTTCAAGGATGGCGAAATCTGCCACGTTGCGATCACCTGCGGCTCCGCCCATAGTATAGGAAGAGTTCGGGCTTCTCTCGTCTCCTGAGAACGCAGACTGAAGAGGGCCTACGGGATTGGAACAAAGCTGACAATGCCGCTGCCCACAAGGTCTACCGATGCGGACAGGGTATGTTCCCCGGTCCGTGTCGCATTGAGAAGAGCTTCAATGTCGACCCTAGCGATGAACTTCCGTCTCTCATTCACGACAAGCCCAACCGCCTCATCGGTGTTTGGGCTGACGTATGCCGCAACCGCATCGGGATGACGGGCGGTTTCCCATGGCGCTCCGCTCGGGTCATCGGGCATGCTGGCAACCACCCAATCTTGGACGGAGGGTACTCCGTGTCCAGCAGCCGAAGGAAGCCGCACCGCAGCGAAGGTGCTGCTCCCGGAATCGCCCTCCAGGATAGCAAGGTGTGTTCCTGAAGCGATTGAAACGCCAGTCGTGCCGTTCGTGGCGGCACTCAGCTCGGGCAAATCTTGGAATTGGGCGGGAGCACTCCAGACTTTCTGATGCTCGCTCTTTGTGGAGGAAAAAGTCACTTGACTGAGATCCGCGATGAAGACACGCGCTCTTGATTCATCGGAGGCGAGCACGATTCCGGTTGAGCATTCGGCGGCGACCGAGTGCAAATTATCGGCACCAGAGAAAATCCCCGAATCGTCGGCGAATTCGTAAACTGCGGGGTTCATCGGGTCACTAAGATCAAGGATCTGAGGATTGGTAGCCAGATTCTGATTGGGCCGGCCTGCGAACAGGATCAGATCGTGTTCTGGGTATGGCGAGAAACTCCCAGAAGTCTCCACGGTCGCTGTAGCGCTCACCGGAAGGAAGCTTTGCGTTTCCAAATCCAGAAGCTGTAGACTGCTTGAACCCCCAGGCACCAGCATTTCGATGAGGGCCAGCTTGGCCTTGCCGTCGATGGCGACTCCTTGGGCCGACAACCCTGCGCTGGTCAGAGTCTTGACCAAACGCGAACTTCGAATCATGTACAAATCGGCGCCGCTAGAGGTGCAAACCGTTACCCCACTCGAACTGTCCGATGAGCACGAGCTTACGCCTTGCGGCGTTGTGATCGTGGCTGGGGTAGTAACTCCGTCGCCCTCGATCGGTACTAGCGCCACACCATTCGTGCCTGTTCTCAGCAAGTCACCCTTGGGTATGTACGCCACGACGCTGTGACCCGAAGAGAGAGCGGCAATTGCCCCTCCTTCCTGACACGCGCTGTTGTCGCCCGGCCCCCGTGTCGGGGTTGCGGTCGGAGTGGCGGTTGCCGTTGGCGTCGCAGTGGCGGTCCGAGTCGGCGTGGCAGTGGCCGAAGGAGTCGGGGTGGCAGTTGCGGTCGGCGTCGCAGTGGCCGTCCGGGTTGGGGTGGCAGTCGCGGTCGCAGTAGCAGTGGCCGTCGGAGTCGGGGTGGCAGTTGCGGTCGCAGTAGCAGTGGCCGTCGGAGTCGGGGTGGCAGTTGCGGTCGGAGTGGCGGTTGCCGTTGGCGTCGCAGTGGCGGTCCGAGTCGGCGTCGCAGTGGCCGTCGGAGTCGGGGTGGCAGTTGCGGTCGGCGTCGCAGTGGCCGTTGGAGTCGGGGTGGTGGTTGCGGTCGGCGTCGCCGTCGCAGTTGCCGTCCGAGTCGGAGTCGGTGTTGCGGTCGGAGTGGCAGTCGCTGTCGGAGTGATAGTGGGAGTGGGGCGGATGGACGCAGCGCAGGTAGGGCACGTCTCGCACGCAGCCGCGAACAGCGCCATACAGCCTAGCACGAGCCCCAACAATACGGTTGAGCTACGGTAAAGCATGCTTCGTCTCAAACAAGACTGAACCTTGTAACCGTTATTCACGCCAAGAAGCAAATAGATTAACTCATACCATGAACATCTGGTGGCCTTGGCCTTGCTCGGTGTGATGCACGGCTGCCTGGTCCAATTCGAACTGCGCTGACCCGTCAGCGTTCACTCCAGCGCCGCAGGTTCTTGCAGCATTCGTTACATCTGATCGAACAGAGCACCGGAGTTTTGGGGGTCGCGGCTAAGGACTTGCTCATCGATGGAGCGCAATGGTTTCACGCGCAGCCCGCCGGGCTTGGCAGGTCATTTCGCCGGGCACTGCCATACGTGAAAGCATCTGGTAGCAGAGCGGGCAGCAGTTGCAATGACCATACATTGAACCGCGTGCACTCCCTGAGCGGCTCAAACTTCATCACCGCCAGCCCCACGCGAACATCGAAAAGACGCTGTCCATCTTCTATCTCTTCCGCCAAGCCCTCCTAGCGCTCCTGAGTGGTGGCCGCCGCGCCGCACTTTTTGACCTGAACCGCACCGACAGTGGCCCGGATTTTGAATGTAGCGGGCCGCTTTCCCCAAAAAAGGGGCGGGTCCGGACGGCGAGGCGGGCGGGTTCCCATGATTGGCGCGACCCCAGACCTCTCCGGCTCTAGACCCGCCTCGCTCGCTTCCGTCTTCGCCTGCGGGAGCTTGGTTTGACGCCTAGCGTTGCACTTTTAAGCTGCGGTTGGGCTCGCCCCCCTCTTAGGCTCCGTTCAACGCTTCTTGGTCAGCGTCATGAGGTTTGACTCACGTTACCGAGCGCGCGACACTTTGTATCTTCACCCTGTAATTCCTAAACAAGGGGGCAGGCTTGGAGGCTCTGGTTTTTCTCCTCCTAGCCAAGGTCTTGGGTCTGCCCCGCCTTCGCCTTCCATCCACGCGCAACGCCGACATCAGCACCGAGACGAGCGACTACCCGTCGGGCCCGGGCATCGAGGCGGGTTTCAACGGAAGCTCACGCGGAGTCCGTTCGCATCGCCCGGTCCCCGCGACATATCCCAGCCTGATTCACATCTCGCCATCTAACCACTGGGCGGATGTTTCAGGTCGAACGCCCGCTCGCGTGAGGTCACGGTGATCGCCGCCGAGACGTCCGTCTCCTGGCAGCAATCGAGCAATCGAAAGAGTTTGACTGGCCATCGCGACCGCTGATGGTCTTCGATGGTAATCGGCGAGTGATGTATCGCGTTGAGGTTGAGGCTGGCATGGTAGCGATGCGCGACCGCAATTTCAGCGAACACCTTGGTGGAGAATCCCGTGTCATGCAGATAGTGCATCGCGGACATGCCGAAGCGCTGGTCCGGCGTCGTCCAGCCTGTGCCTGTTCCTGAAAAATGCTGGTGGTAACGTGTGCTTCGGGACGCGACCAGATGTCCCGGTGCCGATATGAGCACCGCCGAGACCGCCGATCGAGACTTTTTCGCCGGTGTGGCCGAGCGTCCGATACTGCATCTAGCCGGACGTAGCGAATGCCTCGTGAGGCTTCAACATGGCGGGGAGGAGCGCGGACGCTGCAGCAGCTTTCAGAAATTGACGGCGGTTCATGAAAAATCCTCCAAAGAGGTTTTGTTACTGGTTTGGATTCCAAAGATTCGCAGGGTCTGCTCCCCCCAAACCCCCTGATTCGATCGGGCGAGGATTGCCGCGACTTCAATGCCCAATATTCAACGGGACATCTCCTTCAGGCGACCTCTTTCAAATCCAATCGATTCTAAGTTCTGAACCGTCACACCCTCACGATCGTTGGGGACCCGTGGGGAAAATCTTTACTGTTGGGAGCGTCACAGTGTCATGGTGTGACGGTAGACCGCCAACCTGGCTTCGTTCGCGCCCGCACCCTTAACCGGAAGCCTAAAACTCCTTGCAAGGACAAAATTGGGTTCGTTTGGTAATTTTGGTCCGTCCGGCTTGCCGGCGGGATTAGCCAAGCCGTCAGGCGAGTTCTTCGATGGTGCTTTGGCACCACGTGGTCAGAGACCTCGCAGCAAGTGAGCTGTAGGGCGCGTGAGAAGCGGCAGGTCGCAACCAAAGCGTGCATCTTCTGCTTGAGTGTATGTGATGTGACCAATTGTTATGATCCATCAACTATTGGTCAGAGCGGTCATTGGCGATCGGCTTTCGAGCGGGGTGGCTCGGCTGGTTCGTGGGCTTCCCCCTGACGCATCAGAACCAGGCGATCCGAGCCAGGATTAGGATGAATTCGCTCTGCCGCTCGAAATCAAGCCGCGAATGCCCAGGTTAACGCTCCGCACCGGTCTTACGCCGAGCATACGCACGTCCGGTTGCGGACGATCACGAGATGCGTCAGTGCGAACAACCGTGCCACGTGCCGGAGCCGGTTCTTGTATGCGTATTTGATCTCATCGGTGGTGTCTGCATACAGACCGATTTGGATCATTCTGGGATGAGCGAGTCGTGGTCGGTCTCCGGCGCTTTTTTCACGAGCCGTAAATTCGCTCTTTTGCGCAGCGTCGGCGACGGAATAACCCCTGGAAAATATCTGTGCAAAAGCTGCTGGACGATCTGCGTGACGGCATATTCTAGTTGGGTCTGCTTCTGCATCGCCGCTTCGAGGTCGCTCCGGATCAGATCAAGTGGCACCCTTCTGGAGCGAAGAGCAGCGAGACGTCGTTTCTCATAAGTGCGGCTGCGATGCGAGCGACAGCAGTAGAGCTGGGGCCGACCGTGCCCTTTGGCTTGGAAAATTCGTCCGCAGCGGCGGCACTTTCGTCTTCTGGTGGCATCTTAACGTCTCTGTTACGTAATTCGTGACGAAAATACCAGGCAAAACCGCAGCAGACTCAGGTACGCGATATCACGGGCGAACCACCTTCTCGAAAGTCGACCTCATCTCCGCTTCTCGCGCGGTTACGATGAGGCAAAAAAATCTCCGCCCTTCCTCAATCAGTCCAATCCGGGCAGCTTGAGCCGACGCGAAGCGGCTGCGAGGTCGAGTACAATCTTCCGATCCAATTCTGCTCCCGATTGTGTCCGTAGAACACGCCGTCGATCTCGAGGCCTACGCGAGCGCGTAGGTGGTCCCCAGCCCGCGCCTGAACTGGTCAAGTTGGAAGGTGCTTCGTTTCGTAATGATGCGTCCGCGTGTCCGCCGCCGAGATTGACGTTGACATCGACCGCCGCGGGTGCGGCCACGATTTGTCCGGCGCGCACTGCCTGTAGGCGCTGCAGTTCATGAAGCGCGCGGTACGCCGAGTTCTCGATACTCGAACGGTATCGGGCGAGCGTCGCGAACGCTTGCGCGTTCCGAGCAAAAGACCGAGCGGTCCCCTCTAGAACGGCGTCGGCGAATGGTAAGCTGTGTGCGCCTTTTCCTTCGCCCGCCGGAGGGACTTTGCCCAAAGCATTTTTTTTCGCTCGCGCTGATTCCCTCTGTTGGTCGTACAGGTCTTTCAAGAGGTTTTTCAACATGGCCGTTGACTTCTCCGCCCCGTTAGCGGTCTTGGCCGCTCGAACGAGACCAGATGCGCCCGCCTTCTCGGCTGCCGAATCCTGCTTGGAATCCTGTGTTGCCGTGGCAACCAATGCCGATCCTGCGAGCCCGAACATTTCCTCCATGCGCTGGCGCGAAGCGTCATTGAGAAGCCTGAACGTGCGGATGAGATCGGGGACTGAAATGTCGGCGTTCGTCAGAAGGCCTGATTCGATCCGCTCCAGACGGTCGCGTCGCCAATTGTCCGATATCCACCTATCGGCGAGGCTTTCTTCCACTGCGCCGACGGGTTTCAACTCCGAGTAGCTCCGCTCCGCGAAGCACAAGAACCCGGCCATATCTTCCCACTCGAGCAGGGCAACCTTCCCGAGCAACCCGTGTTTAGTGGAATTCTGCGCCGACGCGGTCTTGCCTGCGGCCGTCCTCGGGCCGCTGCTGCGCGCGGCATTTTTCCGGTTCGCTGCGATCTGCTTTTTGGTGGCCATAAGGAGACGATACAATTTGTGCACGGTCGTGGCGTCCCCTATGCTGCTGAAAACATTAGCAACGCGACGCTCGAAATCATGCCAACAAGCGTTACTGGAAAATCGGCCGACGCAGGCGTCGATGAACGACTAAAATTGGCTCAGAAGACTTTTGGTCGTTTGTCGTCCTCCGATCGAGAGTCTCTGTCTCTCAAGAAACATGTAGAAGCTCGCGCTTCCGAGCTGCTCGCATTTGTCCAGCAAGAAGACTTCCAGCAGCTAAATGACCTGGAGCTGAACGGTGCAATAGCACGGCTCACCGGGATCCTCGCCCCCTACGATGCTATGGCGGCGACGACTTACGTGCCGAATAATCTACACAAGCAATTAGAGGCAGGCTCCAACTTCGATCGTGCTGACTTGGCACGCTTCGCCGCCCAAGTGAATCGTGGCATCAACATGCTTCTATTCTCGGGACAGTGGCGGCTGCTTGCACCGCGCGACTTGGCTCGGATCGTAAGTTGGGGTCCGATGTTGGGGCGACCGTCCCAGTTCCGTTTGATCAGCGGATCTTTTTTCGAATTGTCGCTTTGGCGCGCCCAGGAGCTACTAGCCGGCGTGGTTCATCGCGTCAGAGAGTGTCGCTACCAGAAGTGCGGCAAACTTTGCCTCGCAATAAGAGGCAAGCAGTATTGCTCAAAGCAGTGTGCACAAAACGAGCACGCGCGACGCTTCAGGGCGAGCCTCAACCCGAAAGATCGAAGGGAGTATAATCGACTTAGCTATCTCCGTAAATTGCAGCGCAACAAGAGATACAAGTATCTCGCTGGTTTGCAGCGTGATGAACCCGAGAACGCGGAAGCTCTGAGAGTCCTCTTCGGGAAGTCGAAGCGGAGCACTCGCACTAACCATGCGCCCGAAGCCAAAAGTCGAAAAAGTAAGGCATTAACGATCAAGAAGAAACACTGACATGCGCGGTGAACTGGAAAGCGGCGCGTGGACGCCGATCCCTTTCGTGAGATGGGGACCCGTCGGTGTCACGGCGAGCGGAGAGAGCGAAAAAGCTCGCCGCGATTGTCTCCATTCCTTGCGTCGCCCGCCCACCGGTGGTCGGCTCATTGATCAAGGAATCCTTTCCAGCATACCGGGCCAAAACGATGCCGGCGGGCTTTCGCAGCGGCCCTTCATAGCCGATAAGGAGATGCAATTCATACGACTGTGTGAATTGCATGCTGCGCCACCTCTGCGATGAGCAGAAATGTGGGCGCGGGACCGCCTCGCGGCAGACGAAAAGAAACCATTGCGGCCGACCAACATGGTCTTGGAAATGCTGTTTGTGCAGAGTTAGGGCCTGCGGTCGCGGGTTACGTGCTGGACGAGCACGGGCAGCACTAGCAGGGTACTGAGTGCGCCGGTTTATCCCGGCGCACTCAGCATCCTGCTAGTCTAGAGGTTTGTGGAGCTTTCGTAGTGCGCATCCATCACATTGAGCGGCATCTGCACCGTGTCGAACGTGAAATTGTTCTTGAACGCGGTATGCAGCATGTGGAGGTGAATCTCGGGACTTTTGTGTCCGGTAAATCCGAGGTAGCGAACCTTTCCTGCCTGGCGGGCTCTCAGCACGCCTTCCAGCGCGCCGGAGGGCGCGAAGATTTTGTCCGGGTCTTCCATCCGAATCACCTCGTGGAACTAGATCAGGTCAATGTGATCAACTTGCAGGCGCCCCAGCGATTCGTCGAGCTGCGCCGTGGCGGTCTTTGCGTCGTGGCCGTCGAGCTTGGTCATCAAAAACACCTTCTCGCGGTATCCGTCGCGAAGCGCCTTGCCCATGCGGATTTCGCTTTGCCCGCCGTTGTAGTCCCAACAGTTGTCCATGAAGTTGATGCCGTTATCGATGGCGGTGCGGACGATACGCTCGCTGTCGGCGTCTGAAACGTATGACAAGCCGATATGAGCACCGCCGAGACCGACGACCGAGACTTTTTCGCCCGTGTGACCGAGCGTCCGATATTGCATCTCGCCGGTTGCGGCCGACGCGCCGCGCACCTTTAAGATGGCGGGAATAATCGCGGACGCTGCGGCAGCTTTCAGAAATTGACGGCGGTTCATGAAAAATCCTCCAAAGAGGTTTTGTTACTGAGGGTTCGCCTCGACCGGCTCGACCGATTCGCCGTCGTGCACTTGCCGACCGAGCTTCAGCGTGAT
>JBKQNE010000120.1:0-5720 GCA_052146355.1 Binataceae bacterium (SeqCode) | reverse complement strand
CGCTTGGAGCAGGCCATCACCCGCTTCCTGGCCAACTGGAACGACCACGCCCAACCCTTCCGCTGGACCAAAACCACCGACCAGCTCAGACGCAGCATCCGTAACGCTGCACTTATTTACGAGACACGACACTAGGGGTCGTCGGTGCAGCATCATTTCTTCCGGGTCTCCTCATTGTGATAGGAGCCTATAAGGCTGCTCGACACTCAGTAATCGACGACATTCACTAGAAGCCAGCGGGGCTGATACATGTCTCTTCGCGCTCGCATCTGTCGTATCGGTTGTCGCCTTGTGTCCATTATTCGCGATTGCATCAGTCGTATCGGCAGTTGCCTTGTGTCGCTGGTTCTTCGACGTCCCGGCGATCTCCTAGCGTCTAAGCTTTTCTTTCTCGGTCTCCGACCGGGGTGCGTGCAACAGAGCGGGATGCTGATTTTGACGGACATAGGACCAAGCAACCAAGTCGCTCTCCTTCACACGCTGGAGAATATCGGCACCAGGCTCAGCAACTATCAAAACAACAATCAAAAACTCTCATTTCACAAAACGGAGACTGTGCATTATGCGGCGTGGATGATCCTTCCTGAAGTCAAGGACCATCAGGGTAACCTGGTTGTTCCGGCAAGGCTGGCGTTGGAGACGAACTACGACGGGTGTCTCAAAGATCATCTACAGGACCTGGTCGACAACTGCCGACAGGAACTAGATGAAGTCTATGACGGTTTCCCGGGTTATCCGCCGCCAGGATCCGAGAGATCGTCGGTGAAAGACTTTCTGTGCGCGAGATATCAGGAGACCAGTTGCTTCGTAGATAGGTCAGCCTACTACAACGCGTTACCGGGACGGTCGCTCGCGGATATAAAAAACGCGTTAGCCGTTTACCATGAAGCAAAGAGCTTCATCGACAGTCTGTCGAACACATGTAGTGATCCCCGGGACGCTCTGATCAAGCACTTCAGTAGCAAGAAGGCGAAGGTCCAGCCTGAGCGATTTCCAATTACGCACAAGGGGATCAGGGGCCTATTCGTAATAAATATGGCGGTGCTGACGCTGCTGTGCCTAGTGGTCCCGATTGTTTTGATCCCGTGGTACCGTTGGTGGAAGGGGCTCACGGGTTTATTCGCGCTAAGCGTCGCGGTCCTGACACTGCCGTGTCTGCTGCCCCTGCTCTATTTGCTCCGTTGGTTGGCGATTGATGTGGTTGCGAGATGTTTCGAGTGGAGCGAGGAACGCGAAGAACTGTTCGATCCAACCCGTCATAAGGCGGAATACTCTTACCTTGATCTTGGTCGCCAGAACCATCTCTGCACCTACACAACCGTCAAGCCCTCGAGCTTTAGAAGGTACGTGATTAGACGCGCGCTGTGGCTCGGACCGGTACTTTTCAATTACTTTTTCATACTGGGCAAACTGGACCAGATCGCCACGATCCATTTCGCGCGCTGGACGCTGATCGGCCAACAATTAATCTTTTATGGAAACTATGATGGAAGCTGGTCCTCCTACTTGAGCGATTTTTCAGATGAGGCATGGGGTGTGAACATGGTATGGGGCAACACGATCGGGTTCCCCGCAACCAGATTCCTCGTCGGGCGCGGTGCCCATAATCTGGAGGGCTTTGAGGCGCAGGCAGCGAAGCATTATGCGCCCGCGCCGGTTTTTTACTCTGCCTATCGCAACGACTCTTTAGCCAACCTCACGCGATACCTAAAGTTTCGCGACGAAATGCTCGAGGAAATCGGTGCAGAGCTATGAGGAGAGAGGAGACGCCGGAACGGGTGAACCGCGAGGATATCCAGGGAATCGTAGCAAGCGGCTATGACCATCTGGACTATTCCCGGTTCGTGTTTCTCGAGATCAAAGATCCCGACGCGACGAGAAAGTGGCTGGCCAGCATTGTCCCTAAGATCACGAACGCGCTGCATCCTGGGGACAACAAGCCGGGGGTCTCTTTGAATCTGGCGTTCAGTTTCAAGGGGCTGGAAAAATTGGTTCCCGATCGCCTCCAGGAGGAGGAGTTCCCGCATGAGTTCATCCGGGGAATGAACACGGATCAGGCTAACCGGATATTGGGCGATCAAGATGAAAGCGACCCGAAACATTGGGAATATGGCGCGCAAGACCAACCTGAGCTGCACGTGCTGGTCATGCTTTACGGAACAACCGATAAGAAACTGCAATCGCTGCACGATACGGTATTTGGCTCTCGCGAATTTAGCGACGGCCTGCGCACAATCGCGCAGCAGGATTCGGTCATCCGGCCCGACGATGAAACCGAACCCTTCGGCTTCCGCGACGGCATTTCGCAACCGCCCATTCAGGGACTCCTGGGGCGGCGGAAACAAACCGAGGATCCGATCAATACCGGAGAATTCGTACTGGGCTACCAGAACGAACTCGATCTTCTGACTCAAATACCGAGCATCGACAATTGGGCTGATCCGTGCGGCCATCTCGCCGATCATCCCGCGTATCCCGGCAAACGCCGGGCGTTCGGATTGAACGGAACTTATCTGGTTTTCCGGAAATTGGTTCAGAGGGTGGACGAATTCAAAAACTACATCAACAACAGTGCGGCTGACCCGGACGAGCGCGAGCTGATTGCCGCGAAAATGGTAGGGCGATGGCGAAGCGGAGCTCCGCTGGTGTTGTCGCCCGACTCGCCCGGGTGCGAGCCTCGCAACGATTTTCTTTTCATGGAGACGGATCCCGATGGCGTGGCATGTCCGATCGGTTCACATATTCGACGCGCCAATCCGCGTGATTCGCTGGACATGCCGCCATCGAGATCGATCCTGATAGCCAGGCACCATCGCCTTATCCGGCGCGCACGAAAGTTTTCACTACCGCCCAAGGATTTAACGAAAAACAATCCCAAGTACGAGCAGGGGCTGTTTTTTATCGTGCTTAATGCTGATCTCCGGCGTCAGTATGAGTTCGTTCAGCAACTATGGATCAACGATCCGTCCTTCAATGGGCTGGATAAGGATAGGGATCCCCTGGTCGGCGATAATTCCAGCGGTGGAAAGTTCACAATTCAAGCAAAGCCGATCAACAGTCACCTCGTCGGACTTCCGCAATTCGTAGTGATGAGAGGGGGCGGCTACTTCTTCGTTCCGGGGATTCGAGCGGTGCGGTTTCTAGCGAACTACGAAGTCGAGGACAATGCATGGTGGAACTCTGTGGGAAACGTTTGATGCGCTGAAAACTCACTGAGGAGCGTGTCGTGCCGGACGAACTACTGAGTCAAAGCTTAGCAAACATCTCCAAGTTCATGGCGGCAGCAGGAGCGTTGGGGACCGCAGCCTACGGTCTCATCGATTCCAGCAAGGCGATTGCTGGTGGAATGTCAAACCCGGGATTCGGATATATCCGAAAAGAGGTGGAGCGGATATTAGGCAGCGCCGCCGAGAAAAGCGGCGGCGCCGGGGGGCTGCCAGATGCGGACATTCTGGCAACGCTAAGAGCCAACTGGTTGAACGGCGTTGCGAAATCCGACCAAAAGGCAGCCGCCAAGTCGCTGATCCGCATGCGAATAACTCCCGAAAACGCCGAGCAGCTCGCGAATGCGACGGGCGTCGATGCCACAGCACTCAAGGACGTGGCTCAGCATATTCGTAACGGTGATCAGCTCACTCAGAAGGACATCAATCTAATAGGGCGCCTTGACACCGTCGTCAGCGCTCTTCTCGACCTAGGATACGAACGTGCGGATCAATTTTATCGAAATTCCGCAAAATTGGCGGCTACCTTTGTTGCCGTAGCATTGGCAGTGGTCGGCGGCGGACTAATCCATCACAACAGCAATCCCTCAGTGGCTATCTCTGGATACTTTGGATCGAGCGATTTCCTGGTGGCGCTTCTGGTTGGGGCAATCTCGACCCCTCTGGCTCCCGTTGCCAAGGATCTATCGACGGCGCTTTCGACAGCGGTGAAGGCCGTCGGTGCCGTCAAGCGGTGAACTTGCTTGAGCTACTTTTTAAATTTTCGCTCTCAAAGCATTGGCGGCGGTGTCATCGAGCCTTATGTTCTCGAAGGCGATGGTTCGGCGAGTCCGTTGTCACTTCGGTTAGTGGACTGGGATATGATTGAGCCGATCGTCAATGGAAAGAATGTGCTTTTCGCCGTCCACGGCTTCGACGTTTCCTACCAGCAGGGCGCTTGCTCACTCGGACAACTCGAGCCGCAGCTGAGTTTAGGTTTATCAGATATCTATTTTGGTGTTCTGTGGCCGGGCGACTATTGGATTCCGGTGATCAACTATCCGTTTGAGGGCGACGTTGCGATCGATTGTGGGAGGCGTCTAGCAACCTTTTGCAAGCTGTGGCTTTCAAGAGCACAGAGCATTTCATTTGTGTCACATAGTCTGGGTGCCCGGCTTGTTCTTGAAACCATAGAGAATCTGGACAGGACAGCGCGCGCCGTCTGCCTGACGGCGGCCGCAGTGAACAAGGACTGCCTTTCGACCGAATATGCCGGAGCGACCGCTAATTCTTCTGCGGTGTCGCTCCTGGCGTCCCACAATGACTTACCGCTGAGACTCGCCTTTCCAATTGCCGATCTGATCGCCGATCTTCTGCACGAGGATCATACGCCCTTCCAGCCTGCCCTCGGGTATGACGGACCTCCAAGGCCCGCGCAGCCGCCGATCCTGTTCCCTTGGCAGATACCCGACGGTGACGATTACGGCCACGGCGATTACCTACCTCCGGCCAGTGGGCTTGCGACCACCGACGCCAAATGGCACAGGGTGGCTCGTTTCATGGCTAACGCGTATCGAGGCCAGCCACAGAAGTGGCCATGAGGACACCCGGCTCTTCCACGGTCGCGAAGGCGGGCCGCGTTTCGTCACTGTCAAGGATGGCCGGCATTTTTTCTTCGAGCTCTAGGGGTGCTCACATTCCTCGCAAATTAGGAGCCAGCCCTTCGGTCGTCGCATCTCTCCGAGAATCATCACGACCGTCCTCAGCCTAAGGCAACTCTATACATGCGTATCCCAACGCCTTGAATTCGTTCGCGATGGCAATGCGCTCCGGCCCGCTGGCGCCGTCGTTAAGAATGACGCTCAGACCTCGGGGCGGCACCGCGGGCCTGCAATCAAAGATGCGGCCCTGCGCCTTCATTTGAGCGCCCAGCGCAACTGCGTCAGAAAGATCGGTTTGCGCCCCGGGTATTATAGTGAGTACCGCCTGCATGATTTCCCTCGCTTTGAGCAATTCGTAACGTACGCTGTGCCGTTGGTTCGCATCGGTCTGGGGGCCATCTGCACGGACACCAAAATCTTCCAAACTCTCAGCGGCCTTCGATATCAGTGCTACCCATACTCACGCCGCCGACTTATGGTCAAGACTATTCCGATCTGGGCATTGGTCTTGCCCTCGGCGACATAGCCCGGGATCTCCGCCTGGCGGGGCGTCAGGCGCGGCGCGGCGAGTGAGGAAGGTGGGATACGCCTCCCTCCGCCGCTGCTGGCCCCGCCGGTTCCCATCAGATTTGATGTTGCACTAGTGTGGTGTCCCGCAGATAAATTTCTAGCGGGCAGATCCTTTTGTGTGGCCAATGCTTACGAATTTCATCGTATCTCGTAAAGTTATTTGTGGGACACCACACTAGTACTACTGTGTCATAAAACTGGCAAATGGTCCTCGGCTCTGCGATACTGCTGCGCATGGGGCAGAGGGCGGAAGAGGCGGAGCGGTTCGAGGATTATCTGCGCTTGC
>JBKQNE010000119.1:0-2686 GCA_052146355.1 Binataceae bacterium (SeqCode) | reverse complement strand
ATGGCGCTCGCAACGGCCGTTGTCGACTATCAGAAGCATCGAGTGAAGAAGTTGAAGAAGCAGGGTCACCTATAGTGATCGTGCTCCCTACCGCGAAGCGGTTTAGTGCAATTGGCCATTATGGAATCTGCTCTGCTCTCGACGCGGGGCGATCTGTGCAGCACGCAGTGCTAAATGCGCAGAGGATATGTCGCCCCGATCATGGAGGCGGATGCCTGAGGATCGTCCTGTCTCGCCGGAGCTACCGGGTACTTCGGCAACAAGGGGGGTTCGCGCAAATTGGCATGCTCCGGCCAGCAGCCGCAGCGCCGCCCAGGCGGCCCGAGCGGGTCGCTCCGCTAGCCCTAAACTGCTGATCGTTCGATGCCGCGCGTTGGCGATGACCCCGTAGCTCCTGGCGCTCGCCGGCGACCGCATGATCGATCGTTCGCCGCGAACGCCCGAGCTCCAGCGTTCGCCCCGAACCGAATTTAGCGAAAATGGAATCGGCGACGGCGGCCAACAGGCGGCGCCAGCGGGTCCGCTGTCGACCGCGCTCAGGGCGGCGCGGCCCTCGTGCGCGCGAGGATTCGGCGCGAGTGAGGTCACCGGGGGTGCCGGCGGACCATGGTGAGCGTGAGGTCCCAGGCGTTGCGGATATTGACAATCGCCAATAGCAAAAGAGCGCCGGCTAGCGCATCCAACCCAAATTCCTTTTCTAGATAGATCGACACGGCGGCCGCGAGCAGCGCGAGGTAACCGAGGCCTGGCAAGATACCGTAGGCCAAGTAATCCTCCATATAGTTCGTCATATCGGTGCGCACGACCTGGACCGTGATGTAGGTCGAGATGGTTGCACCGATCAAAGCGGTGGCGCCAATCAGCGCGGCGAAGAATTTAGCCTGATGCGATGGAAATAAGGCGACGGCGGACAAGAAGAACACGCTTGTGAAATGGATCACTACCGGGCTCATGAACGTGCGCGTGGCCCCCTGGCGCTCTTCGGTCAAGAAACCGGTGCCGAGCGAGACGGCAACGAACAGTAAGGCGAGCAACGTCGCCCCTGCCGTTCCCACCAGCAGGTAGAAGTCGTGCCATCCCTTCAGCGCATCTGCGGGCCACATAAACAAATCCCGGTGCTGCCACAGCCCCAACACTTTGGCGATGTTGGCTTCCATGCGCCGGGGCCATCTTTTAAGGCGCTGGAGATACGCGGTTCCAGAATTCGTCGAAATCCCTGGTATCGAAGAAGGCGATCGCTTTGACGACCTTCGCGTCCTTCATCTGAAAATACCAGGTATAAGTGTTGTGATAGGGTTTGCCATCCCTCACCGTGGCTGCGGCATCGAATAGCATGATGACCGTATCGCCATCAGCGTAGATGCCGCGGATAGTTGGAACCAGCGGCGTCGACATGCGGGCATTAAACGGATTGATCACGTCGTCGAGGAATTCCTTCTTGCTGTGATAAGTCTTAGACAGGGGGGATGAGCCAACGATGGTCCATTCCGCATCCGGGGCCAGAAGCTCAAACGGACCACCGGTTCCGCTTTTCCAACGATTGAAGCTCGCCTGAACGAGGGCCTTGTTGCTGTCCTCTTTGGTGTAATCTCGTGCCATAGCGCCATCTCCGATGAATATTGCGATTAAGAGCGCCAATGCGCGTGCACCAGCAGCAACTTGATTGATCAGCATGACCATCCCCTGTCGTGTCGTTTAGACGCTGATCGATCGTCCTGGAGGCTTCCGCAGAGGGCCTTATCCCACGGCCCGGCACTCCGCTAGAGGATCGAATTGCATCGGACGGTGTAACATTCGCCCCAGATTAGGCCACGATGCAATCGATCGAAAGGCCGCTAATGTCGGTTTTTCTCACGTTTCGGACATGACGCAATGTCCACTCTCTCGTCGCTATAGGGGGCAAGCAGACATGAAGCGTAGTCCCGGCAATGTCGCCTCTTGGCCCGAAGCGGCGGTTGCCATAATGCAGCAATTTAGTCGCTACGGGGGAGAAGCGGACATTGCGCGGACATCGTGAATGTCTCGCGATTGACCCCAAAGCGCGCCGCGATAGACACTCCGTCCAGTGAGCCATAAACTTGTATCCAATCGGGGCTTCCCGGGCAGCGGTGTCTGCAAGCGGTCAAGGCCGCGGCAACAGGACCACAATAGTGAGCGTGTCGGGTGGCTTGCGCTTCGGGCCGGTCCCGATATCGCACGCTGTACCGACCGCTTTTGGTCGGTCAAGGAGGTATTTCATGATCAACGATTACACCGATCATGCCGCCAACGAGCGAACGTTTCTCGCCTGGGTGCGGACCGGTATCGCCGTTACAGCGTTCGGGTTCGTGATCGAAAAGTTCAATCTTTTCATCCTGACGATTGCAAGCTCTATCGCCGGCGAGGCGGCGCATCGTGTGCAACTCGAAAAGCTGTCGGGGCCGCTTGGGCACTATGACGGCGTGGCGCTTATGTTCGGCGGAATCGCGCTCATCATCTTGGCGACGTCGCGTTTCGTTCGGACCACTTGGCTGCTCGAAGATGCGGAGACGCATTCCGTCAAAAGCGTACGAGCGGAATTGATCTTGTCGGCCGTGGTCGTGCTCCTGATCGCGAGCTACGCCGGCTATCTTGCGTTTGGTTGAGGCGTCAATATCGCATACCGCGACGGACTTGAATTGAAGGAGGATGTCAGATGAGTGGACTG
>JBKQNE010000118.1:0-3668 GCA_052146355.1 Binataceae bacterium (SeqCode) | reverse complement strand
TGACGACGAAGTTTTCACGGACTTCCTCGGGCTTCAGGGCGAGCGCATCGATCTGCTGATTGGCTTGCTGGTCGGCTTTGGTCTGGCCGTTTTGAGCGCCGCTGAAAACACCCCATGCACCGCCGATCCCGGTGCCGACCAACGCACCAGCGCCTGGTGAGCCGAAACCCCATCCATTACCCGAATTGCCGGCAGCACCGGCGATTGCACCGGCAGCGGCGCCGACGGCACTTCCTCCGACTCCACTGATCGCGCCGCTTTGCATCGCTCCTTGCAGTTCCCTGGCACTCCCCGCTTGGCGGGCGGCCTCGCCAGGCGGTAGAGGCGCTATACGTTCACCAACCTCATTGAGCGCGAAGACCTGAGTGGGCACGACCTCGCGCGTAACGTCCGTGCCGTTGGCAACCGAAACATAAACCGGGACAACTTCACCCACGGGACGCGCGGCTTGCACGCTAATGACGAGTTGGCCGGACTGAGGTGTCGCGACGACGTTGGGCGTTTGCGTGATCGGCGGCGGCGCCACGGCGCATCCACCGATCGCGATCGCAACCGCAAGGAACTTCAGGCTCGACTTCCAGGGCCGCTGGCCCCTGCGAGGCGTCAGGCGTGGCTTTATAGTGTCGCGGGATGCCATTCGACGATATCTTATGCGCCGAGTCCGGCGGACCTCGCCGGTCATGAACGCCGTCACGCCCCCGGGAACCGCTCGAGACAGATCCTAGTATCTCGAAATGATTTATCAAAACGGCGGAAAACTTTCCGAATCCTGAAGATGGCTGGCCGTTGATGCCGAGCGCAGATCATCGCACGAGGAGAACTGGATCGCGCGCAAGATTGCGGTCGCGCTGTGAGGGGCTCCCATTGGAGCGGAGAGGGTAGCGGAGGTCCTCCGGCGCGGGTTCGGGATTAGTTATCACGTCGATCACCTCAGGCGCTTACTGCGTTCGCGGGGCTGGAGGCCGCAGCGCCCGCCCCGGCGCGCCCCGGTATAGTCCTACCGGATAAAATGGGTGCGGCGGGGAGAAAAAAGTAGCCCGGCCCAAGGATTGGCATCGACCGAAGCGGGACGCCCCTCCCGCCAGGTGGTGCGTCGCACTTGGAGGCGGCGCGGACAAAGCCCGATACTCTGCCAGGTTGGACGAAACTCAAACAGCTCTTTGCGAACGCCGCCGCGTGCGTCTTCGGAATTGACGCCACAGACAGGGTTCTCCGAAGCGTTAAAGCATCACGAATTCCGAAACGGAGCCAGTTCACTTGGTATCGAGGTCGAAAATGATTTCGGTAGATGGTTTGCCCGGAGTTTCGTCAAGTTTTTCGAGATAAAGTCGGACCACTTCGTCGTCGGGACGTGCGGTCATCAGGTTCTCGAGCTGGTCGCGAGCGGCCTGCGCGTCGCCCTTCTTGATCAGATCGATCATATGGGCGAACTGCTGGTAAAACGCGGGATCGACGCTATTGTTCGCATGCGCAACGACTTCGACAATTGGAGCGTGTTGGGTCTTGCCTTTGACCCTCACCATCCCGATATCGCGCGCGATGTAAGAGCCGCCCGCCTCGGTAAAGGTTTCGTTGCTGACGAGCAGATGTACCTTGAAATGGCGGGTCAGGCTCTCGAGGCGTGAAGCCAGATTCACCGTGTCGCCGATGACCGAATAGTCGAACCGGTTCGCACCGCCGAAGTTACCCACGATCGCCTGGCCGGTTGCGATACCGATGCCGATGTCGATATTGGCGAAGCGGGAGTCGTGTTCGCGAAGCCTCTTCAATTCCGTGAGCATTCCAAGCGCAACCTCTATCGCGGAGCGCGCGTGGTTGGGCACTTCTGCGGGAGCGCCCCAAAACGCCATGATTCCGTCGCCGCGAATCTTGTCCACTACGCCGCCGCTCTCGAGGATCAGATCCGTCATCTTGGTCATGTAGTCGTTGAGCAGCGCGACCAGAGCGACCGGATCGGTTTGCTCCGACAATCCCGTGTAATTCTCGATGTCTGCGAACAGAATGCTCATTTCCCGCAGCTCACCGCCCAGCTTGAGGCCTTGAGGATTATCGACCACGGACGAGATGACGTCGGGATGCAGATATTTCCCGAACGCGTGGCGCAGGCGCCCCTTCTCGCGGCCCTCGGTGATGTATCGATAGCCCAGCAGGATACTGAAGGTTCCAGCGGCGACGATGAGGGGAAAGATGATTCCTAGCATCACGCCCTTTTCGACCAACATGTACTGAGCGAAACCGAAGTAGCTGCCTGCCATGATCACCATCGCGAGAATTGACCAGGCCGGCGTTAGCAGTGCCACGGCGATCGACACGGCGAGCCCGAGTACGGCGGCCCAGGCTCGTTCGATTATTAGTGTGACGGTCGCGGTGCGAGTGACGAAGTCGCGCATCAGAATGTCGTCGATTGCGTTGGCGTCAATCTCCACGGATGGAAACTCCAAGCCCGCAGGTGTTACACTTCGGTCGCCAAGTCCTTTGCCGGTGAGGCCGACCAACACGATCTTGCCGGCGAGATCGGAGCTTGGTATCCGATGGTTGATTACGTCGGAAACCGAATAGTGCGGGAACGTGCCAGCAGGACCATGATATACAACCACCATCTTGCCAACTTCATCGACCGGAATCGTCGTGTCGCCCAACGTAACGTTTCGGATTCCGAAAGGGGCAATGTCCAGCCTTAGGTTTGGATAGCCTTCGAATGCCCAAGCGAGTCCGAGAAAAAGCGGTATGCATAGGTCGTCGTGAAACTTGATTGCGGTAAGCTCCCCCCGGAAGGTTCCGTCCGCGTCGGGATCGGCGTCCGCGAACCCGGTTCCTTTGGCGGCGCTATTTAGAACTGGAATCGGAGGCGTGTAGGCGCCAGCGGTCATCAAGTCTTTTGTGGCGGCGGGTTCCCGCGTCACGAGGCCATAAGCGAGCGGGCTCGGCTCGATCATCCGCGTGGTATAGCCGGCCGGAATCGCGACCAGCGGTTCGCCCAAACCATGGGTGGCAAAACTGTAGGACAGAAAGGTGGCCCCCTGCGCTTTGGTCGCGGCGGCAAATTGTTGGTCGTTGTTGGCGCCGATGATCGATTTCCATTGCGCCGCTGCACTGAGACCCGATCCCCGCAGTCGGTCCGCGATCGCCTCGCGCGCTACGTCGATGCTGTCGACCTCAGAGAACGGGAGGTCGTAGCCGACGACCTTGACCTTGTAATCGATGAACGCATTCTGCAGGTTCGCAAGCACCGAACGCCGCCACTCCCAATGACCCAACTCGGCGATACTCTTGTCGTCGATCGCGACGATGACAACCTGGTTCGAAAGAGCGCGAACCGGGCGTGCCCTCATCATCGCGTCGGACGTTTTCAGATCGACCGTCAGCAACAGCGCGGGATCGCTAATAAACAGTCCGAAAAGCACTGCGGTCACCCCGAGCCCGAGAGCGAAGGTGCGCCAACGGAATTTGCGACGGACGCGCTGCTTTGTCTGAGCTACGGGCATCACTGGCCAAGCCTTGTTGATCCAAACAATAGCGCGCTAGGTGCATCGCCGCTAACCCTGTGT
This sequence comes from Binataceae bacterium (SeqCode), assembly GCA_052146355.1. GTDB lineage: Bacteria > Desulfobacterota > Binatia > Binatales > Binataceae > JAFAHS01. The sequence goes on along the minus strand of JBKQNE010000118.1, from coordinate 120 downwards.
ATGGCGGTGCAGCGAAGCTAGCTTTCGTTCTAACAGGTGAAAGTCCTGTCGGTGGAGGTGCCCAGATGCCACCGTAGATATATCCGACGGCGAGGAGGGTGACCGACTCGGCCGAAAGCT
>JBKQNE010000117.1:0-10143 GCA_052146355.1 Binataceae bacterium (SeqCode) | reverse complement strand
TGACGACGAAGTTTTCACGGACTTCCTCGGGCTTCAGGGCGAGCGCATCGATCTGCTGATTGGCTTGCTGGTCGGCTTTGGTCTGGCCGTTTTGAGCGCCGCTGAAAACACCCCATGCACCGCCGATTCCGGTGCCTACCAACGCGCCAGCGCCTGGTGAGCCGAAACCCCATCCATTGCCCGAATTGCCAGCAGCACCGGCGATTGCACCGGCAGCGGCGCCGACGGCACTTCCTCCGACTCCACTGATCGCGCCGCTTTGCATTGCTCCTTGCAGTTCCCTGGCACTCCCCGCTTGGCGGGCGGCCTCGCCAGGCGGTAGAGGGGCTATACGTTCACCAACCTCATTGAGCGCGAACACCTGGCTGGGTACAACCTCGCGCGTAACGTCCGTGCCGTTCGCAACCGAAACATAAACCGGGACAACTTCACCCACGGGAGGCGCGGCTTGCACGCTAATGACGAGTTGGCCGGACTGAGGTGTCGCGACGAGGTTGGGCGTCTGCGTGATCGGCGGCGGCGCCACGGCGCATCCACCGATCGCGATCGCAACCGCGAGGGACTTCAGGCTCGACTTCCAGGGCCGCTGGCCCCTGCGAGGCGTCAGGCGTGGCTTCATAGTGTCGCGGGATGCCATTCGACGATATCTTCTGCGCCGAGTCCGGCCGACCTCGCCGGTCATGAACGCCGTCACCCCGGGGACTGATCGAGACAGATCCTAGTATCTCGAAATGATCTATCAAAACGGCTGAAAACTTTCCGAATCCTGAAGATTGCGGGCCGTTGAGCCGGGCGCAGATCATCTTCGGAATTGACGCCCGCTTTTAGCTCTCCTCATCTTCCTCGCCGACGAACTCCTCGATCGGGATTCCGGAAGCGCGTGAGAGACGAAGGGCGTGTTTGAGTAGCGTCACGCTATTGGACCGAATCCAGCGATGAACGGCTGTATTTGAGACGCCGCAAAGCCTAGCGGCTTTGGTGGGACCACCCACCAAGGTGATGGCACGGGCAACCGCATTTTCCTCTAGCGTTCGTCTCCTCCTCCTCATTGACCACCTCCAAAATCCCCCTGCGCCAGAAAGTAAGTGTCGAGCCTAGCTGCACATCGCGCATTGTTCAAAGGGGAAAACTTCAGAACCGGTCCTTCTCGGATATTACATTGAGTTGACACAAAAATGTGCTATATATATGTTACTCTTGTTGGCGTTCGAAGCTTCGACCGAAAACGCTGACATCGCCGACCGAATCGCAACGGCAAACTCAAATTTCAAACCCAATGGAGACGATCATGAAAACGATTCTCGGATACAGAGAAAACCTTCTGTGTGTGGTCGAGGAAAGTGTCGGTCCCGGCGGTTCGGCGCGCGAATGGCGTCCGGTCCGCAGGGCTGCGCATGCGGAAGTGCAGACGCTACTGGGCCGTCCAATCAGATGCGCCCATGAGCAGGAAGGAATTTACGTGGACGAAGAAGGCAACGTGTATCAGCTGGAGGAGAAGGGCGCGACCAAACCCATCGCGGTAGAGCATCTTCAAGGGAGGCAGAAAACCGAGCTCGAGACACTGCTGGAGGCGTCGCTAAAGGGCGGGAATGAGTCTCAACCCAAGGCAGAATCTCCTCGGGCGCATCGGAGGACGGGTAGCAACAACGGACGAAAGCCGAAACAGGCGCTACACGTGGTGACGCCAACCCCGAAAGCCGAGACGCCAAGCACCGAGGCGAGCAATGCCGCAGTCGATAGCGGAGTTTCCAAGTTACCGATCCGGCTCAATCTCCGGCAGAAGCTGGCCGAAGTACGCCGCCGCATCGGCTACGTGCAAAAGCGCGGGCACAACCAGCGCGGCGACTACAGCTACGTGACCGCGGCCGACATCGCGGGCTCGGTCGGCGACTTGCTGGCGGAACTGGGAGTGGTGGTGATTCCCCGACTGGAGAACATAGCCTACGAAACGGCGGCGAGCCGGGGCGAAGCGACCCGGATGGCGCGGGTGGTGATGGCCTACACCTTTGCCGATGTGGACAGCGGCGAACAGATCGTTGCCAAGGTAGCGGGGCAGGGGCTCGACCCCGGCGACAAGGCGCCCTACAAGGCGATGACCGGAGCGCTCAAGTACGCCCTGCTCCAATCCTTCCTGCTGGCTACCGGCGACGATCCGGAAGATGAGCGGCCAGAAGCTCGCTACTCGGCAGGAAATCATGAACGCCCTATCAACGCCGACGAGATCCGGACTCTCAAGACGCTGATTGATGAAACCGCGACCGATCTGGAACGGGTGCTGTCCTACTACAAGGTCGCTTCACTGGAGGAAATGACTGAGACCGTCTATCGGCGCGCACTCGAATTGCTCAACCGCAAACTCGCTAAACAGAGCCAAGGGGGTGGAGCGCATGCCCAGGATTGAGCGGCTGCAGCAGAACACTCCGGAATGGCACCGCTGGCGCAGGCAAGGGATCGGGGCCAGCGACGCTCCGGTGATCATGGGCGAGACCCCCTTCAAGACGCCGCGAACGCTGTGGTCGATAAAGACCGGGCGTACGCAGGAAGGTCCGGCGGGTCCAGCCGCGCGCCGCGGTCGCGAACTGGAGCGGTTCGCCCGCCGCGCGTACGAGCGACGAACAGGCATCCAGGTGGAGCCACTGTGTCTGGTCCACCAGGAGTTCGAGTGGATGCGGGCGTCGCTGGACGGGTTGAGCTTCGACGGCTCCACGCTCGTGGAGATCAAATGCCCGCTCAGCCTGCGGGATCGCCTATCAGCCCAGGAAGGTCGTATCCCTTCCCAATACCATGCGCAGCTGCAGCATCAACTGGAGGTCTCGGGAGCGGAGAGGGTGCACTACTGGTCCTTCCACGGGACCGACGGAATTCTGATCGAAATCCGCCCCGACCGGGAATACGCGAAGCGGCTGCTAGAGGCGGAGGCCGCCTTCTGGCAGCGGGTGAAGGAAAACCGCTGGCCCGAAGTGGCCAACGAGGAACTGGATCTGAGCGCGGACCCAAAATGGCGTCACGCCGCGCTGCGCTACCGTGAAGTCAGGCTCCGGCTGGAGAGCGCAGCGTGCGAGGAGCACCAGCTGCGCGCAACGCTCAGGCGTCTGGCGACGGCGAGGCGCACGTACGGCTGTGGCGTCGAAGTCTTGCAGAGCTCGCGCAGAGGCGTGGTCGATTACTCCGCGGTTCCGGAGCTCCGCGGAGTGAACCTTGAACCCTACCGTAAACCGCCGGTCGCGGTCATGAAGATCAACTTCATCGAGCCCCACCAGCAATAGACCGTCATGCAGGAATATTTCGGCTTTCGTAATTTCCGCCAGTTCGAGCGCACCCGCAGAGAGATCAAGCTGCCGTACGATCTGTTGAACGACCTACGGTTCCGGCAGCTGCCCGACGCCCACAAGGCCCACCTGCTCTGTCTGCTGCTGCTCTCGGCGCGCATGAACAATCTCTTGCCCAACAGTCCCGTCAAGCTGGAGCGGCTGATCGGGGCGACCGAGCCTTTGGAGCTGAGCGCGTTCGCCGACTTCGTCACCTTCGCTGGACCGGAACAGCCGACCTGGCAGGACCGCTTGGCGAACCGGCGTGTGCCCGACAGCATCCGCGCCGCGGTACTCGTGCGCGACGGAGGACGATGTCGAAAGTGCAGAAGGGCGATCCAACTGGAAATGGATCACGTGGTTCCAGTCAGCAAAGGAGGCAAGACCGAAGAGTCGAATCTGCAGACCCTGTGCCGGCGCTGTAACCGGACCAAGTGCAAGAAGCTGGTTCCCCGGATCTAAAGATGAGCGCATCAGTACCTCGCAGCCTCGCAGTCGAACTCGCCCTGCTCTTCCTGCGCGAGCTTGAACTCCAGGTCGCACAAGATCCCGAGCGCCTGGTCGCGACCGAAGCGGTGCTTTCCTTTGCCGCGGTCAAGGCTGCGGACCCACCCACCTGGCAGCGCTGGCGGGGGATTCTCGAGAAATACGACAAATTGGACCTGATCGAGCATATGCTCGGCGAGCCGGTGCCGATGGAGCAGGGCACCCGCGAGTCTGCTGCGGACAGCCTGATCGGACTGGTGCTCGACTCTGGTGTCGAGCTTTTCCACGATCCCGACCAGCACGGCTGGGCTTCTATACGCGTCGATGGCCACTGGGAGAATCATCCAATCCGCTCGCGCCCGTTCCAGCTCTTCCTGCTGCGGACCTATTACCGGGAGACCGGCAGCAGTCCCGGCGCGCAAGCCATCCACGCAACCCAGGAGTTGCTGGAGGCGAAAGCCCTGTTTGACGGTCCAGAAGCTCTGATCCATCTGCGGGTCGCAAATCACCGAGGGAAACTTTACCTCGACCTGTGTGACCGGGCCTGGCGGGCCGTCGAGATCGATGAGGAAGGGTGGCGGGTAGTGGAGCGACCGCCGCCGAGATTCCATCGCACCCGCGGTTCTCAGCCCCTGCCCGTACCCGAGCGCGGCGGCGGTCTCGACGAATTACGCCGCTTCCTCAACGTCGATCAGCGGGGCTGGATTCTGATCAAGGCGTTTCTGGTCGCGTCGCTGCGCCCCAGCGTGCCGTGCCCGATCCTGGTTGCCAAGGGTGAGCAGGGAGCGGGCAAGACCACCGCGTGCAGAGTAATCAGCGCGTTGGTCGACCCGCGCACCGGGGCACTGCGGGGCGTACCCCGGGAAGTGCGCGATCTGATTGCGGCGGCGAGGAATTCCTGGATCGTATGCTTCGATAACCTGAGCCACCTGCCGGACGAACTCGCCGACGCAGCTTGCCGGCTGGCCACCGGGGGCGGTTTCGGTGGCCGGCAACTCTACAGCGACCATGATCAAGCAATCTTCGACGCTACCCGTCCCTTGGTGTTCAATGCCATTCCGGACCTCGGTGCCGCGCGGCCCGACTTTCTCGATCGCGCATTGATCGTGGAGCTGCTCGACCTGAAGGCCGAGATGCGCCGCGACGAGGCGCAGTTCTGGCGCGAGTTCGAGGAGGCACGGCCGCGCATCCTGGGTGCTCTGCTCGATGCCGCCACTGCGGGGCTCAGGAACCTGCCCAACGTCACCCTCGACCGGCTGCCCAGGATGGCGGATTTCGCCATTTGGGTCAGCGCTTGTGAGACGGCTTTGGGGCTACAAAGAGGGGAAGCGTTGGAAGCCTACCGGGCCAATTGCGTCGAGGCGCGCAATCTCGCTCTCGAGGCATCGCCACTTTATGAGCCGCTCACTCAGTTGGCTACGGAGGGCTTCAACGGATCCACGAGCGAACTGCTTATTCGCCTTAATGCTATCTGCAGCGAAGGCACGCGTCGCTCGGGTCGTTGGCCCAAAGCCCCGAACGTGCTTAGCAATTCGCTACGGCGCATGGCGGGGAGCCTACGTTCGGCCGGGATAGAAATCGAGTTCAGTCGTCCAGAACACGGAGGCAGAAGATTCATCTGTGTGCGTCGCGCGCGACCTACTTCGGAAACATCGTCACCACCGTCACCATCGTCACCAGGCCCCACCAGAGATGCTCACGTTCGCATCGGCGAGCGCTCACACTCAGTTCGCTAAACCGAATCGGCTTGTTTCTTCGGGATCCCTAGCGGCAGTCCGGTGACGATGGTGACGGTGGTGACGATGATCTGCCCCTTGCGCCGAACCCGAACCTCCTCGACGGCGAAGCCGTGGCGCGACAGGATTTCGACCAGCCTTTTCGTGAGTGTAGTGCGGTGTTCGGAAACGTGCTCACAGTGAGTGCTTGTCCGGAATCGGACAGTATTCGGTCAATGCTTTGAGGACCATTGAAAAGATTTGTCACGAGCGCGAGAGTAAGATTGGTTGCCGCGTGAACACGGTACCGGCGTCCGCCTTAGAGCCTTGCGCAGTGCTCCCGTGCCAGTTTATTGTCTTCAGGAGACCTTGCTGAAATCCGTTTGAGCGCGAAAGCCGAAGTCGTGCTCCGCCTTCGAGACGTCAAGGCAGCGCCGAGGCTGCCCATCAGGCTTGCTCGAGTCCCATCGAATCTCGCCCATCGACCTATGCTCCGTTCGGTTGAGGATCGTTGGCGATTCTCAGTCTACTAAGGTCGTCGAATTTTGACCAACGATTAGCAGTACGCACGCCCTGCTCGCAGGCTTTCATGCCGAGCGCCACCGCCAGAACAAGAACAGGGGTCGAGAGCAAAGTGCGCTGCGGCAACTGCGGCTAGGGTTGCGGGGACTGGCGCGCGCAGCACTGGGGGACACCGTAGTGATCTCGGGATTAGCGTCTGTGGAGGATGAATTGGAGGCGGAGCGGGTCGGGTGGCGTGGTCCGCGCTACGAGCATCTGGTCCAGCGGCAAGCGCTGCGTTGCGGGCATGTGCCGAGTTCGCTGGTCTTGGGTGGCCGACGCGTAAAAGTTCAGCGTCCGCGAGCGCGCAGCATCGAGGGGCATGAGCTGGTGCTGCCGAGCTGGCGGGCGTGGAGTTCGCGCGACCCGCTGGATGAACGAGCCTCCGAGCAGATGGTGCTGGGAGTCTCGACCCGGCGCTCATCTGGCTCGAGCTCCGCGGCGGCAAACCTGCCGCGCCTTCGATTTTGCCCTCGTCTTAAGATCGGCAAGAGCGCCACCTGCCTGAGCGGACTCGAAACCCTCGTGTGCCATCCAATGACGACGACGCACAGTGAGTTGTCAGCGGAAGCGTTTGTCAATCCGGTATCGCCGATGCCCTTGAGAGGGTATCGGTTGGTACCGAGCGCTGGCGCGATCTGCTCGACGAATTTACGCGCGCGCTAGACGCGTTGTAAGCGGATCCGGCCGCTCTCCGAGATCCGATTGCGAATAGTAGCTGGATACCGCCAGTTTGCACGCCAGCGTAAGCGACAGAATCGCCGCCAGGACCGGCCAGTAGATGTAGCGAAATTCCGCCCCCGCTGCGACGAAGAAAAGTACCCAGGTCTGCATCAATCCGCCGGCGGCCAGGCTCAACCCGATCGTCGGAATTTGCCAATTCAATCGATCGTAGAGGATCTGCCTCGTATGAAAAGCGCCGCTTGCGATCAAGATCAGACAGTAGAAACCACCCTTGAATATTACGGTATTTGTCAATGCCGTCGAAATTCGAAGGTACACGTCCACCAAAAGGGTGGGTGTGAAGACCGCATGCACCTCCTGCATGCTCTCGAAATACCCATAAGTATTCGGATCTGACAGAAACTGAAACGGAAAAAAAGCTGATCCGAGCAAGTAGGAAGCAAATTTACAGCGAGACTTCAGGTATTGCAGGGGATGCTCCCTCACCGCGCTCAACCAAGCATGCAACAGCGAGTTGGCCTCATGCGAATCGGAGAACACACGGAGGTCGGGCAAATTTCGATCAAATACCAGCGGGCCCGGATCGGCGGGATTGTAACGTTGCCGGAAATCATTGACGGTCAAGTGGCCCGGATTAAAGTCTCGAGGCAGCAGATCGGAATTTTCTTTGATCGAAAGTCCGACCAAGTCGAAGATCAATGCTCCCTGATAGGAGTGCGTCGGGGTCGCTTTCATTATTCGCGAATTGAAGAAACCGACAGCCAGCAGCATGAAAACGCCGATCACCGTCGCCGATAGTCCACCGGCCAACGCGCGGTATAGTCTCGACCATCGACTGCAAGGCAACCTCTCAGACAGTAGGTTGAAGTGCAGCGCGAATATCAACGGAAGCGCTCCAACCACTCCTTCGGGACGAATCGAAACAGCGAATAACAATAGCAAGTGTACCAGTACTATTAAAATAGACTTGACAGGACCGTCCTGGGAGACAGCCAGCAATGCCAGCACATATGCGAGAAACATTACCGGTACAAAGAAACCATCCGGGGTTACCAGTCCGAGCACATTGAAGATCGGAGGGTAGAAGATTAGGGCGAAAGACCAGGTGAATCTGCTCCAGAAATTCTGGAATACGATCGTTATGAAAATGAACATCGCCAGATAGAAGATGCTCTGTTTCAATAACAACATTGGAGCGGGACCAACCGATAACCGATTGGTCAGCGACCACAGGCCGGACATTGCCGGCGAATGATAGTCAAAGTATTGATGTTTCAAGCTCTGGTCCAGTTGATCGATACTGTCCGCGTTCAGAATTCCCGGCCAGAATGTCGTGTAGGTAATGATCAATAGTAGAAAGAGACAAGCCGCTTCGGGACCTAATATTCGGCGCATAATCGCGAGATGGTTCTGAGGGTGAGGAGTCGTCGTGAGGTATAGCCGAGAGGTGTGGAAATAGAGAAAAGGCGATGTAGCCTTCCGGGTTGACGAGACCCAGCCGGGGAAGCGGCAGGAAGGAGGACACCGCCAATGCAGAGCATAAACCGAGCAGAGCGCCGTCGGTCAAGAAGAGAGTTAGCGAAGCGCCCACAATGGGGAACCCAGGAGGAATTTGCTCGAGGCAGGATTCAAAGCTGGCTCCAGGATGTGCTGGAGGAAGAGGTCACCGAGTTGCTCGGCCGGGGCAAGTCGGAGCGGCGAGCGGTGGTGGATGCGCCAGCGGGATACCGCAACGGCCACGGCAAGACGCGGCGCTTATCGATGATGGCTGGCACGATCGAAGTGAAGCGACCGCGAGTGCGGGGCCTGGAGCAGCGCTTCGAGAGCAGGCTCCTGCCGCTGTTTGTGCGCCGAACCGAAGCGGTCAGCGAGCTTTTACCCCAGCTTTACCTTCACGGGCTCGCCCAAGGAGATTTCGAGCTGGCGTTGCGCGGACTGCTCGGCGACGGTGCGCCGCTCTCGGCATCGTCGATCGAGCGGCTGCGGGCGAAGTGGCAACTGGAGTTCGAGGCGTGGCGCAGCCAGCGGCTGGACAATCTCGAAGTAGTTTACGCCTGGGCCGATGGTCTCTATGTGAAGGCGGGTCTTGAGAATACCAAGGCCGCGCTGCTGGTGATCGTGGGAGCCTTACGGGACGGGCGCAAAGTGGTGCTGGCGATTGAAAGCGGACAGCGGGAATCGAAGGAGTCGTGGGCGCGGGTGCTGCGCGATCTTTTCGCTCGCGGGCTGCGACCGTGGCAGGCCACGGTGGCCGATGGACACTTGGGGATCTGGTCGGCGCTGGGCGAGGTCTTCCCACACCGCGCCGAGCAGCGTTGCTGGAATCACCGGCTCACCAACGTGATCGATCATCTGCCCAAGAAGGAGTGGTCCGCGGCGAAGGAACTTTTGCGTAAGATGCCCTACGCCGTAAGCCGAGCTGAATGTGAGCGGCTCCGCGATCAGTTTGCCACCCGCTATCGGCAACTCTGCCCCAAGGCGGTCGAGACGTTGAGCCGCGACTGGGAGCGGATGGTGACCTTCTATCGCTTTCCGAAAGATCATTGGATCCACCTGCGCACCACCAATCCGGTCGAATCGCCATTCTCGGCGGTGCGGCTTAGAACCGACGCCGCCAGGCGTTACAAGAAGGTCGCCAATGCCGAGGCCTTGATCTGGAAGATCCTGATGATCGCGGAGAAGAAATTCCGCCGCCTCAACTCGTCCCAACTACTCGCGGCAGTTTACGATGGACAACTATTCGAAGACGGAATGCCCCTAAACCAAACCACCCCCAAGCGCCGCGCCGCCTGATCTCGTTTACACACCTATTGCGGTGACCTCGTCGTCGTCTTGACATTCACCCTAAGAGGAATCCAGAAGGAGAATATTCACGCCAATCCGTCATTGAGCGGCCAATTGGCACCCAGGGTGGAGCAAGCAACCTCGTCGACTTGAACGATTGGTTGCCACGAGGCCCAGTAGAGCGGATTGAGCGCTCGAGTGCAATCGTTGATTTCGACGCGGCGCTGGCGATGGCGGATGAGCGACTGCCCGGCGGCCGACGCATCACCCTGGGCGCGTACAAGGCCTACGACACGCGGGACTTCGTGGCGGGTGCCGCGCGCTCAACATCACCGCGCACGTGGCGCAGAACCAAGCCTGGCGCGGAGGCTCGGCCATATGATGCCCGCACCGTGCGCCATCGTGGTAACGCGCTCAGTCGATGGATCCGCAAACAGGTCGAGGAAGCGTTCGGCTGGATGAAGACCGTGGCCTGATCGTGGCGGTGCAGCGAAGCTAGCTTTCGTTCTAACAGGTGAAAGTCCTGTCGGTGGAGGTGCCCAGATGCCACCGTAGATATATCCGACGGCGAGGAGGGTGACCGACTCGGCCGAAAGCTCGGAGGT
>JBKQNE010000116.1:0-7032 GCA_052146355.1 Binataceae bacterium (SeqCode) | reverse complement strand
GAGCCAGGATGAGCATCACGAACAGGAGCCGGAAGGTCGCCGAGGGCACGATGAACATGTCGATCGCAGCGATGCCGAGTGCTTGGTTGCGCAGGAAGCTGCGCCAAGTCGGCGATGGCGAGTGCTGTCGGCGCAGCATGTACTTCGCGACGGTGGCCTGACTGATCTTGATGCCGAGCTTGAGCAACTCACCGTGGATGCGCGGCGCACCCCAGAGCGGGTTGGCGATGCACATCTGGCGGATCAGTTTGCGTGTTTCCCTATCTAGGGATTTTCGCCCTGCCCGGGACCGCCAACACCAGTAGAGTCGAAAGCCTTGGCGGTGCCATTGGACCACGGTGGCCGCCTTCACCAGCACCATCACCTCGAGGCAACGCGGCCATACGCGGTAAAGCCAGACCCACAGGAGCCGATCGATGGAGCAGAACCTCAGACGGCGGGGCCGTTGGCGATTCAAGATCGCAACCTGATGACGAAGCGCGATGAGCTCTAGTTCCAATTCCGCGCGGCTGCGGAACCGGCAAGCAAGCCAAGAGAACATTGTCGAGATGAGTGCGAGCATGCCGGCGACATTAGGACCCGCCAAGAGAAATCGCCAGACTTTTCAAACGCTTTCGGAATTTTCAGCAGGCACAGGGCTCGCAGCGAGGCCCTCAAGATCCAGATAGCACGCCCCCCGGCATTTCCACCGCCACCCAAGGCACTGGAGCATCCAGTTTGTTCGGGCAACTGGGCTGAGCTATAGCTCCCGGCTGAATTGTACGAGGGAGCACGGCAATGCGGCGGACGCACCCGGTTACCAAAACTCTCTTCCTAACGCTTGCGATAATCAGCGCCGCGTGCGGCGGCAGCTCGTCGACTCCGACGAGCGCAGTCGGCGTAGCGAGCACGGTTCCCGCGGCGGGCGCGACCGCCATCCGCCTGAGTCCGCCGATAACAGTGAAGTTCAATCAGCCTATGGACCCTGCGTCCATCAATTCAGCCAGTTTCTCGGTCGCCAATGCGACCGGAATCGTGTCGTACGAAGGCCGGACCGCGTCGTTTACTCCAACGACGAATCTGCTCCCGAACACGAGCTATACCGCGACTGTTACGACGGCGGTGGCCGGCAAATCGGGAGTCCATCTATCGAAGGACGTTACCTGGAGCTTCACCACCGGACCGACCGCCTCGATCAACGTTCTCTCCGCGTTCAACGGGACCAACGGATCTGACCCGTGGGGATCGCTCACATTGATGTCGACGAGCGGCACGCCCGCGCTTTTTGGCCGCACCAAGTACGGCGGCACCGAGTGGGATTCTTCGGACCAGCAGCACCATCCAGGCGGCGGGGTGATCTTCAAGCTGCCGCTTGCCTCCAGTCCCGCGCTCTCGGAATACGCGTTCACCACTGCCGCTAGCGGCCCGAGCAGCGGCTACCAGCCGCATCACGACGCGATGCTGCCGGTTGGCAACCTTTTATATGGCACGACGCTCAACACCAGCGACGGCTCCGGCTTCACGACGGGTGGCAACGTCGGTACGGGAGTCATTTTCACCATCGATCCGTCGTCGATGGCATATTCTGCCGTCTACAATTTCCAGGGGACTGCGTTGAACGGACCCGACGGCGCGAATTCGCATAGCTGCTTCAGCCTGAGCACAGACGGCTCGCTTCTGTACGGCGCAACCGCGCTGGGCGGACAGAATGGCGAAGGAACAATCTACAGCTTCGATCTCGCGACGGCGCATGAGACCGTGCTGCATTCCTTCGAGGTTTCCACCGGCTCCGAGCAGCATGGCCGCCCCCTACCGATCGATGTCAACGGGAACGACCTTTTGATCGGGATGACGCGGTTGGGCGGTGTGAACAACAACGGCGTGCTGTACGCCTTTGACGCGACTCCGGGCGCGGCCTCGCCATACACGCCGCTGCACTATTTTCAGGGTGCACCAAGCGACGGCGCTACGCCCGATCATGGCAACGTGCTGATCTACAGCACGGCGCCGAATTCGCACAGCGGACCGCTGGTAGCGACGATCTACGGGCTAACCACCGCGGGAGGAAGCTCGGGTGAGGGAACGCTGTTTCGCGGCGTGGTTACGCTTTCGAATCCGCCGGTCGCATCGACGGCGATACTTCACAATTTCGCCGCAGGCTCGGTTATCGACCTAGTGACAGAAGCTCAGGTTCCCGATGTATCACAGCCGCACGGCTCGCTGATTCTCGTCAACGGATGGTTCTACGGAATGGGCGCTGGAGGCGGAGCGAACGGCGGCGGCGGGATTTTTCGCATCAGCCCCGATCCGAGCTGTCAGACGGCTGGATGTTACGGGCTCATTGCATCGTTCGACACCGGCGCCGCGAATGTGAGTTGCGATATCAATAATCCAGCCCCATCGACGTGCGACCTGACCGGCAGCGTTCCGATAGACAACGTCATCGCGAGCGAAGACGGCTCGATGCTTTACGGCATGACCTCCAGCGGCGGACCAAGTGATCCGGGAAACTCGCAGACTGACACTCCCTTCGGCACCGTATTCTCGATCTTCGCAACGCCCTGACGATCCTCGCCGCCCGCGACGGTGTTGGCGACCAATTCCGACCACGAGATGAAGTTGCTGCGCTGCGGGCATCCTCGCCGGGTGGAACCATCTCCAGTTTCGCGAGCGATCGGACCAATTGAATCAGGCATTCGCGACACTTGAAATCACCGATTCACGAGACCGAATCTCAATAAACTCTGGACTGATCCGTGAGACTCCCAGCGTGAGCTCGCGAACGGAGGGCTCGCAGACTAAATATCGATGGCGAGGTTCGTTTGCCGCGCCGAGCCAGGCGCGTTACTGCTGAGTCAGAAGCGAGGAGAGAGGCGTGCTGCAATATCGAAGCTTTGAGGAAATCAGGAATCATCCCGGGTTGCGGATCGTGCTGGTCAAAGGCGTTCCGAGTCCCTGGGGCCAGGCCGCCAAGACTATTTTCGAAGTTAAAGGTCTTGAGTATGTAGCCGCGCCATGGATCGGCGGAGAGCCGAACGCCGAAATCGTGGCGTGGAGCGGCGAAGCCAGCGGTCCGATCGTGGCCTGGGCGAACGAGAAACCCATCAATCGATGGATCGACATCCTCTACCTCGCGGAACGGCTCGCTCCAAAGCCCGCGCTGATTCCAACCGACGCTATGCAGCGTGGGCTGATGATCGGTATGTCGCACGAGATTTGCGGCGAGCTGGGGATCGGCTGGAACCGGCGGCTGCAACTGTTCGCGCCGGCATTCGCGTCGGGAAAACCGCCGGCAGGAATCAGCAAGATGGGTGGCAAATACGGCTTCAACGAAGGCGACGCCAAAGTCGCCGGCGAACGTACTGCCTCATCGCTGCGTGCGCTGGCGGCACAACTCAAATCGCAATACCAACGCGGCGCCAGGTATTTCGTGGCGGACACGCTGAGCGCGCTCGACATCTACTGGACGGCGTTCGCAAATCTGCTCGACCCGCTGCCTAAGGAACAGTGCCCGATGCCCGATGCATACCGGCCTGGCTTTACGGTCACGGATCCGGTCGTGAAGGCGGCGCTGGATCCGTTGCTGCTGGAGCATCGGTCAAAGATATTCGCCGAGTGTTTCCGCAATCCGATGGAGCTGTGAGCGCACCCGGTGCGCCGAATCGTCGTGCCGGGCCGCGCGGGTAGCGGCAAGACTGCATTCGCGTGAATGGCAGTCGAAGACGGCGCACGAAACACTCTCCAAGTGGACGGGCGGAGACCTGAAGCCGAATAATAACCTGGGCCACCGATAAATGTGATCCGTCCGCCGAGTTCTTCGTTTCCGACGAACACCCGATGTACGTCCTGCAGTGGGGTTGTCGCTTCTCAAAACTTGATCCGAGAGAATTCGAGTCCCGGCGAACCGCCTCATATGACTTCAGCTCCTTAACCTTGCTGGAACGCGATCGATACCGCCTGGCCAGTGCGTCCCTCGGTGCTGTTAGATGGATGTGCTGGAATTCGACGGTCGCTGACTCGGTGTGCGATTTTGATGGCGCGCGACGGCCTAAAATTGAGCTTGGTGAGAGCCAGTACCATCAGAGCCGTTCGATAGCGCGCCTTTTGCGAGAACCTCGAAATATTGCCGCCATCGTGCAGGGATCCATGATCCAAGTTCTGATCAGCAGGGTGGCTGAAGATAGCAAATGCGGGCCTGACGTCTCGTTTATCCATGCAGGGCCGTATCAGGATGAACCGGGATCGCGTTGACGGACTAGCTCACGGTCCTTTTCGGCCTCTATCATGGCCAGGTTCCTACCGCTGTTCAAAAGAAAAACTCCCTTCGTTTCCAAGGCCTTTCATACCCAAATCATCAATGTTCAAGGTGGACTGTTTGCGTTCGTCGGGCCCCCGCATCCAGAGATTCTGCTGAACATCCCGCCAGTTTTCTGAATCCTGGGTTGACATCTGTCATAAGAAGAATAGGAGTGCCTGCAGTGAATCCAGGTGACGTCGATTTAGGGAATCCCGACCTCTACGTCAGCGGGGTGCCGCATGAAGTCTTTACCTGGCTTCGGCGCGAGGACCCAGTGCATTGGAACCCGGTCGCAAACGGCCGCGGCTTCTGGTCCATCACCAAGTATGACGACATCGTAGCGATCTCGAAGAACCCAGAGGTGTTTTCCTCGGCCCGTGAGCACGGTGGGCATCGAATTTACGACGAAAACATAGTTGGCACCGCCGGCATGGGAGCAGAGGAAACCGACGCCCCATTCATCAGCATGGATCCGCCTGAGCATAACCGTTATCGGCGGATGATCTCGCCGGGCTTCGGCCCCTCCCGGCTCAAGGCGCTGGAGGGACAAATCCACGATCGGGTGTGCAACATCCTCGACCGCCTTGGAGCACGGAAGGAGTGCGAGTTTGTTACGGAAGTGGCGGCCGAGTTGCCGATCCAGGTGCTCGCGGAGTTGCTCGGCATCCCTCAGGCGGACCGTCTGAAACTGTTCGACTGGTCGAACTCGATGATTGCCGAAGATGATCCGGAACTCCGCAAAGGCCCCGAGGAGACGGCGGCTGACGTCCGCGCAATGATCGAGTATTCCGGGCGGCTATGGGAGGAGCGGGTGGCTAGTCCCGGCCCCGATCTGATCAGCATGCTCATCCATCCTGACGCCGACGGCGAAGTAATGAGCAAGGAACGGTATCTTGGCACATTCATCCTGCTGGTGGCCGCAGGCAACGAGACAACGCGCAACTCGATTTCGGGCGGACTGATCACGCTCGCCCAGTTTCCCGAACAACGCCAGCGGCTGGCCGACAATCCCGCTCTCTACGGCACCGCGGCCGCCGAGATCATCCGCTACGTAAGCCCGATCGTGCATATGCGGCGCACCGCTATCGCCGACAGGGTGATCCGCGGCAAGACTATCCGCCGCGGCGACAAGGTGATCATGTGGTATGTATCGGCGAACCGCGACGAGCAGATCTTCACTAATCCTTTCGGCTTCGACCTGACTCGCGCGGAGGCCACGCAGCTCGGTTTCGGCGTCGGCCAGCATTTCTGCCTCGGCGCACGCCTGGCCGAGCTGCAATTGCGAATCTTTTTCACCGAGTTTCTGCGCCGTTATCCCAAAGCCGAACCGAGCGGACCAATCCGGAGAATGCGCTCGAACTTCGTCGCGGGTATCAAGGAAATGCCGGTCCGGCTCCACTGATACGCGCAACGCTCGAGGACTTCGCGATGTCATCACCAGCAATTGACAAAAGCGGCGATGCGGTGGAACCAGCGATGACCGTCGCGGATATCCGTGCGAACGCGCGCGCCTTGAGCGGCTTTCTGCGCGAGAAATCCGACGCTATCGAAGAAGCGCGCCGCTTGCCTGGCGAGGTGGCCGCGCGTTTGCGGCAAGCGGGGATGTTTCGCCTGATGATGCCGCAAGAATGGGGCGGACCGGAAATGCGTCCGGCCGAGCAGGTCGAAGTGATCGAGGAACTCGCCAAAGCCAATGCGTCCGCCGCCTGGTGCGTGATGATCGGATGCGATTCCGGATTTTTTGCGGGCTTCCTGGAAGACGGGGCCGCGCGCGAGATTTATCCCCGCCTCGATATGATCACGGCCGGCAGCGCAACACCCTCAGGGCGCGCCGAGCGCGTTGCGGGCGGATATCGAGTCACGGGACAATGGTCGTTCGGTTCCGGCGTGACGCATGCCGATGTGGTCGAGCTCGCCTGCACGCTCTATGAAAATGGCGCGCCGGTCGCGAAAGGTCAGGGTACGCCTGTGACGTGCGGGTTCCTGACCCCGGCTGCGAACGTGGAGGTCGTGGACAACTGGCGCACCACCGGGATGCGTGGGACGGGCAGCTGCGACTATAGCGTAAAAGACTTGTTCGTGTCCGAACGATTCCTCTGCAACATCCGTCCGCCCGCGCGCCGTTCGGGCGTGCTCTGGCGCCGCTCCACGAATTTCCTGCCCAAGGTTTCCGGGGTGCCGCTCGGGATGGCGCGCGCCGCGATCGACTATGCGGTCGAGACGGTAAGAAATCGGGTGGAGATCCCCTCTGGCCGCCCCTTGAGAAACAGCGGACGTATTCAAAGCGTGATCGGCGCCGCGGAGATGCTGCTGGGCGCCGCTCGTTCCTATGTCTTCGTGGCAATGGAACGTGAATGGACACGGCTCGAGAGCAACGAGCAGCCCACCATCCGCGAACGCACGGACTCGTGGCTGTCGCGGGTGAATGCGGCGCAGTCCGCGCGTGAGATTGTAAGAATGCTCTACGACGCGCTGGGATCGGTTTCCATTTACTCCGAGCGGAGCCCGCTCGATCGGGCGCTGCGTGATGCGGAGACCGTTTGTCAGCATATCGTGATGCAACACAAAACGCTCGCGATGGCGGGAGCGATGCTGCTCGAAGCCGACGCTCCGGTGTTTCCGTACATCTGACCTGTGTGTGGCGGTGCAGCGAAGCTAGCTTTCGTTCTAACAGGTGAAAGTCCTGTCGGTGGAGGTGCCCAGATGCCACCGTAGATATATCCGACGGCGAGGAGGGTGACCGACTCGGCCGAAAG
>JBKQNE010000115.1:0-29804 GCA_052146355.1 Binataceae bacterium (SeqCode) | reverse complement strand
GACTACCTTCAGCATCGGTGGCGTCCTCCTTCCACCCGGCTCCCACCGGGGTTCGCGTTGCCTACGCGCAAGGGTACGCCGCCTTTTTCATGCCGTCATCGATCCACAACTTTCGGTAATAGCTCATTCGTCCTTCTCATTTGTGTGCGATGAACAACGACGCAGCCATGCTCAGCCCGATACCTACCACGATCCATCGCACCATTGCGTGCGAGAGCCGTCGCGCGATCAGTGCGCCGCCGTATCCGCCGCAGACCTGCGCGACCGTCATCAGGATCGCCTGGGGCCAACTCACCGCGCCGCGCAGCACGAAATAAATCGCCGCGACTCCATTGATGCAAAGCGCCAGGTAGTTGCGCAGCGTGAGCATGTGATGGATATCGGTGAAGCCGAGCAAGCCGAACTCCGCCAGCATCAGGATGCCGATTCCGGCGCCGAAGTAGCCGCCATAGATCGACACCAGGAACTGAAAGAAAAACGCGGTGCCCCATCCGCCGCGGTCGACCGGATGGCCACCCGCCGCATCGATGATTTCATCCATCGAAGTTCGCAGCGCCGCGCGCGTGATGACCTCCTGCGCGGCGAACAGAATCGTCGCGCCAAGAATCAGGTATGGGACCGCGGCAGCGAACCATTCGGTGGGCGTGTTGATGAGGAGGTACGCACCGACGATTCCGCCGGCGAGCGACGGCGCCGCGAGCATCAGCGAACGCCGGCTTACCGTACTGAATTCGCGGCGGAAGCCGATCAGACTCGCGAGCGAACCCGGCCACAGCGAAACCGTGTTCGTCGCATTGGCGATCACCGGGTTCATTCCGGTCCAGACCAGCGCCGGAAATGTGATCAGCGTGCCTCCGCCCGAGACCGAATTGACGGCGCCCCCGATAAACGCGGCGACGAAGATCACGCAGTAAGCCCAGGGCGTCACGCGGGTACGTTTTCGCGCCGAGGGCCGCAGTCACGGATTGCCCGTGTGCGGAAAATCATTCGGATCAAACTGTGCAACTCGCGCCGCAACTGCAATAGGTCGAAGTTACTCGCGCGCCCTGAAAATCGATCCGCAAGGAACTGTTGGACGAGAGCTGAAGGGGCCGATTTTGTATGCCTTCAATATACACCACCAACAGCACAGAGGCGGCGTTCCGGCCGGGGAGGAATCTGCATCTCTCTACGTCTCGCCGACCATCTCGAGGAACCGTAAAATCAAGCTGCGGTCGAATCGATATCCTTCCGATTGCATCTGGGCAATGATGGGGCGAACGAGATTGACATGGCTTAGTTGCTTCCCATTGGCGAGAATGCGAAGCGTTCCGATCACGTCGATTCCAAGTTGAGTTGCGGCGCGCCTGGCCCGAACCTCATCCATCAGCAGTTGCGCTCCTCGCTCTCTCGCAAGAGCGATCGCTTCGCGCTCTCCTTCGTGAAGAACGCCCGCCAGGCCGTCAACGATTGAACGGTTTGCAACGGATGCTTTCTGAATCCATGTGGCTTGAGCCACCTCGGCCGCACCCGGCATACCGCCTTTCTTGACGACAATCTCTTCGTAGACAGCGTCAGGGATTAGAAGGGAACCGGCGACGTCTCGGAGAAGGGAAAGCCGGCCGATGCGGGCGAAGATGATGATCGGGCCGGCATCGGAAACGATCATGCGATGCCGTTGCGCTTAACCTCGGTGGCCAGCTCTCGATCGAGCTCCTCTCTACTCATCCGAACGGCCGGAACATCGTAACGTCCCATCAGTTCGATAAGCTCCCAGCGTGCGAGTCCGAGAATGGTCGCAGCTTGCGCCTCCGACAGCTTGTCGAGGCGTAATAACTCCATTACGAGCGCCTCGCGTACACGGCTGGGCACTTCCGATTCGTTCCAGCCAAAGCCGCCGACCACCTCTTGGGGCAGGCTTACGTGAAAATGCTTCTCTCCCATGTGGCTGACCTCGCGCAATCATCATACGCTACTCGGAGATAGACTGGCCACGGCCCTTCGTTTTCAGCGGGTCTATAGGTGCTTGTCGAGATTTCGCCACGCGGGGCAAACGGCGCCGAAACAGCCATTTTGGGAAACATTTTGGACCGAGAACCCTTAAGCCCGAATTTCCATTTTCTGAGTGAACTATTAATTTAGAAGGATGTGATAAGGCCCTGATAGACGCGGGTTTGGATGCGACTGGGGTGGTGCGGAGGATGACAGCCGGTGGGTGAGACGCAACCTCTGGCGGCGACTGGTGCTGCCGGCGCGGATCGGCAACTGGTCGCTGACCAGCTTGCAACAGCGGTTGGTGAAAACCGGCGGACGTTTGATCAAACCAAATCTCGATTAAGGTTTTTCCGGGCTTTCCGCGGGCTTTCCTATTTCGACAATCCCATAAGGGCTGAACGGGCCTTTTTCAGGACCTTGCCGGCGGCGATTCCTTTGACCTTTCCGCTCCTAAGCTGTTGTGCGCGCCGTTCCAGTTCCACGACCCAATCCGCGTCAACATCCTCCGACCGCGCAGGCCCAATGACGTAGGCGCAGCGGCGGGCGCCGGCCAGGATGTGGTCGGTGCGCTCGACGCTGGCTTTCTTGCCGAGCACCTCGCGAAACAATGACAGCTCCTCGCGGCAGAGGCCCTGGCACGACTGCGCCGCTACACAAATCGGGCAATGATTTTCCGCGAGCAGGATCGTGCCGTCGGGCCGCGTGGTGCATTCGGCCATGTAGCCCTGCCGGTTCCTTATCTCCGCGAGCGCCTTGGCGCGATCGGCCAGCGCCGCACCCGCTTCGCGCATGCGCGCACGATAATCGCGCATCTGAAGTTTGGTGCGTTCGTGAAGGAGCTTGTCCAAGCCCTCTTCGCCAAAGGCCGCGCGAACCGCCCCGATCATCTCGAGCGTTAACTCAGCGTGGCTCTCGGGAAAACGCGAGGCGGCCTTCTCGGTAAGCCGCCAGATACGCGCGGGACGCCCGACCGGCCGGCGTTCGTCGCTGAACTCCACCAGGCCTTCCTCGCCAAAGCGGTAGAGATGCTGCCGCACGGCCATCGCCGTGACGCGGAGTTTCTGCGCGAGCGCGCTTGCGGGCTGCGGGCCCTTGGTCTTGAGCAGATAGAGAATACGCTCGCGGGTGCGTGCGTCGTCGTCCGCGCCTTCAGCTTCCATGGATTTATCCTACCGGATGGATTTTGTTTCGCAAGTGACTCCTTGACTTACTTACGAAAGCGAGTACTTTATAAATTATCTCACCGCCGACTGCCGGGAAGAATTTGAAATGGACGACCAACGCATCTCGCCGCGATTCGTTAGGGCCCTCAACCTCGCGGACCTGCCCGACGGACAGAGCCGCGCAATCAACCTCGATGGCAACGTGATCGCGCTGTTCAACACGGGCGGGCGAGTCTTCGCGGTGGACAATCGATGCCCTCACATGGGCTTCCCGCTCGATCGCGGGAGCGTCAAGGATTGCATCCTGACCTGCCACTGGCATCACGCGCGCTTCGACCTCGCGACCGGGGGTACCTTCGATCAATGGGCCGACGACGTGCGCGCGTTTCCGGTGCGCGTCGACAAGGGCGTCATATGGGTCGATCTCGCCGAGCAAGGCAATCTCCTCGAGCGCCAAACGCAGAGGCTGGGCGACGGGCTGGAACGGAATATCCCGCTGGTAATCGCAAAGTCGGTAATCGCGCTGCTCGAACGCGGCGAAGCCGATCCCGTCGTGCCCTTTCGCAAGGGGCTCGATTTCGGCGTCCGCAACCGGCGCGAAGGATGGGGGCGGCGGCCTCACCACGCTGACCTGCATGATGAACCTGGTGCCGTGGCTGGACCCCGCGGATCGCTCGCGGGCGCTTTACCAGGGGCTCGCCAGCGTCGCGGACGACTGCGCCGGCAATCCGCCGCACTTCACGATTCGATCGTTGCCCGGCGCGGGGGGCGAAATTGAAAAGCTGAAGCGATGGTTACGGCAGTTCGTGGAAGTGCGCGATGCGGAGGGGGCCGAGCGATGCATCACCAGCGCGGTCCGCGCAGGCGCATCGCAGGCCGACCTAGCCGCGATGATGTTCGCAGCGGCGACAGACCATCGCTACCTGACGACCGGCCACGTGCTGGATTTCACCAACAAGGCGTTCGAGGCGCTCGATCACGCCGGATGGGATCGCGCGGAGCGGGTGCTTGCGAGCCTCGCGCGCAGTTATGCCGACGGCGAGCGGATGGAGGAAGCGAACGAATGGCGCCATCCGGTCGACCTGATCGCGATTCTCGATCGCGCCTTCGAGGCGATTGCGCCGGCGATCGAAAGCGGACGCGGCGCAAGGCGGCCGTGGATAGGCGCCGGCGCGCTGGTCAGCATCATCCTGGGTGACGACCCCGAGGCGATCGCCGAAGCGATGCTTATCGCGCTGCGGGAAGGCTGCATTCCCGATGAGCTCGGCGGCGCGGTCGCGTATGCGGCCGCGATGAGAATCGCGCGGTTCCATACCAGCAACGAGTTCGGCAATTGGGACACGGCGCATCACAGTTTCACGTTCTCGAACGCGGTCCATCAGGGGCTCCGCCGCGCGCCTTCATTGGAACTGCTGCGGGGAGCTTTCGACGGCGCGATGAGTGTGTATCTGAATCGCTTCCTGAATATTCCGGCCGCGCGGATTCCGCATCCGAATGGCTCTTCACGACCGCCGCAGCAAGTGCTCGCCGAGCTCCCCCGCCTGTTCGACCGGCAGCAGCAGGTAAACGAAGCCGCAACACTGATCGCGGAGCACTTCGCCACGCACGGCGACGATCGCGCGCTGATCGCGGCGCTCGGACACGCGCTTTTGCGTGAGGATCGCGATTTCCATTCGATTCAAGGCCTGGAAGCCGCGGTTCGTCAGTACGCATATCTCGGCCGCGGCGAAGCCGGCACCAACGTTGTTATCGCGACCGCGCGTTATCTTGCAGCGCACGCGCCGACGCCGCGCGCGCAAGGCCAGACCTTCCGAATAGCAGAGCGCCTGTTCCGCGGCGACCGGCTGTTCGAAGGCGAGTAGGAGAATTCGAGATGAACCCCGATTACTCGACACTCGATGCGGCACTCGAACAGCTACGCCCATTTGGCCCGGAGTCTGCCCAGGCAGGTGCCACCCACGCGCCGATGGTCGCCGAGACGCTGTGCGCGCTGGGGCGAGCTGACGCCGTCGCGAAGTGGCTCACGGGATATCAGCGCAGGCTCGATCTGCGATCCGGCGGAAAGTCCGCGATTGACACTGATGCCTGGCAGAAGTCATTGGGACGATTCGGTGCATACGAAGGCTGGGTGGAGTTCTTCGACCGGGAGCTGAGCGCGAACCCCTGGCCGGTGATTCGCGATTGGGTGCCTCGCCTGAGCCGCGGCGTCTCTGCCGCCGCCTTTCATGGTCTGCTCCGCACGGCGCATGTCGTGCGTGCGCTAAGCGAGCACGACACCGCGCCACGCCGACACGAACTAGCGGAAGGTCTCGCCTATTGGTCGGCGCGATATTTTCCGTTGCCCGAGGCCCCGCCCAGTCCCGGGACGCTGACGCCCTCACTCGCAATTGCGAGTCTACCGACGCTTCCCGCGTCTCACCAAAAAATGGCGTTGGAAAGCATGATAAGCGGTCTTCTGCTGGCCTCGCAGTTTCAGCCTTTCAGGGACACGATCAACATCGTGGATCTCTCGGGAAATCCGGCGGAGTTTCTATACGATCTCACGAGGACATCGGCGCAGTGTCTTATTGCCAATCGCAATGGGTTCGCAGCCACCGTCGCGTTTGTCCATTGCGTTACCGGAACTTCGGCCGTCAGATTGCTCATCCCGTATCTGGGAGCGCTCGAGACGCGGGATCTTCTTCGCTATTGCTGGCAGGTCGTCGCCGGACTCTACGTCGCGTTCGGTCCGGTGTCGGGCGACACGAATGTCTCTACCAAAGAAAGCTTCGAATCGATGGCGGAGCGCGCAATCGAGGTCGGCGTCAGAACCACCGATCCGCACGTCATCAAGTTCATCGAAGCTTGCGAACGCGAGAATCGCATCGACGCGTCGCCTGTATACGGCACGGCCGCGAACCTCGCGATCGATTTCTTGTCGGGCGCACCGACCTAGAGGTTGCAGGTTTTGAGGAGGTACAAATTTCAATGCGATTGGTATGGCCGTCGATGAAGCGGGCGATTTGATCGTTCGGGAGCGGGTTTCCGTATCGAGCCGAATCGAAGGTCCGAAGGCCTGGTTACGAGCGCAGGCACCGCGGGACCGCGCGGTCGCCAGCCTGGTTGGCTTCGTCCTCACAGACAACGCGCTCTGCGCTTCTACTAGACGTGGAGTATACTTTAGCTGACATTATCTCTTTCAACCCCGACTCAACGTGGTGTGAGCTCGAGAACGAATAAAGATCTGCGTTTAGCCACTCATTGTCGATGCCACAGGGAGGCCAACTGTTAGTGACCGCCCTGAGTTACCCAATCCACAAGTAACGTGTATGCGACTGCAAGCACCACTGGCCCGATGAACAGTCCGATTACGCCAACGAAAGGAGACCACCGATCACTCCTGCGAATACGAGGAGTAAGGGGAGATGTGCCCCTCGCTTGATCAAAAGGGGACGGAGGATGTTATCGAAGGTCGAGCAGAAGATCGACCAAATCAGAAAAGATGATGCCCCACAATGGCCCTTTCTCCGAATAGACCATATTAGCGCGCCAATCAGAATTGGGGCCGGACCGAGATCTCAGTCGGACCCGCGGCTGCAAGTTCTTTCCAGCGTTGAGCAAGCACTTCTCGCGCCGAGAAACGGAATAGTTTGAAGCCAGGAAGGAGGTCCAGCAAGTGCCACGCTGGAAACTGACTTGGTCAGATCAGCTATCCGCTCGATGTTTTCAGCTATGAGCGTTACGGCGAAATAAAAAGGTATCACGAAAACCGCCAGCAGGGCCGCCGTCATCAGTGGGCCCCTCTTTTGCAGTGACGTAGAGGTCGGTGATGATCGTCAGCTCACCCAACCACGCGCCTGGAACCTGGTCTTGAGCTGCGCTGCGATTTCGTCGGCAGTAGCTTTCGCGCGCCCCTCGAGCTTGTTTCTGCCGCTCGCCTCGCCGTAGACCTTTAGCCCGCCCATCACGATCACACCCACGGGACTGCCGGTTGCGATCGCGACCACGGCGGGAACGGCCATTCCTGGAGTTTTGTTACCAGAAGAGCTGAGGGTGCCCTGTCCCAGCTTGCGCCAGCCTTGCGGCGCTACCTCGAAGCCCTCGACGACGGTATCGAGTTCAGAAGCTCCGGCTCCGAATCCGATCATGAAGCGCTTCACCGTGCCGCCGCTATCGACCGAAACGAGATAGCCGCGGATGACGCCGTCTCCCACCTGCGGGCGAGAGCCGGGTGCAGCCAGTGTCGCGGGCAGGCCCATTAAATTGATATCCGTGACGAGTTGCGTGGCGATCTGCGCGCCAAGCTCGTGGCCGGTCTGTTCCTCCTCCGCCGTCATGGGAGTGCCGGGTGCGCTGAGTTGGCCGTTTAACGAAGAGTCGGCGGGCACCTCGGAAGGGCTCGCAACGAACGGGTAAACCCAGATCATATTGGGACGCGAAACGTTGCCGGCCACCATCGGCGTCTGACTAGTGGCAGTAGTTGAAGCGCATCCGGCTAGGAGCACGAGCGCCAGCAGAGTTACCGCCTCACGAATTGATAGTTTCACTGCGCTCCTCCGAGTTATCGATGCGACATAGCTCAGGCTTTCGCGCGCACAAATATGCGCTAAACCGGAATTTCCTTTTTGACTTTCAAAACACCCGATTCGTAGCCGCTAACAGAACTCAGCGTCAAGCCGTGGCCCGGCTGACGATCGCGACCAGCCCCGGCATCCGCTGTGGTGAGCCGGTTCGAGCCCCTAGAGCTTGCAGGTTTTGAGGAGGTACAAATCTCAGTGCGATTGGTATGAAATTTTGTGTCCCATCGCCTGGATTGACTGCAAATAGGCGATCAGGGCGGCGACCTGCGGGGTGACCTGACTCTCGTTCCCCTTGCCCTCTGGATATTCCCAAACCTTGTCGCCCCATACCGGCATATCGCGCGGCCCGTGCGCGATGACATCCGCGCGGCCGTCGATGAAGCGGGCAATTTGATCGGTCGGGAGCGGGTTTCCGTATCGAGCCGAAAGAAGGCGAAGGTCCGAAGGCTTGGTTACAAGCGCAGGCGCCGCTGGACCTTTCCCATCGGCGTTGACGCCATGACAGGCGGCGCAGTTTCGCAGATACAAAGCCCTTCCTTCGCTGACTTCATCGGCTGCGGAAATTGAAGCTATGCCAAACAGCACCAACCCGAGCAGGGGAATCATCCACCTGGTCATAAATCTAAATCGTCCTAGCGTCGCGCGTGAGGGCACACCCCGATGAAATTTGTTCCCGGCCAAAAGGTCTCGCTCTCCATCCTTCCACGTTTCACTAGTCGCTGGTCAAGCCGGCCCGGCTACCGTATATCGCCCCTCCGGCGATCGCAGCGGTGCCCGCCTGCGGACCTTCGTCATCCCTTTCCTCGGCAAAGCGAACTGCCCGACCGAAGTGCGACGCGCATGCAGCGCGCGGAGGAGTATGGAGAAAGGGGAAAGGATTAAAGTCAAATGAATTCAGACTCGTACTCAATACTCGATGAAGCGCTGGAGATCCTGAAACCCTATGGCCCGGAATTTCGCGGCGGGCTCAGCAACCACGGACCGATGGCGACGGAAGCGCTGTGCGCGCTCGGCCGCGGCGATGCGGTGATCGCGTGGGTCGACGAATACCGCAAGCATCTGGAACCACGGCCCACGCCGCACGATCGGATCGCGCGGGCCGATTGGCGCGCTGCACTTGGCGACCAGGCGCGGGTCGCCGACTGGATGGCCTTCTTCGCCGAGGAAATCGAAGAGCAAGGATGGCAGGAGGTGCTCAAGCTGTGGGTCCCGCGTTTCACGCCGGGATTGATCGCGGCTGCCACCCACGGAGCGATTCGGACCGGACACGCCGCGCGCGGTCTCGCGCATAGAGACACGCCCGAGCGCAGACATGAACTCGCCCAGGGTCTTGGCTATTGGGCCGCGACCTTTGCCAAGCTGCCCGAGCGCGAGGCCAGGACCACGGCATTACGACCCTCGCAGGCGATTTCCAAGCTGACGATTTTCCCGGTGGACCAGCGCCACAATTTCGGACTGATCACGCATGCCCTTGCGCAACTCGACAGCTTCGCGCCGTTTGCCGACGCCGCGAACCTGGCCGATACATCGGGCAACGCCAGCGAGTTCATTTCGGATCTGACGGCGACATTTGCGCGCGCTTATCTAGCGAACGCGAAGAACGTTCTCGGGGCGATCGTGTTCATCCATTCCGTGACGGGCCCATCGGCCCTGCGCCCTATCCTCCCCTATCTGCCGCCCGACGCGACCGTGCTCGCACTGCGATACGCGTGGCAGGCGGCGTCAGCGCTGTTCTGTACCTACGGAATACGGCCGGCGCCGGAAGGCTAAATCGAGGTTCGATCGCGCCGTGGAATGCGGCGATGAGCACGCGATCAAATTCACCAAAGTGTGCCTGCGCGAGTACGCCCTCTGGCGGCGGCCCGCCATGCGACAGGCGTCCTCAAGCAATAGTCAGCGACGGGAAAAACGCGTCGCCTTGCCCGCTACTTAGACGCGGGGCAACCAAACCCAACTAGAGGATCTTTCCCCGATAGCGGAGGTCTAAAGGGCAATGGCCTGGCACAGCTCGCTTGATGGGTTTGACATCAAATCCGCAACCCGAGAGAAAGTTGCATTGCGCGGTGGATGAGGGAAAGGCTCCGGTGAACGAGCTGGTCCCGAATTCAACAGTGTACCGGTCGCCTTTATTGACACAGCTGAACAGCCTGCTGCGCAGATGCGTCGACGGTACGATGATCGAGCTTTGCGAGAACGGCAGGTATGGACGGCGCGACGACAAATAGTTCGGCGGCCCCTGGGAAAGTCAACTTGAAGTGGCTGCGGTCGCAACTCGTGCCCTCCGCCGCGCTATTGGGCTTGTTGCTGAGCGCCGTTCCGGTGCTGCAGGCCCGGGCGCAACAACCGTCACCGGGAGTCCTCACCGATCAGGAGCTGGCAAGGAGCGTCCATAATCCGTTAGCGGATTTCGTCAAAGGCTCGGTTCAATCCACGACGGAATTTGAACTCGGCCCGGATCACAATGTCGGCGATATCTTGAACATCGAGCCTTCGGTGTCGTTCTCGCTGAACGCGCAGTGGGATCTGATCGCACGACCAAATCTAAACATCGGATGCCTACCCAGTCCGCACGAGCAGTTCGGGCTGGAAGACCTGCAGACTTCGTTTTTTCTGACCCCGGCCGAGGACACCATCTGGACCTGGGGCGTGGGACCAATCTTTCAGTTTCCCACGGCCAGCAGCTCGGGCCTGGGAACCGGCAGATGGTCGGCTGGACCAACCGGCGCGCTCGTCTACTCAGAAGGTCCCTGGTTCATATCCATACTCGCAAATCAACTGATGTCGTTTGCCGGAAATCACGACCGAGGCAGCGTGGATCAGACTTATATCGAACCCGAAGTAAGCTACAACTCCGAGAGGGGATGGTATGTACAGTGCGATCCCTCTATCACGTACGACTGGACGGCCGATGCCGCGAACGCCTGGACGATTCCGATGGGCGCGGACATCGGTAAGGAGTTCAAGGCGGGCAGCCAGGATTTGAGTCTGCAGATCGGAGCGTACGACCTCATACTGCGTCCGGACGACGCACCTCGATGGATAATGCGGGTGAGCGCGACGTTCCTGTTCCCGCACCTGCGCTAAATGACTGAGGACCATGACTTGCAGGGAGTCGGTCAGCATAATCTGCCCGAGAGGCAGCACTTTTTGCGCAGGAGCCCAGGTTGTGGGAGGGAAACCAAGCCGGGCAGTGAAAATTATTTGATTCCTGAGTAGACCGCGAAAATCAGGTTGCGATAGGCGAGCCCGACTTCGCTGAAGCCGGCGGCGCTGAGCCATTCGAGTTGCTGGCCGACGGTCGCGGCGCGATCCAGCTTCATCCGCTCCAGCGCCTGGCGGAGATCGTGTTCGCCGACTCCTATTTCCCGCGCGCGCCGAATCCATGAATTGTGGTGGCGCTGCTCGCGTTCGGGGGTCTCCGCGCGCACGCGATCGGCATTGACGAAGAGGCCGCCCTGGTTGAGCGCGGCGTACGACTGCTCGAAGATCATCCGCTTCTTTTCGTCGGGCAGATGATTCAGCGAGAGCGCCGACAGGATCGCATCGTAGCGCCCGGTGATGCGCCCCTCGCCATAGTCGGCGATCTCGAAGCGGAAGCGGTCTCCTCCAAGGACAAACCGCTCGCGCGCCTGCACCAGCATCTGCTCCGCGCCGTCGACCATCGTGATTCGCGCACGGGGATATCCGTAGGCGACGAATGCCGAGAGCAGTCCGGTCCCCGCACCGAGGTCCAGGACCTCGATCTCATCGTCACGAGCGAACGGAAGCGCGTCGATCGCCGCGCGATAGAGTTCATCGAAGCACGGGATCAGCCTCCGTCGTGCTCGATCGTACGTTTCGGCCGTACGATCGAACAGATTCTGTACGGAATCAGCCATAGTGAGAGCGATTAGTGTGCCACGCTGACCTGAGGGGTGCCACTAGCTCTCCCGCGGCTACCAGCCGCGTTCAGCCAAGAGGCACGCCCCCGGGACAGCAGCGAAATCCGCGGACTGCACTTTCACCGTGATTGCCAGCGATTCACTCCGCGACAATGCGGAATACGGGATAGCGCGCCGCCACCTTTTCGAACTCCGCGAGCGGCGCCTTGCGGCTGAGATCGAAATGCGGGCGGCCGCCAGGAGCCCGTTGCAGATAAGCCTTAAGGATCGGCGCGCGCTGCGACACCGGCACTTCCTCCAGCCTCACCTTTTCCGCTATTCCGTGGCGGAGCACGGCGGCGCCCGCGCTGGCGCGCACGTTGCGCACCCAGTCGACGTTCTCGCCCAACATCGACACCAGGTATCGTTCCGTGCCGACCTGTGCCACGACCAACTGGGCCAAGTAGGCCCTGCCGCTTCGCCGCCCTCTCGTTTCCAGGGCGACCATCAGCGCAGGCAAAAGTCCCAGCGCAGTTAGCCGCGCCTGTCCGGAGTTCAGACCTCTGGCGAGTGCGTTCGGCCTGCCACCGGGATAGAAGAGCGCCCTGTACCACGAGCGCGGCAAGGTCCATGGCAGGGTCAGTAAAACGACCACGAAGCCGAGTGCGATCGCCGCGGCGAAAAGATACGAACTCATTGCTGGACCAGCATCTTATTCCGAGTGAGCCATTCACGCAGAGCATAGCTCAGATGACGCCGGGACCTTCCCACGGCTCAGGGGCGAGCGCAGACTGCGTTGTAAAGGACGCCAGCGTTTAGTTATAAGGATCACTGAGAGATCACGTTTCGATTCCCGAGGATTCCGCGCGCGGAACCACACGAGGAGCAAGCGATGCAAAAACCCATCATTTCAGCCGATTCCCATATCACCGAGCCAGCCGGCACGTACGTGGATCGTATCGACCACAAGTACAAAGACACCGCGCCTCACATGGTGCGCGATGAGAAAATGGGCGACGTCTTTATCATCAAGGACATGGAGCGCCCGCTCATGCTCGGGCTCACCGCCGCGGCCGGCAAAAGCGCGAAGGAACTGGCGATGGGCGGCGTCAAGTTCGAAGACATGCATCGTGGTGGATGGGACCCCAAGGCCCGTATTGCCGATCAGGATCGCGACGGCGTCGCCGCGGAGATCATCTATCCGACCGTCGGAATGCTGCTCTGCAACCATAAAGACTTCGACTACAAGAAGGCCTGCTTCGACGCTTACAACCTCTGGATCGCGGAATACTGCGCGGACAATCCGGTGCGGTTGATCGGCTGCGGACAAACCGCGATGCGCTCGCCGCAGGAAGGAATTGAAGATCTCCGTAAAATCAAGGAGCTGGGGCTCAAGGGCGTGATGATGGCGGGCAATCCGCAGGTCGAGGATTACGACTGCCCCATCTACGACGATTTCTACAAGGCGGCGATCGATCTCGACCTGCCGCTGAGCTTTCATATTCTCACCAGCACCAGCGACAACTTCCGCGCGCGCGGCCCGCGGCTCAACAACTTTCTCGGGATTATCCGCGGATGCCAGGACATCATCGGGACCTTCGTCCTCGGCGGCGTTTTCGAGCGCCATCCCAAGCTCAAGGTCGTCTGTGTCGAGGCCGACGCCGGATGGGTTCCGCATTACATGTACCGGATGGATCACGCGTACGACCGCCATCGCTACTGGCTGCCCGCGGGTACGCTGAGCAAGATGCCGAGCGAATATTTCTCTGAGAACGTGTACACGACCTTTCAGGACGATTGGGTCGCGTTCAAGATGAAGGACATGTGCAACATTCGCCGCCTGATGTGGGCGAACGACTTCCCGCATAGCGATTCCACCTGGCCGTGGTCGCAGGAACTGCTGAAGAAGCACACCGCGAACCTGAACGAGCAGGAAAAGAACTATATCCTGCACGACAACGTCTCGGAGCTGTACAAGCTGGCGATCTAATACGCCGATATCAGTTGAAAAGGCCGGCGCGAGTTCTGTCTCGCTCCGGCCTTTTGCTTTTGGTGGACGAGCGCCGCGCCTGGGCGACGGATTTTCGCGGCTGGTGGCGACTAATGGTTGAGATTTGCGACAGGGGCGGCGGGCAAGCGCGTATCGATGGCAAATGCGGCGGCATATGTATCGTCCATGACGGATGACGCCATGCCGAAGCCGGTAGATGAGGCGCGGCTGCTGGAGCGCCTTCGCCGCGGAGATCGCGATGCCGCCTCGGAGTTCTACGACCGCTATGCCGCGCGAATTTATCGCTTTCTCATGCGCGTGCTGGGAGCCGCGCGTCAGGACGCCGAAGATCTGATGCAGGAAACCTTCATCGCGGTGGCGGAAGCGCTGCCCTTCTTCCGCGGTGACTCGACGTTGTTCACGTTTGCCTGCGCGATTGCGCATCGCAAGGCGCTGTCATTCATCCGGACCAGCGCACGGCGCGCGCGAATAGCATCGACGATGGATGCGCCAGGCGACGATGCGAGCGAGGGATCATCGGGCGATGAACACCTGCATCGCGCACTGGTTGCTTTGCAGCCCGACTACCGCGAAGTCCTGCACCTCAAGTATGTCGAGGAGGCAACCACGGCAGAGATCGCCACGATTCTGCAGATCAGCGAGCATGCCGTTGAATCGAGACTCAAGCGAGCGCGCGAAGCGCTCAGGAAGTTGTTGGAGAAGGGGCAATGAAACCGATCGATGATGATGCCGCGATCGGCGCACGGCTGCGCGACTACGCGCGCAATGCACCGATGCCGCCGGACGGCGCCCTGCGCGAACGGTTTGCATCGCGCCTCCGCGACGTCGCATCGCGGCCCGACGCGGTGCCGATAGAGTTCAACGGCAACAAGATTGAGGCGCGCCGCGGCGGGACTGTGCTCGGCGCGGCGCTGAAAAATCGCGCGCGCCTGATGCATCTGTGCGGGGCGAGAACGCTTTGCGCCACCTGCCGCGTAAAGGTGACGGCAGGCGCCGAAAACCTTACCGCGATGAGTGCGAAGGAGCGCCTTTCGCTTCGCTACCATCTCTCGATGAGTGCGCGGACGCGTCTTGCGTGCCAGGCGCGAGTCCAAGGACCAGTCGAAGTCGAGCCCGTCTTCCCGCTCTGCGGCGATCTGAGTGATTAGGGAGTGTCTGCAATGTCGTGGCCGTTAAAATTGCGCGCGATCAGCTTCGTAATCGGCATGGGCGTGGTCGTCGCCGAGGTCTCGGTCGTAGCGATTCCGGTGGGAGTGGCGCTTTGGGCCGCGGGATTCGCGGGCGCCGCGCGAATCGCCCAGGTCGAAGTGGCGATCGCATTCGCCATAGCGTTCGCGATCATCATTCCCGCTCACATTCGCCCGACGAGAATTGCAACTCCAAGACAAGGGGTATCTCGATGAATCGAAAGATTCCCAGCTGGATTTCCATAGTGCTGTGGTTTTTTGCCGCGCTGTATCTCGTAAACGGCATTGAGATGTTCTTCTTTCCATCGGTGTGGTTCTTCCGGCTCGTGCCTGGCGTTCCGGAGACGGGAGCCTTCAATGCGCATCTGGTCGCCGACAGCGGGACGTTTAACCTGGGCCTCGCGGCAGGATTGATATTCGCGGCGCTCGATGCGCATCGACATGCGATCGCCGTGTTGATCGCCGCGGTCGCAAGCCTGATGCATTCGATCCTTCACATCTACTCGCACGAAGCTGGATTGCTCTCCTATCAGCACATGACGACGGAGATTGTTGGAATCTACATTCCGACCATCGTTTTGTGCGTCATCGCATTCATCCTGATGCGGCCCGCTCATGAACCCGCTCGCGCGGGCCTTCGGACGGCGCAGGAGTCTCGGTCGTGAGAATCAGAGGCCTGGAAAAGCACGAAGCTCGATGGACGATTCGATGGCTTTACACTGCGCTGAAGCGTCAATTCGGCAAGGTGCTGACGCCATACACGGTGATGGTGCATCGCCCGCGAGTCGCCTTCGGATTCCTGGTCGCCAACCTTTGCATCGAGTCTTCAAAGGGGATTCCAGACTCGCTGAAACGAATCGTATGTCTAAGCGCGCCGCACAGCTAATCGGGTGCCCTTTCTGAATGGACATCAACTCTGCCGGCGGCAGACAGACGGGACTCAGTTTCGAGAAACTCGGCGCCATAGCCGAATATCAGACGAGCGATCTGTTCACGCCGGATGAGAAAGCCGCGCTCCGCTATACCGATGAGATGTGCCGATTGTCGGTAGACGTTCCCGACGAGGTATTCGACGAACTGCGGCGCCATTTCAACGATGCCGAAATTGTCGAGCTGACCGCCACGATCGCGCTGGAGAATTTTCGCGCGCGCTTCAACCGCGCCCTGCAGGTACCCGCCGACGGATTTTGCCCGCTGCCAGCTGATCATCCCGCGTTGCAAGCCGCATCGCACACGAGTTGACGACGCCCACGCCCTAGTCTGAGTAGCGGCGGGCGGCCCGCCCGCCCGCCCCCAGCAGATAATGAGAGAGGATCACAGGCTTCCAGCCTGTGCCACAGGAAAAGAGAAGCGCCGAAAGTGCCTTTTCCTCGCCTGTCCGTGGCCTGATAAGATTAGCCGCTGCAATCCTGAACGCTCGGTAGGAAACGAGCATTCAAAGGGGCATACCGAGCCGATACGTAACTTTCTCGTTCGGCGCGGAGTCATATCCTTTGAAAGCCGCGCGATGCGTATCCGATCGAGCCTGGGCGGTTAAAAGGCATTTCCACTTGAAGCCTCGATGGATAGCTCGCGCTGCGATCGGTTCTCTAGCATTAGCGATACTCGCGGGATGTTCGCACGGATCTGGCGAAGCTGGGTTCGGCGAGCGCGAAGCGGTTCCTGTTCTGGTCGCCCAAGCGGAACAAAAAACCGTCGCGACGCGCATCCACGCGATCGGCCGCGTCGAGGCCTATTCGACCGTCGAGATCAAAGCCCAGATCAGCGGCGAAGTTACCGAAGTACATTTCAAGGAAGGCCAGGACGTCAAAAAAGGCGACCCGCTTTTCACCATCGATCCTCGCCCTTTCGAGGCCGCACTGCTCCAAGCCAAGGCCGCTCTCGCGAAAGATGAAGCGGAGGAAGTGCAGGCAGCTGCCGATGAAGAGCGATACTCCCAGTTGCTGAAGCAGAGTGTCGGCTCGCAGCAGCAATACGACCTCGCGCACGCCAACGCCGAGGCCGACCGCGCGATGGTCGCGGCAGACAAGGCGGCAGTGCAAACCGCGGAGTTGAATCTCGCCTACACGTCGATCGATGCGCCGATCGACGGCCGCACCGGCAATCTGCTGGTTCATGCGGGGAATCTCGTGAAGGCGAACGCGGACACGGGGATGGTGGTGATCAATCAGGTCAAACCTGTGTACGTCGATTTCTCGATTCCCGAGCAGCGCCTGCCGGATGTGCGCCGCTACATGGCAGACCGCGATCTAACTGTCGATACGACTATTCCCGGGCAGCAGGGACTCATCGAAGGTGGAGATCTCACCTTCGTCGACAACGCGGTCGATACCAAGACGGGAACGATTGAACTAAAGGGCCTGTTTGCCAATCAGGACAACAAGCTCTGGCCCGGCCAGTTCGTCGAAGCGACGCTGATCCTGGACGAACGGCCCAACACCGTGGTCGTTCCGTCGCAGGCGATTCAGACCGGCCTTGATGGTTCCTATGTGTTCGTGGTCGACAAACAGATGAAGGTGCAGCCGCGTCCCGTTGTTCTCGGCGAGAACTACGACGGCCAGACAATCATCGAGAGCGGCCTCAAATCGGGCGAGACGGTCGTGACCGATGGGCAGTTGCGCCTGGTGCCGGGAGCCAGCGTGACAATCAAGCGCGGACTTGAGCAGAGTGCCGGAGTCACATCGTGAGCGTCGCAGAACTCTTCATCAGACGCCCGGTAATGACGACGCTGTGCTCGCTGGCGATCGTCCTGTTCGGATTGATGGCCTACCGGCTGCTGCCGGTCAGCGATCTGCCGAACGTCGATTTTCCGACGATCCAGGTGCATGCGTCACTGCCCGGTGCAAATCCCGAGACGATGGCGTCCTCGATCGCGACTCCGCTGGAGAAGGAATTCACGACCATCGCGGGCCTGGATTCGATGACCTCGACGAGCATCCAGGGCTCGACCTCGATCACGCTGCAGTTCAATCTCTCCCGCAACATTGATGCGGCCGCGCAGGACGTGCAGTCATCGATCACCGCCACGCTTTCGCAATTACCCCAGGGAATGCCGAGTCCGCCCACTTTTTTCAAGGTGAATCCCGCCGATTCACCGATTCTGTATCTGTCGCTCAGCTCGACGACGATGCCGATATCGGAGGTTGACGAGTACGCAGAGACTTATCTGGCTGAGCGCATCTCGATGGTGAGCGGCGTCGCCCAGGTGGAGGTGTACGGCTCGCAGAAGTACGCGGTGCGTATCCAGCTCGATCCGAAAAAGCTCGCCTCCCGGGGAATCGGTATCGATGAAGTCTCGCAGGCGGTCCAGAGCGCCAACGTCGATATTCCGACCGGCACGCTCTACGGCGAGCATAAGGCATTCACAGTCCAGACCCATGGCCAGCTCACCAGCGCGGCGGCCTATCGTCCACTCGTAGTCGCATATCGCAACGGTGCGCCGGTACGGCTTGAGGAGCTGGGCCGCGTGCTCGACGGCGTTCAAAACGACAAGAGCGCCAACTGGTCCAACGGCGTGCCCGCGGTCGTGCTTGCAGTGCAGCGCCAACCAGGCACCAACACCGTCGAGGTGGTGGACAATGTCAAGAAGCTGCTGCCGAGCTTCAACGCGCAGGTCCCCGCCGCGATGCACATCGACATCCTGGGCGACCGGTCCGAGACCATCCGCGCATCGGTCAACGACGTTCAGTTCACACTGCTGCTGACGGTGTTTCTGGTCGTACTCGTCATCTTCCTGTTCCTGCGCAATCTGTCCGCGACGGTGATTCCCAGCCTGGCGTTGCCGATGTCGATCCTCGGCACGTTCGCCGACATGTGGGCGCTGAACTACTCGCTCGACAATCTCTCACTGATGGCGATAACGCTCGCGGTCGGATTCGTCGTCGACGACGCGATCGTGATGCTCGAAAACGTCGTGCGCCACATGGAGATGGGCAAGGACGCGTTCACGGCGGCGCTCGACGGCGCGCGGGAGATCGGTTTCACGATTGTGTCGATGACGCTGTCGCTCGCCGCGGTGTTCATCCCGGTGCTGTTCATGGGCGGCATCCTGGGCAGGCTGCTGCACGAGTTCGCCGTGACGATCGGCGCATCGATTCTCGTCTCAGGGTTCGTGTCGCTGACCCTGACTCCCATGCTGTGCTCGCGCTTTCTGAAACCGCCCAAGAGCGAGCGCCACGGCCATCTCTATGCCGTGACCGAGCATTACTTCGATGTGATGCTCGACCTTTATCAGCGCAGCCTGGGCTGGGTAATGCGCCATCGCCGCCAGACGATGATCTTCTCAGGCCTGATACTGCTGGCGACGTTTTACCTGTTCTACACGATTCCGAAGGGTTTTCTGCCCAGCGAAGACAACGACCAGGTCATCATCTTCACGCAGGCCGCGCAGGGCATTTCCTTCGACTCGATGGTGCAGCATCAACTCGCCGAAGTTAACCTGCTGAAGAGCGATCCCAACATCCGGCGCTTCTTCGCGGGCGTCGGAACGGGAGGCCCGGGCGGCTCGACCAACTCGGGCATCTTGTTCATCCATCTCGCGCCGCGATCCGAGCGCAAGCTGTCTGCCGATCAATTGATCGCGAAGTGGCGGCCGATCGTGAACTCAGTGCCCGGCCTGCGCGCGTTCCTGCAGAACCCGCCGCCGATCCAGTTGGGCGCGCAATACACGCGATCGATGTATCAGATGACGCTGCAGAGCCCGGACACCGCGACTCTGTACAAGTATGCGCCGATACTCGAAGCAAAAATGCGCCGGCTCAAGGACCTGCGCGGCGTGAACAGCGACCTGCAAGTCGAAAATCCGCAGGTCACCGTCGACATCGATCGCGACAAGGCGCAGGTGCTTGGGCTTTCAGCGCAGGCAATTGAGGATGCGTTGTACACGGCATACGGCGCCCGCCAGATTTCCACCATCTATGCGCCCAACAACGAATACTGGGTGATGATGGAAGTCGAGCCCGAGTATCAACTCGACCCCTCGACGCTCTCGCTACTTTACGTGCGATCCAAAACCGGCGACCTGGTTCCGCTCGACACCGTGGTCAAGTTCACGGCATCGATTGGCCCGCTGCAAATCAATCACTTCGGACAATTGCCGTCCGCAACGATATCATTCGACGTCGCTCCCGGCGCTTCGCTGGGCAAGGCGCTGAACGAGGTCAAGCGGCTGGCGGCTAATACCCTGCCCGACACGATAACTGCCGGCTTCCAGGGCACGGCACAGGCGTTCGAGAGTTCATTGGGCAACCTCGGGATGCTGCTGGTGATGACCATTCTCGTCATCTACCTGGTGCTCGGCATCCTCTACGAAAGCTTCATCCATCCGATAACGATTCTCTCCGGCCTTCCATCGGCGGGCTTCGGGGCGCTGCTGACACTCTGGATGTTCGGCATGGAACTCGACCTCTTCGCGTTTGTCGGCGTGATCATGCTGGTCGGATTGGTCAAGAAGAACGCGATCATGATGATCGATTTCGCGCTCGACGCGCAGCGTACCGAGGGCAAGAGCCCGGCGGAAGCGATCTTCGAGGGCGCAATCATCCGCTTCCGCCCGATCATGATGACAACGGCGGCCGCTCTGATGGGAACGCTGCCGATCGCGCTCGGAATCGGCTCAGGCGCGGAATCGCGCCGGCCCTTGGGCGTAGCGGTCGTCGGTGGCCTGTTCTTTTCGCAATTTCTGACGCTCTATATCACTCCGGTCTTCTACACCTACATGGAGTCCTTCATGGAGCGATTCAAAGCGTGGCGCGCCGGCGAGCTATACGTTCCCAAGGAAGCACCGGCACAGAGTGGCGAAAGCGAGGCTGGGCGTCGCCGCCTCGCATCGTAGAACAAAGCGGCCGCAGTTAACTCTTCGAGCGAAAATCCCATCTTCAGTAGGGCCGGCGGCTCGCCGGCCTGTCACCGACAGCGGAAACAATCACCGGCCCTGATTTGCGAAATATATCGCTGGGGCGGACCGCCCGCCGCTACTCAGAGAAATGCATGCAGAAGACGACGCTTGAAGATTGCCGCGCCCTACCGCATTCTGGCGGCACAGAGGTAAGCGCACCATGCCTACATTCGAACGTGGCAGAACTTCCCTTTACTACGAAGAGTACGGCTCCGGTTACCCGATTCTCTTGTTCGCGCCGGGCGGGATGCGATCCAGTATCGAATTCTGGAGCAAGAGTCCGTTTGATCCGACCAGAGAACTCGCCGTCGACTTTCGAGTCATCGCGATGGATCAGCGCAACGCCGGCAAGTCGCGCGGGCCGCTCTCCGCAAGCGATGGATGGCACACGTACGCTGGCGACCATCTCGCGCTACTTGACCATCTGAAGGTCGATCAGTGCCACGCGATGGGCGGATGCATCGGGGGGTCATACAGTCTCGGAATAATTCAGGCAGCGCCGAAGCGGATTACCGCCGCGGTTCTGCAAAATCCGATCGGGCTTTCGCCAAAGAATCGCGAGATGTTTTACGCGATGTTCGACGGATGGGCGGAAGCGCTGAAGCCATCGCATCCGGAGATCGATGCGGCGGGTCTGCGCGAGTTCCGCGACCGGATGTACGGAACCGATTTCGTGTTCAACGTATCACGCGAGTATGTGCGATCGGTGAAAACGCCGCTGCTGATCCTGATGGGCAGCGATGACTACCACCCTACCCCGACCTCGGAGGAAATCGCATCACTCGCGCCGAACGCGACGCTGGTTCGCGACTGGAAGACGCCGGACCTGATTCCTCAAACCGTAAAGCGCGTGCGCGAGTTCCTGAAATCGCACACGCCCCACTGATGCTCGCGTTCAACGGCGCGGCGCGGAAATTCGTCGTTTCCTTCTACGAGGGTGCCGGAGATTCGGCGTGGCCGCTCAGTTGAGCTTGTAAAACCTCACCGCGTTCTCCGTCAGGATGTTGTTGCGCGATGATTCCGGCAACACGCCGAGGGCATCCTTGACCTGCTTCAGCACGCCCGGGAACGTGCAGTCGAAGTGCGGATAATCGGAACCCCACAGCACGTTGTGCTCCACGCCCAGCGAAACCATCGCGGCCAGCGTGCGCTCGTCGGGGTCGAGCGTGAGGTAGCATTGTTCGATGAAATATTCGGTCGGTTTCTTCTTCAGCCAGGGCACGTAGTCGTGCATTTTCTCGTAGTGGCTGTCCATGCGATCGAGCCAATAACCGAGCCATCCGATTCCCGATTCGAGAAAAGCGACCCGCAGGCGCGGGAAGCGCGCGACTACGCCGCCGCAGATTACATCCATGCACGCGGCCTGTTGCTCGAAAGGATGGCAGACCATGTGGAAGAAAAACGGATCGTGGTAGCGGTCCGCACCCATCGTCGGCATCCGCGTGCCGAAGCTCGAATGCACCGCCACGGGCACATCGAGTTCCTCCGCCTCACGCCAGAAAGGATCGTATGCGCGATCGTTGAGACGCCGCCCGCCGAACGGATTGGGCCGCACGAACACCGCCTTGTAGCC
Source organism: Binataceae bacterium (SeqCode) (assembly GCA_052146355.1). Taxonomy (GTDB): domain Bacteria; phylum Desulfobacterota; class Binatia; order Binatales; family Binataceae; genus JAFAHS01. The sequence continues at coordinate 7,581 of JBKQNE010000115.1, read as the reverse complement.
GAGTTCCTTGACGACGCGCCGCATCTCGCGAACGGCTTCATCCACGTCGAGTATCGGCATCGGCGCGACGCCATAGAGGCGCTTCGGATCGGCGCGGCAGAAATCGGCGAGCCAATTGCTGTAGGCACGACACGCCGCTGCCTGCAGCTTCGGTTCGGTCAAATCGCCATAGAGCAGCCAGAGTGAAGGATAGAGGAACGCGACATCGATCCCCTCGCGATCCATGATTTTGATTCGCTCGTACGGATCCCATCCTCCCCGCGGCACATCGTCCCAGGTGAGCTTGCGGGCCTTCTCCAGGTCGGAGAGTCCGCCCGGAATCATCGAGGCGGCGACGGGAAGGTTGGGCCGGCTGCGATTCTCGCCCATTATGAACAGTTCGTCCTGGCCGTCGCGATTGCGGCGAATACTGATCATCTGATCGCGGTAAGCCGATTCGGTGTATTCCTTCCAGAGCGCGGGCGGCTCGACGATGTGCCCGTCCGAATCGATAATTCGCTGCATAGCCCTGACGACCTCCCTCTGACTGCGATTCAGTCGGGAGTGAACGTCCGGACTATGGTGATTGTCAAGCGCGGACCAAGACCCGGGTCAGAGTTCGACGACGCTGTCGTGCCCGTTCTGGAGATAAAGGAACGCGAGCATGTAGTCGCGCATGTGGCGGGTCAGCAGAAAGTTGTTGCGCACGTGCTCGCGGCCATTCTCGCCCAGCCTGGCGGCGAATTCGGGCGCAGACAACAGCATCTTGATCCAGAATGCGGTGCCCTCGACGGTGTGAGTCAGGATGCCCGAGTACTTGTGCGTGATCTGAAGGGGAATGCCACCGACCGCTCCGGCAATAACCGGTTTCCCCTTCCAAAGTGCTTCCGAAACCGTAAGGCCGAAGCCTTCTTTCAGCGACTTCTGGATCACGACTGTGGAGGCGCGCTGAATCGCGTTGATTTCTACATTCGACGTGGGAGGCAATTCGATAACGTGGATGTCGGTGTCGTCGGCGGCGCGATCGCGAACTTCTTTCAGCACCTCCGCTCCCTCGGGATCATCGGTGGCGCTGCCACCGACCAGAATCAGCTGGCAATCGACCCGTTCGCGCGCCAGCCGGAACGCATCGATCACGCCCGTCGGGTCTTTGAAGCGATCGAAACGCGAGACCTGAGTGACAATCGGTTTGTCGCTGCGGATCCCTATTCGCTGCAAGACCTGCTCGATTTCAGTGTCGCGAAGCTCGCGATTCTTGTCCGAGAGCGGGTCAATCGACGGAGCGATAAGAACCTCAGGGATCGGCAGCTCGCGACTAAACTGCGGCGCCGAGAAGACCGCCAAGTCGAATTTCTCGACGATCGGCGCAATGAATTCCCATGCTCCCGGAGCTGGCGCCGATACGTCGATGTGGCATCGCCAGATCCATTTGTTGCCGAGGTCGCGCTTGGCGCGAATCAACCCGGCGGGCTGCGGATCGTGGATAAAGATGATGTCGGAATTGAGGTCGATCGAGCCCAGGTTTTGCTCGGTGGCAATATTGTAGGTCTCGCGATCTTCGGCGGTGAAAGTCTCGGGCTTGCCGTGCAACGCGTTGTGCATCCGCTTGGTGAGATCGAAAAACTCCTGCGTTCCCCGAATCACCTCCCATTGAGCATCGACGCCAATTTCCTGCAGTAGCGGAATGAGGCGGTTGAGAATTTCGGCGACGCCACCACCCACCCGCGTTGAGTTGATGTTCAAAACCCGGCGCCCGCGCAACCGTTCGCCGAGCAACCGCAACTCAGCGACGACGCCCTCGCCGACTATCGGCTGGTATTCGTCAAGGCCCGCCACCGCTTACTCCTCCTGCAGCCGTTGGTCGACCAAAGACAGCAGCCGCTTGCGCAAGCCGTCCTGGGTAAACGTGTAAGGATCCACCTTGCGAAGAGAATCGGCCAGGCGATGCTCTCCGCACGACTGCTCCAACCATCGCGAGAAATCGTTGTCTCCTTTTTCAAGGCGGAGCCGGGCGTCGAACATGTGGTAGGCGATCGAGCTGAGTGAAACCCGTCCAAGTCCCTCGCGAAATTCCTTCATGGCGCCAGCCCGCACCCCGGTCGGCATCACGTAAGAAACCGATTGCATAAAGTGGAATTCCTCCCCCGGGGGGGCGGCACGGAGATTGCTGCTACGGTCTAGGAACCCTTGGATTACTTGGATCAGAGCGTTTCGCAAATCGCGCACAGTTTGGAACCTAAGGACGTCAACCGCAGCCAATTCCTCACCCAAACGCTCTTCTAACAGGATATTTGACACCCAATATGCGAAATCATTTGGCGGCTCCGGCGACAGATATTGATGCTGCACCAGGAAATGGTGGGTATGATGGTAGATCACAGCACCCGGAACGGTGCGCATATGATGCACCAATTCGGCTAGATCTCGAGCCCGGAGACCGGTCAAAAGAGTCATGTTCAGGAGTGAACGGAACTCGAATTGATCCGCGCTATGCTGAACCGCAGCCACGTAATGAAGTCCTCACCTGCGCAGGTTTGCTCACGCGAGACGATCAGGAGTATCAATCATTTAACTCCTACATTTCCCGGCGCGATTCAACTGAATCTCTGCTGAATCCGCTTTCGAGCTCTGCAATGTCACTCGGGAGTAAACTTATTCGCCCCGCACGGCTGCACCGCCTGCCCTACGGGCCTGCGCGGGTGCGGCCCGAGAAAACGAAGCGGCCATACAGCCTGGTAGTCCTGTCTAATCGCGCCCCGATTCGTATCGTGCGCGAGCTTGGCGGCGAGCGAATCGAGCCGACCGTGGGTGGCGTGGGAAGCACGTTTCAGCGTCTGCTCGAGGAGCACGGCGGCACCTGGATCGCATGGCCGGGCGGCCGCACGATGCAGCGGCGTGTTGCGATGCCTCCACAGGATCCGAAGTTCGATCTCGTCTACGCGGAACTCAGCGAGCGCGATGTCTCCCAGTTCTACTACGGGATGTGCAATCAGGGACTCTGGCCTCTGATGCATTCCATGACGCCGCTGTGCAACTTCAGCCGCGTGCAGTGGAACAACTACCAGCGCGTGAACATGAATTTCGCCAGCATGGCGGCGACGGAAGCTTCATCTTCGAGCGTCGTGTGGATCCAGGATTTCCATCTGGCGATCACACCGATGATGATTCGGGCGCGGCGTCCTGACCTGCCAATCGGGCTTTTCTGGCACGTCCCCTTCCCTCCGCAGGAAGTGTTCCGCGTCTTCCCATGGCGGCGCGAACTCCTGGCGGGAATGCTCGGCAGCGACCTGATCGGCTTTCACACCCGGCCCTACGTAAACTATTTCGAGAGCGCGTGCGAAAAAATTCTCGGCGCTAAGGTTGACCGCGAACGCGATGAAATCCATTTCGGTGCACGTACCGTTAAGGTCGGAGCCTTCCCGCTGGGCATTCCGGTGCAGTACTTTGAAGAGCTGGCGGCCAACCCGCGGGTTCGCGACCGCGCGATGCGCATCCGGCGCGCGCTCGGCAACGAGCACCACCGAATCGTGCTCGGCGTCGATCGCCTCGACTACACCAAGGGCATCCTGCAGCGAATCCAGGGCTTCGAACGCTTCCTGGAGCGTAATCCAGGCGCGCATCGCAACGTGACGATGATTCTCATCGCGGTTCCGTCGCGCACCAAGCTGCGCGACTATGCCGAGCTGAAGCGCCAGGTAGACGAACAGGTCGGCCGCGTTATCGGCCGCTTCTCCTCGGACGGATGGGTCCCGATCCGTTACCTGTACACTCAATTCGAAACGGAAGACCTCGTCTCGTACTACCAGGCGGGCGACGTGGCGCTGCTTACGCCGCTGCGCGACGGCATGAACCTGGTCGCCAAGGAATATGTCGCATCGCATCCCCACGGCGATGGTATGCTGATCCTGAGCGAGTTCGCCGGTGCAGCCGAGGAATTGACGGAAGCACTGCTGGTGAATCCTTACGACGTTGACCAGATCGCAACGCGCATCGCGGAAGCGCTGGACATGTCGTCCGCGGAGCGCAACGCCCGGATGGGTGCGTTGCGGGACAAGATTCGCGCGAACGATCTGGAGCGATGGTCGAAAGGCTTTCTCGACTCGCTCATCGGGAGACGCTCCGTTGAGCAAGCCGCCGCTGCCGAGCTCACAGCCGACTGAGAATCCCGCGCCGATGCCGCGCGGCCTGCTTCCGGCAATGCTCTCGCGCGGGCGCTTGCTGCTCTGCCTCGATTACGACGGCACGCTCTCCGAAATAGTTCCACATCCCGCTGACGCTCGGCCCCTCGATGGGGTGGGCGATCTGCTCGCGGCAATGACCAAGGAGCCGAAGCGTCTCAGTGTCGCGATTGTGACCGGACGCGAGATCACCGAGGTGCAGCGCATGCTCGGTGTCCAGCGTGACATTCTGTTCTCGGGCACACACGGCCTGGAGACCGTAGGGCGCGATGGCAAATGCCGCGTCGCGCCCGGCGCGGAGAATGGCTTTGCCGATCTCGAAAAAGCACGCGCGTGGCTGGCGCGGAATCTGGTCGGCCGAAAAGGCTTCGTAATCGAGGACAAGAAGCACGCGATCGCGATGCACTATCGAATGGCCGACCCCGTAGTCGCCCAGGAACGGCGCGAAGCGTTGCGACTATTCGTGGAGAGTGAGACTCCCAGACTCCGCATTCTCAAGGGAAACAAAATTGATGAATTGTTGCCGCGCGGCGCCGGCGGCAAGGATAGAGCCCTTCGTGCACTGCTGAAGGAAGTTGGGCCGCCTGAGCCGACGCCCGTCTACTTCGGCGATGACACCACCGACGAAGACGCCTTCCGTGAAATTCGCGACAATGGCGTGGGGGTGCTGGTGGGCGCCACTCGCCCAAGCTGGGCGCGTTACCGTGTAGATGGCCCAAGGGATGTGGCTCGGCTGCTACAGGAACTGGCCGAGGGACTCGTCGGGAAGGCAACGCCTCGCTCTCCTTAGATAGTCCGGAGGAATCGATTTTGCCTGAGCGCTCTTCATCGCGCGGAAGTCTCGAGAGCACTCAAGGACCGACCGAGATCTTTGAAACGCTGATCCCGGCCCGGCTGGATCGGTTGCCGTGGAGCCGTTTCCACTGGCTCCTGGTGGTCGGATTAGGCATCACATGGGTGCTGGACGGGCTCGAAGTCACACTCATGGGCGCGATCAGCGCGGTGTTGCAGCGACCTGACGTTCTGCACTTCACGGCAGCCCAGATTGGATCGATCAGTTCCGCTTACCTCGTAGGAGCGGTTCTCGGCTCGCTCGTGTTTGGCCACCTGACCGACCGCTTCGGCCGGCGCACATTTTTCTTTATCAGCCTGGCGACCTATCTGATCGGAGTCGCGCTCACGGCGTTGTCCTGGAATCTCGCAAGCTTCGCCGCGTTCCGATTTCTCACCGGCGCCGGGATCGGCGGCGAGTATTCGGCCGTGAACTCGGCGATCGATGAGCTCATTCCCGCGCGTTTTCGCGGGCGTATCGACCTCATGATCAACGGCAGCTTCTGGTTGGGCGCGCTAGTCGGCGCGGCTTCTACCGGAGTGATTCTCGACACCAGGTTTTTTGCCGTGGATGTCGGCTGGCGCCTCGGCTTCGGCATCGGCGCGATCATCGGGCTGGTGATTCTCTATTTGCGCCGTTTCATTCCCGAGAGCCCGCGCTGGCTTGTCACACACGGGCGGCGCGAAGAGGCCGAAAGACTGGTCCGCGATTTCGAAGAGGAGCTGGGACATATCGAGGGAGCGCGATTGCCCGACCTCGCCGGCGTCGAGCCGCTCAGAATCAGAGTTCGCCACCATTTCGGCCTTGATGCGATCCTGGGACCTCTTCTTAAGGAATATCGGGAGCGGGCAATCTTGAGCCTCTCGCTGATGACGGCGCAGGCGTTTCTCTACAACGCAATCTTTTTCACCTATGCGCTGGTTTTGGACCGCTACTATGGAGTTCCAGCGGCTGTTACCGGCCTCTACTTAATGCCATTTGCGCTGTCCAACTTTGTCGGCCCGATGGTGCTCGGACATTTCTTCGACACCATCGGCAGGCGCCCGATGATCGCGGGGACCTTCACGATGGCGGCCCTGACCTTGATTGTTACCGGATACCTCTTTGATCGAGGAGCGCTGACCGCAACCTCCCAGACTGTTCTGTGGTCCGTGATGTTTTTTTTCGCATCGTCGGCGGCAAGCTCCGCGTACCTGACCGTAAGCGAGATTTTTCCGCTGGAGGTGCGTGCGCTCGCGATCGCGATCTTCTTTTCCGTCGGAACCGGAGTCGGTGGAGTTGTGGCGCCATGGTTGTTCGGAGTGTTGATCGACACCGGATCGCGCGACGCACTTTATTGCGGCTATCTGATCGCCGCGGGGTTAATGCTGGCTGCCGCTGCGGTTGAATTGCGTTTCGGAGTCGCAGCCGAGCGACTAGGTCTGGAAGACATCGCAAAGCCGCTTTCATCGGTAACTGGATAAAGTTGCGGCCGGATCCTGCAAGACCACGGGCGAGAAGCTTCTACCGGGATCGGGTTGGGGTGAAGAGATTATGCTCCGCATCCTCTGCACCTCTGGACAGACAGCGGCGCAGGATGACGGCCGCAAAAGGCCAACGCGCAAAGGGTCATCTGCGATTTGTGCACGAGATAATTCGGCCCGTTGAAGGCTGTTCCCATGACGGGAACAGTGCTCGACTGTTTTTGTGCGGGTAATCGCGCGCAGGAGCCTGTGCGGTTCATTAAATCGCTCAGCGGGCAAAAGGGGCAGGGAGCTGTGGAGGGGGCGCTGGAGGTCAGGCAGAGCTACGCTACCGCCAGCATAGTGAGCGGTGACCGTGTGGTTTTCAACATAAAAGGCAACGACTATCGGCTGATAACCGCGATCGATTACGGTCGTCAGACGGTGTTCATCAAATGGATTGGAACGCATCGCGACTATGACAAAATCGACGCTAGGACGGTTCAGTATGGAGACTAAGCCAATTCGGAACGAAGCCGACTACGAGAATGCGCTACATGAGATTCAGCGCGTTTGGGGTGCGAAAGAAAAAACGCCGGAGGGGGACCGCCTGGATATATTGATGACTTTGGTCGAGGCGTACGAGCGCCAGCACTTCCCTATAGACGCACCGGCCCCGATCGAGGCGATCCAATTCCGTCTTGAGCAACAAGGACTGGACCATCGTGCCCTCGTTGGGGTCATCGGGGGTCGAAGCCGAGTCCACGAGGTGATGAAACGCAAGCGAGGACTCTCGCTGCAGATGATACGCCGCCTGCACGAAAAGTTTGGCATTCCGGCTGAAGTCCTAATTCGTCCACTACGATCGCCGCGCCGTCGGCGGGCCGCCTAGCCTGGGCGTGCACCTGGCGGCAGGACTCGAGACTCGTGGGTCTACTGCGGATCTGTGCTTAGCGAGCCGCTCACCAGGTCGAAGGAGCTCGACAAAAGACTTGATTCCCGCGCCCATCGCGCTCCGATAGACTTAGTACCTATTCGCATAAATATGGCAACGTATAAATATTGTCTGCGTGCAGCTTCTCGGTTAGTCTTCCCTGCGGGGAGGATGTGGTTGTATGCCGAGGAAAAGCCCATTCGAGATCAAACTCTC
>JBKQNE010000114.1:0-2513 GCA_052146355.1 Binataceae bacterium (SeqCode) | reverse complement strand
ATCGCGGGGCAGCCGTTAACCGGGGCGCTGAAGATAACCGAGTCTACGCAGGCAACCGGGGATTCTCCGGCGGCGAACGAGCTTTCGCTGGACGCGAATCAAGCGCGCCGCGCGCTGGTGGTTTCAGCGGCAGCCGCGGCGCTGAGTCGCGCGGATTCTCTTCGCATGGAGGCTTCGGCGGTTCGCACGGTGGCGGACACTTTAGCGGCGGACATGCCAGCGGTGGACACAGCGGCGGCGGTCACAGCGGCGGAGGACACAGCGGCGGCGGACACAGCGGCGGCGGACACGGTGGCAGGCGCTAAGTATCCGCTATAGTCGTCGTTAAGCCCAAATCGAAAGCCCGGCTCTCGCGAGCGGGGCTTTCTTGCTGGGACAATCTGGGTGGAGGCCGCTTCTATTTGTTCTGTCATCACTAGCCGTTTGCAGCCGCAACGCGGCGAGTACGTATCCACGAGCCAAATCTACGAGCCCGGACGGAAGGGTTCACCGCAACAGCGGCCATGACCTGTTTTCCGCTGGGAGTACGACAAGGTAGCCAAATCTGTTGATCGCGCGGCGCGCCTATGCGATCGGGCCTTGGTCTTCCGACACAACTGGCGTGCTCGCCGGTCTCACGCGGCGCAACGGCGAAGAAGTCGAATCATCTCTTAGGAACGCACTAGGTTCCGGCGAGGTCATTGGCCGTTCAATCCACCCGACAACACGTCAGCTACTAGCCTTGAACTTTGCAACAATCGCTGTGATGTCGTCGCGTTGTTCCTGAAAGCTGAATCGCTGAACACCATCAACGATTGCGGTCAGCAAAGCCTGGCACGGCAGATCCCGATGTTGCTGAAGTGATTCAATCAGGCACTGCTCGCCAAATTCGTCTCCTCGCTCGTTACTGGCTTCGGTGATGCCATCCGTGTAAAGCGCAAGCACATCCCCGGGAAAAAGCTCCTGCTCCCGCATCGAGCAATTCCACTCTCTGAACAGTCCGAGCAGCGTGCTAGTGGACTCGAGCCGATCCACTTTGCCATCGCATCTTACCAACAGACCCGACAAATGGCCGCAATTCACGTAGCGCAGTCGCCCCGCCGCCTCGTCATAATCGGCAAAGAAAAGCGAGGCATAGGCACTGTCGCCGGTGTTGTCGTAGAACAGGCGGTTCACAGACCGGAGCAACGTTTCGGGCTCATCGAAAGCCAGCGCCGACTGGCTCCGCAGGCTGGCCTGCAGATTTGCCATCAGCAGAGCTGCGGCAATCCCCTTGCCGGAAACGTCGCCGATGATCCACCCCAGCCGCTGCGGCCCAAGATTCAGGAAGTCGAAATAATCCCCTCCTACCTGTCGCGCCTGTACGCAGATACCCGCGTATTCGACCGTTTTCAACTCCGGCTGAATCTGCGGAAACAAGCGCGCCTGCACCTGTCGCGCTATTTCCAGTTCCTGGGCCGTGCGGCGTTCGGATTCGAGTTTCTGGGCGTGCGCCTGCCGGCGTAACTCCAGGCTTTGCCTCACCTCATCGAACCCTTCCAGGCCAAACGCATTCGCGTCCGGATCTTCGAAACGCGCATAAGTGCCGCCCCACCCCGGCGTCTCCGGAGCAGTTGTGAAACGCACACCGCGTTCGCTCCATTCTTTGTACTTGGCGACGACATCTTCGGTCATGAATAGGACCCAGCGGTAGCCGCCAATCAGTTTGTATTCCGGCGAGTCGGGCTTTGGTTCAACCAGCGCGAGATTCGCGCTACCGTCGGGAGGCGCCACTTCGATCCATCCTTCGCCAGTGGGAAGGCGTTGTTCTGTGATGAGTTCGAAGCCCAATTGTTGCAAGTAGAATCGCTTACTCACTTCCAGATCGCGGACGAAAACGACGATGTCCTGGATCGACAGGTAGGGCTCTTCGCGGCCCGTGCGAAGCACTGTCCGGTTCGCCCACGAGAGAAAGACGTCGCTGGCCATCGGCGTGATTATAACGGGCCGATAAGGTTGAAATCAGCGGGTACACTCACAACCCGGACTGGCTACCTTTACGAACCAGAAGTCCTCTTCGAGGAGATCTCTCCGAAGCCCGTTTCTCGATACGCAGCTTCGTCTGTCATCTACCGGGTAATGCCGCGGAGGCTTTGCGCCAGAACGAACCTGATTTGCGATCGGCCCGCCTGATCGTTCTTTCTTGGGAAAGTTGTCCCACAGGCTCTAAAAATGCGCACTAACGACGAGTGCAGACAGCCCACTCGACTAACCGATAATTCTGCGTTGATCGCCGATGCGGCGCTCGCGTTCGTTTGCGAATCGCTCCACGCCTGCGAAAATCGAATCGGGGTCGAGATGCGCTTCCGCGATCACTTCCGGTTCGAGGCCGCCACTTCTCCAGGAATTGTCGAAGTCGGACGTGAGTGAATACTCATCCGTCAACGGACCGAGATTGCGCAGCGGCCACATGCGTCGCGTGCCCGTTGATACCACCATCAAATCGTAACTTGCCTCGGGCGGCAGCACGGAATCGCGATACGCTTGCGGCTGGC
>JBKQNE010000113.1:0-45794 GCA_052146355.1 Binataceae bacterium (SeqCode) | reverse complement strand
CTTTCGGCCGAGTCGGTCACCCTCCTCGCCGTCGGATATATCTACGGTGGCATCTGGGCACCTCCACCGACAGGACTTTCACCTGTTAGAACGAAAGCTAGCTTCGCTGCACCGCCACACACAGGTCTCGTGGCCATATTCATTCAGATTTTCGGCCTTCTGGATGCCAAGCGGTTCCTGGTAGGGGGCAGCGAGAGCGGGTTCAAGGAGCGCGCTCTTGACGCGCAGGGCGTCGGCTCCCGCTAAAGCCGCAGGGCATTGGAAAGTGTGTCAGCTAAAGATCCCCTCGCTCTCCCCCCTGATCAGACCGCACAAGGCGGGTCAGTTATTCTCGGCGATCTGGAGCGACCTTAGCGGCAGGGCGCCAAGGAAAAATCGCCCCTCGGATTTCATTTTCCGACGATGCTTCGGACCTGTCTCCACTGGCATGAAACTAAGCCACGGTTCAGCCTTTAGAGCGGGAAAATAGAGTTTCAAGAATAAGAATCAGGACGAGACCCACGACCAATAGTGGCAGTGAGTAGAGAAAAAAAATCGCGGCGTTTCCCCAATGCCACGCATAGAACATTCGCCAATATCCAAGAGCAATTACAACCATCAACCACAGGCCTGTATGTGGCGAATTGTTGATTTTGCTCGAAAATCAGCAATTCGGCACACACAGGCGTCGATTCATGATCGTTCGCACTGTGCTATTTCAGAGCGCCTGACCCTCCGTCACGTATTGAAAGTCAAAGAGGAAATTCCGGTCTACAGGTCGAAGGTCTCTTTGCCGTCCCAATGCTTCTTAGGAATTCTGAACGCCCGCTTGTACTGAGGTTAACTCAAATGAAGGCTAAAATGATGTCGGCGGCAATTCATCGCGGAAGCACGGCCGTTTTTCTGATCATCGGTTTCCTCGTTGCGTCGAGTGCAACGGTTTTCGGCGGCATTGGAATTTCTTCCCATGGAACCCCCGGAACCGGCATCATGTTCGGCCCTTATCTCGATTTCACGGGAGTTGGTTCATCCACCGACACTGGAGCGTCTTGCGTTGATCTGCCGTGCAGCGGCAGCGATACCTGCGTTTGCACGACCGGAAGCGCCAACCCCAACCCTGACTTACGTCCGCATGTGGTGAGCCATTCCTACGGGGCGACTGAGGCGACTTATGAGTTGAGCGTGGACGAGACGGCCGCGCAGAACGACGGGACCAACACCGGCGAGTGCATGCCGGCGACCGGCAAAGGCGTCATTACGCTGGCGGACAAGTCAATCATCAATTTCGTAATGTCGGGGCTGGATTGCACGGTGCCCGGAATTGCCCAGGGTGGTCCGACTAATCAAGAATCAGTCCCGTTACAAACTGGACTGTTCAACGGCACGTTGCGGCTCAATGGGGGCACCGCCGATCACGGCGCGCTTGAAGGCTTGGGTTCAATACAGATCGGCGATATTGGCGGCGGCACCACCGAGGTCCACATCACTGGTTTCGTATTGCCCCCCTCGCAGATTATCCCCCAATCCGGGGAGTAGCTCGCAAAGCCAAACGTCAGCAACGGTGATGAGGGTAACGGGTCTACTACTTCCCTCGACAATAAAAACTTCTGGGAAGTCTCAAGGCGTGGTCGCGACTATCTGCTCGACGCGGATGACCCTGACCCAGATTTCCATGTGTAGTCGTTTTCATCCCGGCCAAGTGAGCATGAAGCCTCGCCACCACGCCGCCGCGCTCGCGCTTGTGGGCTGGTACCTGATGGTGCCACCGAGGGTTGGCGATACGCCCTTCAATTATTGATTACAAGAACCCTGGACCTGGTAGTGCTCTGATTCAGGTGTTGGCGAGCAAAGGTCACTGAACGGTCTGGCGGCTGGAAAGATCGTGCCGCAGGTGCATGAAGAGGTGGTGAGCGATTCCCGACATCGATAGTTTCGTGCACTGAATGGGAGACTGCTCCCGCTCTATGTCGAAACAGTCGGCAGCGGATGGATATGTGAACTGTGGCGCAGAAGCGACGACTGGAAGAGTCCTCCGCAACGAGGTCTGATGTTGCACGACTCACAACACGGTAGGTACAGATTCTTCCAGTCGGAAATAGACTTACGCGCGAACTTCCAGACGTGGCGTGGTAGAACGCACAGCGGATGGTTGTATATCGACACATTCATTCCGCGGATACCTAAGAATTCGACCGCTTCCGCGAGTTCGCATCGAACCCATCGGAGGCTCCGCATCGCAGGAAACATCGGAGTGCCAGGAATCGCCGGCTATCCGCTTTGAGTCTTTGTCAGATTTGATCAGCACGATTTCGGGATGGCCCTCGAGGGTGCCGAGCGGCGCCGGATGGATGTGGAGTTGGCCAAAGCGCCGCCCCAACGCCTTGTGCTGCTCAGGCGTCAATCTCTGGTCGCGAAAAGAAGATGACCAGGTTGTCGAGCAGCGCTTGCCGAATCTCCGCGAGTAGCGACTCGCTGATGGCGCCCGACAGATCGCGTCACCGATTTCCGCACCGATCGACGGAGTCAGCTTTCGGACCGACACTCGGTTGGAATTCATCGCGTGATTCTTCCATTAGCATCCTAGTCAGCGGCAAGCTCCCAAAGCTCCTGCTTTGGACATCGGCAAGAACGCACGCATTCACCGACCATCTCATCCAAACGTAGACCGGAAGCTGGAGGCCTGTCTTGAAGAAGCCTTGGGAAATCGTTCCCAATTTTACGCCCATCCGGGTGGAGACATCTCTATTGTAGGAGATCGACACTTTGGTTACTCTTGATTAGTTTTGTTATATTATATGCTGTCCGCGTCGGAGTGCTGCTACTGCCCAAGCGCGAGGAAAACATCAGATGGCCAAGGTCTTTTCCGTACTCAAGCTGGTTCTGATCCCGGGACTCCTCCTTGTTTACTTCGCCGGGTTGGTGTTCGGTGCCGGCGCTCCAACGCGAGCTCGGGTGGTTGCATCTCAAAATCATCTACCGGCGCCTTATTGGAAATGGCAGCCAGCCCCGCCCGATATGCAGCTCCATCTGATGGCGGCGCTGAGTTTGCGCGACCGAGCCGGGATGGAGAAGTTAAAGGAGCAACTTCAGCAACCCGGTTCGCCCTCGTACCATAAGTGGCTCAGCCGCGCAGAATTCGCGCGCCGGTTTGGCCCAACCGCCGGCCAGATGGAGGCGGTGACCAAATGGCTGACTCAAAGAGGTTTCAATATTGAGTCGGCGGACCTCAAAACGCAGCAGGTGAGATTCAGCGGATCGGTAGCACAGGTGCATCAGGCGCTGGGCGTGGCGTTCGTGAGCGAGGGGGCTTCGTATGCGAACCTGAACAATCCGCAGATTCCGAGGAGTCTTGCGGGATCGGTCCAGGCGTTTTTTGGGCTGGATAATCTGAATTCCCACAGCGCGGCCGTAGTGCAAGGCGACACGGCGACCCCTCAATTCAAATTCCCGGACGGCAAGATAGGTCCTTATTTCTCGCCGCAGGATTTCTGGAACTTCTACTTCGAGAGTGATCCCACGGTATCGGGTGCCAATGGGGGAACGACAGCTCCCGACTGTATTGCGCTGTTGGAATATGACCCTCCGCCGACGGTTACAGACCCGCCCGCGGCGGCATTTCCTACAACCTGTTCTCCCGGGGGGACTTACACTCCAGTGCCGGTCGGTACGAGCACTCCCGCGATAGTCAATGTTTTCACCAATGAATTCTGCCTTCCGGCCGCGCAGATGCAATTCGTTTTTACCGATCCAAACGTGCCGCCCACATACCAGCCGGTCGACAATGAACCAAATCTGGATGCCGATTGGGCGCACGCGATCGCTCCCAACACACCAATCAGGATGTACATCTCAACCGTCCCGAATTCGACGACGCCGGCGCTCGACACTCTGATCGCGGCGGTGACTGATCCGAAGTTTTGCGGCGTGATTAGCTCAAGCATCGATGATCGAGGGGGGCAGGTAAACGGCACTAACGCAAAGTGCCCGAGCATCCCGCAAATTCAGACCTACGCGCAGGTGGAAGCGCAGGCAGTGATGCAGGGGCAGACGGTGTTCCATTCATCTGGGGACTTCGGAGCCAACTACCTCTGCGGGCAGCCCGGACCAACACCCGGTGCGGTCGCGACTGGCAAGCAGCCCAGCATCGAGGAGAGTTTTGCCAGCTCTGACGTCACTGTCGTCGGCGGCACACAATTCAACCCGACATACGATCCGAACAATAACTATGCCGATACATCGCAGTTAGGGCCGGGTGTCGAAGAGGTCTGGCATTTCCCCACCCCGGTGCTGCCGGCGCCAGTATCTACTCCGACGGAAGGAGCAAGCGGCGGGGGAATAAGCCAGGTCTTCGAGGCTCCCTCATGGCAAAGCACGATAACTCCGTACGGCCTGACCTCACCGCTTACGATGCGCGGCGTACCCGATGTTTCGATTGCCGCCAGCGGAACCGCCCCGGGATATTGGATTGCTACTACGGATGCTTTGCTGAAGAACTTCGGTTTGAGCTGTGGGGGTCCCTCAACCTGCTCGGTTGGCGTCGGAGGTACCAGCGCCTCGTCGCCAATCTGGGCGGCCATCTCGCGCCTGATTGCTCAGCAGCAGAAGAACCGGCTTCTGGGCAACATCAACCCATACCTGTACCAGATCGCCGCCACCCAAAGTTCCACGAATCCCGCGCTGGTTGACGTAACCCTCGGTGGCACCAACTGCACCATAGATCAGACGGGCACATGTCCCAGCCCCACTACTTATCAGGTAGGTACGGGTTACGATTTGGGAACCGGCTGGGGCAGTCCCGACATCACGCAATTGCTCACCGAATTCGAGACTTTCACGCCGGGTCCGACGGCCGCTCCGACTCCGAGTGCAGTGCTGGGGGCAGCACCCGCCCCGCTCACTTTCGGCAACGTACCCGTCGGCAAAACCCGCAACAACTTCATCCGGTTGACCAATAAGGCGCAGAAGGGAGGTGCCAGCATTTTTATCGGCGGCATTGCAATAGAGGGCACCGGTCCGTTCTCAGAGATCAACAATTGTCCGGCAGTTCTGTCGCCGGACCAGGGGTGCAACGTGATGGTGACTTTCAGTCCAAGCCAAACGGGACTTGCGAAGACCTACTTGAATATCTTCGACAACTCTCGTTTGGGTGCGACTAATATACGACTAACGGGAACCGGCAAATAGTTCTCGCGCGGTCATTTCTCGCTGAGACAGCGTAGGCCGCAAGCCTGTCTGTGGCGAATTGTTGATTTTCAAGCAAAATCGACAATTCGCCACAGACACGCTCCGTGCGATCTAAAACATCGGATCGCCGGCGTGGAGTCCCAACAGCATTCGTCCCGCCGGCCGACGCGGGCGATGCTTTCAATCACAGAACGGAATTTCGCATCGAATTCGCGCCACGCCGCTTCGTTGCCCGCCCTGCACGCGATCGCGAGTGCGAGATCTTCAACGTGCAGCGATTCGAGGAATGCGACTACGGATGCGCGATCGCGCGCGTCGTCGGCATTCGCGAAGCGCCGCGCGACGGCGCGACCGAGGACCTCGCCAAATGATGCCTCCGCGATATTCCATCGCGCTGCGCCGCCGCGCGCATAGAGCGCGGCGATGGTCACGCGATAGTTGAGGATGAACTCGTCTGGCCGCATCGCCCGATGCGCTCATCTTCTGCCGCATCCCGCCGATGCTCAAGTACCCGGCGCTGCCTTGAAAAAAGCGACTATTCGAACTCCCACTGATGTCATCCTGAGCCCGCCTACAGAAGCCTTGCGGAGGGCAGGCGCAGCGAAGGATCTCGACCGGTCCTCCGGGCGTCTTGCCGGGCGGGAGGTGGTCTGACGCGCGGCAGCCGCGCGAGATCCTTCCCCCGTTCGACTCCGCTCAGGGCTTCGGCCGGCTTCGCCTGGCCTCGACTCACCCGGCAGCCTCCGTTCAGGATGACCACCGTGGCGCGGACGGCGTTGCCCCCGTCCCTTTCGTGCGGATGCGCCGTTCGCTAGGCTATTCCGTTCGCGGAGCCACCCTAGCTCAGTTGGTAGAGCAGCTGATTCGTAATCAGCAGGTCGTCGGTTCGAATCCGACGGGTGGCTCCAATCCTCGGATAATCAGTTCATTCCACGTTCCTTCATCAGAAACTCGGTACGGTCTTTGGTGACCGCCGGCACTTTCATTTTGTGGCCCGTTTCGTACCACTTCGATTGCCTGGGCTCGCCGGCAGCATCGAAGAACGCTTTGGCATCGGATTGTGCAATTCATATCGATTAACTGCACGATCTTGCCTGGAGAACTACTGAGCTTGGTCTCAATCGCCCTGACTTCGAGCGCGTCGCTGCTCACCTTCCGGCGTGGCTCTGGATGAGCGGTGATCAGGGCTGTGCCACAGGTTAAAGACGACCTGTCCCCAAGCGGGGCGTCGCCTCAGAAAAACGTGTCGATGGCGCCGAAACGCTTGACCGTGACACCGTACTTGTGGGTGCGCCTCAGCAATATCGACGACGCGCGCTCGGCGAGCGCCGCGATCGTGAGCGACGGGTTCACGCAGAGCGAGGTCGGTACGCTTGACGCGTCGGTGACGAAGATGCCGGGATGGCCGCGCAGCTCGTGGCGATCGTCGAGCGCCGACGTCCTGGGATCGTCGCCCATTCGGCACGACGCCAGCGGATGCGCACACTGGACCTTGTTCGTCGACGTCACGAGATTGAGTGTGGCGAGGCCGTCGAGCGTCATGATCGACTGGCTCGCCGCGTCGGACAGGTTGAAGCCGTGCGTGGTCTCCGGCGTGATGTCGAACCGTAGCTGGCCGACCGATGCCGGCCCGACGCGCCTGAAGTTGCCAGTCGGGGGCGGCGGGCCGAAGACGCCTTCGTTGGCGTCCTCGGTCATCGCGAGGATCGTCATCCACGAGCGCCATTGCGAGGTGAGGTCACGCTTGGCGACGCCGAACCAGGACGGCGTCCCGTCCACGCCAACGATGAGGTTCACGATCGGCGGGAAGTAGATCTGCTGCAAGCCGAAGCGCGAGAACTCGGGCGCGCGCGGGTTGAGGTAGTCGAAGGTCATGGCGCTGATCGGCTTGCCGATCGGGAAGCCCTCGTAGCCGACACCGGGCGCGCGTTCGAGCCCGAGCAGATTCTGGACTTTATTATCGTCGAAGGCCGCCACCGTGACCCGATCACCGTTCGCCGAGAAGTAGCGCCCGACCGCCGTCGGCATGCCGCCGAGAAACGGCGCCGAGCGCTGCAGGATCACCGGCGTTCCCATCGTGCCTGCGGCGACGATGACGATCTTCGCCTCAATGACGCCGCTGCCGACAGACACACTGTAGTTGTTCGGGTCGAGCTGCAGATACGAGACCGCGTAGCGGTAGCCGGTGGTCTGGGCCGGCTGGATGGTTTGCACCTCGTGCAGCGGGCGGATCTCGGCGCCGGACGCCTCCGCGGCGGGGATGTAGTTGAGCAGCATCGAGCGCTTCGCGTCGAAGATGCAGCCGGTATGCATCCAGTTGCAGTTGGTGCAGCGCGTGAGGTCAACGGCGACCGGAACCGGCTGGCAGGTGTGTCCCGCGCGCGTACATGCTGCCGCGAAGACGCCGCCGGCATACGGCACGTCGTCCCAGCTCAGCTCGCTCACCGGCAAGGCTTCCTCGGCGCGGCGATACCACTTGTCGAGCGTACTGCGGGTGATCGACTTCGGCCAGATACGACGGCCGATCGTGCCGCGACGCTCGAAGACGAAGCTCGGCGCCCGCAGCGACGCTGCGTAATAGACGACGCTCGAGCCGCCGACGCAGTTGCCCGCGGTGACGTCGATGCCGGCGCCCGAGATGCTGTCGACGAAGCGGTTGAAGGTGCCGACCTGCAGGCTTTGCATGAAGTCGGCACTCGAGAACCTCGGCCCGCGCTCGAGCATGATCACGCTAGCGCCGCCGGCCGCGAAGTAGTAACCGGGGATCGAGCCGCCGAAGCCCGTCCCGATAATCAGAACGTCGGTGGTCTCATTCGCCATCGCTTCCCTCCAGGATCACGCCGGGTTGCCGCGCTTTGAGCGCGGATGCTTCCGCGCGAGGACGCGCTGGTACGAGAACTCCGGGAAGCGCCACACACCGTCGGGATTGGGAGGCGGAAAGCCGATCGCCGCCAAACCGGGATGCCCTTCGCTGATTGCGACCGCTGTCGGGAGGTAACCCGCCGTGTTGTATGCGACGAAACAAATGGCCGCGAGCCCGTAGAAAAAGCCCCGATCCGGCCCGTTCTCGTCGAGGAGCTGGACCAGGAGCGCGGTCCGCGAATCGAAGTCGAGCGCGACGAAGGGCGGCACCGTCAGATCGAGAACGATCCCGTGGAACACTGCATACAGCACAGCCTGCACATTGATGCCCAGGGCAAGGAAAGGGAGTGCCGGTTGGAGGCCGACCGGCGGGAAGTTCAACATCTCGATCGCGCCCGCCTGCACCGCACCCGCGCCGCTCACTACGCCGGCGATCGCCCGGTCCCCTGGGAAGCGCTTCTGGCCCGGGATCAACGTATCGGCGTAGGCTTCGAGGGTCTGCGTCATCCCCGGGGTATTGGTGTAGGCTTCGAGCGTCTGCGTCGTCGCCGGGTCGTCCATCCCTTGGCCGAACGCGGACGGCACGCCGATTCGCCATGGACTGATCGTCCATGCCGCCGCGAGCGCCGCGACATGCTTCAGCAAGGTGCGGCGGGTGAGACGGAGCGAGATCCCGGTGGATGGTGCAAGGCGCTCGTCCTCACGCTTGATAATTCGACGTATCTCGCTCCTTTTCATCACTGGCATGCCGGCGGCTCTAAAGAAAAAAGCTGTAGTCCGCTGTAAACGGGAATCTCCATGTTGGACGTTCAGACTCGCATAGGCATTCAAACGTGTGCAAACGCAGGTTCGAGCCTGTATTTGAGTGCAGAGGCCTGTTGCGCCGCGTAATCTGCGATTTTGCTCGTCAGCCCGGCCAGATCGGGGGCTCGCTCGCGTGAGGATTGGCCGTGAATATTCCGTGATGCACGGTTCCCAGGATTCGAATCAATATCAAGCCGTCAGGGTTGTTTTCCATCGCGAGCGGGTCGGCGGATAAAAACACGAGGTCGGCGGTGAAGCCGTTTTTGACCATGCCTAGCTGGTTTTCCAGCCCGTATTGCCAGGCCGCATTGGTGGTGAACGCCTCGATTCCGTGGCGAATCGATATCGATTCCTCCGGATTCAAGGTCGGTGGGCACTGGCCCGGATTGAAGTTCGGATACCAGGCGGGCTGCTGCGGCCTGCGCGTCTTGGCTACCCAGATTTCGAATAGCGGATCGGGCGGACTAACGGGGGTGTCGCTGTGCAGGGTGACGCGCAGCCCGGCATTCTCGGCGTCGGCCGCGGGATAGAGAGCGAAACTTTTTGTCGCGAGCTGCGGACCCAGGACCTGCTGACACAGCGGCAACCCCCAATAATAGACGTTGTTCATCAGAAAGCTGATGGGGTCATTCAGGCTTTTGACAATTACGAGGTTGGCGGCATCGATCAGCGGCGCATGCAGGACCAAGTCCCGAAAGTTCGGCGCGGGAAAACTCTGTTGCGCTTGCCGCAACGCCGCCACGCTGTTGCTGATTGCCTGATCGCCGTTCTGATGAATTACCAGCGGATAGCCCGACTGATGCGCGAGCACCGCGCGCGCCGCCATGTCACTTTCGCTCAGGTCCGGGAGGCCCATATACGTCTGTGGAAAGATGTTCCACATGAAGGGCGGGAAGAGGTTGAAATATGCTTCGGCCAGAAAGGCCGTGTACTCCTGCGTGCTGCCATCGGCAAAGCTCTTGAGCGCCGCGATGAAAATGTCGGGATTGCCGTTGATAAGCGCCTGCGCTTTCTGCGCAAGCGCCACAGTATCGTTGAAATCGGCGCTGCCGGCGTCATACATCAGCATCGCGGCAGTCAGCGGAAATTGGGGATCGGCCTTGACTGCGCCCAGATAGAGTTGAACCTCGAAGTCCCCGGCGGCGCCCTCCTGGTTTAACGTGTAGCCGCACTGAGAATAGAGATTGACCCCGCGGATGATATCGTTTGTAACGCCGCCCGGATTTTGTTGGAGAATTTCGCTCTCAAAAAAACCTGCTGAAGTGAAGGCCAGGTCCTCATCAAGTTGTCCGACCTGGGCCAGCGCCTCCTCCTGAAGGGGATTGGTGGTCGGGGTTTTGCACGTGGAGGGGTTGGACACGTCGGTGCCGCAGATATTCAGGGCGGTGAGCGCCCTGGTGTTGGCGAAAGTAACATGTCCGGCCTCGCTGGTGACGAAAACGGGAATGTCCGATGCTATCGCGTCGAGATGCGCGCGCGCCTGACCGTCTTCCAAATTGGGACATTCAAACCCAACATTAGTGCTGGGTCCGGCGCACTCAGAACCATGTCCCAGCCGGGATGGATCGTAATTGGCGCCATAGACTGCCCCGATGCCGCCGTTGGCCCTCGCCGCGGTGGCCGCACTGGTAAGGCGCGTGGTGACGTCATCTTCGGTCTGAACCGGAATGAAGCAGTTCTGCGGATTCGTCGGAGTGGCGCATCGCGAATCGCCGGGCGGAGGTTTGAGATACAAATTTACGCTCGAGACAGTCGGTCCAGTAGTTTGTGTCGCTGAAAAACGCATAGCCCATCAGATGCGAGTGTGCGTCGATAAACCCGGGCAGGATGGTCGCGCCCTGCAGATCGGTCACGGTGGTGCCCGGACCCTTGAAGGCGAGAACATCGGCGTTCGAGCCTACCGCGAGGATGCTCGTCCTCTTGATCGCCACGGCTTGGGCAGCGGGTTGCGCTTCGTTCATGGTTTCGACGTTGGCGTTCGTATATATCGTGTCCGCCTGCGCTGCGACCGGAGATTGACCACTCGAGCCGCCGCATCCGGCTCCCAGCATCGACAATGCAAGGATTGCGGCCAAGAGCCGGCCGGGCGATAAACGGCTTCGGACCGGTCTTTCCTGTTTCGGCCAAGTGTATGACTGGAAACTCATTTCTCGCACTGACTAAGAGTCTACCTGATTACTTGTTGATAGCCTCCGTTAGTTTGTTCCCAATACGAGTGCCCGGTAGGAGAGACCGGCTCTTCGAGCGCCCATCTCACGCGGAGGTCGCGAACGGCGGCACCATTTTGAATGCGGTGATGGTAATCACGAGTCCACTCCTTTCGGAAGAAAACGTCGAGACGTATATATCGGTCACTCTCGACGTTTTGGACCGGGAACACACTTCGTAATCAGCGGGCCGTCGGTTCGAATCCGACGGGTGGCTCCAGCAAAATCAGCAAAAACAGACGAGCACAAAAACCCCACATTACGTCCGTGTAGATGCTTTTGTAGACGGGCCAGCGACGCGTTCGAGCCGGCTGTCGATGCCGTGATGTGAGGTGAATATCTCCCGATGGTCGGCGAGACAACGCTCGACTAGTCGCGCGAAAAGACCTCCCGCCAGCCGATGCAGCCTTTGCTAAGCCGGAGCTTTACGAAACGGAACTTGAAGTACACGATCCGGCTTCAGGCGAACGACAATCTGCCGCGAAACACCAGGGAGTTGTTGAGCCCGGCGAATGAGACGGCCAAGCTACAGCCCGGTGGTTCGGAGCGGTGTCCTGGTTGTGCGTTCAGCCTTCAGGCCATAATCGATACGCTCGAGCTCCCGGAACAGTGCGGTTAGGATTCTTAATCTCCGCCGCTCGATCTCAGTACGAGTCACGCAGACCTGCCGCGGCGCGAAGATGCTCTCGCTGAGGGCGCTTGCGGGCACTTCGGTCTTCGTCTATCCGCGCGCGGATGAGCGGATGAGGATCGGACCGCGATCGGGGAACCGCGACCGGTCGGGCGGCAGCGACTTGACGCTGAGTTTGGTGAGGGGCTACGAGAAAGATGGCTTGAGAGTCAAAATGGAAGTCCCGGTCTAATACCTTCACAAGTGATGATAGTATCGGTCTTTCGCGTCACTCCGCGTTCGATGGAGTCTGATTCAAGCGGGAGTCGGGAGATGGCTCCGAATAATGGCGATGCGTTGCTCAGGCTGCGGCTTCGACAATTCAGGAGGCGGGAAGTTCTGCACTGAGTGCGGAACTCCACTTCCGCGCAGTTGTCCACGATGCGGCGCTGCAAACGCATCGGGTGCGAAGTTCTGCACAGAGTGCGGCGCTGCCATTGGTGTGCCACTTGTCGCCGCAGTCGCTGACACCCAACCCGCCGAAGCACGAGAGCACACCGGCGAGCGCCGTCACCTGACGGTCTTGTTTTGCGACCTTGTCGGCTCGACCGCGATTTCCACACGGCTCGATCCTGAGGAGTGGCGCGAGATTGAAGCCGAATATCTCGCCGCAGTGACTGAAGCGATCAAGCGTTTCGAGGGCTACGTCGCCAAGTACCTGGGCGATGGCGTGATGGCGTATTTCGGGTGGCCAGCGGCGCACGACAATGACGCCGAACGTGCCGCGCGCGCGGGGCTCGCTATCGTCGATGCGGTCGGCGCGCTCAATCGGCGCGACGGATCAGACCGGCTCTCAGTTCGCGTCGGCATCGACACCGGCAACGTCGTGATCGGCAAAGGCGGGGGCAGCGATTCGGAAGTCTTCGGCGATACGGCGAACGTGGCTTCCAGAGTGCAGTCTGCGGCTGATCCCAACACCGTCATAATCACTCCCGCGGTCCACGGGCTAATCTCAGGTCTATTCGTGGTCGTAGAGTTGGGCGCGCACGAACTCAAGGGAATTGCAGAACCGATTGAGTTGTTTCGAGTCGTGAGGTCGAGCGGGGCGCGAAGCCGTCTGGCGGCTTCGGCCGCGCGCGGTCTGACGCCGTTTGTCGGCCGCGAAGATGAAGTGCAACTCCACTGGAACCGCTGGGAGCGCGCCAGAGGCGGCGAGGGACAGGTCATTTTCATCATAGGTGAGGCGGGGATGGGCAAGTCGCGCCTAGTGCGGCAATTCCGGGAGCGGCTGGCGGGGATTCCGCATACCTGGAACGAGTGCTCCGGCGCATCCTATTTTCAAAACACCCCTTTCTATCCGATCACCGACATGCTTCAGCAGGGTTTCGCGGAACGGGGAGCGGTAACAGACGAAGAAAAGGTGGCTGAACTCGAAAGAGTTCTCGATCTCGCGGGACTGAAGCCTGCCGAGGCGGTGCCGCTTCTCGCGCCAATGCTGGGCCTCCCGATCGGCGAAAAGTATGAGCCCCTCACCATCACGCCGCAACAAAAACGCAAACGGCTGCTAACGTCTCTGGCAGGATGGCTTTTCGGCGTGGCGCGAATACAGCCATCGGTGATGGCAGTCGAGGACTTGCATTGGTTCGATGCGTCTACGCTGGAGCTGATGCAGTTGCTGGTCGAACAGGGCGCCACCAGTCCGTTGCTGATTCTCTGCACCGCGCGACCTGAATTTCCTCCGCCATGGGCGTCGCGCACACATCACACGCAGCTGACGCTGAATCGACTGGCGGCGCGGGAAGTGCGCGACCTGGTAGCGAGAGTAGTGGCTGAGAATGCCCTGTCACAAGACACCGTCGAGCAGGTGATCGAGCGTACCAGCGGAATTCCGCTATTCGTTGAGGAGTTGACCCGCGCAGTACTCGAGAAGGGCGATGCCAAACCCGGCGCACGCGAGATCCCACATACCCTCCGCGATTCCTTGATGGCTCGCCTGGATCGGCTCGGGAGCGCAAAAGAAGTTGCGCAGATCGCTGCTGTCATTGGGCGCAAATTCTCCTACGATTTGCTCCGGGCAGTTTCGATGATGCCGGAAGCTGAGTTGCAGCAGGCCCTGGCAAAGTTGGCCGATGCGGAACTTATCTATGTCAACGGTATCGCGCCCGAGGCGACGTATTCGTTTAAGCACGCTCTGGTACAGGACGCGGCCTACGAGGCATTGCTCAAGAGCCGGCGTCGTGAGCTGCATCGAACGGTAGCACGCGTGTTAACCGAACAGTTTCCCGCAACGGCGGATGCGGAGCCGGAAGTTCTCGCGCGGCATTGGACTGAGGCGGGCGAACTCGAACCAGCGATGGCTGGCTGGCGAAAGGCGGCCGACACCGCGGTCGAACGATATGCCTTCAAGGAAGCGGAGCAGGCGTATCGGCATGCCCTTGAAATCCTGAAAGCGTTGCCAGAGTCTGCGGAACGCGATGCTCGGGAACTGGAATTGACTGGGCCATTCGTCCGCGTGCTGCAGGTTACGCGGGGTTATGGTGCGCCAGAAGCAGCGCAAGCGGCCGCGCGCACGCAGGCGCTTGCCGAGAAGACCAACAATCTTCCAGAAGTGATTCATCATTTATTTGACGCGTGGGCTGCGGTGGTAACTGCTGGTGACCTGCTTGCGGCCGGAGCCATTGCAGATCAACTGCTGGACCTGGCCCAGAGCGAGGGCAGCTCGCCGAGTATCGGCATTGCGCACATCGCTCAAGTGCTTGTGCGCGCCTGGCGCGGCGATCTGGAGGGCGCTGAAGAACACTTCCTGCGCGGAGCGCCTTTCTTCGAATTCGCATGGAGTGAACTTCCCGGTCTGGCCGCCGTGCTGTTAGGCAATGCAGCTGTGGTAGCGTGGCAGCTTGGTCGAGCCGATCTCGCGAGCCAGCGCAGCTCAGATGCGCTCGCCGCTGCGCATCGGATGAACAGCCCCTTCGAGCTGGCCACCGCGCACTACATTGCAGCGTGGCTACAAATCTATCTTCGAGCACACGACCAGGCGGAGACACTCGCCAGTCAGGCGCTCGGTTTGGCGGAGCAGTACGGATTCCCACAAATTGCCGCGTTCGCGCGGATTACGCTGGGGCGGGCCCGCGCAAGCCTTGGCCACGCGCCGGAAAGTGTCGCGCAGATCGGCCGGGGATTGAGCGAGCTCGTCAAGACCGGGAACCGCAACACAATGACACAGCTTTTGAACTGGCTTGCGGAAGCGCAGGCGCTCGCCGACGCGACCCCTGAAGCGCTGGCAACGGTAGAGGAAGCGTTGATCGCAAATCCTGAGGAACTCACCTGGCGGGCCGACGCGCTGCGAGTGCGGGGCGAGCTACGCCTGGCGCTGGGTCACCACGAGGCGGCGGAGGCAGACCTCCACGAAGCTATCGAACTTGCACGGAAGACAAATGCCAAGGCATGGGAGTTACGCGCGGTTTTGGACCTGGCGCAGATTTTCAAATGCCGCGGTGACGTCACCGCGGCGCGCGGACTTCTGGTCCCGCTTTACGCCACGTTCACCGAGGGCCACGGCACCGCGGATTTGAAGGACGCCAAGGTGTTACTCAAGGAACTGAATGGGTAGTCGAGCACGCTCCGTCCTTTCAGAGCACCGAAACATCGACGCCGTGCACGCAGCGAGCTGGCCTCGCAGGCGCGGTGCGAACCGCGAGGTGGCCCGTTTTAGACATCAGCATCGGCACCCGGCGAGCTCGAGAATTCAAAGGCCTCCCGACCGACGTTTGTGACCTGATTGCTTGCCATACTGCCTGCATACCTAGTAAACGGAGTTAACATGGAGGTTCACCTATGACCATGCGGCGGGGAATCTTTCTTGCGGCAACGCTGGCTTTCTCTGTGGCGCTGGCCGGACAAGCAGCAGCACAAACCAGTTCGCCAAGTGCCCCGTCCGGAGCACCGGAGAGCTTACGCTCGGCAACAGTGCTGACCATTCACGGAAAAATCGCTGCGGTGGACGAAAGCGAGAAGCTCGTGACACTCGAGGCGAACGGAAAGAAAGTCACATTCAGGATTGACAATCCCTACAACCTCAAGGCCGCGAAAGTCGGCGACCCGGTCGTAGTGCGTTACTACGAAGTTGTCACGATTCGGAAGAAAAAAGCCGATGAGCAGGTACCTTCAGTTTCCCTGAAGGAAGGAATCGTGACGGCGCAGAGTGGAACACCGGGCGCCGTGGCGGAACAAAAAGCGAGCGTTTTAGTCACGGTCGTCGACGTCGATCCAGAGAATGGAACCGTGACCTTGAAAGGACCGGACGGATCCATCGAAAAGGTCAAGGCGAGAAATCCGAAAAATCTGAAGCTCGTTAAGGCCGGAGACGAACTGGTCGTTACCGTGTCGCGCGCCACCGCCATCGCCATAGAAAAAGAGCCTGCCAGCTAGCCCGAACCCGGCCAGTCGTATCGCCTGTCGACAGCGACGGTCCGGAAATCACGTTGGGTGGCTTGAGGCGGTCTCCTCGATCACGAAGCGCCAGCGAGGCAGTCGAAAGATGCGCTAGCAGGCTCCATCTTGTGACTTGTCGGATGACGGATCGCAGGAGACGATTGTGACCGGCTCGGAGCCTCAAGAACGGAGCAGATTGCAGTCGTACAGCCGTGAGTATTTGCATCCCGATTTGCTGGCGGCGCTTTCTGTAGCAGCGGTCGCAGTGCCAACCGCGCTGGCTTATGCCGAGCTCGCCGGCTTTCCGCCGGTCGTGGGGCTCTATTCAAGCATCCTGCCTTTGGTGGCCTATGCGTGTCTTGGCTCTTCACCTCAGCTGATCACCGGTCCTGACGCCGCAACCTGCACGATCGTTGCCGCGAGTTTGGTTCCGCTGGCAGCGCAGAATCCGGAACGCTACCTCGCGCTGTCAATCACCCTGTCGATGATCGTGGGAATCATGTGCGTGGGGGCCGGGATTCTCCGGTTGGGTGTGGTTGCGGATCTTTTGTCCCGTCCGATTCTCAGCGGCTTTATGAATGGCATCGCGCTGACGATCATCAGCAAGCAGCTGGGCAGCTTCTGCGGATTTGCGCTGCTAAATGGTACGGGATTCTTCCTTCGCGTCGCGAACTTCTTAAGCAGATTCGATGAGATTCACGTTCCGACCCTCCTGGTTGGATCAGTCACTCTTCTACTGATGTGGGCTGTTAGCCGCTTCTCTCCGCGCTTCCCGACTCCGCTGGTCGGCGTTGTTGGCGGGATTTTGCTCGCGGCCGTTTTCGATCTCGAAAAAGGGGCCGTAGCGCTGGTTGGCACGATTCCAGCGGGATTCCCAATACCCAAAGTTCCCGCTGTCTCGCTAGACGATATTCAAGCACTTTCCCTGAATGCCTTGGGAATCCTGCTGGTAAGCTATTGCAGCGCGATTGCGACCGCCAAAAGTTTTGCCGCCCGCAACGGTTACGCGGTCGAGCCCAACCGCGAGTTGATCGCCCTTGGCGCCGCCAATCTGGCTTCAGGAATCTCCAATGGGTTTGCCGTTAGCGGCGCAGACTCTCGTACCGCGATAAGCGACCTTGCCGGCGGCAAGACGCGGATGACCGGGGTATACGCGGCCATTCTGATGGCCTTAGTTCTCCTGTTCCTCACCGGGCCGTTGTCAATGATTCCGAGGAGCAGCCTCGCCGCAGTGCTGATTGCGGCCGGAATCTCGTTGTTCGATCTCGCAACGATTCGTCGATTATACCAAGCCAGTCCCGGCGAGTTCTGGGTCGCGAACGTAGCCACCCTGGGCGTAATCACGATCGGTGTTGGCGCGGGAATAATCATCGCGGTGCTGCTAACTGTAACAACCCTGTTGTTGCGTGTTTCCCGCCCGCACGATGCGATCCTGGGCTTGCTAACTGATAGGGGCGACTACTGCGATATGGCGGAACATCCCGGCGCCAACGCTATAGCCGGTCTGCTGATCTATCGCTTTGACGCAGCGCTGCTTTTTTTCAACGCGGAATATTTCAAGCAGCGCTTGCGATCCGCAATTGCTGCCGCTGCGGTCAAGCCGCGTTGCGTAATCCTGGATACTGAAGCCATAACGATGATCGATATAACCGCCACCTACGCGCTCGAGGAAATTCGCGCCGAGTTTGAGTCTCACGGCATCACCTTCGCGATAGCGCGCGCGAGAACAGCGCTTCGCGGTGCACTGGATGGATATGGCGTGTTCGGGGCGAGCGCCGAGTGCTTCTATCCCTCAATCCATTCAGCGGTCGGCGCACTTCTGCCAGGCACCGCCGACCAGCTGCCCGAGTCCGACAAACCCTCGAAGAGGTAGAGCTCTCCGTCAGCTGCTAAAGGTCAAAAGTCGAGCGTAATTCGCAGAGGCAAATATGGACGAGGATCCGGCGAGAAAAGGCACAAGCGACACCGTAGTACTGAGCGATGAGAAGCACGTTGTGGAAATGCTTCACCAGTCCATTATGGGGCTGTGGGAAGTCGTAAATAATCTTACCAGGCTGAGGCCCACGCAACGTTCCGAATTCCGGGTTACGATCTTCGGGTCAGCGCGGATCCCGCATGATCACTGGGTATACGGTGCAGTCCGTGATCTCGCGAAGGAACTGGCCTTGATGGGTTGCGCCATTGTCACGGGCGGCGGTCCTGGGTTGATGGAGGCAGCAAACGAGGGCGCAGCGCAGGCCGGCTCAGCGCTTCGAGGTTCCAGTGTCGGCATCAGGGTGCATTTGCCCTTCGAGCAGGAAGTCAACCCGTTTGTCGATCAGGCCTTTGCGCATCGCACCTTCTTCTCACGGCTGCATCACTTTGTGCTGGTTTCAGATGCGTTCGTAGTCGTTCCCGGCGGAATTGGCACGGTGCTGGAGCTCTCGATGATCTGGCAACTGCTGCAGGTGCGAAACCTGCAAAATACGCCCCTGATTTTAGTCGGTCGAATGTGGGCCGACTTCGTCGCCTGGGCCCGCCAGCACCTGCTGCGTCCCGAGCTTGATCTGGCCGCGCCGGAGGATCTTGAGATACCTCGTTGCGTTGACACGGCGGAACAGGCGATGGCGATCATTCACGGCTGCTATCACGAATGGCAAGCGAGGTCCGGCAATATCAGCGAGCGATGATCGATCTCTACAACACCGCAATCCCGCAGGGTGGCTCAATACAGGGGAACTCGCCGGACGCACGACTCAGTGACGTCCCGTCAAAGTCACAATGACATTGAAAATCGAAGACTACGCGCTCATCGGAAACACGCACACCGCCGCGCTGGTGGGAAACGATGGCGCAATCGACTGGTTGTGCGTTCCACGCTTCGACTCGCCCGCTTGCTTCGCGGCACTTCTCGGCAGCCGTGAGAATGGACGCTGGCAAATCGCGCCAGCCAACAAATTGACGGCGGTCCATCGCCGGTACAATGGCCCGACCGCCATTCTGGAAAATGAATTCGTCACTGATAGTGGATCGGTCGTCGTGACCGATTTCATGCCCGTTGCACAACCAAATCATAGCGCGGGTGTGGTTCGGATAGTCCGCGGTGTGAGCGGCACGGTGCCGATGCGGATGGAGCTGATCGCAAGCTTCGACTACGGTCACATCGTTCCCTGGATAGAACGCCGCGACTATGGACTTTGCGCGATTGCCGGTCCCGACGCGCTGGCACTGAGAACGCCGACCCCCATCCAAATCGAGGGACCTGTCGCAACCAGTGAATTCACGATCTCAGAAGGACAGAGTCTTCCATTTACGCTGACCTGGTATCCGTCGCACCACCCTGAGCCAACCCCAAACGATCCGCTGAAGATGCTTCAAGAGACCGACGCCTGGTGGCGTGAATGGTCGTCCAGCTGCACGATTAGGGGACCGTGGCGCGATCTGGCGCTGCGTTCTCTGATCACGCTGAAGGCGCTCACTTACGCCCCAACCGGCGGAATCGTAGCCGCTCCGACCACAGCGCTGCCAGAGTGGATTGGGGGGCCGCGCAATTGGGATTACCGTTTCTGCTGGCTCCGCGACGCCACTCTAACGCTCTACGCCTTGATGCTTTCGGGCTACATGACTGAGGCGCTGGCCTGGCGAGAATGGCTGCTACGCGCGGTCGCGGGCAGCCCCGATGATCTGCAAATCCTGTATGGCATCGCGGGCGAGCGTCGTCTCACGGAGTTGGAGCTTCCCTGGCTTTCGGGCTACGAACGAAGCGCTCCGGTACGGATCGGAAACGCAGCGCATCAACAGTTCCAACTCGACGTGTACGGCGAGCTTTTAGGCGCATTCGATGTCGGCCGGCGCAGTGGCGCAAGCTCGTCGCCCGAGTCATGGCGACTCGTGGCGGCGTTGATCATGAATCTGGAGAAGGTTTGGAACAACCCCGACGAAGGAATCTGGGAAGTTCGAGGTCCGCGCCGCCACTTCACGCATTCCAAAGTGATGGCGTGGCTGGCACTGGATCGGGCAGTCAAGGCGCTTGAGGCTGGCTTTCAGGCCGGGCCCCTGGAGCGATGGCGCAAGCTGCGCGACCGGATCCATCGTGACGTCTGCGCGCATGGCTTCAATCGCCAGCGGAATGCGTTCGTGCAGTATTACGGCAGTGACACACTCGATGCAGCCGTTCTTATGATACCACTGGTTGGTTTTCTCGCTCCCGACGATCCCCGGGTAATAGCAACCGTTGACGCGATCCAGCGCGAATTGCTCCGCGATGGTCTGGTCATGCGATATCGCACTGAGGAAGGAGTGGACGGTTTGCCCGCCGGCGAAGGAGTTTTTCTTGCCTGCTCTTTCTGGTTGGTGGATAACCTTGTGTTAATGGGACGTCAGCGCGAGGCCTATGAGCTTTTCGAACGATTGACCTCGCTTTGCAATGACGTCGGACTATTCTCAGAGGAATACGATCCCGTCGCGAGGCGGCTACTCGGCAACTTCCCACAAGCGTTTACCCATGTCTCCCTCGTCAACTCCGTGCGAAACCTGGAAAACGCCCGCGACTAAGTCTGGTGGGGGCTTGCCGTCCTTGGACTTCTCGGACCGCGGTTAGCATCCTACTTTTCCTTCGAGTTGATCACTTAGCCCACCCGAAGCAGCCCCTTGGCCTGCGAGAAGTCGAGTTGGGATGGCCTCACGCCCAGATGGTGAGCCATCAGGACCAGAGCGGCGAGCGAGTCCGCGCGCATCTTGTTCATTACCACGCCGCGATGTTGCTTGATGGTTTTTTCTGCCGCGCCGAGCTCGGCTGCAATCTGTTTGTTGAGTAAGCCGGTTGCCACCAGCGCGAAGACCTCGCGTTCGCGAGGGGTCAGCCCCTGGTATCGTCGCCTGAGCTCGTTGAGTTGCGCGGCTTCCGCCTCGGCGCGGTGAGCGTGGCGGGTGGCGCGATCGACCGCTTCCAGCAATTCGGCGCGTTTGACGGGCTTTTCCAGAAAATCAATGGCCCCGGATTTCATCGCTCGCACGCTTGCCGGCACGTCGGCATCTCCGGTCACGAAAATAATCGCAACGTGAGGGAGGTGATCGGCGAGCTCGCGCTGCAACTGCAATCCGTCCATATCCGGCATCCGCAAATCCGAAATCACGCAGCAGGCGTTTTTGCTTTCGGGTGCCGCGAGAAGCTCTTTGGCAGACGAAAACGCAAGCACCAGTAATCCCTCGCTGGACAGCGCTCGAACCAGCGCCTTGCAAATCGATTCGTCGTCGTCGACGACTGCGATGATTCTTTTCTCAGCCATGGCCGCTCACCCGGAGACCGTTTCAGCCGGCGCCTCTTTCGAAGCCGGCAAAGAGAGTTCGAAGGTCGAGCCGCAGTCCAGGTTGCGATACGCCGAAATCTGGCCGCCATGCGCTTTCACAATCGAACGAGCGATGCTGAGACCCATGCCCATTCCCCCAGCCTTGGTAGTAAAGAAGGGTTCAAAGATCCGCGAACTCATGGCCGGGTCGATCCCCTTTCCCGAATCGCGGATCGCCACTCGAACCCGATCGCCGTCCGCGACAACACTGGCCGAGACCTTCCGGGCATCTTTTTCCTCTGAAACCGCGTCGAACGCATTGAGTACCAAGTTGATAATAGCCTGTTGGAGCTGGATTCGGTCGCCGGCCACGCACGACCGCGATTGCGGCGCCTCAAAGGTCAAAGATACGTTGCGAAACAGCGCGTCGCTTCGAACCATTCGGATTACTTCACGCATGACCTCGCCGAGGTCAAACGGCACTTTTTCCACTTGATCCTTGCGGAAGAAGGCGCGTAGCCCCTTGATGGCTTGGCTCGCGCGCAGATCATCCTGAACGATGTCGCTGGCGGCGGCCCGCAGTTCGGCGAGATCGAGCGGTTCAGATTCGAGCATGCATTGAATCGCCTCGGCATTGCTCAAGATCGCGGCCATCGGCTGGTTGAGCTGATGGGCCAGCGAGGCGGTCAGCTCCCCCATTACTGCGGTACGCGAGACGTGGGCCAGCTCGTGCCGGAGCAGGGCGTTTTCCTCCGCGGTGCGCCGTCGTTCGAGCGCGTTTCCGAAGACTTCCGCGACCCATTGTAAGCGACGGACCAACTTGGGTGTCCAGGAGCGTTCCTTTCTTAAGGTGGCAAAGCCGACTGCGCCGACCGTCTCACCATTGATTGTTAGCGGCACAGTGACATTCGATTTCGGAAAGTAGCGCCGAAACGTCTTAAGATCGCCGGCAAACTCAGGCATGAGGTCTTTGACCTTGGAAAAAACCAGCGTGCGCCCCGTCATCAGGGTATGATCAAACCAGGGGGCGCGCTGAGCCAGTTCCATGCCCACTGGGAGCTTGACCAGGTTTCCGCGCGACCATGAATGACGGACAATCAGTTTGCCCGATTTGGGATCGATCTGAGCGAGCGCACCCCGATCGAGATCGTTACCGAGCACGATCTCTCTGAGCCATCGATCTATTTGGCCACCGACGTCGGCGATCGGCGCGCGCACGAACGATGACGAAAGCTCTTCGATAAACTCCTCGAAACGCTTTCCTTCCAGGCCGGCCGCAGACGGTTGGCCGGCTCTTGCCGTCCTGGAGGTGTCGATCGCCCGCTTTGCCGCAGAGGAACGAGAGCTCACGTGAACATCGCCCCTTTTTTAGAAACCTCTTCAGCGACCAGGTTTCACCGCATCATCGCCCGATGCTTTATCAAGAGCAGTTCATCGGCACAACTGATGTTGTGTTAAACCGCAGCTTGGTGGTGAAAAAAGGATTGTGCAGTTTTTGGGTGACTCTTTAGGAGAGAGTCGATGTGTTGAAAAGGTGCAGAAGAGGGTTAATTCGGGGCAGACCGCATTCGTAGACGAAAAGCCGGCGGGCAGACATTCGTGTTCTATTTGCCCGATATCCCGCAGGACGAGGATTTGCGATCAGCGCAGTCTTGAGAAGCGACTTACGGATGGGTTACGCCGCGCAGCGCGGTTCCGATCGAGGTCATCAACAAATCGCGCGCGAATGGCTTGATCAGAAGCGCAACTGGATGTGCGGCGACGGCAAGCGCTCGAGTTTGCTCGTCCGTGTGCGCGGTAATCAGGATAACGGGAAGCGAGCACCCTGAAGCGGCCAGCTTCTCGCACAACTCCACTCCACTCATCTCAGGCAGATTAATGTCAATGACCAGGCAAGCTTCTGCCGCGGGCAAGTCGACCTTCAGAAGAGCGCTCGGTCGATCGAAGATTCGAACGTCAAAGCCGGCTCCAGAGATCAGCCGGCGCAGGGCGCGAAGCATCGAGGGATCGTCGTCGACTATTATGACAACTGGTTTGGCTTTGGTCACCAAAGATCTCCCCGCGGACCATTTTAGATGACTCCATCTGTCAGCCGGGCGTAAATCGGACCTTGGTCTGAGAAGCGAGGAAGCCCGGAGACTCGCAAGCTTCGCGCTCAGGCCGGGCAATGGCATAGGGCGACAACCGGCCAAGCGTTCCTCAGCAACAAGAAGTAAATAAAAGAGAACGCAGCCACCAGAGGGGCTGCGAGCAACATAGATTTATAACGAGGCTTACCGAAGCCGGTCGATCAGAAACGCGATAGAGCGCGGCGTTACGGTATAGGTCGACTGCGGTACGATCGGTGCGGAGGCCCAGTCGCAGATGTCCTGGGGAGCGGGCAGAGAGGTATCGATCCATCGGCGCCAGTGCGCATTTCTTTCTCCGTCCACCGCTGGTAGCTGGAAAATTAAGGGTTCCCAATAGGCGTTCAGCATCCCGTGGAGCGCGAATCGCGCCCGCATGCTGATGAAGGTAAAGGCAATGGAATGCGATTCATTACTCCAGTCGGGAGCATTCAGTGCGGTGCCATGCCATTTCAAGTGCGCTTGTCTCAGTAGCTGGTTGAGCGTCAGTTGGGCGTCTCCTTCGGCTACGACGTCGCGGCTGCGGCGAAACGCGATCAGCATTTTGACAAACCGATGGAGATCCGCGTTTCGTCTGCATAAATCCCAGTCAAGCCAGCTGATCTCGTTGTCTTGACAGTAGGCGTTGTTGTTTCCGCGCTGCGTCCGCCTGAACTCGTCGCCCATCAGGAGCATGGGAGTCCCCTCGGCAATCAGCGTCAATGCCATGAAGTCCTTGATCTGACGGCAGCGCAGCGCCTCGATGGCCGCATCTTCCACGGCTCCCTCGGCGCCGCAATTCCAGCTCAGGTTGTCATTCATGCCATCGCGATTGTCTTCGCCATTCTCTGCATTGTGCTTTTCGTTGTAGGAGACGAGGTCATTGAGCGTGAACCCATCGTGGCAGGTCACAAAGTTGATGCTTTGTTCGGGCTCCCGTTCCTCGTGACCATAGATATCGGGACTCCCGATGAGGCGCATAGCCAGATTCGTTACCGCGCAACGATCGCTTTTGACGAACCGGCGGAGGTCGTCGCGGAACCTGCCGTTCCATTCATGCCAGGCATCGCCCACGAAGCTGCCAACCTGATAGAGACCGGCGGCATCCCAGGCCTCCGCGATCATCTTGGTCCCGGCGAGAGTCGGTTCCGACTCGATGTCCCATATGATCGGAGGATTCGGTATGGGGGTTCCGGTTTCGTCGCGCGCCAGCACCGAAGCAAGATCGAACCGGAACCCGTCCACGTGCATGTGGGTAACCCAGTACCGCAGACTATCGAGGATCATTCGGCGGACGATGGGTTGATTGGCGTTGAGCGTGTTTCCGGTCCCGCTGTAGTCGGCGTACCTGCTACGGTCAGGCGCCAATAGATAGTAGGCCTCATTTTCCAGCCCGCGAAAACAAAAGGTTGGACCGCGATGATTGCCTTCCGCGGTGTGGTTGAATACCACGTCGAGGATTACCTCGATCCCGGCCCGATGTAGCGCCTTCACCATGTCGCGGAATTCGTCGAGCGGACCCAGCGGATCTTGACGCGAACTGTAGGCGCGATGGGGGGCAAAGAATGATACAGGGGAATATCCCCAATAGTTCACATGGCCCGCGGGCGCATCGGCAGCATCGAATTGGAACACGGGCATCAGCTCAACCGCGGTGATTCCCAGATCGATCAGGTAAGGAATCTTCTGAATCAATCCGGCATAGGTGCCGGCCTTTTCTGGCGAAAGGCCCGAGCTCGAATGCCTGGTGTAACCGCGAACATGTAGTTCGTAGATTATGGTGTCCACGAACGGTCGCTCGAGTGGCTGATCGCCCTCCCACTCATAGGAGCCAGGATCGGCGACAATGCTCTTCAGCGCGACGCCTGGACCGTCGCCGAAGCGCTCATACCTCGCGGGGACTGCCACGGCTTGTCCATAAGGATCGAGAAGAACTCGGCTGGCGTCGAACCGCAGGCCGCGCTCGGGCTCAAACCGGCCGGCGGCTCTGAACCCGTAGACTTGGCCAGGCTTCAGGTCCGGGACGAAGACGTGCCAGTAGTGATAGGTGCGATGGGTCCGTGAATCGAGAGCGATGACGCGTGCCGGCGCGCCGGCGTCGGCGCTGTCGAACAAGAGCAAATCCACCGCCGCCGCATTCTTGGAGAATACGCTAAAATTAACGCCGCCGTCCTGGAATGTCGCGCCAAGCGGAGCGCTCGTCCCGCGGCCTACGCCAGAGTCGCTCATGCCACCTCTCTGATATCGGCAACCGAAGTGTCAGCGGGAGATCGTCAAGTCGGTTTACCAGCCGGACAATCCCACTCGACCTCGCCGTGTTCGAACCAGCCTACCCCGAGAATGCTACGGGCCGCATCACGCTGGTTAGGAATGAAATGATCATCACGACGGTACTTCCGACGCGCTTTCCAAACCATCGGACCAAGGTCGGATAGCGAACCGGCCATGACTTCTGGCACTTCGGTGGAATATGCGCGTTGCGCCACTGAGGCAAATTACATTTCCAGGCTTCGATGCCGGAGGCGAACAGAGTGAGACGTACGCGCTGAGTGCTTGGCGCACTCAAGACAGGAGACGGGATATGCGTTCACCGAGGGCCGCCGCGTTCAGGGCAGGTTCGCCGCGATGTCGAAAAAACTGATCATAGTCATTGGCGCGGTGGTCGCCGTGGGCGGGGGAGTTGTCGCCTGGTGGATACTTTCGAAACCCGCGCTCCCGCCGGGCTTTGCGGGCGGAAACGGCCGGCTCGAAGCCAAGCAGGTCGACATCGCAACCAAATATCCGGGGCGAATCAAGGAAGTCCTCGCCGACGAGGGCGATACCGTCGACGCGGGACAGGTGGTCGCAACCATGGACACCGAGCCGCTCGAAGCTCAATTGCGGCAAGCCCAGGCCCAGATCAGAGAAGCCGAAGACAATCGGCGGACGGTGCTGGCGGATGTCACGTTCAAGCAGGCCGAGTTCACATATTCAGACAAGCAGTACCAGCGTTCGAAAGAACTGGTCACTCGCGGCGCGGTCAGCGAACAGGAAAGGGACATCGACCTCGCCCACATGGAGATGACCAGGGCCGCTCTTCTCGGCGCCAGGGCGCAGGCTGTGCGCGCGCAGTCTTCCATCGACGCTGCGACCGCGGAAGCCGAACGGTTGAAAGCCGAAATCAAAGACAGCGTGCTTAAGGCTCCGTTGAGAGGGCGGGTACAAAATCGCCTCGCCGAGCCGGGAGAGGTGCTTCCTGCCGGAGGCAAGGTGCTGGCCCTGGTGGACTTGAGCGACGTCTATATGTACGTGTTCCTGCCCGCGACGATTGCAGGGAAAGTCGCCCTGGGCTCCGAAGCCCGCATAGTTCTCGACGCTGCCCCCGAGTACCCCGTCCGAGCGACGATAACGTACGTTTCGCCCAGTGCGCAATTCACTCCCAAGACAGTCGAAACGGCGGAAGAGCGGCACAATCTGACCTTCCGCGTGAAGCTCCAGCTCGACGCGACACGTCTGCGGCAATTCGAACCTTACATAAAGGTGGGTATTCCCGGCATGGGCTACGTTCGCTTTGACAACAGCGTCCCATGGCCGCCGATGCTCGAGGTGAAGTCTGTACTCCCCAGTGAACTCTGGAACGCGACCGGTTCGACTACTACGAACTGATGGAATGCGCCAAACACGATTCGGTTGCGAGCCTGCGACAGGTGACACAACGTTACCGGGATGTCGTTGCTCTCGACGGCGTCGATCTCGATATTCCGGCGCAGAAGATGATCGGCCTGATCGGCCCCGATGGAGTGGGCAAATCCACTCTCCTCGGGATGGTCGCGGGAGTAAGGCGAATACAAACCGGCAAGGTCACCGTTCTGGGCGGCAACATCGCCGATGCGGGTTTCCGCAATGGAGTGTCCTCGCGCGTCGCGTATCTGCCCCAGGGACTGGGAAAGAACCTGTATCCGACCCTGTCAATCTTCGAGAACGCCGACTTTTTCGGCCGCCTCTTCGGGCAGTCGCGCGAAGAACGCGAGTGGCGCATACGCGAGTTGTTCGCCAGCACCGACCTTACCCCCTTCAGAGATCGTCCAGCGGGAAAGCTGTCCGGAGGAATGAAGCAGAAGCTGGGGTTGTGCTGCTCCCTGATTCACGACCCGGACCTTTTGATCCTCGATGAGCCCACTACCGGCGTCGACCCTTTGGCACGAAGACAGTTCTGGGAGTTGATTGACCGCATCCGCTTACGCCGTCCCGGAATGAGCGTGCTGGTGGCCACCGCGTATATGGAT
This sequence comes from Binataceae bacterium (SeqCode), assembly GCA_052146355.1. Taxonomy (GTDB): domain Bacteria; phylum Desulfobacterota; class Binatia; order Binatales; family Binataceae; genus JAFAHS01. The sequence continues at coordinate 18,080 of JBKQNE010000113.1, read as the reverse complement.
GAGGCGGAAAGGTTCGACTGGCTGGTGGCGATGAATGCCGGGAAGGTGATGGCTACGGGGAGTCCGGAGCAGCTCAAGAGCGACACCCAGCAGACCACGCTCGAACGGGCGTTCATCCAGCTCCTTCCCGAAGAATCGCGCCGCGGACACAAGGAGCCGGAGATTTCCCCGTGGCAATCGACCGGCGGCACCCCCGCAATCGAAGCTCATGGTCTCACGCAGAGATTCGGGGCCTTCACCGCCGTCGATCACGTCAGCTTCCGCATCGAACGAGGAGAGATTTTCGGCTTTCTCGGCTCGAATGGTTGCGGCAAGACCACCACCATGAAGATGCTGACGGGCCTGCTGCCGCCGACCGAAGGCACCGCCCTGCTCTTTGGGCGGCCGGTCAAGGGGGGCGATGTGGAGTCCCGCCGGCGGGTAGGCTTCATGTCGCAGGCGTTCTCGCTCTATACCGAGTTGACTGTGCGGCAGAATCTCATGCTGCACGCGCGCCTTTTCGATATTCCAGAAGATGCCGGGCGCAAGCGTGTCGACGAAATGCTGGCGCGCTTCGCTCTGGAGCCGACGGCTGACACCCTGGCGCAAAGTTTACCGCTCGGCATTCGGCAGCGGCTCTCGCTTGCGGTGGCGGTCATTCACGAACCGGAGATGTTGATCCTTGACGAGCCGACGTCGGGCGTGGACCCGGTCGCGCGAGACGGGTTCTGGCAACTACTCATCCGGCTGTCGCGCGAGAATGGAGTAACCATCTTTCTTTCGACTCACTTCATGAACGAAGCGTTACGCTGCGACCGGATGTCCATGATGCATGCCGGCAAGGTGCTGGCGCAGGGCCCTCCTGCCCAGTTGGTCGCCGAGCGAAAGGCCAGCAGTCTCGAGGAGGCGTTTATTGGTTACCTGGAAGAAGCCGCGGCCAAATCGCCGGTCGCCTCCGCTTCCGAAGCCGCTGAGATGACCGCTCCCCCAATTCATGCGGCCGCGGCGCCGGCGCGCTTCAGCCTGGGCCGTGTATGGGCCTTCGCGCGGCGCGAGGCCGTTGAACTGCAGCACGATACCGTCCGACTGACCTTCGCGGTGTTCGGACCCTTGCTGCTGATGATCGTGTTCGGCTACGGCATTTCTCTCGACGTCGAGCATCTGCCCTTTTCGGTGCTGGATTTCGACGGAACCTCGGCGAGCCGCTTATACATCGACAGCTTTCGCGGCTCGATTTATTTCGACGAAACCGCGCCTCTGTACAATTACACCCAGCTCGACCGGCGATTGCGAAATGGCGAGCTTCGCCTTGCCATCGAAATGCCCGCCGGATTCCAGAAAGATCTGCAGCGGGGGCGTCAGCCGGAGGTGAACGCCTACCTCGACGCCGCCGTGCCGTTCCGCGCGGAAACCGCGCGGAGCTACGTCGAGAGCGCGCATGACCAATATCTGGCGCGCCTTCGCGAATCGAAAGGTCTCCCGCCTCCCTCCAAGCCGGTAAATTTCGAAGCGCGGGCCCTTTTCAACCAGGACTTCAAGAGCATCTACGCGATGGTCCCGGCGGACATCATGCTCCTGCTGATACTCATTCCCAGCATGCTTACCGCACTTAGCGTCGTGCGCGAGAAGGAACTTGGCTCAATCGCCAACTTTTATGCGGCACCCGCGACCCGGCTCGAATTTCTGGCGGGCAAGCAACTGCCGTACGTGGGGGTCGCGCTAATCCAGTTCGCGACGCTGGTTGCCCTTGCGATTGCGCTTTTTCAAGTTCCGCTGAAAGGCAGTTGGGAGACCTTGCTGCTGGGCGGAGTGATTTACGTTTTGGCGAGTACCGGGTTCGGACTGTTGATATCGGTCTTCGCCACCACGCAAACCGCCGCGATATTTGCGGCGGCGATCATAACCATCCTTCCCGCCGTACAGTTTTCGGGGATGTTTGTTCCAGTATCTTCGCTGACCGGAGGGGCGTGGTTCGCCGCCCGAATCTTTCCCAGCACCTATTTTCAGGCCGTCAGCGTCGGGACTTTTACGAAAGCACTCGGCTTTTCAGCCTTGTGGCGAAATATCGTCGCGCTCGGAGTGCTCGCCCTTATCTATTTCACGGCGTCGGTCGCATTGCTGGAGAAACAGGAAAGCTAGGGCGATGCAGCAGATCCGGCACGTTATCCAGCTCGGGGGCAAAGAGCTGCTCAGTCTGTTCCGCGATCCGGTACTGATCTTTCTGATCATCTATTCATTCACTTTTTCCGTGTACACACCTTCGAAAAGCGCCGTGATGGACGTAATAAACGCGTCAGTCGCAGTGGTGGATGAAGACCACTCACCGGCCTCGCGGCAAATACGGGAGGCTTTGTTACCCCCGTTGTTTCTTCCTCCCGCAGAGATACCTTTCAGCGAAATCAACGACGTATTGGACGAAGGTAAGTACACCTTCGTCATAGATATACCGCCCAAGTTTCAGCATGACCTTACGAAAGGGATCACGCCCACGGTCGAGATTATCACCGATGCGACCGCCATGAGTCAGGCCGGCCGCGGACCGTCATACATTCAGAAAATCATATCCAGGGAAGTCGAGCCGTATTGGTCGGGGAAGGACAAGGCATCCAATCGAGAGCTCGTCCGCCTCGTCACCCGAGCGCGATTCAACCCGAACATGCAACAGGGTTGGTTTGTTGCGATTAATCAGATCATCAACAACATCTCGGTTCTCGCGATCTTTTTGACCGGGGCCGCGGTTCTGCGGGAGCGCGAGCATGGAACCATCGAGCATCTGCTGGTGATGCCTCTTCGCCCGTCGGAACTGATGTTCTCCAAGATCTGGGCTAATGGGCTAGTAGTCGTGGTAGCAGCGATGGCCTCCTTGTTTCTGGTGGTTAAAGGTGCGATCGGGGTGCCCGTTGCCGGCTCGATCTGGCTATTTGTCGGAGGCTTGGTCGTCTACCTGTTTTCCGTTACCGCGCTCGGAATCATGCTCGCGACCATGGTCCGCTCCATGCCGCAATTCGGTCTGCTGGCGTTCCCCGTGTTCATCGTCATGAGCCTGCTGTCGGGCGGACAGACGCCCCTCGAGAGTATGCCGATCCTGCTCCAGAGGATTATGCAGTTTGTACCATCGACTCACTTCGTCAGCTTCTCACAGGCGGTGCTGTTCAGGAACGCGAGCCCGGGCATGGTATGGCCCGCCGTCGCCAAGATGTTTCTGATCGGCTCGGCCTATGTCGTGTTCACGCTTTCAAGATTCAGAAAGATGCTGGCCGCGATTCAATAGAGGAATGAAGTGACTATCCGCGCCTTGACAATGGGAATGATCTCGCGACTGCTGGTCATCATACTGATCACCATCGCCATCGCGGGCTGCTCTCCTATCGCCGAACCCCAGGGCATTTGGGGCAAGATTTGGCGGTTCGAAGTGGGACCCGACTACAAGCCGCCCGAGGTCAAACCAGCGGAGGAATTCCGATCCGAGATCGGACCATCGGAAGCCGCCTCGCTGGCGGACTTGCCGTGGTGGAAAGTGTTCAACGACAAAACGCTCCAGGAGCTGATTGCTACCGCTCTTGCGAACAACTATGACCTCCAGCTCGCTGCGGCTCGCGTCCAACAGGCTCACGCTCTGGTGTGGGTGTCGGCTGCGCCGCTCTATCCGCAAGTCGGGTACGAGGGGCTTGCGGGACGCGAGAAAGCTTTCATTCCGGTGGAGAGAGCCGGAGGAAACATCACGTTTAACTCTTTTGCGGGGCTCTTTGGCGTGGTGTGGGAACTTGACGTTTGGGGACGCGTTCGGCGTTCGACCGAGGCCGCGCGTGCGAACCTGTTTGCACAGGACGACATCCGCCGTGGCGTCATGTTGACGCTGGTCAGCGATGTCGCTTCGGGTTATTTCAGCTTGCGCGAGTTCGATCGCGAACTTGCGATCGCGCAGGAGAGTTCTCGGGTCTACAAGCAGACCCTGGACCTGTTCACGGATCGTTTTCAGCTCGGCAAAGACAGCAAACTACCAGTCACCCGGGCTCAGGCCAACTACGATTTGAGCATCGCGGACATCGCCGGACTCCAGCGACAGATCACTCAACAGGAAAATGCTCTCAGCGTGTTACTGGGCGCATACCCTGAACCCATCGAGAGAGGTATTGAACTTACCGCACAAACCACCCCGGGCGCTCCGACTGGTCTCACCACCGACCTTATGCAGCATCGGCCCGACTTGCTCCAGGCGGAGCAGAACATGATTGGCGCAAACGCAGAGGTCGGCGTCGCGGTGGCAAATTTCTTTCCGAAAATTGGACTCACCGCGCTGTACGGAGGACAGAGTCCGAATATCGGCGACGTAGTGAACAATAACTTCAGCATCTGGAACATAGCGGGCACCATAGCCGGCCCCATTTTCCAGGGCGGGCAAATACTCGAAAGTTACTACGCGCAACAGGCATTCTGGGAAGGCACTATCGCGCAATACCGGCAAACCATCCTGGTGGCGTTTCGTGAAGTTTCGGATGCACTCATAGCTCAACAAACCCTGGTTGCTCAGCGAGCCGCTCTGGAAGGGCGGGTCGGGTCGCTGAAGGAATCTGTGGAGCTCGCCCTGCTCAGATACAATGCCGGCCGGGCCAGCTACTTCGAGGTTCTCGAGGCGGAACAGCTTCTGTTCCCAGCGGAAGATGAACTGGCGCAAACACAGCGCGACCAGCTTCTCGCCGTCGTCGACCTCTATAAAGCCCTCGGTGGCGGATGGAATCTCAGCAACGCGCAATGGGTTCAGCCCCACTGAGTCTTGCAGATGAAATTATTGACGCATGGTTAACGACAAAGACGCAATGCGCGCAAGGTACACAACGGCGCACCTGACGCGCAAACGGTAGAGACGCGGGACGAGCGCCGCGCTCTGGAAGACGGAGACGGAATATTGCCCAGGAAAGCCGAAAAGAAGGCAGGCGCCAACGAACCGTCGAGCCCATCAAAAGCAAAGCCGAGTAAGCTGAAGCGGCGAGAGTTCGAGAGCCAGCTCACCAAGTTGCAGGCCGAGTTGGTCAAGCTGCAGCTCTGGGTAAAACACGCGGGGCTCAAGGTCGTCGTGATCTTCGAGGGCCGCGATGCCGCGGGCAAGGGCGGGGTCATCAAGCGGATCACGGAAAGAGTCAGCCCGAGGGTATTTCGCGTGGTCGCGTTGCCAGCGCCGACCGAGAGAGAAAAAACACAGATGTACGTGCAACGCTACGTATCGCATCTGCCCGCCGCTGGAGAGGTCGTGGTCTTCGATCGAAGCTGGTACAACCGGGCCGGGGTTGAGCGCGTGATGGGCTTCTGCTCCGAACAGGAAGTCATAAGATTTCTTGAGCTATGCCCGGAGTGGGAAAAAGCCATGGTCGAATCGGGCATAATTCTCATCAAGTACTGGTTCGAAGTAAGCGAGAAAGAGCAAACCCGCCGCTTTCTGTCGCGTATCAAAGATGGACGAAAGATATGGAAGCTCAGTCCGATGGACCTGGAATCGCACCGGCGATGGTACGACTACTCACGCGCCAGAGATGAGATGCTCGCGGCGACCGACAGCTCCTTTGCACCCTGGTTCGTCGTGAATGGTGACAACAAACGGCGCGCGCGGCTGAACTGCATTTCTCATCTGCTAAGCCTGATTCCGCACAAAGAGGTTGAGCGAGAATCGGTCAGCCTTCCAAAGAGACAGAAACCTCATGGATATGTGGAACCGAAGAATCGCCGATACAACCTGGTGCCGGAAGTGTTCTAGGCAAAGGGTTTTTCATTGACGTTGCTGCCAGTTGAGTATCGGGCCACTTTAGTCTCCGCTGCAGCTGATTTTCGAGATCGACACCATTGATCGCGTTCGTGCAAGCACGCATCGATCGGTTTCGTAATGCGGTAGCAATGATCAAGAGGTAAGTACGTAAGGGCCGGTAGAACTGTGGGACGGCAGGACCCGGGTGCTTCCCGACCCTTGCCAGGCCCGTGCTAGCAATAGGGGCAGGCTGGGTCCGGAAGATTGCCACAACGTGCTCTCGTGAAGGCAAGGAGTGGGAATGGCAGCAAAGCTTGATGCTGAACGCGCTCGCCTGCAGGAAGGGATGGGGCGGAACGAGAGCTGGCGGCGATGGGGTCCGTTTCTCTCGGATCGCCAATGGGCCACGGTGCGGGAAGACTATTCTTCCGACGGATCCGCGTGGGCGTATTTTCCGCACGACCACGCGCGCAGTCGGGTCTATCGTTGGGGAGAAGACGGCTTGCTCGGCATCTGCGACCGGAGATGCCGCCTGTGCTTCGCGGTCGCGCTCTGGAATGGACGCGATCCAATCCTGAAGGAACGCCTGTTCGGGCTCACCGGCAAGCAAGGCAATCACGGCGAAGACGTCAAGGAGTGCTATTTCTATCTCGACGCGACCCCGACCGCATCGTACCTGAAGGGGCTCTACAAATATCCACAGGCCGAATATCCCTACTCGCGGCTGGTCGAGGAGAACCGGCGGCGCAGCCGTCGTGAACCGGAATTTGAACTGATCGATACCGGGGTCTTCGACGATAACCGTTACTTCGACGTCTTTGTCGAGTACGCAAAGGCCTCGCCCGAAGACATCCTGATCAAGATCACGATCTGCAATCGCGGACCGGAACTCGCAAACATCCACCTGCTACCGACACTCTGGTTTCGAAACACGTGGTCCTGGGGACGCACCGGCGACGACTATTGGCGAAAGCCGAAGCTATGGCAGGCTGCTCCTTCCGAAATTCGCGCGGAACACGAAACCCTGGGTAACTACACCCTCAGCTTTGCGACCGCCTCCGAAGGCAACGGGCCTGAACTTCTCTTCACCGAGAATGCCACCAACACGAAGCGCTTGTGGGACATCGACGGAGCAGAGCCCTACGTTAAGGACGCCTTTCATCGCTATGTGATCGACGGCGAGCGCACCGCGGTCAATCCCGACAAGGCTGGCACAAAAGCCGCGATGCACTACGAGTTCGCGGTGCCCGCGGGCGGCGAGGTGAGTGTTCGGCTGCGGCTGAGCTCGACCCGCGAAGCCGGCAAAACGCCGCTGGACGACGAGTTTGAACAACTGTTCGCCCAACGCGAGCGGGAAGCCGACGAATTCTACGCGGACATTTTCCGCTGGGGGGAGGAACTCGCGAACGAAAGCGCGCCGGGCTCAAGCACTGGCAGTGCCCCTGAAAGCACTCAGCCGCCGTCGACGTTTTCAAGCGAAGAGCGCAACGTGATCCGTCAGGCGATGGCGGGGCTGGTATGGAGTTGCCAATTCTATCACTACATCGGCTACGACTGGCTCGAGGGCGACCCTTCCGCGCCGCCACCACCCAGGGAAAGGTTGACGGGCCGCAATCACGATTGGGGGCATCTCTACGCTCGCGATGTCATGTCGATGCCCGACAAGTGGGAATATCCGTGGTTCGCCGCCTGGGATCTTGCATTCCACACCATGCCGTACATGGTAATCGATCCTGACTTCGCGAAACGCCAGCTCGAGCTCGTGATGTCCGAACGCTTCATGCATCCGAACGGACAGATTCCTGCCTATGAGTGGGTGTTTGAAGACGTGAATCCTCCCGTGCACGGCTGGGCTGTGTACCGGCTTTACAAGATGACGGTAGTGCAAGGCAGGCCCGATCGCCGCTTTCTGACGAGCGCTTTTCACAAGCTGCTGCTGGGCTTTACGTGGTGGGTTAACCGAAAAGATCCCGAAGGCAAAAATATCTTTGCCGGCGGCTTTCTGGGCCTGGACAACATCGGCATCTTCGACCGCTCCAAACCGCTGCCGACTGGGGGCTACCTCCAACAGGCGGACGGAACCGCCTGGATGGCGTTCTACTGCGCGAATCTGTTTTCGATGGCACTCGAACTGGCCCACGGAGACCCCGCCTACGAGGACATCGCTTACAAGTTCTTCGAGCATTTCGCGATGATCATTTCCGCCATCAACAAAATCGGCGGCGAGGGGCTATGGGACGATCAGGACGGATTCTACTACGACTATCTGGTTGTCGAAGGCAAAAAGATGCCGCTCAAGGTCCGTTCGATGGTCGGCCTCATTCCCATATTGGCGGCATCGGTGGTTAACACCGAGATGTCGCGCAAATTGCCAAGCCTGACGCAACGCCTGCGATGGTTCATGCGCCGTCGTCCTCACTTGATGGAGCATCTGTCCATCGTGCGTAATTCCACTACCGGATTAATCGATAAAGCCATTATTGCTATTCCGATGCGCGATCGGCTCATCCGGGTGCTGGGCTACCTGCTGGACGAAAATGAGTTTCTGTCTCCATATGGAATTCGCTCGATCTCCAAGTACCACGCTCAACACCCATTCATATTTTCCGCTGGAGGCCAGGAATATCGAGTCGATTACGCACCGGGCGAGTCCGACACCGCGGTGTTCGGCGGCAATTCCAACTGGAGGGGGCCAATCTGGTTTCCGATCAACTACCTACTGATTGAAGCTCTCGAAACCTACTATCTGTTTTACGGGGACGATCTAAAGGTTGAATGCCCGACCGGCTCCGGACGCATGATGAACCTGTTCGAAGTCGCACATGAGCTGGGACGGCGGCTCTGCGGCGTCTTTCTACCGGACCCGAACGGACGCCGCGCCTGCCACGGGGACGACGCGCGTTTCGCGACCGATCCTTACTGGAAGGATCTGGTACTTTTCTATGAGTATTTCCACGGCGACACGGGACGGGGCTTGGGCTCCAACCATCAGACAGGATGGACCGCGCTGGTGGCGCGATGCTTCCATCGCGCCACCGAGCGTTTCCAGCGCTTCCAATTCCAAGCGCAGGAAGATCTTCCGCAGCGGTGACAGTGTATGTTGTGCTGGCGGACCCTGGGAGGCTCGCGCGTCATCCGCCCGGAGTAATTTTGGTTATCTTGGACCCCTCGAGGCCGATTCCACCCATCAAGCCCTGCTGGTTAAAAACGAACGCATAGACGTCTGCGCGCATGCTGGTCGTAGTCAGCGAGCGCGCCATGCCTTCGTCAACCACGACGATGCTCGGTCCCACGCCGATCGCCAATCCGCCGCTCGAATCGAGGTAGGCCAGCGCCGAGTCTGTCATAAAAAACAAAGCATAGCCGAACTTCTTGACTCCAGCCTGAAACCCATAAGATGCGGCGCCGGTGCGGTAATATCCGGTGGTCCGTCCACCTTGCCGCAGCGCTCCGAAACCGTACTGCACACCGACGATAAACGCACCTTTTTTGATAGCCGGAAAAACCAGAACTCCTCTCGCCTGGGCGCCAAGAGCGCGGGCCGCGTCGTTGTGAGCATAAAGGCTGTTCAACGCTGCGGTCACATTCCGATCGATCTCGCCTGCGCTGGGAGTTAACTGTGCGAAAGCTGCCGATCCAAAGCAACCAAGCGCGACTTGCAACAACGCGATTACCGCCAGCTTGCTCAATCTACGATTGCTGCCGGGAGGTTTAGCTGCGAACGCCATTTTCACATCCATACCGGTTCCTCCGCACGGGAAATTTGTCTCGGTTCGCACGAATCTCGCCTTCACTATGGCACCGGGCTAGCTGCCGTAAATCCGACTTTGGTCCGATGGAATTAAGTCAGCGGCTCAATGCATCGCCAAAGCTGTTCAGTGCCACCACGCTAAACCGCGCCATCCAACGCCAGCGAAAAACCCTCCCCGGTCATCGCGATGATGCTTGAGGTGAGTGACAAATAGATTATTTGCGAAATGATGGCCGGCGCCATCGGGGAAAACCTCGCTCGGGGCGTCATCTCCCAGTGCGGCTACCAGGGTCGGAATTCCGGAAAGCCGACTGTCACACCAAAGTTTATCGTTGTCTGCGGCGCGACAGGAGCAAATTGGCGATATAGCATCCACTGCCCGGTGACGAACAAGCTCATTGGCGGCAGGCCGGAACGGACGAGGGTCCGGCCAATTCCCATACTGAGTGGCAGGGTCGTCGGGCTACGCCGGTGCCAACCCATCATCCAGTTGGCTTCGGCAGACCGCAGGTACCACTTTCCGAACAAGTGAAGAGCCAGGACCGGTTGGAATTCGAGCGTATTCTGCGGAGGCCGGTGAGGCGACGTATAGGCGAAAGAAACCGGATTCTGAAGAATGCCTCCGATCAGCAACCCTCGAACACCAGTGTAAATGGCTCCAAACGTGGGGCCTACCTGCCACGCGCCCTGACCGGCACTGGTGGAGGTGGCGGTTGGAAAGACGAAGGTCGGACCGACGCCGATTAGGAATCCTGCTTGTCTCAGGCGCTGCCACGGCAGCACCGCAACGTCGAACATCGCGATATCGCCGAACTCAGTCCGGCTGCCGCCCCTGGAACTGGGAACGGTAACCAGCGCGAAGGTCGGCCTGATCAACTGGGTGAAGGGGAGCAGCGTATTGGGCGGGATGCGCGGGATTATCGGCCGGATGATCGCCTGATTGGTTTGGACCTGCGTCCCGTAGTTGGCGGGAGTGTAGCTGTCCCGAACGATGATTTGGGGCAGGGTTGTGAGAGGGTCAGTGAATTCCTGTTCCAGTTTCTCTTCGGCCGGCAGGCTGGTCTGGGCTTGAGCTATGCTCGGGCCAGCCAGCGCCGCAACCAGGATCAAACCGCGACTCGACCAGAGTATCGCATTTGTCAATCTACGCTTCACCGACAGCTTTGACTCGTCTCTTTCCCCGGGCTTTGACGACCTCCCGGCAGTTCGCTCTCGTTCCGGCCGATCAGAGTCTTCCGCTAAACCCATTGACTCTCAAATCGTGGGGACGTTGCTCGCAGGCGCACATGCCGGTACGGTCTGCGACCTTCGGCGCCGACTGCTAGGTTCGCGCACCCGATCGTTTCTGATCGAGTTCCGCAATTTGTGATGCGATGTCTCTGCTAAGTGCCGCGAGATCCTCGCTCAAAGCCGCCGAACCGCCCGCTTCTCCAGCACCGACCGGCGCGCTCGCCCTGGTCTCGGAAGCGTACAGGTCTTTGCCGGTTCCGCCCTCCTTGATGATCCAGCGCGCCCTCAGTTGTGATTGGCCGTCGATGTTGGTATCGAATCGCTGCACGTCTACCACGATCTGGTAGTCAACATGAACGTCTCGCGACCAGGGATACTTTTCAACCTGCTCCGTGTTCAGCAGCTGGGTAAGGTTTTCGGTCAAGACCCTCGAAAAATTCTTGTCGAGCGGTTCCGCCCATCGCTTTTCCACGGACAGATGGAGCTGGTTAGGCGATGTCACCGTTACCACCTCGGGCCGGCGAAGGTAGTCAGGAAACTCGATAGGACCGACTCCCAAAGTAAGCTGCGAACTGCCGGTGTATGAAGTTTGGTTCGGTGACGCGATCGAACCGCCCGAGATAGGCGAGAGTATAAAAAACTTGGAATAGTCGGGCTGTGGCGCCAGCGGCGAGCATCCGAAGATGACGAGAGAAGCGGCAAGGGCCGGGATCGCGGTGATGATCTTCATCGGTTTGCCCCGTCCTTCTCAGGCACGTATTTCCCGCGGACCAGAGCCGCCGGGTTGCGTTGCAGGTAATCGGTCAACTCGCCCACAGACTCTGTTGTGACGGCAAGTTGATCGAGCGCCTCGTTCAGATGCACCGACAGCGGTGAGTCGGGCTCGAGGATCGATCGCAGGTCTGCCAGGGTCTGAGTGGTTTCCTTCATCGTGATGTTCGCCTGCACCGAATTGGTCTGAAGGCCTTCCGCCAAAGGAATCAGCTTCTCCTTGAGGTCGCCAAGCGTGACGCGCGTGGCAGCCAGCGTTTGGTTGAGGCTCGGAACCGTCTCTTTAAGTCCCGCAATGGTCGCTTTCAGGTCCGGAGAACCCGCAAGCTGCGCGATGTTCTGTGCAGCGCTGGTGGCGGAGACGACCAGAGCTTTCAAGTCGAGCGCGTCAAGCTTTGCGATCGCCTCGGTGACTTGCTTCTGAATGGCCTCCAGCGTGGTCGGGATAGTTGGAATTTCCCTCAGACTGCCGCTGTTCGGGACCAGGGCAAGGTTGAGGGGAGTGTTGGGGTGCAGATCCAGATCCACGTAGAGCAGTCCCGTCAGCAGACTCTCGGTGGCCAATTGGGCGCGCAGGCCCCGCGCAATCATAGACTCGAATCCTTGCTCCGAGAGGGCCGCGCCTGAGGCCCCATATTGCTGGAGCATTGAGCGATCGACTCCGATGATTACCGGAATCCGGAACTCTCTTAGGTCCGCCTTTTCGATGCCTTCTGACGGTGTCAACAAGATCCTGATTTCTTCGACCGTGCCGATCTGTACGCCCCGGAACTTGACCGGCGCCCCGAGCCTCAGGCCGTTGATACTGCCCTGGAACATGCACACGAAGCGGACCGGGCGCTGAAACATCTTGCCGGCGCCGACCACAACAATCGCCACCAGAATCAGCGCGAAGCTGGCCGCGACGAACCCGCCGATTGCCGCCGAGCTTACTCGTTTAGCCATGATGATTTGATGGGCCTCCACCCTTGCCGCGGGTGAGAAATTTCCTGACCCGCGGATCTTCATTGTGCGCCAGTAGTTCCTTCGGATCGCCGCTCGCGATCTGAAGCCGGGATTCCGCGTCGAGAAACACCGAGTTGTTGCCGATCGCAAAGATACTCGCGAGTTCGTGCGTCACGATAACGACCGTGGCCCCGAGGCTGTCGCGCAGCTCCAGAATCAAATCGTCGAGCAGACTCGAGCTGATCGGATCGAGTCCCGCCGAAGGTTCATCGAAAAAGAGAATCTCGGGATCGAGCGCCATCGCCCGTGCCAGCCCCGCGCGCTTCTGCATGCCACCGCTGATCTCGCTCGGATAAAAGTCCTCGAATCCCGCCAATCCCACGAGGGCAAGCTTGAGTGCTGCGATCTCGCGAATCTGGGCCGCCTTCAGATCGGTGAACTCGCCGAGTGGAAGGCCCACGTTCTCCGCAAGCGTCATCGAGCTCCACAACGCGCCGCTTTGATAGAGCACGCCGAAGCGGCGCAGTTTCTGCTCGCGTGCGACCGGATCAGCAGTGGTGAAATTCATGTCCTCATAAAAGATCTCGCCGGTGGCCGGCTCCTTGAGCCCGATCAGATGGCGCAGAAGCGTGCTTTTGCCGCATCCGCTGCCGCCCATGATGATAAAAATATCGCCATGGCTGACGACAAAGTTGATCTCGCGCATCAGCACGAAATTGCCGTAGGCCATCGTGAGGTTGCGGACGATGATGTGCGGGCGGCGGCCGCTTGAAGCTTTCTGTGTGACTGCGGCAGCCATTCGACAGCTAGATTCCGATGACGTTGAAAACCACCGCGAACACCCCGCAGGCGACTACTCCCATGACGATCGACATCACCACTGCCTGAGTGGCCGCGTCACCCACCGCCGAAGAGCTATTGCCGCACTGAAAACCGCGCAGGCACCCGGCGATCGCGATCAAGAGTCCGTACACGGTCGCCTTGAACAGCCCGCCGAAGAAGTTGGTCAGGGTCAGCGTCGCAATAGTTTCCTGCGTATAGCTTCGGGCCGAGATGCCCAGCATCCCGAAGCCGACGAACATCCCGCCGAGAATTCCGAAGAAGTCCGCAAACACGCACAGCAGCGGCATCATCAGCACCAGCGCCAGCACCCGCGGCAACACCAGAAATTCCATCGGCGCGATGCCCATCGTGGCGAGCGCGTCTGTCTCCTGGGTCACCTTCATGGTGCCGAGTTTCGCCGCAAACGCCGCGCCGGTGCGGCCCGACATGATTATGGCGGTCATGATCGCACCCATATCGCGGGTCATCCCGATGCAAACCAGGTCGGCCACGAAGATCGAAGCGCCGAACTGCGCCAGCTGAACCGCGCCCATGAATGCGAGAATGACCCCGACCAGGAACGCGATGAGCGAAACGATTCCGACCGCGCTCGGCCCGCAGTCCCTGAGAGTTTCACGCAAGTCGACTTTGCGATAACGGGCTTTGCCGGTCGCGAAGCGCGTCAAAGCCACCGCCAGATCGCCGAGAAACGCCATGAACTCCTTCACCGAAAGTCCGTAGCCGATGGTGGCATCGCCGAGGCGCTCGAAAAATGTGGCCCGGCGGGCGGCGGGACGAGCTCCCTTGTTCTCCGGAACTGCTTCCGCTAGTTCCACCAGGCGACGCAATCCGGCCGGTAATCCATTGCGGTCCTGTTCCACCTTGCCGGCGCGGCAGAACTCGCTCGTCTTCACCAGGAACGTGATCAGTCCGCTGTCCCAGGCGGTCAATTGCGAAGTGTCAAACGCTACTCGCCGGATCGGTGGAGACGACTTGAGTTGGGAATCAACGACTGAGGCGGAGGGAACGTCCTGCCGGAGATGCCATGGACCGACAAAGGCAACCAGCAAGGTGGCGGAGTCGAGGCGCGAAAACGATACCGTCCCCTGATCGGACGAGGATTTTTCAGGGTTCATCTCAACTACTACGAGGGTGGCCCGAATGCTTCCAGGGTCGCCTCATGAAATCCGTCAGAATCCTGCCTCAAATGGGAGCCGTCCAGAAATCCGACCTTGGTCCGATAGAACTCCCCGCTAAAGCAGCCAGAATCTGCTTGAGGAGGAAGAAACGTGCACTCCGCCAAGGTTTGGTCTTGCGCTTCGGGCCGAGTAACGCTCGTTTTGACGCTCGTGGTTTTCTGCTCTTTGCCCAGATGGGTGCATGCACAAAGCGGTCAAATGTACGTGTATCCGAGCAAAGGACAGAGCCAGCAGCAGCAGGACAAGGACCGCTACGAATGTCATACCTGGGCGGTTCAGCAAACCGGTTTCGATCCGAGCAAGGTCAACCCCAACAACGCCAGCTATCTGGATCCGCAGCCGTACCAACCCTCTCAAGCCCACGTGGTAAAGGGCGCGGGACGCGGAGCTGCTATGGGCGCTGTCGGTGGCGCGATCGCGGGGGACGCCGGCAAAGGCGCAGCTGCGGGCGCGGCAATCGGCGGACTCGCCGGGAGGTTAAAGCGCAGGGACGAGCGCAAACAACAGAGAGCTGCGCAACAACAGCAGCAAGCTCAGGCAAGTAATTCCCAGCCAGCGGGATATCAGCGCGCGATGGCGGCCTGCTTGCAGGGACGCGGATACACCATCAACTGACCGCGTCGCTATCGCTCCAGTGGTGGGACCATCTGATCGCCGCCATTTGCGCGACATCATCGACCGTGGTTCCGATCCGATTGTTTCGATACGGCTGAACGCTCGTCGGCCACGATCAGAGGTTCGCTATGGAAAATGACCACGCACCCGAACTCCAGGAGCTTTCGCTCATGGAAGGAGGTCCGGGCAATGCACTAATGAAGAGGCTCCGGATGATTCGGCCGGAGTTCGGCGCGGTCTCGGCCAGAACCGCGATTATCCTGTCGGTCGTTACCTGGCTCCCGCTATTGGCCTTGTCTGTCGTCGAAGGACTGGCTGTGGGCGGAGCCAAAATTCCATTCCTCTATGACATTGCCGCACACGCGCGCTTCCTGGTGGCGGTCCCGATACTGGTGCTCGCCGAAGTTCCGATCGGCCAGCGACTGAGGGGAGTCACCAGGCACTTCCTCGATGCCGAACTGGTCCGCGACGACGATCAGAAACGGTTCGCCGGCTACATAGTCGATACCGTGCGGTTTCACGATTCACGCCTCGCGGAAATAGCGCTGCTGGCCTCGGCCTACGCTGCGACCTACCTGTCATTGTCAAAAGTCTCCTTGCAGGGGGGCAGCACGTGGTTTCTACCCGCTCCAGACCAAAGCCTTTCGCTGGTTGGGTACTACTATGCGCTGGTCGCCTTGCCGATCTTTCAATTTCTGATGTTTCGTTGGGCGTACCGGATGGTGGTGTGGGCCAGAGTTCTCTGGCAGGTCGCAAGTCTTGACCTTCTGCTCACTCCCACCCACCCTGATGGCGCCGGTGGACTGGGTTTTCTGGGAAAAGGATCGATCCCTTTCGGGGTTATCCTGTTCGCGCTGAGTTCCGTGGTCTCGGCCGCGATAGCGAGCCGGATTCTCTTTGGTGGCGCCACGCTGGAACAGTTTGAGGTCACTTACGCAACACTAATCCTGGTCGCCCTCATCGTCTTCGCCGGGCCCCTGCTGGTTTTTGCCCCTACACTGTTCCGCGTCAAACAGCAGGGGTTGCTCACCTACGGCGCACTGGCCAGCCGCTATACACAACTCTTCAATCGGAAGTGGGTGGAAGGCGTGAGTGCCACGGAAGAGCCTCTGTTGGGCTCCGCGGACATCCAGTCTCTCGCCGACCTCGGAAATAGTTACGAACTGGTACGCAAGATGCGGGTCGTTCCGATCGAATTGAGCGACTTTGTCGGCATCGCTTTGCCGGGCGTGATCCCGGCGCTGCCGTTGGCCGCAACCGTGATGCCGGTCGGCGAAATACTCAAAGGCATTCTTCGCCTCCTCGGCTGAGGCGATACCCGCCCCTATCTCAGCGCGATCGCCAGTTGACTTGCGCTCAAATCGCTTTTGAGGCGGCCGTCGCGGACCGCCTTCACGAACGTCGCGTAGTCGCGCTCGACCTGGTCGGCATAAGCAACCGCGTAGTCTCCGATTGCCTGGTCAAAATGATCGACCCGGCCCAGGTATCCCGCTATCATCGCCGCGTCGCCGGCCTTGTCGTGAGCGCGAGCCAGCGCCAAACCGCATAACATGGCATACGCTCGCATCGCCCGCGGCGTCTGCGAGTCGACGTCCGGGGCAATCTTCATGTCCCGTAGTTGCCTGATGTAAAAGTCACGGCCTCCCGGTCCCCTGGTCCAACCCAGGAAGATATCGCTCGCGGACTGCATCAGGCGCTGTCCGATGACGACCCGTTGGCCGTTGTGCGCTACTCGCGAATGCCCGGTGTAGGACTCCAGCACCGAGCGTCGCGCCTCCTTGATCTGCAGGAACAGGGGGTCGTCCGGCGCGGCCATGAAAAGCGCGACGAAGCAGCGCGTCCCGACGCTCCCGACGCCCACCACCTTGATCGCGATGTCGACAAACTTGAAGCGGTCGAAGAGGATACGGCGCTCCTCCGCGAGAGTCTCGCGATACCGCTTCAAGGTCGGCGCGATCACACGCTCGTTCAGTTCGCGTTTATCGACATGGAAAAGGAGCGGAGGCTGATTGACGATGCGCGGCAAACCCCGGCGCGGGGCCGTGAGTCGATTGAAGACGTTTTCGTGGGTTTGTTTGCGCGCTTCGGCGACCTTCCTCCTGACGCGGCCGATCAAGTCCGCATCGTCGCCAGCCAGTTTTCGCAGATCATCGAAGGTAAGCCGAGAGTACCATCCTTCCAGGACTCCGGTCCCCGCTCGCTTCCTCATCGACTCCCGATAGGCCACTACCACCCCGACCGCCATGTCCCTCGCCTGATCCGCACGGAATCGGCGCCAGCGCGCCGCCAGGACAAAGCTGGCGGCGAGCCGCTTTATGTCCCACTCGAAAGGCGCCGGCAGGGTCTCGTCAAAATCGTTGATATCGAAGACCAGGTTTCGTTCTGGCGTGGCGAAGCCGCCGAAATTCATTAGATGACAGTCGCCGCACGCGTGAACATTCAAGCCGCTGGTCGGCGTGCCCGCGAGGTCATGCGCTTGCACAAGGGCCGTGCCTCGGAAGTAGGCAAACGGTGATGTCAGCATCCGCCCATGGCGAATGGGGATCAGGTTTTCCAGCCGGCCCTGGTTCGACGCTTGGATGAGCGCGACGACATCGCGCTTTCGGCCCTGTCCAAGCACGACCTTGCCATGCGACAGGCGCGGGCACTTTTGGCGTAGCGACTTGCCGGCCTCATAGCGTTGTTCTTTTGTCAGTAGCTTTACTTTTGCCACGTGACTCGATTTGGGACCTCCAATCTTGATTGTCAGATGTTCTTTACCAGCCGAGGAAGGCAGCCGTATACATGCTCGCAGCCTGGCCTGAGTCAGGCGTGCTTCGGCTACGAGCGTTCGCACGCGCCCTCGCCCCCACTGCGGCGTTGGAGCGCGCGGCAGCTGGGTCGGAAAAACCGGTGCAAAGACTGGGTAGTGGGCGGTTTTCAATTTCCGTCGGCTAAAGCCGCGATTTCTTCAAGCGTCCAGACATGATCGCTGATTCCTGCTTCCATCGCTGGCGTTACCCTTAGCGTCTGATGGATTCTAGCGAAATTG
>JBKQNE010000112.1:0-8994 GCA_052146355.1 Binataceae bacterium (SeqCode) | reverse complement strand
AGGCCCCCTCCGATACGCCGGCCTTGGAGCCGTACTGGGGAAAACCCGCCGTACGGAATCTTAGGGAGGACGATGGAAACGTCGGCATCATTCGAAGCCCGGTCCGCGCCATCGTCCCACCCGACATGGGGCCAAAGAGATCTGCCGGAAAGTGGGATAAATTGGTCTATGTTGACCTACTCGCCGGTCCCGGTCGGGACATGGATCCCGAAACGGGAAAAGAATTTCCCGGGTCTCCATTGATTGCGTTAGCGGTCAAACCAAAATTCGACCGTCTGTTCCTGGCAGACAATGACGCTGAAAATGTAGCCGCGCTAACCGCCAGAATCCCCGCAGAAGATCGAAAGCGAGTGACGATCACTCGGGGCGACTGCAACGGGGTAATCGATCAAGTGGTTGCTTCGATCTCAAAGCGTACTCTGGCTCTTGCGTTCATTGACCCAGAAGGCTTCGAGGTTAAATTTCAGACGCTGGCAAAGTTAGCCAAACGCCGAATTGATCTGCTCTATTTGTTCCCCAGCGGTATCGGTGTCAAACGTAATCTCAAAAATTTCATGTCTCAGCGCGAAAGCCCGATGGACGACTTCTGGGGAGGGAAAGATTGGCGGGAATTACCGGTTGCCAAGCAGGCTGCCGGAAACATCTCAGGTGCGAGCTCGGAGAGTATTTCACGATCTTTCGTCAAAGCATTCCAAAAAAAACTTGGCGACGCGGGCTTCAAATTTCAAGACGAAGCAGTGCCACTCTTTACTAACACCAAGAACGCGCAACTGTACCATCTACTCTATTTCTCGCACGATCCGATCGGCCTGAAGATATGGCAGGCTATCAAGCGTATTGCTCCCGGAGGGCAGCGAAAGCTCCCCGGAATGGAATAGACGCCAGTCGCCTGGCAAACCAATCAGAAACGAAGGTTAATCGACCGGAGAAATTGCAATGAACGAAAATGAGTTCTGGAAGAAGGCGCACGAAGTGAGCTCCAAGGCGACTTGGGCGTATCTGGCGACCGCCAGCGGCAGCCAGCCCAAAGTGCGGGTCGTCCATCCTGCGATCGAGAACAGGCGTGTATGGGTTGCCACTGGCAGGAATTCAGCCAAGGCCAAGCAAATATCCGGCAATCCGAAGGTCGAGCTTTTCTACCAGGTTGGCAACGACATGGTTCATCTCACGGTTACCGGGCACGCCAGGTTCATCGAGGATGCCGCGGAGAAGACGCGCGTTTGGGAGGGCAAGGTTTTCGACTACGAACTCGGTCAATTCTGGCCGGAAGGTCCTGCATCGAAAGACTTCGGCCTGATGCTGATTGAGCCGACGAAAGTGGAACTCACTTCCCTGGCCGAGATGACCCAGGGCAAGAAGCCCGAGGTCTGGCGGCCCACCGGGAAATAACGCGACGGGTTAGCCGCGCACGCGCTCGCGCGCGAAGATGGCGCGCTCTTCGGCTGACATCTTTTCCCGAATACGCGAGCCTTTGCCGAGATGGCGGTAGAGTCCGCCCTCCGAGAAGAGCTCCTCGTATGGTTTCGCGGGAATCGGCTCAGACGGCGGCAGGTCGCCGACCTTCACGCCGAGCGCTTCTTCGACCAGGTTCGTGTCATACATCCGCACCGCATCGTAGTCGGTCAGCAGCGCGCAGACTTCGACGCAGATGTAGCATCCGATGCATTCCTGAAAGCGATCCTGCACCGGCTGAACGCCGCGCCCCGGAACGCTTCCCGCCTGCAATGTCTCGATACATTGCACGGGGCAGAATTCCGGGCATTTGCCGCACGGAAAGCAGAGGTTCACGTCCATGAACGCGACCTCCCGCGGACGTTTCTTCTTGTGGCCGACCTCATCGGGGGTTTCGGGAACGCGATCTTCCTTGAGGCGTCGCTTGATGATCTCGATGGCGCTCATGCAGTGATCTCACACCTGTCGCGCATACGCGGTCAAGCCAATAGTCGAAAGCAGGTGATCCGCGAGCGTCCTCCTCTCGCGAGAAGAGAAGGACGCTTCGATGTTATTGGTTACTTCAACGCGCGGACGTGGCCGTCGGCGGAGGCCGCGTAGACGATGCCTGATTGCCCGGCCGCAATTCGAAGAACCTTGCCGAGATCGCGCGTGGTCCACTCGATGTTGCCATCGAGATCGAGCATTGATGCAGACCCTTCCACATCCGTGGCGTCGAATATGGTGCCATTGCTAAGGGCTGCGATCCCTTCGGGCAGCGGAGCCAGCGACTTCGACGCCAATTGCGTCTCACCTGTGGAGTCGACGCTGTAGAGCGCATCGGAACCAAAGAAGATCGTTCCGGTACTGCTCACGACCGGTCCCGATGTGACCGGCGCGCCACCAGCCGTCTGCCACAGTATCGCTCCGGTCCCGGCGTTGAGCGCGTATACCGAGCCGCTGCCCGACCCCGCGTAGACGGCGCCGTTGGCCGCGGCAAGGTCGCCGGAGAAGCCGCCCGCCGGCGCAAAATTCCACAAGGTCGATCCATTGGATGAAATTGCGGCGAGACTTCCACCACTCGATGCGACCACGACGCCGGCAGGAATGATCGCGCCGCGGCTCGGATTGCCGATCGGCACGCTCCAGACCGTCTGCCCGGCGCTCACCGCGATGAGATTGCCGTTCTCGCCTGCGTAGACGGCGTTGCTGTTAGCGGCAAGCGGGCCGTTGCCCGTGCCGACATCGGCCTTCCATTTCGGCCGGCCGGACGAATCGAGCGCGTAAATCCACGAGGTGGTTCCCTGCACGAAAATCGTCCCGTCGGGGCCGATTGCCGGGGCGATGCCGCCGGCGGGGCGATCGAAGCGCTGATGGCCCTGTGCGTCGATTGAATGAAGCATCCCATTGCTTGTGATGAGATTTACGCTGCCGTCGGGTCCGGCGACGATAGGGCCGGCGGCCGGCCCGCTCGCATCGAACGCCCACAGTATCGTGCCGGTCGAGGAACCGTTCTCGGAGCTTGTGCTCGTTTCGGGTTCGGCAACGGAGCCCTTCGGAGTGGCAGTCGCGGTCGGCGTCGCGGTGGGGGTCAGAGTCGGGCACGCGGGGCAGCCGCTAACCGGCATCGCCACGCCGATACCCAGCGGCTGGGAATTTATTCCCCCGGAACTCGCGTTGATGCAGGCGCATCCTGCCAGCAGGCCCGTATAAGCTCCACCGTTCCCGGTCTGCGGCGGTTGCAAGACGCTGGGGTTCGAGGAGGTCCACAGCGTGCTGGGCGAATTTGTGATGTCTTGATAACTGGTCTGCTTGCCTTTGGTCAACACGCCCTGCGCATTGAAGTCAATTTGCGCGCCGTTGCCGGCCACCGAGGTGCTCACTGCTTCCGGAGCGCAGGCGGTGGATGTCGGCGTGGGGCCTGCGGTCGATGTGGGCGTGGTCGTCGGCGGCGGAGGGCCCTGACACAGCGATATGGAATCCAATGCGAAGCCCGGAGAGGGCGTCGAACTCGGGCATGCTCCCGATACGAAAGTGCCCGAGCTATTGAAAGTGCCAAAACAACTACTGCTGCCCCCGCAACTCGCCATCGTCGTAGCGACCAGGAAGACAGCCACGGGGGCGATCACCGACCACATTTTCCAGCGAAACATCAAGCTTTGAGCTATGACGGCGACCTCTCGCGCTGTCAAGCATTAAGTCAAAACCATACGCCGATTGCATTCTGCGCAAGAAAATGCGCCGGGTTACTGGACGAACTTCGGGCGGAATCTACGGGGCAAAAAAAAGCGGGCGTCTGGAGAGGGGGGGAACTCTCCAACGCCCGCCCGTTCGTAGCGGCCGTCCGCATTACGGTACGGACGGTTGTCCCGGTTAGTTGGGAGGAGCATCTAACCGGTTAGGTGCCAGAGCCTTGCACCTGAAAGTATAGACGGGGCCCCGGCGGGAATATTCATGAATTGATAATTAAGCCCGGAATCGGCCGAAAATCGTTTGCAGCGGTAATTTGAGGAACTAAACTCTGCTGTCGGAGGAAGACAGGAAAATGGAATATCGCAGGCTCGGCGGGACCGGACTCAAGGTCTCGGAGTTATGTCTTGGCTGTATGACGTTCGGACGCGAGACAGATGAAGCCAACGCGCGCAAAATCATCGACCGCTTCATCGAGTTGGGCGGAAATTTCCTCGACACGGCTAACGTCTACGCCGCCGGTGCGTCGGAGGAAATTACCGGCCGCATAATCAAGGATCGGCGCCAGTCCCTGGTCCTTGCGACGAAAGTACGATTCAACGCCAACGTTTTCATGGGAAAGCCGGTCGCACCCAACGACATCGGCCTTTCGCGCGGCCATATCATGGCGGAAGTCGAGCGAAGCTTGCGCCGCCTCCAGACCGACTACATCGATTTGTACCAGGTGCATTCCTGGGACTTCGAAACACCGATCGAAGAGACGATGCGCGCGCTGGACGACCTGGTGCGTCAAGGAAAGGTGCGCTATCTCGGCGCGTCGAATTTTATGGCGTGGCAGCTCATGAAAAGCCTATGGGTCAGCGACAAGCACAACTACGCGCGCTTTGACTGTCTGCAACCCCAATACAGCCTGATTTCGCGCGAAATCGAGCGCGAAATTCTGCCGCTGTGCCGTTCCGAGGCCGTCGGCGTCATTCCATGGAGTCCGCTCGGCGGCGGATTTCTGACCGGCAAATACCGCTCCGGCGAAAAGCCTCCCGAGGACAGCAGGCTTGCGAAGATGGACCTGTGGGGACGGCTGGCCAATGATCGCAACTACCGGACGCTCGAAGCCGTCGAGCAGGTAGCCAAGGAGCGCGGCCGCGATATCGGACAAATCGCACTTGCGTGGGTGAATCAGCAACCCGGGATCAGTTCGGTCATCTACGGTGCGCGCACGACCGAGCAGAACGATCAGAACCTTGGCGCCATCGGGCTGCACCTGGAGAAAGCCGAGATCGATGCGCTGGACAAGGCCAGTGCGCTGCCGCCCGAGTATCCGGGCGCGATGCAGATGCGGACAATGTCGCCACGGCGAAATTGAAGGGCGTCCGCGAGACTTGGCAACCGGCCTTGAGTGGAAGTATGTAAGCTGAGGTTGCCGTCGAGTTGAGCGCGACTGATAGTGGCGGCCAGGAGGCTCGTTATGCACGTCGGCTATGGATGCGTCTTTCAAAATCCTGACAACAAACTCTCCGACCGCGAGGTCTGGCGCAATGAACTCCGGCTGGCCGAGATGGCCGAGCCGCTGGGCTTCGATTCGGTTTGGTCGGTCGAGCATCACTTCGACGACTACACGATGTGTCCCGACCCGGTGCAGTTCCTGACCTACATGGCGGGCCGCACCAAGAAGGCGAAGTTGGGGTCGATGGTTATCGTGCTGCCATGGCACGACCCGGTTCGCGTCGCCGAGCAAGTTTCGCTGCTCGATCACATCTCGGACGGACGCTTCATTCTCGGCATCGGCCGCGGCCTGGCGCGCATCGAATACGAGGGTTTCCGGCTCGATCAGAACGAAGGCCGCAACCTGTTCGTCGAGTACGCGGAACTGATCATGAACGCACTCGAGAAGGGTTACATGGAAGGCGGCAAGTACACCAAGCAGCCACGCCGCGAGATTCGGCCGCTACCTTTCAAATCGTTCCGCGGACGCACCTATGCGGCTGCGGTGTCGCCCGACTCGCTGCCGATTATGGCCAAGCTCGGCGTGGGGCTGCTGGTAATTCCGCAGAAACCCTGGGATGCGGTCAAAAAAGATTTCGAGGTCTACCACAAGGTCTGGCGCGAGGTTAACGGCGCGACCCCCGCGCCCAAACCGCTCAGCGGCGGATTTGTTTTTGTCGATGAAAACAAAGACCGCGCCGAAGAGCAGGCGATGAAGTGGCTGGCCGGCAACTACAAGACCGTCATCAAGCACTACGAGATGGTTTCTGAGAAGTTCGGCACCCACAAGAGCTATGAGTTTTACGGACAGATCGGAAAATTCATCGCGAAGCACGGTATCGATGGTGCCGCGCTGGATTTTGCCAAGCTGATGCCGTGGGGGACGCCCGACCAGGTGCTGGAAAAGCTGGCGTTCATCCGCGACACCATCGACGCCAACGGCTTTATGCTCAATTTCAGCTACGCCGGGATGCCGTACGATGAAGCCGAGCGCAACATGAAGTGCTTCGTGAAGCACGTCATGCCGGAAGTGAAGAAGTGGCAGGCCCAGCCGCTCCAGGAACCGACCGAATTACCCGCGCACGCCGCGGCCTGACGTCTTAAATATCGGACAACACGGGGGCGATCGATCTTCGGTCGCCCCCGCGTTTTTCAGCTCACAACTGAACCTTGAACGTCTTGTGGTCCGCGCCGGCAAAAGAGATTCGCTTCGGTTTCACACGGACCATCTTCAGTGTGGGGTTGCCGAAGAAGGGCGCCTCAAATGGGTTCTTCTCGATGAAGTGATCCTTTAGCGTGTCCCACTCGGGGCCGCGCGCGATTTCCGACGCTGTCCCATAGATCGTGGCGCGATTTACCTGGAACTTCGCAATATCACCCTTGTCGCGATCGTCGATCAGAACCGTGACGTTCGAATGCGCGATCAGATTTTTGAACTTGTCGGACGTATCACCCATGATGAACAGCAGGTCGAGGTCCGATGTTTCCGCGAACGCCTGCATCGTGGCCGTGGGCCATTCCTCACCTTGAGTAGCGATTATCGCCACATGCTGGTTCGCAAAGAGTTCGGCAAGTTTCTGCTTCTGGGTTTCATCCATCGCTGATGTCCTTCCGAAGCGAACTCATACTACAGATGCTTCATGGAAACATCCGCCCCGAGTCCTGCGCCGCCTGTTTCATTCGATTTTGATGAGATCGCTCATTTGCTATCTTCGTCCTCCGGCTAAAGTCCGACCGGAGAAAGGAGCAACCCGAATGGCCTATATTCCGTTTCGCGATCCCAATCACAACAAGCGAAAAATCTATGTCCGCTCGACTGCGATCATCCACTTTGCGATCGGTGAGGAAGGAGGATCTATAAAGGGCACGCGCATCGGGACTATCGATGGCGCCCAAATTCTGGTGGGCAACTCGCTCGGGGAAGTGAGAAAAGCACTCAAGAAATACAAAAATGTCTGAGAACGGTTCCGTAGGTGTCCGAATTAGAGCTTCCTGCGAAGGCAATTCGCTGTTTGATAAAATTGTCAATCATTATTGACAAAAACTTCAATCAGGGTTACGGTTCTTCCGATGCCTCGGAAGACCCTTCCTGCGCGCCGCCGCGCCCGGCCACTCGATCAGCCTGAGCGCCGCGCTGCCCTCCTGCGCAGCGCCATTCGGGTGTTCGCACGCCGCGGGCTCGGCGGGGCGCGTCACACCGAGATCGCGCGCGAAGCCAAGGTCTCCGTTCCGACAGTGTTTTTCTATTTTCCCACGCGAGACGCCCTGGTCCGCGACGTGCTCAATGAAGTCGCGGGATTCTTCGACCAGATGAACGAGCGGATTTACTCGTCGGATCGTCCAGCGCCTGAATTAGTTCTCGCGGGCGCCCGCTCGTTCGCCGACGCCGTCACGACTCATCCCGATTACGCCTGCGTAGTGCTCGAATGGAGCACGGCGATACGCTCGGAAATCTGGCCCCTGTACCTCCGCTTTCACGAAAAAATACTGGCGAGGATCACCGGCACCGTACGGCGCTGGCGGCTACAGACCGGAAGCAGCCGCGTTGAAGACTCCGAAAACGATGCGCGGGTGATCATGGCGACCGGCTATGTCGTGTCGCAAATGAAAATTACGCGCGTGCCGGACGCAAAGATCGATCGTTTCCTGCAGGCGATGTTGTACGACACGCTCGGCGAGGAGTTGAGGCTGGTAATTTGAATTGATTTGAGAGCGCGCGGGTCTTGCCCGGAGCCGCGCGAATACCTCTCAGACACGGGCCAGGAGAAACGAATGAAAGTAGGCGGCGCAGTAATCTTCCAGAATCCATTCAATCAGCGTTCGGACTACGACGTGTACAAGGACGATCTCAGGATCGGCGACCTGTATGAGCCGCTCGGGTTCGATTCGATTTGGAGCGTCGAGCATCACTTCGACGACTACACGATGTGCCCCGACGTGCTCCAGTTCCTCTCCTACTACGCGGGCCGCACCAAAAATATCCAGCTGGGCTCGATGGTGGTGGTCCTGCCGTGGCACGACCCGATTCGCGTGGCGGAGCAGGTTTCGGTAGTCGACCATCAATCCAACGGCCGCATGATCCTGGGCCTCGGGCGCGGCCTGGCGCGAATCGAGTACGAAGGATTCCGCGTCAACATGGGCGAGTCGCGTGAGCGCTTCATCGAATACGCCGAGATGATCATCGAGGGGCTGGAGAAGGGCTACATCGAGTACAACGGCAAGTTCATCCAGCAGCCGCGTCGCGACATCCGGCCCAAGCCGTTCAAGTCGTTCAAGGGCCGCACCTATGCTGCCGCGGTGTCGCCGGAATCTTCGCACATCATGGCGAAGCTTGGCATCGGCATCCTGATCATCCCGCAGAAACCGTGGGAAGCGGTGGCGCAGGAGCTGAACGAATATCGCACCATCTACAAACAACTGAATGGCGGCGAACCGCTGCCGACCATCGCCGCGGGATGGACCTTCTGCGACAAGAACGTCGACCGCGCCCGCGAGATGGCGGTGAAGTACATCGGCGGGTACTGGCAGACCGCTCTGCGCCACTACGAGATGGCCGCGGACCATTTCGGCAAGGCGAAGGGCTACGAGTACTACGAGCAGATGGCGAAGAATCTGCAGGGCGCGGGCAAGGACGCCTCGATCGAGTACTTCCTGAACCTGCAAGTCTGGGGCACGCCCGAGATGTGCTTCAACAAGATCGATGAAATCCGCAAGCGCGTGAATGCCGACCATTACAGCGGCGTATTCAGCTACGCGGGCATGCCGATCGAAGACGCGGAGAAGAGCCTGCGCCTGTTCGCCAAAGAAGTGATGCCCGAGCTGAAAAAGTTAAATGGAGTCAGGGCCGAGGCGGCGTAACCCCCCCCCGTATCGAGCCATGGGGTGGATGGC
>JBKQNE010000111.1:0-79377 GCA_052146355.1 Binataceae bacterium (SeqCode) | reverse complement strand
AATATACGCGCTCATTTCGCGCCATCATCGAAGCTGGGCTGGTAAAGACCTTACCGCTCCCGGCCCGCAGTCCGAACCTCAATGCTTATGCGGAACGCTGGGTCCGATCGGTGAAGGAAGAATGTCTGTCCAGGCTGATACTGTTCAGCGAAGCCTCATTGCAGCGAGCGCTGAACGAATTTGTGGCGCACTATCATGCCGAGCGCAATCACCAAGGCAGAGGCAACGCCTTGCTGTTTCCAGCATCAATCGATATCCCTCGTGTCGGCGCGGTGCAGTGCCGCCAACGACTCGGTGGGTTGCTACGGTACTATCAGCGCCAGGCAGCCTGAAGGGAAAGGGTTGAGCGACTCGGGCATTCAAACCACGGGGCTGTACCTGTGCGGTTTTCTCACCGCCGTACTAACCCTATTGAAATTCCTGGGCACGATCGATTGGTCATGGTGGCGTATGGGTTTACCACTTGGCGTCTATGTAGGCTTCCAAGTGGCCTACCTCGTAACGGGGTTCATCTACTTAAGCCAAGCCCGCATCGAAGAGCAGCCTCCCGAAGAAGAAACGGAGTTGCTCACCGGACATAACGACATTCCTTACTATTGGCTCGCTTGGGTAAACTTCATTCTGTTCGGGGTGGGTGTAAGCGAATGGGCGCAGCCCTCAGGCCTTGGGCGTGGATTCTGGCAGGCGTTTGGAAATCCAGCTGTGATGATCGCGTTTGCAGCTCTTGCAGAGGCCAATTTGTTCCTATTCTGGTCGAGTATTGGCCAGCGGCTCAACGGCTGAGGTGCGACCACCCTCCCAGCGCCAAAAGACGAATACTTTGACCATACGGTATTTTGGGAAGCCATGGAATCTCGGATCAGCCGTTGTTCGCTCGCCTCCCGCTAACGCCGCGACAGGTCGGAGTTTAGATGACCTCGCAGCACCGCCTGCAGCACGACTCCCGCATGAAGTTGCATGGCAAGGCGACCAGAAGTGATCGATCGCGCAAGCTCTCCCGGCGTCGCCAGAGAAACGGCGATGCCGGGTTCCGCCACAAAGTCCGGAGCGCATTCGCCGGTGACCACGAAAAACGCGTGAAGTCGATTGCATAGCCGACCGACATCGACCCAGGTCATTCCAAGGTCTTGGATGGTGACTGCGGCGAAACCGGTTTCTTCGAGCAGTTCGCGGCGGCAAGTCTCGATCGGTGCCTCACCGTCATCGACCATGCCCGAGGGAAGTTCCCAGGTGAATCCTTCAATCGCGGGACGAAACTGATGGACCAGCGGGAATCGTCCGTCCGGAGTAACCGCCAGAATGGCGACGTAATCGGCCAAGGACACGGCGTGATAGATCTCTGAAGCCCCTCCCCGCGTGAATTGAACCTCGCGCTCGACCATTTCGACCCACGGAGAGATCCGATTTTTCCGTCGCGAGAGAATCCGCGGCCATCCTGTGCTCATGATACGCGCCGCGCTCCCGACAAGTCGGCAAAATGAAAAAACATCAGCAAAGTGTCCCTTGAGAGTCCTTCATTAGTTCAGCTTTCCACAGTGCCCGTAGCCGGGCGTAGGGCGACGCTCCCAGGTGAGCGGCGCAGCCAAGTCGTGGCGAAGCCGTAACGGTACCACCTCAAATACGCCGGCAGCCATTTCATGATCCGGAAGCGGCTCTGCCCTTCGCGCCGTTCGTGCCATGCGGCCGGGACCTCAGCAATGGGCCATCCCAAGCGATGGCACTTCACCAGGAGTTCAATGCTGAAGCAGAAGCCGGCATCTGACTCGACTGGAATGCGCTCGATCACGCGGCGCGAGAAAAGACGGAAACCGTTAGTAGAGTCGCGCGCCGGAAGTCTTGCGAAATGGTGGAGCGTAAAACTCGCGCAACGCACGAGCACTGCCTTCAACCACGGGCAACCGGTCATTTCGCCACCCGGCATGAAACGGCTTGCGCAAACGATGTCGGCGCCGCGCTGTCCTTCTTCGACCATACGATCGAGAAGACCGCCGTTATAGTCGTCATCGGCCGGGTACATCAGAACGAAAGGCGCTGTACTCGCTTCGAATCCGGACATGATAGCGTCATGGACACCGCGTGCGCGATTGCGGACGAAGGCTATCTCGACACCCGAACATTCCTGAGGATTTTCCCTGATAGCGGCGAGCGTGTTATCCCCATCGAAGTCGTAGCAAATGAGTACACGATACGGCGTCGTTACAGATCGCTTTAATGCTGCAAGCGTGCGCAGGATATTGCCACCTTCGTTATAGACCGGGATGACGATGTCCAGACGGGCATCCACAAGAAGACACGTTCAGTAGATGGTATTCGTGCCCTCGAAAAAGCGCCAAATGTCGACGATCGGCTTTCCGTGAAGATCAGCGCCACGATAAACGCTGTGCGGCGTACACAGGATCAGCACGTCGCTCTTCGCGACCACTTCATCGAGGCTCAGCAAGTCGGGATCAGTGGTAACAAAAGGATCAGTGGTCAACACCGCACCGGCATGAGTCCTGAGAAGGTTCCTGAACTTGTAGCTGAGTGAGGCGCGAGTGTCGTCAATGTCCGCTTTGAAAGCCATGCCAAGCAGTCCCACCGTCATGGACGAGAGGTCGTAACGCCCGCGCAGATCGTCGACGATTTGAAGCACGATGCCTTCGTTCATAAGCATCGCTGCGTGCCCAAGACTGAACTGATTGCGCGCGAAGGCCGCCAGCTGCATCGTGTCCTTCAAAAGGCAGGGACCGGCAGAAAACCCCGCAGTGGGCATGCCCTTTGCCCGCGGATAGTTGTGACGCATCGCTTCGAGAATATTGCCGTAGTCAGCACCGGCCGCTTTCGCGATCATGTAGAACTGGTTGGCGGTGGCGAACTCGATATAGCGGTAGGCGTTGTTGAACAGTTTCGAGAGCTCGGCCTCGATGGGTTTCACGCGCACGACCTCGGGAACGATCAGGCTGAACAGGCGCGCCGCTTCCTCTTCGGATTCCGGCGTGGTGCCGCTGATAATCTGCGGCATCTCGGCCAGCTCTTTGACCCCGAAGCCCTGGACCACCCGCTCCGGACAAAACGCGACCTTGAGATGGCGCCCTTTGTGTCCAACGTACTTGGCAATCCATTCCGTTGTGCCTGGGTATAGCGTCGAACGTAAAACGAGCAATTGCCCATCCACCAGATGGGGCAGTAACTCATCAATGCATTCCTGGACTACCTTGCCGACCGGGTTCAAGAACTCGTCGACCGGAGTACCTATGGTAACGATGACAGGCGCGTCTCGGCTCACGTTCCCAGGCGCGCTGGTGAAGGAAAGACGCTTTTCGCGGATCGCATCAGCGAGCAACGTCTCGGCGCCGTACTCCATGAAGGGGAGCCGGCCCGCGGCGAGCATATCGAGCGCCGCATGATTGCGATCGTTGATGTTGACCCGAAGCCCGGCGCAGGCGAAGGCGAGTACGAGCGAGATACCAACGTGTCCCGCACCGCCGACTATCGTCAGGTCGGCCCGGTCCGTATCGGCCTTCGCCGCGTGCTCTGACCTACCGCCCGTCAAGGGCAAGTTTTTGTCCATACCTTAGAACGATTCCTCCATTCATAAGGTCAAGGCTCCTACTGAGCATCGCGCAAAGACTAGATTACGCGGGGTGTCGGCAGAGGCGTGATCAGCTTGCCGCGATAGCCCTTCTCACGCAGCTTCGGCGCCAGTTCCTCGGCGATGTGCCATGAAAAAATAATCGCGCAATCCGGCTGGTCTTCAAACAGCCGGGTCTCATCTACAACCGGAATTAAAGTCCCGGGAAGGTACTTGCCAATCTTCAGCGAGCCCGGAACCTCGCAGACATAGTCGATGATGATATCGTCGAGCCCGACGTAGGTCACCAACGTGCTCGCGCGCGAAGGCGCGCTGATGCCACAGATGCGGCCACCGGCTTCCTTTACCTCGGCCAGTAGTCGGTAAAGCCGGAGCTTCGACAGCATGACTTCCCTGCGGAACGTCGCCAGCCGGTCGCGCATCGCGTCGCCCCCCGGTTCGGCAGCGATCATTTCCGCCACGCTGGGACCCACCGGATAGATGCCTTTGCGCGCCGCATAAACGCGAATCGATCCGCCATGGGTAGGGATCGGCTTGGCATGGAAAACCTCAAGACCATGCATCGCCAGAAGATGACTCAGGCTGCGCAGTGAGTAGTAACGCAAGTGCTCATGATACACGGTGTCGTATTGCAGCCTGTCGAGAAGTCCAATCAGGTAGTGGGACTCCGATACGAACACCCCCCTATCGTCAAGGAGCGCCAGAATGCCCTCGGTAATCGCGTGGACGTCTTCGATGTGAGCGAAGCAATTCGCCATCGTAACGACCCTTGCAGGTCCGTGCTGGGCGCGAATCTCCCGCGCTGCCGGCAATCCGAAATAGCGTTGCACGGTCGGTATCCCGCGCGCCCGTGCCAGGCGCCCCACATCGGTCGGCTCGATTCCCAATACACGATGCGCTCCGTCTCGGAAGTTGGAAAGCAGGGTGCCGTCGTTCGAGCCGATGTCGACGATCAGGTCGTCGCGGCCAAGCCCAAGTAGCTCATTCGTCTCCGCGTAAAGCGCGGCAAAATTTTCTCGCAGGATACGGGTGGTGCCGCTGGTGTAGGGATAGCCAGGAGGAAAAATGATGGCCTGATCGACGCAGAGCCCAAGCTGAACCAGTTCGCAATGCGGACAGAAGAGAAGGCTCGTAGGGTAAGAAGGCTGCTCTTGCGGCACATCTCCGATTGCCCGCATCTGGTTAACCGGCGGCATGTAGCCGAGAAAGAGCACATTCTCCAAAGGAGAATGTCCGCAAATCTGGCAGGATTCAACGGGCACGCTGCTACCGGTGCCTGCCGCGCGAGCGACTTTTATCTCGGCCACTTTACAACTCCCGGCCTTGCGAAGTTTTCCGCTGTGGGAAGCGCAGCTAAGCCGTTTGCGTGCTGTTGATACATTGCCTACCGGGAAGGCGCAAGATGAGCGTTCTTGTCATACCAGGCGACGGTTTCCGCCAAGCCTTGTGACAGCGAAATTCGGGGCGCGTAGCCTAGGGCGGCGAGCTTCGCAGTATTCGGACATCGGCGCGAGGTGCCCCCGCTGGGAGCAGCACTGGGCCGAACCTCGATCACGCGGCCGAATTCCGCCGCGACCCTGCACGCAAGCTCCGCGATAGTCACTTCATCGCTAGTGCCTATATGGTAGATGCCGAGGTGTTGGCCCTTTTCGCGCATCAGCAGGATACCGCGTACCAGGTCCTCAACGTGGCAAAATGCGCGCGTCTCATTACCGCTGCCCTGAATGGTGAAAGGCACCGTGCCTGAAGGATATTCCTCCGCGGCGCGCTTCATACGAAGGGCAAACTGAGGTACCACGTGCTCCCATCCCATGTCCGGACCGTAGACGTTGTGTGGACGGAAGATGAGGACGCGTTCGAAATGACGTCGGCCAAAGTTGATCGCCATGATTTCGCTGATGATCTTGGCGGCGCCATACGAATAGCGCGGGTTCATCGGATCGGGCACGACCAGCGGCACATCTTCTCCGGTGGGAACCTCTTGCGGCGTCTGATAGACCTCTGCGCTCGAAGCGAGAATAAGCCGGCCAACGCCGTGCCTGCGGCAAGCGTCGATAACGTTGACCATGCCCTTGACGCCGACCTCGAGGACGAGATCCGGTGCGCTGTAGAAAAATTCGGTTCCGTTGATGAAAGCGAGGTGATGCACCTCTTCAACGCCCCTGACCGCTGCTTCGACCGTGGCTGGGTCCCGAACGTCACCGGATACGAACTCGACCGCGTCGCCAACTTCAGCGAGGCGGCGTGGTGCTCCCCGCGAATTATCGTCGAGGACACGGACGGTGTGGCCTTCCCGCACCAATCCCTTGACGAGCGCCGCGCCGATGAAGCCGGATCCGCCAGTAACCAAAATTCTGGCCCTGTTCATGGCCGGCGCCGTCCGATCTCAATCCAGCGACCGGTTTGATGAGCGCGACGCGCTGCATCCAACAAGCACTGCACACGATACCCTTCGGAAAAATCGGGGCGCGCTTTGTTGCCGCTCTCGATGGCATCAAGGAAGCGGGTTGCGAGACGCGATGCCGGTGCGACGCGGCCGTCATCGAAGGCGTGTTCGAGCTTGTCGTCGACGCGGACCGGAGCTAGCGCAGTCGCCGGCCGTCGACCGTGAAGGAGCCGGAAGCCACGCATGTAGTCCGGTCCATCGTTCAACAAAGCCAAAGCACCCTCCTCGCCGTAGAATTCAAGACGATGGCCCGATCCCAAGTAAGAGCCGCTGCTCATGCAGAGTCCGCCGCTCGTACCCGAGGAAAAGGCGAGCGACAGGACCACTGTGCTCTCGCCAGCCCGTTGATCGCCGGGCAGGGTCGATAGGCGCGCGCCCAAGCCTTCGATTGGACCACAAAACCATTCCAAATAGTGGAAAGAATGGCTCACGAAATTGAACAGCGCCCCGCCGCCTTCGGCGCTGATGGATTTCCAACCCATCGTGCGATGAAGCGTCGCATAGTTCTCGACGTTCCAAGTCACGAAAACATGCCTAAGGGCGCCGATCGCGCCGTCGTCTAATAGCCGCTTCGTTTCCCGCCAGACAAGGATGTCCGGAAAAGTGAAGTCTACCATCGCGGGACGGCCGGCTCTTTCGGCGCAGTCCAGCATGGAAAGCGCGTTGGGTTCGTCGGCAGCCATCGGCTTTTCCACCAAAACCGGTTTGGCGAGGCTCAGGGCATGCCGGGCGATTTCCGGCTGAATGCGCGGCGGCGTCGCGATCACCACGGCGTCGATTTGGTCATGCTCCACTAGATCACGCCAATTGCCAAAAGATAGCGGAACCTCACAAGCGCTCGCTGCCGCCGCGGCGCGAGCGGCGCTGGTTGCGGCAAGCCCATGAACTATGCAGCGCGAGTCGCGGCGGAATGCCGGCACATGCACGGCACGGCCATAGTTGCAGCCCACGATTCCGATTCGCACCATGTGCGCCTTAAAATCGACCTCGCCAATCACTGGTTGGCGTGAAAAGCCTCAAGCAGCGGTCCTCGGAGAATCCAAGTCACTTGTGGTCTCGGTGCGGTTGAGATGCAACGGGCGCGGTAACGCCAAAGTCAGATGATCGGGTGGCCACTTCGCATCCGGCCTTCCGAAGCAGATGGACAAACCACGACCTCAACCGCGCGGGCCAGGCAGGTTGCATACAAGGCCTCTCGACCAGAACAAAGAACGCGCCGCAAACGAGCAGGAGAACAGGAGTCATTATCAGCAACTGCAGCCCCAATCTCGCCGAGAAGGGAAAAGAAGCGCCAACACTTTGGGAATAGCTTCCACAGATCGCGATCACATAGTCGTGAAGCAGATAGATCGAATAGCACATACCGCCGACAATGGAGATGAAGGGCAGTGAGAGAAACCGCTTGATGAAGATGCTGTGGAAGGCGGCATAGTAAGCGCCGAAAACTCCCAGCGGGCAGACGAACCAGGTAGTCAGCCCTCCCGCGAGGATGGATACAGCAACTATTGCGATCGCGAGCACGCAGGCGGCATCCCATGCGAGACTTGTTGCGACGGCATCGTTCTTCTCTTCGAGTACAGAAAAATCGGCTAGGAGAAACCCAGCGAGAAAATACGGCAACTCACCGATCAGCGACAGATTGATTCGGGGTATCGGCGCTAGCCGATGGGCCACGATCGCCGAAAGAAATATCGCTACGATCAGCGCACGCCTGCGATAGAACTTGCCACCTGAGAAGAAGAACGCGGCGGCCAGAAACGGCGCGAGAATGTAGAACTGGACCTCGATCTCCAACGACCAGGCGACGAAGTCTATCGCGCTCGGCTCCGCATATATCTGGTTGTGCAGGTAAAAGATGCTCGCGAACAGATGCGGCAGCAGTCCTGTGAATGTGCCGCGGCCCGCGACCAGCTTGAGAGCGAACAGGCAAATCAACGCGAGAACATAAGGAGGCTCGAGGCGCGTCAGACGACGCAGGAAGTAGCGCTTAAGACTCCGCGCCGGCTGGCCGAGGAGAAAGTGCTCTGCGAAGGGCAGTGCCAATACGTAACCGCTTAGCACGAAGAACAATTGAACGCCGAAATTCAGATTTTGGCTCAACCAAAAGAGCCAGTTCGAGCGGAGAGAATCGTTGAATCCGGCCGGCGAGTGTCTCAGAACGTCACCAGCCAAGTGATAAATTATCACCGACAGGATCGCGACAAAGCGAATACCGTCGATTTCAGGTCGATAGGCGAGCGAGGTCGTTATTCGGCGTAAACGAATCATGGGGTTTCAGGCCGCACGCGCCGCGCTAAAAGCGCGGGGGACGCTGAAGGCCGAACGTTGATCCCGGACGATTTCCCTCATCCTCCACATCTAAAGCCATGGTATGACGGCAATCGGTCCCTATCTATCTGCACCGGCGGAGTTGATTCGATCGGATACTTTCCGCTCCCAAGCCTGCCAATACGGACCCTGAACCACTGAGATCCAATCGTCCTTGAGATGATGGTCGTCAGCAGCCGCCGGCAATACGACGTAGCGAAGATCAAAGCGCTCGGCCACGGCCGAAGGATCCGCGGCGACTTCATCGAATGCCGCCAGCCTCTCTTCCAGCAACGCACTCCGTAGTCGCGGCACGCGAGCCCACGCGCCCCACACGTAGCGTTCAAGGACGGCCTCCTGCCGGCGGGCAAAGGTCTCGCGGTCCAGGCCGCTAAAATACGCATCGGCGGCGATTCGGCGGTTCCATTCCTTGTTGTCCACACAAGAGCTGAGAGTTACGCCGTACCCCGACAGCAGCCGGTTGTCATTCAAGATGGTGAGAAAGCTAACCATGATCGGTGCGCCCGCCACGACAGCTCCGCGCTGAATCACGTCGCGATGCTGTTCAAATTCAGGCTGAAACTCATTCCAATCGCGAGTCAATTCTACGCTTTCGGCAGTTCGCGTTGTTTCGATAAACCGCATCCAGGTTCCGGTTGCGATTGTAAAAGCCAACGCTACATATCCTCCCACGGCGCCGATCCTCCGCCAATTGGGCATCGACTGAACGGTTCGTACCGTGGCGATGACGATCAGCAACCACAGCGTCGGGCCCCATACGACATACCAATGGAAGTTCTGCAATTGCAGGCCGGTCAGTATCTGTTCGTTGAGCAACAGGAGCGCCGAAGCGCAGAGGCACCATAAGTAGAGAAGGTCCCGATCCTTTCGCCACACCCAGACCAGCGCAATCGCGGCCAGAATGAATGCCGTCTTTGGAATCAGGAATTCGCTGAAGTGGCCGATCGGTAGAAAAAAATCGAACCGAGTCGGCCAATCAGTTACGGCTTCACGTTTCAGCATCGCTCCCGGGATCAGAAACAGAAGACCAATCAGTGCGCCGATGCATCCGGCTGTAAAGTAGGTCCGCCTGCGTTTACCATCGAAGAGCATGGCTAAAACGAGGCTCCCTGCTATTGCGGTCCAGGCGAAGAAATACGTAAAGCATAGTCCGAATCCGACACCAGCCCACCTTGCATCCGTCTGAGATCCGCTCTTCACGGCGCGTCCTATGAGCCATATGTAAAAAAAGAGAAAAGGCCACGATAATGCGGGATCGATGATGCGCCAGGACCCGGTGATCTGAGGGTTGTGAGCGAGCAGATCACCGCCCGCGCCAACGAACAGTCGCGTAAAGGTCGCCGCGTGTTCCACCAGCGGCCGGCCGTTCCAGCTATTGGTGTCAAACAGAGCAAAAAGTGTCAGCCACAGCGCAAGCCATCGCCGCGGAAAGTACAGGCGGAAAATCAGATACCAGGTAAAAGCCATCCCGATACCTGCCATAACGCGCCACACAAAGCCTATGTAGATCGGGGAGAGGCGCAGCACCCTCGTGAACACGATACCGGGAACCAGCATCAGGCTGGGCAGATAGCTACCTCGATCGTCGCAGATGGGATCCGTGAGATACCCTGGATGGCTGTGATACGCGTGACTCGCCACGATCATGTAGTCATCGAGTTCGTCGTGGTCGGCAATCCATACAGGATGACCTGTCATTAACCATTCCACGAAGTGCGGCAGCGCCGAGATAGCGACCCCCAGCGCGATGCAAACTGCGATCGCAACCAAGTCGCGATCAAGGCGCCGGATGCGATCAAGTGTCCTGAACGAACCGGGCAAAGAAAAGGTTTTGTCTGCACCGTCGTGCGGGAAAGGTCCCTGGCTGCTCAAGCGAAGCGTTGCTGCCTGCGTGGCTGTTTGTACCAACGCTGCAGCCGCCGGTAGAGAGCGTGTGCAGCCAAAGTGACCCTATCGGCCAGCACGAAGGAGTGCTCGACCTTCTCGACGCCCCCAAATGACAGCTTGAATTTCGTGATCGGAGAGGAGTCGTCCTCTAGGCCGCCGAGATCGAACAGCGCGATACCCTCTGCGCTGTAGCATTGAATTTCGCGCCAGTGGAGATAGCGATTCAAAATGCCGGCCAAGGCCGAGTCCTCTGCGTTCTCAAGGCGACGACTTGCCGAAAGAATCAACCGCACTCGGCTGGCTCCCCGATCGCGAACCAGCAAATGAGCGCAGATCGCTCGACCGTCCTTGTAGATCACGAAAACGTCGGACTGCGGAGCCCATTGCCTGACTTGCCATCGCGCGAAAGGCTTCGCGTAGCCCTTGCGGGCCACAAAGCCGTTGTAGAGCTCGATGAAATCAGCCCAGGCACGCCCCTCATTACGCTCTACCTTCAGTTGGCTACTCATCTGCTCGCCACGCCTGACTACATAACGGCACGACTTGGCGTCCATGCTCTTGTAAACGGCGTCAGTGCCTTTGGTCAGGTCCAGACAAGTGGTTCTGACGAGCCGCTGCCGCATCAAATAAGGAGTGTCGGGAGGAGCTACCGGCGACTGGCTTACGCGGATCATCTCGAAGAGCCCCACCTGGCCAGGCAGCAGCGAAACCGCTTCCTCCGATGGGAAATAAATTGTCCGTTCCCTCCAGAGCAGGAACCGCCGCGATTCAAAGGTCAGCATGGCAACAACAAATCCGGATCAGGTGGTCCGTGGTGTTCCTCTTAGAGTCTTTTCAATCATCGGTGCAGCCACGGCCTCGTGAACGGGCTCACCCGGCGATGGGGCGTCGATTGCTGGCGGGGCGGATCGTTCGGGCGTGAGATCCGCGAGAGTGATCTGGAAACGTCGGAGTCTCGCCCCGGCCTTTGCGCATTGCTCGGCCAGGCTCTGGAGCCGGTCTCCCGAGATTCCGTCAGCCGCTACGAGCACCTCGTCAACCTCTTCTGCCGCAAGCAACGCAGGGAGATCGTCGCGTGAATATACCCTGAGGCCACGTACGATTCGCCCAAATTTGGCGGGGTTGTCATCCAGAAATCCGACCGGCCTCAAATCGAGCTGTTGATTCGACATCAGCTCATGGAGCGCTTTCACCCCCTGCGTTCCAGCGCCATAGATCAGCACCCTTCGGGTGGCGGATTGACCAGTATTGACCAGATATTCCAAGGCCCGAAATGAAAGCCGCGAGCCAAACACCATCGTGCCCAACAGGTACACATCGATAGCCATTAGGCCGGTAGGCGGCGCATGCCAGCTCTGAACCGCCGCGACCGCCACCCAGCCGCCAACCGCGGCTATTATGAGTGGTCGGAGTATCGCGAGCATGCCCGCGAGGCCTACATAGCGATAGGTCTGACGGTACAATCCGCCCACGATCAGACAGCCCATCTGCACCGGAATGACGATAGGAGCTGCCGCGTGAAACAGCACGCGAGTGGAAGCATCAGGAAACCCCGCGGAAGAAATGACAAACGCTCCAAGCCAGCTGATTACAACGAAGCCAAAGTCAAAGGCCGCCGACAATAGGCGTCGATTGTCGCCCGGGAGATCGTAGAGTGACAGCAGGATTCCAGATTTCGTTCCCGCCAGTTCCCGGTATACGAACGGCGGAATGAAGGCGCCGCCGATGGCGGCCGCGCCGGCAAGCAGGAGCAGGATATCCAGGCTGCGATAGCACAGAGCAAACGCGATCATCCCGAAGGTGAGGCACACGCCATAGAGAAGTACGACCGCTCCCCGATGGGTGATGCCCAGCGACAATAGGCGATGATGGAGATGTTCTCGGTCGGCAGTAAACAGCTTTGACCGCGCAAAATCGGGAGGAGCGAAGTGCGAAGATTGCTGATCCGAATCGGCTACCCGTACTGCCCGCAGCATTCTGCGAAGCGTCGTCAGGATAACTTCCGCAATTGGGAATCCCACCGCGAGCGCCGGCGCCAGAACCGCGACCACCGTGGCGGATTTGCTCGAGCTTACGATCGCGACCACCGCCATCAGGAACCCGATCAGCAAGGCTCCCGAGTCGCCCAGAAACAGTAACGCAGGATGAAAGTTGTAGTACAGAAATCCGGCCAGCGTGCCACTGAGTGCGGCAAGGATCACCGCGGTACGGTAGTCCTTCAGATATATCGACACGGCAAACAAGGTCGCGCTGCTGATCAGCCCGGCCCCAACCGCCAATCCATCGAGGCCATCGATCAAATTGACGCCATTCACCACCGTGACGATCCAGAAAACCGAAACCGGACCGCCCCACCATCCGAGATCCCGTCCGAATACCAACTCGGTTCTGAACCCGGCGGCTACCACCAGGATCGCCGCGGCGATCTCGACAATCAACTTGGTCCAGGGCGAAACCGAGCGGCAGTCGTCGACAATTCCTACCGCAAGCACCATCGTCGCTCCCACGATTACGGCGAAGTTCGCAGGAGTGCGCTGGAACATCCCTCCGATGTACGGATCGATGTACGCGATGAGGCCCAGGGAGAATCCCAGCGCAAGGTAGATCGCGACGCCTCCCAGACGGGGCATCGGAACTACGTGAATGCGGCGCTCGCTGGGCTGGTCGATCGCGCCCAGCCACAAAGCAGCCTGCCTTGCCAGCGGCGTAATCAAAAGCGCAAACAGGGCGCCCAGGGAGAACAGCAAGCCAAATCTGAAAAGCGGGAGGTGCATTTGATTCCGGGGTGTTCAGCTTCTCGCAGATACTCCCGATGTCGCCTGCGTATGAAGTAATTCATCATAAATCGCACGCACCAGAATCGCCATCTTGTCGACAGCGAATTCCTCGCGCACGCGGCGCAGCCCTGCCTGCCCGTACTTTTCTCTCAATTGGGGATCATCCAGCAGCATAGTAACAGCTTTGGCCAATGCTTCCTCATCCCCAGGCGCGACCGTGATCCCGGTGATTCCGTCGGGCGAAACAAACGGGACACCGGAATCGAGTCTGGTATTCACTATCGGCTTTGCAGACGCCATCGCTTCGAGCTGGACCATGCCGAACGCCTCGCTGCGCGCAATCGATGGCAGGACGAAAACATCACATGCGTGGTAAAAAGGTACCAGATCCGAGATATCGCCGAGAAAAATGACACGGTCGGCGACGGCGCTGGCGCCGGCCTGGCGCTCAAGGTTCTGGCGGAGCGGCCCCTCGCCGATGATTAATAAAGTCCCCTGCACCCTCGTCATCGCACGGATCAGGTATTCGATGCCTTTGTAGTATACGAGCCGTCCGACGCTGAGCACGAGGCGGGTTCCGTATTTCTTTCGGATTCTTTCGACTGCGGCGGGATCGAATTGCAAGAAAGACTCGGTTGATATCGCCAGCGGGACGACCCGGCAGCTGCGCCTATGCTCTGCCAGGAAGGGGGAACTGACGGCATAGTTCGGCGATGAGACCAAGATACGCGAGGCTCGTCTGAGGACCGCACGGGTGACCGGAGCAAACAGACGATCGAGCGTTTTCTGCCGGATCACGTCGCTCTGCCACGAAACCACCAGCGGCCCCTGATGCCTGCTGGCAAGGTAGGCGACAAATGCCATCGGATTGGGCCATTGCAGATGCACCAATTCCGCGTGCGCGTCGCGAATCGCTTTCACCATCGCCGGGCACACAGGCGCACCCGCAAAGTTGAACCACGAACCAAGCCGTTCGACTCTCACTCCGTCGAGAACCTGATTGATCGTGTGGCGACCGTCATTCGCGACGATGACCTTCAGGTCGTACCAGGCCGTCAAGGCCTTGCACATCGCCTCGAGGTGGGTTTCGATTCCGCCGCGATGAGGAGGATAGAACTTGCCGACATGAGCGACGCACGAACGCTTCGGAGGATTGGCGCGAACCGGCGGCGCAGCCAGGGAGGAACTCATTTCGTCAATGAGCAGTCTGCGGTGAGGTTTGAGATCGCAACTTCTGCTCGATCAACGAACGGTAATATTCATCGAATTTCCTCGCCAAGGTTTGCGCGGAATAGTTTTCCGCGCGTTTCAAGCCGATGCGGGCGATATTTGCCGTGTGCTCCGGCTTGTCGAGAGCTTCTTCAATCGCGCGGGTCAGAGCTGCCGGTTCGGCTTCCGGAATTATCCATCCAGCGTCGCCGATGACGTATGGCAACTCGCCCGAGTCACTCGAGATAACCGGAACGCCGCAGGCGAATGCCTCGATCACCATACGGCCGAATTGCTCCTTCCAGCTTCGCGTCGTCAGACTGGGTGCTAGCAGCAAATCCATGGCCGCCAGATACCTGGGCACGTCGCGATGAGCGACCAGCATTACACGCACTCGACTTTCCCAGCCCCGGCTCCTGGCCCAACGTAAGATGGTTTTCTCGAGCGGTCCGCTCCCCAACACGAGCAGACTCCAGGGCCGATGAAAGTCGAGACGCTCGATGGCCTTCAGCATCACGTCGATGCCTTTGGCCGCGGCCAGCCGACCAACATACCCGAGTATCGGGGATTCCAGGCCCAGTTCCTTTCGCACCAGTCCGCGGGCGGCCGCATCGAGTGGTCTGAATGCGGAGGTGTCGACCGCCAGGCTCAATATACGGCCGCGCTCGGCAGGATAGCCGTGGCGCACCAAGGCCTCGAAGACCAGGTGGCCACCGGCGATCCATCCGTCTGCGATCTGCACGCAAGTGCGCTCAAAATAGCCGAATGGAGGAAAATATCGCTTGGGCAGGCTCTGCGCAGTTCTGAAGCAAAACGCGGTCTGCTTGCCGGCGGCAACGGCGATCGCGCGCGCGATCTCGTAGCCGGCATAAATGTATGGTTCCTCCCAGGCATGGATGACATCGTAGTTGCCTTCGCGAATCAGGCGAACGAGGCTTCGCCAATCATAGCCGAAGATGAAGACGGAGCCTTTGCGGTGCGTAGTCAGGTTAACCATCTTGAGAGGTGATCCGGCGGGTTCAGCCTGACTCTCGATGATA
Source organism: Binataceae bacterium (SeqCode) (assembly GCA_052146355.1). GTDB lineage: Bacteria > Desulfobacterota > Binatia > Binatales > Binataceae > JAFAHS01. The sequence continues at coordinate 64,119 of JBKQNE010000111.1, read as the reverse complement.
CCCAGCTCACTGTGATATTCCGCGGGCGACGCTACCGTGATTTCGTAGTCACTACCGGAGCCGAGTTCGCGAAGGATGCTCCTGTTCAGAGCAACCACGTGGGAATGCCCTATGGAAAGGAGCTTGATTTTGCGATCCACGGTGTTGCTATCGAAAACGGATCGAATCAGCACCGCAGCGGGCAACCGTTAAGCGCCGATACACTCTTTATTTCCGCCCGATGCTTTCTTTGCGAAGCTCGTCCAGAGTCTTTTCCATACCAGTGCTTTCGGCAGGCACAGCAGCTACGAATGCGTCCCAGGGCGAATCAATAATCGTGGCGTGACTGCCGAACACGATCGACTTGTAGTTTGCGGCGGACAGAAACTCCGCGATCGGAGCGTTGGTACCGTGCAGTTCAATCAGGAGAATAGGGCGGTGCTTTTCCAGGGTGCGTACAGCGCCTTTGAGGGCGGTGACTTCGGCACCTTCGACATCCATCTTAATAACATCGGGCGGCGTCAGGCCCTCTTCCTCGATGACATCGTCCAGGCGTCGAACGCGAACCTCGATCGATCCGATACATCGGCTTGGCGGGTCTCCGGCACTAACCAACGACCCCCAAGTCGGCTCCTCAGATATCCAGAAGCGGCCGGACTCTTCTACGTCGCTTAGAGCAATAGGTTTTATCGTTACCCGCTCAAAACCGTTGAGCTGGGCGTTGTGCCGTATTAGTCGCGCGTTCTCTTCGACCGGTTCGAAGCAGATCACGTTTCCGTTCGATGGACCAAGGAGGCGCGCAGCAATCATCGAGTGGAAACCCACGTTTGCGCCGATGTCATAGAAGGTCATTCCTGGTTTCAGCAGAAACGTAAGCGCAACTTGCACGCCCGGTTCTGACGTTCCCAGCAGGTAACCGCCATGTGAGCGGCCGGGATTGAACAACAGTCCACTGCCAGCACCGCGGCCTATCACTCCGTCACGGTTCTTGAATCGGCTCGCTACTAATTCGAAGGCGCGCTTGAAGAACCGGTTGCGCCACTGCGCGTTTGAGGCAGCTTCGATCAGCTTGCGCGGCAAGTGCGAGATTATGCCGTTGACTACGTCCAAATGTCGTCTACCACCCGCGAATGAGATTGTCGATTTTCGAAAACCTGCTCGGTGCTTACCCTAAGGCAGGGACGAAACGCGCGACGCCGATCCGGGATTCCGCTGGCACCCACTCGGTGCGAATCAGAACGGGGTTTCGGTTTCAGGAGGGGCAGGCTCTCGTGCCTAAATTTTAGGCGAACCCAAAAAAGCGTAGGGAAATAAAGGATAATTTGGGTTCGTTTTGTAAAAAATATTTCCAGTTAGGTCCACTCTGACGACCTGTCACTCCAAGATGCGGCCGCGCAACTTCGTGGAGCGGCGCGATGGTGGCAAGAAAAACCGATGAATGCGCTGAACCGGTAGCGGCCATGTGCGGGATCCTACGCGGCTCCGCATTACGTATCAAGTTTAGTCGTCCACAGTCGGCAGTCCATCCACATTTCGCTCGCGCGGCGAAGGAATGCCGCGCGAGATCAACAACAGCCGTAGTTGGTGCCTGACGTCGAGGGCGCCCCTCGCCACGTTGCCGGCTTCCATCATCGGTTCCCGACCGGCGTTAGCCGGAGGCCTGTTCTCATCGATGCTTGAATTCCGGGCTGCGCAACTGATCGAGGAGGCCGATGGTCTGCTTTTTCTCCTCCGGCACGGCCACTATGTAGGCGTCCCACGGCGATTCTGTGACCGTTGCCGTGCTGCCTAGAACAGCGATAGTATAGCCGGCGGTACCGAGAAGCTCGGCGATGTCGTGGTTAGTACCATGCAGTTCCATAAGCAGAACGGGGCGGTATTTGCGCAGAACCTCTCTGCCACCTCGCAGCACATCCACTTCCGCACCTTCGACATCGATCTTGACGACACTTGGAGGAGGCAAGGCATTGCGCGCGATAACATCGTCGAGACGCCGGACTTTTACCTTGATCGATCCGACGCATCGTGTCGGCTCTCTTCCGGTACTGGCCAGCATTCCAAAAGTCGGCTCGTCGGAAATCAGGAAGCGGCCTTCATCCTCCTCAATATCGGACAAGGCTTCCTGCCTCACGGTGACGCGCCTGAATCCGTTTAACTCGACATTGTGGCGCAGTTGCCTGGCGTTCTCTTCTACAGGTTCGAAACTGACCACGTCCCCCTGTGAGGGGCCAATCAACCTGGCGGCGATCATTGAATGGAATCCGACGTTGGCGCCCAGGTCATAGAAGCTCATCCCCGGTCTGAGCAGCAACTGCAGTGCCATCTGCACCCCTGGCTCCGTTGTGCCCAGCAGATAGCCACCATCGGAACGACCGGGATTGAACTTCAGTCCCCTACCCACCCCTCTTCTGATAACTCCATCGCGATTTTTGAAACGGTCCGCCACGGTATCGAAGCCGCGTTTGAACAGTGGATTACGCCACTGTGCATTCGAGGCGGCTTCAAGAAGTCCTCTCGGTAAGCGCGCGATAATGCCGCCGAGTATTTCCAATGACTACGCCCTCACCTCTCCAGCTTGTCGCGCGCGCCGTTTTCTTTGTCTTTGCTGGTATAGGCCGTCGAGCACCTGCTTCACGGCTCCCGCGATGTAGCGTACGTCGCTGCGGTGCAATCGACCAGTAGTCGGCAGATTCAGTCCCCGAGCCGCAAGGTCAACAGCCACCGGAAAACGCTCCCTGGTATCGTAGCCGTTTCCTGCGAACGGCGGCAGCATGTGCATTGGCTTGAAGAAGGGCCGGGTGTCAACGCCCAACTCCCGAAGTCCACGGGCGACCCTGTCAGCCCCGATCGAGGCAGGAAAAAGAGCTGAAACCATCCAGTTCGCACTTTGCGCCCAAGGCATCGCCGGATTCAGGACGATGTCCTCGCGCGATCCCAGCGCCTCACGATACCAGCGCATGATATCACACCGGCGCGAGATAAAGCCGTCGATGCGCTCGAGTTGCGCCAATCCCAGGGCCGCCTGGATATTGGTTAGCCGATAATTGTAGCCAATCTCGGCATGGACGTATCGTTCCTCAGGACTCATTGCGTGGTCACGCAAAAAGCGGGCACGCTCGGCAAGCCTCTTGTCGCTGGTGAGGAGCATCCCGCCCTCTCCGGTGGTGATGATTTTGTTGCCATAGAAGGAAAAGACCCCGGCCTTGCCTAGCGATCCGACTCGGCGCCCTTTGTAGCGCGCGCCGTGAGCCTCGGCTGCATCTTCAACGACCGGGATGCGATGCTGGGCGGCAAGCTTGAGAATCGGGTCCATGTCGGCGGGATGCCCATACAGATGGACGACAATTATCGCGCGGGTCCGGGGCGATAACACCCGCGCAATCGCGTCGGCGCTGACGCACCATGTGGCATATTCCACGTCGGCAAAGACAGGCTTGGCGCCCGTGTAGAGCACCGCGCTCGCACTCGCGACAAAAGTGAGCGACGGCACCACAACCTCATCGCCGTCACCGATCCCCAGGCTGGCCAAGGCAAGATGCAACGCGGCGGTACCATTGCAGGTGCTGACTCCCTGGGTGGCGCCGCAATAATCCGCAAAACGTTCCTCGAAATCGGTAACGTATCGGCCGAGCGAGGAGACCCATCCCGAGCGCACGGCATCGAGGACGTAACGCTGCTCGAGCCTGCCGATGTCCGGCTCGGCAACAGGATAAAATCTGGGAGAGCGCCGCTGGGCCATCGGCTAGTCGCGCGGTGTCCTTTCGGCAACCCGAGCCAAAATCATTTCGGTTTTGTTGCGAAAAGTCTCGTAGCTGAATTCAGCTTCGATTCGTTCTCGCGCAGCGCGGCCCATTTTCTCGCGCAGGCGATCATTGAGCATCAGTTTCTCGATCGCCCGCTGCAGCGCTTCCGGACGCCGAGGCGACACGCAGAATCCCGTAACTTCGTCCACCACCGCCTCGCGCGATCCATCTTCATTGCCCACGATTATTGGCTTGCCGCAGGCAGCCGCTTCGAGCGGCGTAAGCGGAATGCCTTCTCCTCGCCGAGGGCCACGATCGGTCACCAGCGCGAACACGTCGGCAAGGTTGTAAACGTCGCAGAGATCGTCCTCGGAGACGGAGCCTAGAAAGAACACGCGATCTTCCAGATCCTCCTCCAGAACGCGCCGCTTGATGCGTCCGAGATCATCGCCAGTTCCCGCATATAGCAGCACGATGTTGGAATGTTTCCGGAGTGCGCCGAGCGCGTCGAGCAGGCGGTCATAGCCCTTATACCGGGACCGGCGCTCAATTCTGCCCAGCGTCAGCAGGTAGCGCCGGCCACCGGCGGGAATACCAAATTTGCGGAGCAGATCGATTCTTCGCGGGCGTGGCTCGAATTTCTGTAAATCTACGCAATCCCAAACCACCTGACTTCGCGATGGTGCGACGTTGTACTTCCTGGCAATGTAATCAGCCGTGGCATGACAATCCGGAACCACGAGATCGGCACGATGAAGCGTTCTTCTATATAGCGGCAGCAGGCGACCGCCCCATAGTTCTTCGCCATATACATTGAGTGCGAAGTAGGCACCGGTCCCCATGCGTTGAAGCAGAGCGTTGGGCAAGAAGCGCACATGGCTCGACCAGATCAAGTCCGGTCGCATCGCGAGCGCCTTGCGCATCCCGCTCAAAAAGAAGTCAACTTCGCTCCGGACGCCTATTCCCCCGAAGGAACGCTCTACCTCAAAGCTTTCCTCGAAATCGTCAGTGGAAGGTCCCATCAATGAAAGTACGCTTACATTGCTTTCACCGACCAGTTCTCGCAGGGCGCGAATCTGGTATCGGCAATAGCGCGAAATACCGCCCTTATCGAAAACCCCAATCGCCAGGTAGAGGATCTTGAGTGGACGCTTCAGCATGTGCCAAGTGGACCAGCTTTCGACCGGAGCCGGAGACAAATCCGCTCAGCTTGCCAATTGGAGAAACCGCAGAGTGTTCTCCCGCGGCGGCGGAGGAGTTTGATCAACCGGATCCTCAAACCCGGCATCGAGGAGTGATCGCCATAAGTCTTCGACGCTATACCCGTGTTGTTGAAGCCAGTACCAGTAGAATTCGCAAAGGATAGCCTTGATTCGGTGTTCGGCAAGCGTCCGGCTTGCGCCGGCCAATGCCAACGGTTCATGGCCCACCGTGTCGAGTTTCAGAAGATCCACCGTCTGGATGCGATTTTGGTCGAGAAGATCGTCAAGCGTACGCGCGGGAACCTTCATAGTAGCGCAAGGACTGTCAATACTGGCCGCAGTCGGGCTGAAATTCGACGGCGAGGCAACGTAGAGCTCAAGCCATCCACTCTTATCGCTCAGCGCCGTATTCACGGTACGAACCTGCACCAGACGGTTTCCCTGCACCATGGCGCTCAAACGCGCATAGATCTGGGGGGCCGGTTCGACGCTGATTACGGTACCGCCCGGACCCACAGAAGAAGCGAAAAGCGCCGTATAGTATCCCAGGTTCGCACCGACATCGACCACGGTCATACCTGGACGCAGCCAGCGATGCAGCATTTGAATTTCGGCTTCCTCATGGCAACCGAAATAAGAGCGTCGCTGATTGTACTCGCCGAGATCCAAGCTCATTTTGGAGCCGAATATTGTACATGACCTTTGACCCGTTAGCGGCGTGATCGCTTCAAGCAGACGCAGCTTGCCACGAAACTTGTGTTCCCGCAGCAGGTCCGTAATCTTCTCGGAAATCACCTGAGTTCGCGACCAACAAGCTGGCGAGCGAATGACAAACGCCAGTTCCCGCGGGCTGTCTTTTGAGCCACGGCGGGCGACCGCAAACCAACCAAAGTGTACAATCCCATCGTTCGCGATAACCAGTCGCCGCCACGCCAGCCCTATTGTCTCGGTGAGCGCAACACCTCGATCGTGTGACCGAGCGCGAAACGCTGATCATACAATGCTTTGCCGGCCGCGCCTATGCGCTTGCGGGTCGCGGTATCGCGGGTCAGCACGTCAACCTGCGTCGCCATCTCGTCGGGGTCGCTCTCAGATGAGAACAGAACCGCGCCGGCCTCGCGCCATACCGGCTCCGTGAACCTTCCGGAGGTCGTGATGATCGGCAATCCGTGCGCAAGACATGCCATCACCGAGCCGCGTCGGGTGCAAACTCCATCGGGATAGGGCTGAACCATCAGATCGCAGGCGCTCAGATGGAGCGAAAGCTCGGACGCTGCCAACGCGCCACTCGCGTGGAGCCTGTCGGCCAAGCTCGGGTGCCGGTCCACGAAATGAGCGCGAAATTCTTTGCTGCCGGCGCCCAACAATAGTGCTTTGCGGTTCGAACTGCGGTTCATGATCCGAACCAAAGACTGAGTGACCGGTTCCGCGGTCCACTGACCGTAAGTACCGAAATGACCGATCAGGATTTCATCTTCCGCGACAAAGCGCTTTCTAATGTTCAACGATTGTTCTGCATCGAAGATGACCGGAATATTGCTCGGCACCGGTAGCCACTCCGCCAGCTGACCTTTAGTCAGAGCGGGCCTCAACATTCCTTCCCAAGCCGGAATCGCAACGAAGATCCGCGATGCGGCGCGCGCGGCCAGAAAGGCCATCAGGTGCGTTACCGCGCCGAGAACATTGCGGCGCAGCGGTTGGCCGAGTCTGACCTCCACGGCGACTTCGTGAAACATCACCCAGATCGGGTAACGATGCCTCCGAGCGTAAAGCCATAGACAGAAGCGGACGTTAATCGCCCGCCGGCCGAATGTTTGCGGTACGTACTGCACCAGAACCCGGTCGGGCCGCTGCAATTCGAGCATTCGGTCGAGGGCGCTGAGCGCGTCGGGAGTGAACGATCCATCCAATTTGACGACTCCGAACCGCCTCTCCTGCAATTGATTATCAGAAGGGAACGAAGCGTAGACGGAGACCCGATCTCCGCTCTGTGTCAGCTCATCGGCCACGAGCGTCGTGTAATCGGAAACCCCGCCGACGTGTCCGTATTGTCCAATCATGATCGCCCAGTTCACGCTCATACCGGCACGGGCCATCCTTGACCTAGTAGGAATTTCCCGGAACCAGTCCCCGTACCCTGCTGAGCCACAACTCCTTCTCTCCGGCACTGAGCCCGACCATCCACCACAAGGCAAGGTAGGCGAGCGCCGCGAGGCTCATCTCAAGAGCCATGTCAAACCATCCCTTGACCGGAAAGACCTCCGACATCCACCAAACCGCCGCAGCAAACGGCACCGCGGAAACGATCGGCAGGGCAGTGGCCTTAAACAATTCCATCGGCGAGGTGGCGAAGCATCGATGAAGCAGCAACGGCAAGTACCAAATGCTGACGCTGACGAACCCTGCGAGCGTACCCAGCACGGGTCCCACCAGGCCCAGCTTGAGTGTCAGGACAATGCTCAAAGAGAAATTGATGACGGTCTGCGCGATCAATCCGGGCATGATCATCCGCACGCGTCCCGTAGCATAGATGCACCATGCCCATAGCGAAAAGATCGCGAGCAGGAACGCATTGAGCGCAGCGATGATCGAAAGTGCATCGCCGCCGAAGCGTTGATGACCGACCCAGAGCGAGACGAAATTGTGGTCGTAGACCACGATCGGAATGAGACTCGCCGCGGCCAGGATCCCGACCAATCGCGTAAGCTCGATCAGCCTGAGATTGAAGACGTCGGTATTCCGCTGCGCCTGCAATTCGGCCAACGCTGCCCAACTCGCGTTCCCGATTCCCTGAAGCTCGTGTTGGGTCATGACCGCCAGTCTCTGGGTCACGAGAAACGGCACTACCAGCGCGGGGGACAGGAGGCCACCGATTATTATGTTATCGGTCAGCAAGCCGACCCTGCCGCACAAATTGAAGGCAAAGCTTGGCCAATTGAGGTTCCAGATTTCCTTCCATTCGGACGTCTCTCTGATCGATCCGATTGCAAAGCCACTCAGGCCCGCAAATCGTGGCGATATCTGCTGAAGCATAATCGCATTGAAAACCAGAATCCCGAGAAGAATTGCGGCAAATTGCCCGCTAATTCCCCACTTTGCCCAAGCGAGAATCAGCGACACCGCGGTAATCATGAGCGATTGAATCAACAGGGCGACATGGATCACATAGCCTCGCTGATCGGCTTCAAGCAGCGTTCGAAACGGCGTTAGCGGTGCAAATGCGATGGCAACGACTCCTATAGTGCATCCAATTCTCAGGTCACTAGTCATACTTGAACCGACGGGCAGGACATGAGGAATTATCGCCACGAGAGCTAATCCCGCCGCCACCATGAGTGCCGTTACAACCAGATACGCCCGAATTCCTGCAACCAACAGAGTTCCGACTTGACGCTCGTCGCGCTGTGCCAGAGCCCTCGCCATCAAAGGAAGCAGCGCGCCGCCGATGCCAAATTCGAGCAGCGATATGTAGGCGAGCCAGTCGGTCGCCGCTTCGACGGCGCCATAACGCTCGTCGCCCAGCCAGCGAAGCAACAATGGTGTCGCGAACAACGCGACGAAAAGGATAATTGCGGTGGAGAATTCACCACTCAGAAAAGTCCATATAGAACGTCGAGCCCTCATCTCACATCGCTTGGATTGCGGTCGACTTCGCGGTCATCCAATCCCGTCGCATTGCTCTCCGATGAGATGCACATTTTGCGATACGACTTGCCTGGCGTGGAAAATTATTCTCCCGGCGGGCGAAAACGGATAGCAAGCGTACCAAGATCGACCTACTCACTTATGGTCTGAAGAGGATATTTGTGCAAACCGTCTTTTCCGAAATCTCCCCGCGTGAGATCGCCGCCACGAGCGGAAGGCTAGCCGCATCAGGTTGATATCCAACCTGGCTGAAGAGCGAAAGAAAGTCTCGGAACGAGCGACCGAAAGACGGAAGGCGACAGCCGACATACTCTGCGAACACATAGCCGATACGTTTCTCGCCCAGCATCCGGGAAGCTCCAGCGACGACTTCAGGCTCGTGCCCTTCCACATCAATCTTCAGAAACCCGATGCGATTTATACGCTCGCGGTCACAGAAGTCGTCGATCGTTGTCGTTTCGACCTCGACTTCTGAGTCGAGCACGTCGGGAAACCCTTCCAGATTTCCCCAACCCGAATTTCTGTTGCACTTAAAAAATCTGGCCCGGCCAACTGTGTCACTCATTGCAAGCATGTGAAGCTTCATCCTGCCCTCAAACCCGTTCAGTTCGCAGTTTCTTTGCAGGCGCGCGAAATTCTCAGCCTCAGGTTCAAACGCGTATACACACCCGGTTTGCATGACGCGTGCGGCATGGAGGGCATAGAAGCCGACGTTGGCACCAACATCGAAAAAAGCCTCATCCGGATTAACCAATGGTAAAGTCGCAGAGATAAGGTCTCGCTCGTACGCATTGAAATAAATCATGCGCTGGAGATCATCCTTGAGGTCGAGTTCGTAACGAAGACCGTCACAAACAGCTGGCGACTGCGCTCGGATAAAGTCGGCGTTAAGCCGCATAACGACCGCCTCTTTGTTATGAAAGTCGTGAGACCGAAGCCAGTCGGCCATTGGCGGACACGTTTCCACTACCCGTGCCAAACCGAGGGCGAAAAGGTGGTCGGCTTTTCGCTTTATTCTATCAATTGAAATTCCCGTTTTTAGTACCCCGAGAACGGTCAGGAACTTCAGAAGGTGCCAGCGGTGGTTCTATGTTCCGAATATAGACATCGAAGAAACGTCCTTCGTGGAGCATCCTGAACCCGGAAAGAGCGGATCTAAACGCCGGCCATTGAACAAGGCTGCCACCAGCCATCGTGACGACTTCACTGGATTCAGCGATCTGAGCGGCTTTCCGCGCGATGTCCGCATCCGATGCGACTACAGGCTCGAGAAACAATGTCACCGGCTTTTCAAAAACTGGAAACATCAACTCTACGGCGCCCGCTCTGGGAAGGAACGTAACTGGCCCTTGCGGGCTCGGGCGTTCGCTGATTAACCTCAGTACTTCCGCCCACTCTATCCTTTCGTCCTCGCGTTCCCTGAAACCGAGTGTGCCGGCGCTGGCCGACATTTCCCGCCAGTTTCCAAGGCCGTCGAACAAGAAGGCTTTCTGGCCGACTAGAGCCACCAAGGCGAGAGCCCAAACAGTAATCTGCGACGCCTGCCCCAGCTCTGCTGTGGCAGCGACGCCCATCACAAGCACATACGGATAATATATCCACGTGGCCGGAGCGCCATATAGGAAGACAATGAATATGAGTTGAAGACCAGCGCATGAAGCGATGGATTCATAGCAGCGGCGCAACGGTAACGATTCCTTGCGTCCGACCAACCGGCCAACGGCCGTCACGCCCGTCACGAAAAGCCACATTGAGCCAATCAGCCAGAAACCAACGACTGTGCCCAAGTAGTACCCCGGGCGAGCTCCAGGATGATACCAAAAACCGTGGCCAATCCTAAAAAAGCCATAGCCAGCTGCTCTATATGCCCTGGCACCAGTAATGGGTAGCAACGTTCGGAACAAAGACCCATAGCCAAACAGCCCGCCCAAAACGAAGAGCAGGATCGACGTGGCCAGCACGGCCAACGAGATTTCCTTTGAGACCGCAAACCACTGCAGACGGTCATTTGTCCACAGTTCGCACAGCGTGAGTCCCACCAGTATCGCGCCGTAGAAATAGCCTAGTGTAGGCTTCGCGAAACAAGCCATCGCGGCCAGCATTAGAGCATTCCTGCGGCGCCCAGCCGCCTGCTCTGCGAGGCCATGCGAGAGTAGAGAAGCCTCGATCCCGTGCGCGAAATTAGGAAAAGCGTCCAACACTATGAAAGGCATGGCAACCAAGACCAACACCGCACCTGCGGGATTGATCCTGAGGGCTTTGACGAAGCGCGCGACTCCGGCGGCGACCAGTAGATTGAAGAGGGCCATTCTGGCCCAACACGTAAACGGCGTGAGCTGAGGGAACAAGTAAAACCACAAGCGTCCGAAGATCAGCGGCAACAATCCATAGTGGTAGCCGAAATCGATGCCTGGCCGAAAACCTCTACTCAACAAATTGTGCACAACCAGATCGTCACCCCACTCCTGAAATGCCCACAGATCGAAGCGCACTATCGCCGGAATTCGAAACACGAGGATGGCTACGACTTCGAGGAGGATGATGACCTGGAAATGCTCAAGGAGTGCGGCGCTGCCACACTTCCCATGCGCTGACCATCGTTTCGTCCCGGTTGTGCGTTCGAACGGCGGCACGCAGGCTTGAAGTATCGAATCGGCGGATGACGGTGACGGCATCATGTTCACACGACTATTACGCCGGCCGGTGTCACGGATTGTTCGATATCGCGTCTACATAACACGATCTGTTCATAGCTACACTGACAGCACACTTGATTCTCAGATTATTGGCAGGACTGGGGCTGGCTAACGACTTCAGAACAGAGCCTGATAAGCACTACGATAATAGCCTGCAGAGGAATCGGAGTCCGATGGAAAGCGGCAGGCCCAGCAGTCCAAGCTTGAGCCTCGACCGAAGATATACGTAGTCAACGGGATCCGTTAAGGCGAGCACATCCTCCGCCAGTGCTTCGCGGCTTGCTACAAACACATTACACGAAACGATCCGTATCTGACGAACTGCCACGCCTTTGGGAAAATCCTCGCGGCCCCACGTGCTTCTGTGAACTTCGTACGGATTTCCGAGAATCTCACCTTGGGCGTAGAACTCTATCGGCGTCGAGATGATCACCACCGGGCTGTGCTTGAAGCACTCCACGACGAGGTCGCTCGCCGCTTGCTTCTCCAGGTGCTCGATAACATCGGCGATCACAATAACGTCAAAATTACCCAGCGTAGGCAATATTTGCTGTGCCTCTCCAAAATGGACCTTCGAATAAACGAAATCGAGGACCGGGTTTTGATACGATTTATAGGCTTCGATTCCAACCAGATTCAGCTTCCACTGGTCGGGAGTCAGCCTTTCGTACCAGATGTCGAGGTACTCACGAATGAGAACGCCGTATTTGCCGAAACCGCATCCCACGTCCAGAACACTCTGCGGGCGGAGCTGCGTAACTACCGCTACAATTGCGTTGATATTGTGAAAGTCGCTGGTGGGCATAGGCGGTAAACAGGCTCAAGCGCCTGGCAATACACTCGGGGTCTGCGCCTGGGTTGGCCGCCCCGAACGCAATGCATCGAGAAATCCGGTCTCGATAAGATGAGACATTCCTTCTTCGTAATGCAGCGGGCGAAAAAACCCCGGGTAGTGCTTGCATACCATATCAGGCGTTAAGCCTGCCTTGACACTTACTTTGTAGCTCTCCGGTAGAAGCATTGCTCCACCACTTACCTTTGAACAAAGAGCGTGTAGCGTCTGTTCGGTAACCCAACGATCGGCAAATAGTTTCGGATGCTGCAGCCATCGCTCGATTGCATCGAAATCAATCGATTGCCGGCGTACGAGGGAAAGACCCGAATTGATGTACTCCATGGGCCTTATCCCGAAACTCGCCTCGAGTTCGTCAAGCTTCATCGAATACCAGTAGCCTTCGTCCTTGTTATACCGATTTTCACGGTTTCCTTCCGGCGGGACGCACAACAGGTCAGGTCTTCGAAAGAAGACGATATCGGAGTCAATCGACACGATATAGTCGGCCTTCGACAGCAGAAAGAAATCGAACAGCTTGCGGGTGGTCACGTTCAACCCACGATATTCCCAACATCGCTTGAGCCCGCGCCGAAGCAGTTCCGCATGCACCTCGTGCTCGGCTTGATCCGCCAGAACAACTTTGGCATCTGGAAAGTGCTTGCTCAGGAATCCGGCCTGGCCGCGCGCCAGCCCGCCATCGTGAATGTACAGCGGGTAATCGACTCCCGAAAACAAATAAAAACTCTTCAGCGCCCAGATCAGATCCACGCAGTCGCGGCGCCAGGTCAGGGCACGCACTTCCACCGATCCAGCGCGAGCGGTTCGGAGTGAAGGGGTATTTAGGATCTGTCGCTGAATTCTGCGCCGCCGCCACGCCCGCCACAGCCCTTCGCTCACAGACCATCGAAGGTCCAGATACCGCGGTTGATTCCGCAGCCAATCAACACCGCTCATTCGGCGCAACCCTTGCGAGGAAATGAGCTTCGTTCAAGCACATCGAATGTTCCTTGCGATTTTCGGCCGAGTTCCGAAAATCACGGCGACAGCATGTCGAAGATGTGAAAATCGATTTTTCATTGCGCGGCCTCGACCATGAGCCGGCCGCGGCTGTGAGCATGTCCACTACAGTTCGTTTTCAACCCTCGATCGACGTCGCCGACTGCTCAAAAGCGACTCATAGACTTCGAGAGTTCGCGATCCCGTCTCGGCCCAGGTAAAGCGTTCCGCCTGTTGCCGTACATTTTGAGCAAGACCATTTCGGTCCACCCCTAATAGCTCCAGAACAGCATCGGCGGCCGCCTGAAAGTCCCGGGGATCCACCAGCCGGCCTGCCATGCCCACGATCTCCGGAGCCGCCCCCCACCGGCTGGCCACGACAAGCTTGCCGCGCGTCATCGCTTCCAGAGCCGGCAAGCAGAAAGTTTCGCGCCACGACATGGTCACAAACAACTGAGCTTCGTCGTAGAGGTCAGTGAGGTCATCGGTTACATCAACGAGGAAGACGACGGCACGCTCTCTGTCGAGTCCGAGACGCTTCGCGTGCGCGACTACTTCGTCAGGCAGGAATTTTGTTCCCACCAAGACCAACGCCAGATCAGGCCGGTGCACGCGTACCAGACTGAATGTCTCCAGCAACCCTCCAACATTCTTGTGCGGCTCATATCCGCCCACATACAGCAGGTAAGGGCCGCGTATGCCGAGGCGTTCCAGAGTTTCCCTGCGGACTTCGGGCGGATTGGCAGAACACCTGAATTGCTTGTGAACTGCAAGCGGGGTGACAGTCACTTTCCTGGACGGGACACCCAGAAGTCTCACGATTTCGCCGCGTGCGAAGTTGGATGGAGCAAGAATATGATTGGCACGGGTCAAGCCAATCTGTGAGTACAGGGACCAGAAGTTCCAGCGTGACGCCCGTTCGTAGCCCAAGTAATCACTTGGTTTGCCGGGCAAAAGAGTATGCGCAATCAAATCAGCATAGCTGGACCATGTAGCACTATGTACCGTGAGAATTGTGGGACAGGGAGCTAGAAATGGAATCCCACGCTCTGCTGGAGCGTGAAACAGATGGAATTTGCCCCGCCAAAGGGCCTGAGGTACCGCTACTTGTTCCCAGTAAAGGCCGCCTCGATCCTCCAGACCGACTATCCTGCAAGGAAGGTCGTCAACGAACTGTGAATTCAGGGGCTCCCGGGCACGATGAAAAAGAGTTACCTCTACTCCCCTACGCGCGAGCTCGTCAACCAAGCCAACCGTGTACCGGGTCCAACCGCGCATAGCCTTGATGACTGCGAGTGACCGACCGTCGAACGCGACCCGCATCGATTATTTTCGCCTGATAGTAGCCGCTCCGGACAGAACCCGCGGCTCTACGACAATCTCGCGGCACGGGAACCAGGAGGCGCGACTCGCGGCTGAACGTGGACTCAAGCCTGTGAGCGCGCCCTGCATTCCGTCCATTGCCGTATCAGATCGTTTGCGATGACCGACCAATCGTACCGCTTCAACACCGCCGCGCGGCCTTCGGCCGCGAGCTTTGACCTCTCCTCGGCCGCGTCGCTCCAGTAATCCAGGGCATGGGCGAATTCCACCGGGTCGTCCGCGACGATGACGCCTTCCTTGCCGGGGCAGAGATCGAGTCCTTCGACGCCTCGGGTCGTAGTCACTACCATGCGCTGATAGGCACAGGCTTCAAGTATCTTGCCACGGGTTCCGCTACCTTCGAGAACAGGAGCGAGGCATATACTGCTCTCGCGGTACAGCCCCTCCAGGCTCAGCGGCATGTCTACAAAGCGAACCCCAGCGTGCGCCATTCGTTGCTGCAATTCCGGGCTCGCGCCCGATCCGGCCACCGTGAGCGCGAAGGGGCGGCTGAGATGCGGCCACACGCGATCCAATAGCCACAACAATCCGCGTATGTTGGGAAAGTATGACAAGATCCCCACTACCAGAAGCTTTGGTTCATTCATCTGCGGACAGGCGGGAATATGGCGCGCGTCCGTCCCGTTTCGGGTTTGCGTCCACCGGCCCGATGGATACGCACGGCGATAGCGGCAATAGTCAACCGGCGAGAACGCAAACAGTAAATCAGCGATCTCGACGACCCTGGACTCGTATTTTCGAAGCGACCATTCCTGAATGCTGGCGTGCAGTTTACGCGCCGGATTTGACGATAGTGAGTTGAGCTGGTGATGCAGATAAGACTCGACGTTCTGAAAGGTAACGGTCTGCAGCGCACTGCTGTGATTGCGGCGAAAACGGGGCAAGTAGTACGCCATAGCGAGCTCTTCGGCGTGAATTACCTCGGGGTTCCAGTACTGCACGAGTTCATCAACCCGCTCCGCCAGCCTGGGAGATCGATTCCGCTCATGGTAAGTGCGCAACGCCACGTCAAATGCTCGTACCGGAAGGAGCGGCCGCCCGCGGGGAAAGAACTCCCCGTCGTTATTGGCCGCGGCTTCGTCCATGTCGCGCCATCCTTCCTGAAAGGCATTGATTCCCAGCACTCTTACCTCGTGACCACGATCTCTGATGGAAGGCCAGAGGCAGAAGTTTCGCACCCTCGAACCGCTGATCGGCGGATTCGGAAGGTCGGAGACCAAGGCCAGAATGCGCATTTAATTATATTCAATGAGTTGAGTCGATTATCTCGGCGATTCGTGCGGCCATATGCTCCCAACTCCATTGTCGGAGCCGGCATGACAAGGTTGCCGCCTCGGCCTGAAACCTCGCACGCTGTGAGTGCCAGAGGCGCAGCCGGTCGACCAAATCTTCGACGCTCTCGGGATCCGGAAGCGCAAGTTCCGCGAGGTGCCCTTCAAAGCGCTCGGTGACCGGGGCGATGGCGCTGACAATCACCGGCAGCGCCATGCATACGGCTTCTTGAATCGCGAGCCCATACCCTTCGTAGCGAGTAGGCGAGACCATCACATCGCATCCCCTCAGCACCTCGGCTACGAAGTTCGGGGCGGGGTTGAAGCCCAGGAACCGAATTCGATCACTCAAGCCGGCCGCTACCGCGCGACCCTTCCAAGCTGCCAACTCTGAACCCGCTCCGATCACGATCAAGTCAGCATCCCAATCGGGATCTTTGCAGAGCACCGTCCAGGCAGCATATAAGGTGTCGAATCCTTTGCGCCGATCGCCGACTGCACCAACGAAGACCACTGCCCCTCTTTTCGCATTGAGCGCCAGGGACGCTCGCGCCGAAGCGCGCTCTTCGAGCGCGGGCATGCGGAACTTCGCGGCGTCGATGCCCAGACCAACTATGTGAATCAGCCTCTCTGGAACCCCATACGCAGCCATCAGTTCGCGCTTGATCGACTCAGACGTGGCAATCAAGAGACGTGCCTGGCTCAGCGCCTTTCGTTCTGATACGACGGCAGCCCTAAACTCAATTTCGGCCTTGAGCCGCCGCAGGACCCCCGATGCCAGGGTTGGCTTGTACCTGGTATGCAGATGATGCACCCAGTTGACGTCGGGCCACATGCAATTGCCACCATTTACGACGACACGTCCTCCGCTGTTTGCCACGCGAGCGGCTTCGGCCCGACCCCGTCTGCTAATCAAGGGCCCGCCGAGAAAATAGGAATTCAGCGGCTTGGGAACTCGATGGAACCGGACATTAGGATGCTCCGCCAAGTCGCGATCTATCCGGTGAGCGACCAGGTGAGTCTCCGTGCCGCGGTCCGCGAGATGTTTGGCGAGTGAGTAGTTACAATGATCCATCCCGCCGGTTTTGACGAAGTCACCGGTAACCAGCAGAAAAGGCTTCATTCCCCCGACTGCCCTTACGACCGGCTTCCCGGGACGCGTACACAATCGCTCCGAAAAGCATCGCGTTGAGAATCCAGAAGTCCATGCCCATGCCAGTGATGAAAGGTATGTAGTCGAAGGTTCCAGCTATCAGGCCGACGTCGAATGCGGCGACCAACGCACCAAAGACCGCCAGGTCGCCCAGTGCCGGACTAATAGCGCATTTCACGGCGAAGCGAAGAGCGATAAATATGGCGGCCCCGTATGTGAGCAGCAGCGGCACGCCACCATCGAACAGCCACCCTGTCCACTGAATTTCGGCCCAGAGCGGAGGGCTGTCGGGGTTGTCAGGATTGCCGAAGTAGTAGCTCATCATGCCCCATCGGCCGAGTCCGGCGCCGAACGGATATCGGGGCAGGTACACCGTTAGGGTCTCCTCCAGGAACTGTCCCCTCTCCTGGTAGAACACCGTGCCGGGGGCTTGTGCTGTCAACTCACTAGTGGCGCCGGTCACGCCTTCACCACCGATATTGGTAGCCAGGAAATATCCCGCGCCTGCCACAATGGCGGCGATAGCCAACACCTGGATCGCCGAGGTCCTTACGCGTGCCACCCGAGAACCAAGCCGGACGCCGCGCAGGTTTTGAGTTCGCCAGAAGAACAGCGCCACGAAGACCGCGAGGCCAAGCGCCAGAAGGATCATTGCCGCCTTGACCCCGGACAGATAGACGGCCGCGACTCCGATAATCGCCGCCACAACCGCCGCCCCTCGGATCAAGGGGCTTGTTTCGGTCAGAAAGAAATACAGACTCAACAACGTCGCGTATTGCCCGGCCATACCAACCCCGCCTGGAGTGTCGGTGAGTCCTGACGGACGCATAACCATGTTGCCAGCACCGTTCTTGTAGTACAGACCCTGAAGGTAGCCGCGGCCTTGAGAGGCTATGACGGTTGAAAGGCTGCCCCTAAAATCTCCGGGGAAGTAGATCTGCAGCACCCCGATCAACGAGCTGGTCGCCTGAAAAGCAAAGATGATCAACAGAACGCGGCGGACTTCGGCTTTGTCCAGCTTTAAGTGGGAAACCCACAGCAACGGCGCCATGATCGCCACGTTGATCGCGAACTGGGCCAGACCCGCCGCCATAGAGTTGGTAGTAGGATGAAAGATCGCCAACCCCACGAAGGCCATGCCGAGAAGCGCGGGCTTGGTGGAGGGGTGGGTCTGCTTACCGGGCGTTAGTAAGAATGCCATCATCAGGCTGGCCCCGAATGCCGCGCAGCGCACTATGACGCGGATAGAGCCGATCGACTGCGACAGCAGAGCTACCTGGCAAACGAATTCCCCGATGACGAACCACTCGAGAACCCTCGATATGCGCCCAAATTGCGGAATGGACGCGGCACGGGAGGGTGCGCGTGGAATTCGTATTGAGCCTGCGCTCATTGGGGTCTAGTCGGCTCCCGCGGATTTAGTCGCGGCCTTGGTGCCCACCAGCATCAGATTGTCGCTGAACCGCCGCCCTCGGAGGATACGTGGCCAATGCCTCGGCGTGAACGGCATGCGGCCCTGATTGCTATAAACGATAGCAGTTTCGACCAACTTTTGCTCGCGCGCCATCCTTAACAAGTCGATCTCCAGCAGCGCGGTCAGATGAGCCGGATACAGACCCGGTGCTTCCTGGAACTGGTTGAACTCACCCTTGACTACCAGGGTCATCAGGCTCAACAGGCTCAACTGGTTGGGAGTGGTCACCAGGATTAGCCCGCCCGGTTTCGCCAGACGAACGATCTCACGCATGAAGGCGCGCGGAGCTTCAAGGTGTTCGATGGTTTCGACCGATACAACCACGTCGGCGGTTTCGTCCGGAAGGTTGATCGAGCCGGCATCCAAATTGGCCGCGATGAATTCCGTGTCCGCCGGAAAGTCGTCGTAGCGAAGTATGTCCACACCCACATAGCGCTCGCAGAACGGATGAACCCGAGGTCGCAATTGACCAGTGCCACAGCCGACATCGACAAGCGTGCCGCCGCGGTGCCGGCTGGCGATCTCCTCGATCACCATGTCGTAGACCGCATTCGAACTGGTAGAGCCAGCGCTCAGCCGGGCGCGTACCGTCACATCCGTCGCACGGTAACTGTGTCCGCGGTTGAGAGCCCGTGCGGGAGCGTTCTCGGCATTCACTTCCACGCACCGCTGGTCATTGAGTGCTCTTGACCACTCTGCTCCATGCCTCGCCGGGCAGAGAGCACTAGTTGATAAATCCTATTGAGCTGTGTCGCGGGATCACCTACCCGCTCGATCTTTTGTTGTCCGCTAGCTCCTTGCCTGGCGCGCATTTCCGGATCGGCGATGAGTTCAGCCAGATAGCGAGACACCTCGCCGTAGTCGCCTGGCGCGGCCAGAGCTCCACACGAATCATCCACCAATTCGTCAAAGCCCCCAATCCTGGTGGAAACGATGGGAAGTCGTGCGTGCATTGCCTCCCCGAAAACCACCGGAAGTCCTTCCGTGCCGATATTCGGCTGACAATAGATGTCGGCGGCCGCTAACACTCGCGGAACATCCGAACGCTGGCCTAGAAAACACACTCTTTCGCCAATGCCCAGCTGCTGCGCCGTTTCCTTCAAGTCTTTGAGATAAGCGCGTTCCCCTGGCTGCTGAACGCCGCCGACTATCCAGCAGACCCACGATGGCACTGCACGCAGCCGGCCCAGCGCCAGAATGTGCTCCTTATATCCTTTGGCGCTGGACAACCGGCCTGCTTGTACGACGACAACGGTCTCCGGCGCAGTATTCAGCTCTCGGCGAACTGCCAGCCTCTGCTCGTCTGCATAGGGCGGCGGTGCAGGCACAGGGTAGTAGATGGCTTCCGCGTTCAGGCGCGGAAAGATATTTGGCACGGTCGTGGCCACAAACCGGCTTGGGGCTACCGCCCGGTCCGGCGGGGTCAAGTTGGCCCATCGCTCCAGCCAGTGTCGTCCTTGGGTTGCGCTGTGCTGCCAAAAGATCAGAGGCAACCCCAGTTTGCGCGCGACGGGTCCGAAGAGAGCCTGCGACCACGGCATGTGGCAAACGAATGCCTCCACATGATGCGCCACCGCGAGCCGCGCGAGCCGTTGTCTCGCTCTCAAAATGGAAAGCGGATTCCTGACGCGAACATCACGGAGGCGATGAATCCAAACGCCGCTGGTCGTCAACTCCGCCGCCAATCGTCCCTCGAAACACACCGCGAACTCCGGTTCCATCTCGGGGCAGAGAAGCCGATACCGCGCGAGCGTGACAAGAAACGTCTCCACGCCGCCATAGAGCTTCCCTGGATCGATGTGCAGGACGCGCATCAGGCTGCCTTGGGAATCGCACGTCGGTAGATTTCGATCACTTCGTTGACAAGGCGCCTCGAGTCGAACCGCATTTCGGCGGCCGCACGACCATTGATCCTCAAACGCCGCCTCAGTTCGGGGTCCACGGCCAGCCGGATGATTCGCTCGGCCAGCGCGGCGGCATCTCCCATCGGATAGGTCAGCGAATCCACTCCGTCTGTCACAATCTCCGCGGCGCCGCCACACGCGGTCGTAACGACTGGCCTGCCGGAAGCCATCGCCTCGGCAATCACCAGTCCAAACGGCTCGGGGTCCGTGCTTGCATGCACGACAACATCCAAGCTGCGCATCGCAGCGTTCGGTTCCGCAATGAACCCGGTGAAGCCCACCCGGCTTGAGGCGACAAGACCGTTCGCGGACGCCCGAAGTTCATCGAGCGAGCGCTGGCTGCGATCGGTTTGATAGAGCGGGCCTCCGATAATGTACCCGCGCACGGGCACCTCGGTCGGAATCCTGGACAACGCATCCAGGAAAACTCGATGCCCTTTCCAGTGCCCCATTGTCGCCACCAGGCCCACACGGACCGTGTCCGGGGGTGCAGCAGGAAGATTCGCTAGCGCGTCCAAGTCCACTCGCGGTCCTTCGGGCGAAAAACGATGAAGGTCGACTGCGTTGTAGATAACTTGAATGTCGAGACCAGGACACACCGTCCTGAGATCGTGGGCGACGCTGCGTGAATTAGCGATCGCCACCGCGCAACGCGATCGGTAAATCGGCAACAGCCGCGCCATTATAGGTCTTTGGCCTACGTAGTCATGAATGTGCCAGATGACCGGCACGCCTGCAGGCCGCGCATGCACCGCCATAAGGTGCGTCTTGAAGCCGTTGGAATGAATCAGGTCCGGTGCGATCCGGCGGATCGTGGCACGCAACTTCGCTACATACGCGGTGCTGGCAATGCCGGCTGCGCAAAGCCGTCCGAACATCGATAGAGTATTGTACGTTTCGCCGTTGTAACCATCCCGCCCGCCGATCGCATCGCCCGTCCGGGCGACTGCAGAGGGGAAGGGCACGACCGAGGCGTCGATGCCGAGCGCTCGCGTCTGGTCGATGATCGGACCTTCAGCGCCGCAGATCAGATGCAAGTCCCAATCGGGCCGCGCATCGCGAACACCCGCGATGATGTCGATCAGCACACGCTCGGCGCCACCCAAGCTGCCGATCGGATTCAGGTAGAGAACCCGCATGATTGCATCCTCTACTGGTTGGCGGAATCACGCCGCATCTTGTCCCGAAAGGCCTGATACGCCTGCTTGTAGCCGGCATTGTCGGGCGCGAGTGCGATTGCCCGACCGTATGCATCGTCGGCAGCCGAATAGTGATAATCCGCTTCCTCCGCGCGTCCGAGAAGAAAATACGCATCGGCCGAGTCGGGATCCATGTCGGTGGCACGCCTGAACATCGGGATCGCCTGGGCAAGCTGATTATTGTCCAGGTAGAAGCTGCCGAGCCTGATGACGAGACCGGGCGAGGGTCGACGCGCCAACAACTCGCGCAAGGTGCTTTCGATCAACGCCTTGTCGCCCGCTGCCTGCGCCAAACCGAGGACAGCAAAATATAGCGGAGTGGGGTCCAGGCCATTGTCGATTCCTTGCTCGACTGTCGCGCCAGCCGCGGCAAGATTACCCTCCGGCCCGTATATTTCGGTTATAAGCGCCAGGTAGGGAGCGCTATCGTAAGAATATTCGCTCATCGTCTCGCGAAAGAAAGCCTCAGCCTGCGATCGATTGCCGGCTTTCAAATAGGCCCGAGCCGTGCTCATGAGCAGATTCAAGGACGGCTTTGGTCCGGACATATGCTGGACGTATTCGGCGAGCATCTGCGCTTCTTCGTCATAGCGACCCTGTGCTGCATAAAAGCCGGCAAGCCCTTCCAGTGCTCCGGGATAATGATGTGCGAGCGCCTTCTGGTAGCCTTCCTCAATCGCGCTGGTAACGGCAGGTGTCAGAAAAGGGACGTATCGATCGCGGACGTAAAACTGTTGATTCGGTGCGTTGAAAACCGCGGCGCTGATCTGAGCCAATGCCTCGGCGGGCTTGTTTGCAGCGAAGAGTTCCACCACATACGCGTCGCGGGTATTCGGATTGAGCGGATCGAGGTAAACCGCGCTGCGATATTCCTGAAGACGCGGTGTCAACCCCGCGCTGTCGCTGAAGAACCCTACAAGCCAAAGATGGGCATCGGAACGGACCGGATGGTCGAGCACATTGCTTAGCGCCTGGGTTGCAGAATGCGGTGTGCTCAGGTCGTAGGGAAAATCCACAGGCCTGTCCGACACCGCGGCAAAGATCAAAACAATCGCGCCCGCGACCCCGCAGATCGATGCGACGATGACCAACGCACGGCTTGATCTATCGCCTGCTTCGGGCGTTTCGTGCTGCGAACTGGCGCGTACGGCGAGCGCTACCAGAAGCGTGAACAAAATCGCATTCGCAGGAATGTGAAAGCAGAAATCAAAAAATTCGTGAACCGCCATCGCCGGCAACGCCGATACCAAGGCCGCGAACAGAGGCCAATTTTCAGGGGCCAGATCGCGCCGCGCTGCCGAGAGCCGCTTGCAGACGGGAACCAGAATCCAAACCACCAGCGCCAATCCCAACAGACCGGTTTCGGCGATCAACTGCACGTAGTCGTTGTGCGCCTGCCGATAGACCAACGGAAACCAGGGCCCGCTTTGATAGCGGGGAAAAATCACCGGCCATCCGCCCAGTCCCACGCCAAAGATCGGAAAATCCCGAATCATGCCGAACGAGTCGCGCCAGATCATGAACCTGGCCGCGACACTCGCATCGTGGGAAGTCGTATCAACTCTGGCGGTGATCCCGCCGGCCATCATCGGACCGACGACGACGACCGCAAAAAGGATCAGGACGACCAGCATTCCTCCGCCGAGTAGCAGAGGCCTCAACACGCGCGAGACCCCGCTCCTGTGCTGACCTGATTCCGGTCCTCTCTCACCGGCGTTCCGTCGCGTGGGCCAAGGTCCGGACACGAGCAGGAAGAAAGTAAAAACGCCCACCGCCGCGGCGATCCACCCGGCGCGGGACAGGCTCAGCAGAATAGCGCTCGCGATCACGAACGCCGCCGTCGCGCCGAGAATTCTGAACCCGGTGAGCCTCCGGTCATATTTCAGTGGGACGTTGTATAAGGCTCCGGCAAGTGCCAACGGAAGGATCAGTGCGAGGTAGTTTGCAAAATCATCGGGATTGACGAACGGTCCGCTCGCACGCATGTCGATAAGACCGCCGGCACCCCAGTCCCTTGGGGTCAGGATCCAAAGAACCTTGCCGTTCCACAACGCTCGATTCACTAGCCCGAGAGCCGCGATCAGCAGGCCTATTGCCAGGACGGCAATCGCCATTGTGCGGACGAAGCGATGCGCTCGCTTCGACTCACTCCGTGCACATCCGAGCACGAGCAGAAACAGTGCTGCGTACGAACACGCTTTCAATAACGCAGTTTGCCCGAGCGATGGCGACATCGAAATGCCATACCGCGGCAACCGCTCTCGCTCGGTGCGCCATGCGGTATCGCGACTTGTTTTGCTCTGATCAGGGACATTTGCGCTGATCGAAACGGTCGGGGTGCCGGCGGGCTCAAACGGTACTGCGGCTCCTCTCTGCACTTCGTCTGGTGTGGGCAGGACAACGACCTCGGGGGTCAATGGCTTTTCATTCGAGTAACTATCGACGAACGCGACGTCGCCATATGGCGCGCGGCGGGGCCAGCCCGGCAGCACGTTCTCGTACAGCGAAAATGATTTGGGCGAGAGCGCCGCGAGAACCGCTGGTGGCAATGGGAGAAGCTGGACGGCGCAGAACCCGACGAACAGAAGAACCGGAATGCAATACGCATAGACGCCACCGCCGGACACACCCGCGCCGCGCGCGGAACACACCAGCAGCGAAGCCATCCAGATGGCGGCCAAGGCAAACGTGGATACTTCCATCGCCTTGAACGCCCATGGATAGACGGAGCCGAAGGCGAGCGCAGTGAATCCGACGAGCAGAATCAGCGCGCCAGTGACAGCGCTATCGAGAAGACGCACGGTTATGGATGGAGACGCGGCTCAGCCGGCGGCGGCGGAGTCGCGACTAGTCGGAACGCCGCGATCGTCGTCAGCGTAATAGTACTGATAGTGGTAGTGGCTGCCGTGCGAATCGCCCGCCTTGTTGAGCACCAGGCCCAGAACCTTTGCGCGCGCATACTGCAGCCGAGATAGCGCTGCCCGTACCTGTTGCTTGGGCGAAGTGCTTCTGGCCACCAGGATGACGCCATCGACGAAGGTCGCCAGGAAGGTGCTTTCGCTGGTCTGCATGACCGGCGTGCTGTCGATAATCACGTAGTCATACATATCTTCGAGCTGGGCGAGAATGGTGCGCATCTTTTCCGAACCAAGCAGTTCGCTTGGGTTCGGCGGAATTTCCCCGGAGCTCAGAAGATCCAGGCCTTCGATCTTGGTCGCGCGAATCGCGTCCTTGAGTTCCCGCGCTCCGGTCAGAACTTCGGTAAGGCCAAAGAAGTTGTCGAAGGAAAAGACATCGTGACATCGCGGTAAGCGCAGATCCGCATCGATGAGGATGACCTTCTTGTGTGTCATCGCCAGCATGATCGCCAGGTTCACCGACGTAATCGTCTTGCCGTCTCGCTTCACAGCGCTGGTGACCAGCGCGGTCTTCGGTGGCGCACCGGCGCGCGAAAGCACGAAAGCGGTGCGAAGCATTCGGTAAGCCTCGCCCGCCGCCGAATAGGAGCCGTAAGAGAGAACGATTTCCCTGCTGTAGTCGGAGTGGCGATCCTCCACCCGCCGAGCCGAAGATCCGTAGAGCGAGTAGAGGTTGCTGCCACTCGTGCTGAGGAAATCCGGAATGACTCCGAGGCTCGGAACGCCGAGGTAACGCTCCACCTCGTCGACGTCCTTCAGGCTGTTGTCGAGGCGATCGAGCAGGAACACAACGGCGATGCCGCCCGCCAATCCAACCATCAGCGACATCAGGATGTCGTGGAACCGGCGCGGGCTGGAAGGACCGCCAGGAGGCTCGGCGATATCAACGATCGATATGTCGGAGGCATGCAGATCGCCGGTAACTTCCACGTCCCTCATGCGCTTGAGTACCGAATTGTAAAGTTCGCGATTGGTGTCTGCGTCGCGGGCGAGAATTTGATACCGGACCGCGGAGTCATTCAGGCCCAGCGCAAAGTCCTTCTGGGTTTTCAATTCAGCATCAAGATTCTGTTCGTCTTTCTGTGCTTCCTCGTACTGGGTGTTCAGCGTCGACACAACGCTGCTTTCCTCGGTCTCGATGGCGTTTTGCGCGTCCTGAATTCTGGCCTTCAGTACGACCATCGGCGGATAGTTCGGCTTGAAGTCCCGAGCCATCCCCGCGTACTCCTCCTGCATTTCTGCCAGACGATCTTTGAGCTTCTGGACGACGCCGTCGTCGGCCACCGCCGGCATGGCATCGGCATGACCCTGCTTGATGAGCGCGAGATGCGCGCCCAAGGTGATCGTCTTGAGATGCGCGTCCTGTAATTGCTCGTTCAGCTTATTGAGCCGGTCGATTACGATGTCTTCCTTTCCGTTAACCGAGATCAGGCCCGGAATGATGCCCTTGTCGCGCCGGTAGTTGTTGAGCGCCGCTTCCGAGTCTTCGACCTTCTGCTTGAGCTCCGCGAGTTTTGTCTGCAGAAAGCGCTCGGCTTCCTCGCTCGCTTGCGCATTGAGTTCAACGCCCTGCCGGATAAATTGCCGCACGTGCGCGTTGGCGAGCTGCGCCGACAGCTTGGGATCACCGGTTGTAAAGGTGATGTTTACGAGCTGGGTGCCACTTACCGGCTGAACGCTCAGCGCGCCCAAATATGTCCCGATAAATTGCTCCGGCTGCAAACTGGACGCCTTCGCGCGCGCGTCATGGGATTCTGAACTTCCCGAAGCGCTCAGGATTCGGCGCTTAATGTCGCCGAGCAGAGCCCGAATGGAAAAATGGTGTCCGCCTTTCACACCGGTGAAGGCGTCGTTGTGAACCAGATCTTCGGCCCGAATAACCTTGAGCGCCAGGCTCGAGGTGCGAAGCAACTCGTACTTGGTGCTTAAGAACGTATCGGGGTCGATCGAAGGATTGGCGCCTGACTCGATCGGGTTCCCCATTTCCTGAAACAACTGCGGCGTGCTGCTGTGGATCAGGATGGTCGAGGAAGCGGTATAAAGTTCGGGCAGCCCCATCTCGTGGATTCCGACAAAGATCACCGTCACGATCGGAATAGCGATCACGATGCCGATTCGCTTGCGGAGGGCACGCCAGTATTGCCACAGATCGATGCCACCGCTCCCCGACGGAGCATCGAGCAGCCCTCGATAGCCGGCATCTTCCATCCCGGTATCTTCCGGTGGCGGCAAGCGACGTAGCGAGTATGGTGAAAGTTGCCCTGCCAACGACAATCCCCTAAGGAATACCGCTCACGATCAAAGCGGCCGGCGCGAACTGAACCACCGCTATAGTCGCGTAGTAGACGGCATAGCCGGGAAGCCTGGCGATCGAGTACGGGACCTGAACTATATCGTTGGTCTCCAATACGACATCCGGCTCCTTCAGCTCTTGCACCTTGTTGAGATTAACCTTGATGATTTGAGCTTCCTGATTGTGCCCCTGCCTGATGACCTGAACGTTGTTCATGTCGGCCGCGAAAAGCGGGCCTCCCGAGGCTGCCACTGCCCCCAATGCGGTCAATCCGGGCGTAAGCGTAACGGGGTGAGGGCTGGCAACCCACCCGATGACTTTGACGGTGCCGCCCAACGGAACATCGATTTGATCGCCCGGCCGCAGCGGAAGCCCAAGGCATCCTGGCCCGCCGTTCGCGACCAGATTGATCAGTACCGGTTGCTCAGTCGAATAGACCGGAAGGGATCCCGGCGGCGTTGAGGGATCGGTTGAGGGTGCACTCGTCTGGGATTGGGCAGGGTCGGTTGAGATCGGACGCACCGCGCCTGCAGACCCATCAATGGGCTGCTCAGACTTGGTTTTCTGGCTCCCACTGCCCTCCGCTGGTCCAGTGATGGTCGACGTGACTTTGTCGCCGACAGCCGGTGTGAAGAAAACTTCCTGCGCCGCATCGCGGCTCATTCCTCCAGCGTGCTGGATGATGCTTCCGATCGTGTCGTCGGGAGACAACGTGTACAGCCCGGGGCTCGCCACGGAGCCCACAACCGATACTTGGCGGCTGTGATAGGTCTGCACGAACACGCTGACCTGCGGATGGTACATGTATTCGCCGAGCCGATTTTCTATCGCCTCTTTTGCTTCCTTCTCGGTAAGGCCAGCAAGTTTCATGTCGCCAATGAGCGGAAGTGATACGCTGCCGTTGGCATCAAGTCTCACCACCCTGTCTTTCAACTCGCTGATGGTGCTGCTCGAAATCTGTAGAACGTCACCAGGGCCCAGTCTGAAGTCGCCCTGCGAACCCATCCGCTCTTTCCAGAGGTCGGTGACTTTGGGATTGCTGCAAATCTGACCAATCAGCGGGGAGCCGTCTTTCGGCGCCTCGCCAGCAATTTGCGTATTCCCCACGGCCGGCTTAGGGGCCGATGCAGCGCATCCGCTTATCAGCAGCACTACAAACGCCAACAGGGGAAAATTTCCTTTGCTTAAACTCATCACCACTTTCGTATCAGTCGAGCGACTAACCAGCAGCCTTCTGGCTCTGCTCAAGATCGATGCCAACCGCAGAAAGTCTCCTTTTCCCAACTTCATCCATGCTTCATATTAACCACGAATCGCCTGTTGAACAGTGCCATTTAGGCCAAACCTATAGTCTTTCAAGCCAATATATTCTAAAATTCTCTCTATGATGCTTTTCTAACGTTTAGTATAGCCCCTTAGACGGTTTCACCTTTGATTTTATTCTCCGCCCTTACTGTGTTGGGCTAACCGGGGGAGGGGGGGTCGGAGCTGGCGGATTCGTTATCCTGTTCACTACGGGAATGAGGGTGGCGCCAACGGGAACACCCCCAACCATTCCGCTGGGTCCTCCGGGGACACCAAGGCCGTTATTGGCACTGACCGCCGGCGATGTTTCGGAAGGAGGGCTTCCCTCCGCGTTCGTTCCGGTGGATGAACTTGAAGAGCTGGAATTGTTGTTGGAGGTGCTCACGGGACCGGACATCCCGGAAAAGAAATTGGAGACGCTGCTCGATCCGATCTGGATGCTTGCCGCGCTCTGCGATGCAGTCACCAGCGAGGTGTTGCTCGTCATCGTCCAGTTCACGTTCATACCCTGAGGTCCGACGTGAGCAATTGTGTCGTTGCCACCCGTGAATGCTGCCGGAGCGCCACTGGCGCTAATCGCCTGAGTGCCGTCGGCGCTAAACGTGTAAGTACCCCGGGGAAGACCGCTTACCTTGTAAGCGCCGTTCTTGTCGGTGACCGCAGTCCCAACGACCTTGCCGCTGCAGTCCTTCACCTTTATTTTCACGTTCTTCAGCGGAAGACCTGACTTGCTGTTCACGACACCAGTCAGGTCGGAACAAATCCCGGAGCGAACAGGCGCCAGAAAAATCGCGAGGCCAGCGATGGTGATAAATGCCAGCTTTTTCATGATGCGTTTCGTGCTCACTTGCATCAGACTTTTTTAACTTCGCGAACCTACCATCATCTGTCGTCTTAAGTTCAGCATCGGATCTGATCTCCATATAGCGAGGACGAACTGAGCCGATCTTCACCGTTCAATCGGAGTTCCAGAACTCGATAGAGATACCGTACGTTCTGTAGACAGATCTTATGGATTGTAGTGGTCGCGGAATTAATCGCGAAATAGCGTCCGCCCTCCCTGTTGTCAACTTTCGATGAATCCAGTCGCACAATATAACACACCAGAGCGTTATTTAGCAATGCGTGGGGGCGACGAATTTTTGGCGGTCCCATCTTATGGAAACTCCGCTCGTGCCTCTGATTAACATACGTCGCAAATGCGCGGTTCGTTCAATTCGAGGACGCAGGGCGTCCTGATACTAAAAACATTAGCTCGTATATCGCGTGATTGGAATAGGTTAAATTAGCATAAGGACGCAGGTCGAATCGTGCGATACGTCAAGGCGTCTTTCGGACCGCATTGCGCTGATCGTCGACACTTAATTCTCGGATCTGAGTATCAAGGTAAAAAATAAAATCTCGTGAACGCGATTCGTGTCGGGGCTTCGGGCATTCTCATCTGCTCACCGCAGTTCTCCAAGCTCCCTGAGAGCACGCGCATCATTTTCGAGTACGATTCGGGCGTGACTTGAAGAAGAACCTACCCCCAGAATTCAGCGCTGTGCGGTCGGAGGCCGAAGTTCGAGGCCGTCCCGAAGTCAGCTGCGGATCAGGGACCAGACCAATGCGCCGGGCAGCCCGATCAAACCCCGCCGAAAGGCTTCTGGAGCTAGCGCGAACGTGGTCTGGCCCAGGATCTCGACCTCTTCCTCGCTCCAGACTGGCTCGAGGCAATCCAGAATCGTCAGCCCAGCTTCACGAAACGATCGCAGATACTCAGCGTGCGGATGAAAGTAGCTTTCCACGACCGCCGACGTTCCGTCCTGGAGCTTGAACATCGGCCGACTTCTCAAAATCGAACTTGTCGGATGGATGCCGCTGAGGATGACGTGTCCGCCATCGCGCGCGACGCGCGCAATTTCGAGGATTGCGGGAGCAAGGCGCGGCAGATGCTCCAAAGCCAGCGTGCATACCACCAGGTCAAAGGAAGCTCGCTTAAACGGAAGACTCAGGAGATCTCCTCGCATGAGCGCCGCTGATGGAAACTTGCGCCTGGCCGCGGCCAGCATGGCGCTCGAACTGTCTATCCCGATTACCGAGTGACCGCGGGCTGACATATACCCGGCCAATCTGCCGGTCCCACATGCGGCATCGAGAGCGCGGCCCTGCGGGAGCGCATCGATCAACGAACAGACGAACGGCTGCTCCAGCCCTATCAGCGCATTCGACTCGAACCTGTCGTAGCCCGGTGCCCACCTTTCATACCCTCGCTGCACGTCCAGCTCGGTCCGCGTGACTTCGTCTGCAAAACCCGTGGCCTCCAAATCGAGCAGCAGACGGCGCAGCTCTTGAACCCGGTCATCGGCCTCAGTGAGGCTCGTTTGCCGGCTGCGCAGAATCGCGAGTCCCTCCACCCCGAGCAGATAATGAATCGGCCGAACTTGAGGCATAGACGCGATGCTAGGTTTGCGGTCCGCGCGGGGCAACCGCGATGCGGACGCGGGCCGCTCATTGGCGCCGGCGACAAGGAAACAATTCTCTCTTGAACACATCCCCGAGAGACAATCTGGCTTGACATGTCACCGACAGGAGACTTATATTTGCGGACACTGGCCAATTCAAAATGCCACCGAAAAGACAGACACGCCGCAACCCCGTACGCGATCGTGAAGCGACGCGTCGCCGCATTCTGAGTGCGGTAGGCGAGCTACTAGCGGCGGAGGGGTTTCGGGCGCTCGGCATAAATGCGATCGCCCGGCGTGCCCGCGCCGACAAGGCGCTGATCTACAGATACTTCGGCGGCCTGCCCCAACTGCTGGCCGCATACGCTGAGGAAGGCGACTTTTGGTGGAAGGTTGAGGATATCATCGGCCCACACCTTGCGCCTCCGTCGGAAGACACGCTCGCAGGATGGATTGGGCTGGTCTTTCGGCGCCATGTCGATGCGCTGAAGGCACGGCCGGAAACGATCGAGATCATGGCGTGGGAGACGATCGAGCGAAACAATCTTACCGCCGCCCTTGCCGACGTGCGCGAGAAGCGGAGCCTGACCGTGATGAAAGTGCTGACAGACCGGTTCGAGTTCCCGTCCAACTTCGATGTGGCCGCGGTCGGAGCGTTGTTCGGAGCCGCCACCAACTATCTGCTAATCCGCGGACGCGACACGCGCGTTTTCCAGGGCGTCGATCTCGGCACTCGAAGCGGATGGGATCGATTGCTTGCAGCCATCGAACGGATGGCAGCAGCTCTGACCTCGGAGTGATTTTTTTGCCTATAATGTCACCATATAGTGACATACTTTCAAGGAGGTATTTACCATGAACGCTCATCTTAGCCGCCGCCAGGTTCTGGCCGCGGGACTCGGTCTGATGATCAGCGCGGGAATCGGTGTCAGAGCGAGCGCGACGAATGACATACCGGAAGGTGGAGCGTATGCGCCCTGGCGTGAGTGGCGCTCAGGCGAAGGGTCGCGAGCCTTTGTCGATGCGGCGATCCTGGCGGCCAACGCCCATGACACGCAGCCATGGCTGTTCTGCGTCCATCCCGATCGAATCGACCTGTATGCCGACGAAAGCTGCAACCTGGGCGCAATGGATCCTTTTCGGCGCGAAATGCGGATCAGCCTCGGATGCGCGATCGAGAACCTCTGCCTGGCGGCGCAGGCCCAGGGCTACGAAACCCGCGTCACCCTCGACGAGGCCACTCTGGTCGAGCCCGCTCCCACGATCGGATCTCATCGAGTCGCATCGGTAGCGCTTTTGCACGGTGAAGCCGAAGTCTCGTCGCTCTATACGGCCATACCGGCACGCCACACCAACCGCGCTCCTTACGACCGCGACCGATCGATTCCGTCCGCGTCGCTCGCACAACTGGCTGCACTGGCGGCCGATGACTCGCGCCTCAAACTCTTCGTGCTTACTGACCCAGGCGCGCTTTCGGAATTCGCCGATGCCACCGTCGGCGCAACCGAGGCGATCATCAATGATCCGGTCATGATTCAAGACAGCGACTCGTGGTTTCGCGCCAGCGATGCCGAGATCGAGGCACATCGCGATGGACCCACGATCAGTGCCGCCGGTCTGTCGCCCTTCATCACCTTCATGGCGAAAGTCCTGCCTGCGCCCTCGCCCCAACGTACCCATCGCATCTGGCTCGACCAGACCCGCGAGGTGCAACTCGGCACCGCTGCGGCCTTCGGCATGATTGCGGTGCGGAACTTGTACGATCAGGAGCAGGCACTGCGCGCTGGAATGCTGTGGGAACGCCTGCACCTGCAGATCACGCGTATCGGGCTTGCGGCGCAGCCGTTGAACCAGCTTCCGGAAAGAGTGGATCGCGAGCGGCAACTCGGCCTGCCCGCCAGCACCGCGAAGACGCTGGCTACACTCACCGGTGATCCCGCATGGCACCCGACGTTCGCATTCCGGCTCGGGTTCCCGACTCGCGGCGCATCGGCGAGTCCGCGCCGCGACCCGCGCTCGGTGATTTTCCCCGATGGATGCGCCTGAGGTTCGCCGCGAAAGCGTTCGAATCCAGCGTCAGTACGTGAAATTCGGGAATTTGCCGATCAGATATGCGCCGGCGTTAGCCAGCATCGTTTCACTGACCGCTGCGTGCTGAGTCAGCGTATGGATGTCGCGCAGATGGCGCTGCAATGGCGACGAATTGTACGGCGCGCTGCCACCGCCGGCGGTGTAACAGCTATCGACTACTGACGCCGCGGTTTGCGCCGCCCAGGTGATGCTCCCGAGTATGCGCGAAATTTCCGGGGGCGTTGGCGGCAGCCCGGCGAGCGACGATTGCCACATCGCGCGCGATTCCTCCATCAACAGCGCGCGCGCCGCGCGCATGCTGGTTTCGGCATGCGCCAGTCGATACTGGAACAGAGGCGAGTCCACGATTGCGGTGCCGGCATACAGCCGCTTCTTGTTGGTCTGGACGAGCGCGACGATGTCCGCGAGCGCGTGCCGCGCGATTCCTATTCCAACCGCGCCGATATGCAGCGCGAAAGAGACCGTAGGAGCCTTGTAGAGAGGACCGGGCACGCTGGATTGCCCAAAGAAAATGTCGAGCGAATCATCCGCCGGAACGCGCAGGTCGCTCACCTCGATATCGTGGCTGCCCGTGCCGCGCATCCCGCTCACGTTCCAGGTGTCGATGATTTTTGCCTGGTCGGTGCGAAACACCATCGCCCTGACTTCGTTCGAACCCGGAAACAGGCCGGGCCGCGGCTGGCCGTTTTCGGTCACGACGCAGTTGCCGGCAAGCCATCGCGAATGCTGGCAACCGCTTGCGAAGCCCCATCGCCCATTCACCCGATACTCGCTCTGCCCCAGTTCTGCGGTGCCGCGCGGCGCGAACCCTCCGCCCATTATGACGTCCGGTCCGTCGCGGTAGATCTCATCGAATCGATGGCGTGGCAGAAGCGCAAGCAGCATCGGCGTTTCCGAGCCGATCATCACGGTCCATCCCGTGGCGCCATCCACCGCTGCGATCAGCTCGATAATTTCCATCGAAACGGGGAAGTCGATTTCAAGACCGCCATGGCTGCGCGGCACGAGCATCCGGA
Organism: Binataceae bacterium (SeqCode); assembly: GCA_052146355.1. Classification (GTDB taxonomy): domain Bacteria; phylum Desulfobacterota; class Binatia; order Binatales; family Binataceae; genus JAFAHS01. Next base: position 30,572 of record JBKQNE010000111.1, on the reverse strand, counting down.
AGCATCCGGCGGCGATCAATTGGTTCAACAGATCAGGCGGTATGCGCCGGGCCGCTTCGATTTCCGCCGAGCGGGCACTGATTGTAGACGCGAGATCACGGACGGCATCGACCAAACGCGCGGTATCGTCGGGCATGGGTTCCCCTCGCCATCGAAGTTGGATTGCGCATCACAGATCAGCGAGCGTGCAGAATCAAGCGCGACAACTTCAGTCCGCCTTCGTCTAATGTTCCTCCGCATAGCGTTTGAACGCGTCGAGTGCGATGTCCCAGAAGCGCCCAACCTCCTCGAGCTTGGCGATCAGTTCCTCGATCGCGTTGCGGCCCATCGGCGCCAACTCGTAAATCTGCTCGCGGCCGCTCTTGCGCGCCCTGATAAGGCCGGCCTTTTTGAGCACGCGCGTGTGCTTGGAAACGGCGGGCCGACTGATGGCAAAGCCCCTGGCGAGCGCGCTCGCGCGACATGGATTGCCGGCAAGGCGGCGTAGGAGTTCACGACGCGTCGGGTCGGCGAGTGCGGCGATCGTGTTGTCAATTTTCACAGACAAACACGTAACTCGCAGGTTACGTGAATGTCAACATGATCCTCGGCCGCGAAAACGATCAGACCGAATGGAAATAGCGCCCGGGCGTCGTGCCGAAGGTCATTCGAAACGCGGAAATGAACGCGCTGGTGCTGTCATAGCCCACGTCCAGCGCCGCGGTTGTTACCGGCTCGCCGGCGGCCAGCAATCTCAGGGCCTGGCCTAGCCGCAGTTGCTGGCGCCATTTGCCGAAGCCGAGGCCGGTTTCCGACTTGAACAACCTTTCGAGAGTGCGCTTGCTGGCGCCCGCGATCCGCGACAACTCGCCAAGCGATCGCGGGTCCGACGGTTCACTCTGAAGCAGCACGGCGATTCGTTTGGCGCGCCGGTCGCGCGGCAACGGTAGATGAATCGCCTCGGATTCCATCGCCCGCATATGATCGATGAGAACGGAAATCAAATGCGCATGCTCCGGGATCCGATTGCTTAGGCTGCTCACCTCGACCATTCGCAGAATCAATTCGCGCAGCAGAGGCGAGATTGCGATCGCGCGGCATCGATCGGGCAGGCCGTTGCAAAGAATGGGAACGATATAAAGGGTGCGCAGCGACACCGGCCCCGACATCTGGATCGAGTGCCGCGTGTGCGCCGGAACCCACACCCCTCGATGGATTGGAACGACCCACGCGCCTTCGGGCGTCCGCACCGTCATCACGCCCCGCGATGCATAAACCAGCTGATGCCACGGATGCGAATGCGTTCTGATCACGTGGCCATCAGCGTACTCGGGCTCGGTGCCCGCGCGAACCTGGAACTTCCAGGGGTCAAAAAACCGGTGGCGCTTTTTCGGCATCAGATGGCAATCTAGCGCAAGCGCGCCGCAGTTACGAACTGCTATAAATTGTCCCTATCGCATTCGATCGCCGCAAAGCTGATAAGGAGAATGCTCAATGCCGTCGCAACTCGATCACATTATTCTGAACGTAAACGACCGCACGAAGAGCATCGAGTTTTACACTCAGGTTCTGGGCTTTGCGTATGAAGGAGAACGCGAGGGCACGCCGTTTCCCGTAATTCGTATAACACCAGGCTTCATGATCCAGTTCGCGCCTTTTGGCACGAAAGGAAACGAGCATCTGGCATTTTCGATGTCACGCGCCGAGTTTAATCTGGCTTTCCAAAAAATCCGCGACCTTGGGATCGAGTACGGAGACTCGTTCGACACGGTCGGCAATATGCACGGCCCGGGCGACTCCGACGGCGCGAAAGGGCCATGCAGATCCGTCTATTTCTTCGATCCCAATCGACACCTAATCGAAATCGCTTACTACGACGCGTGAGCGGCGCTCGCGGCGCAATTCCATTTGGAGGACTCAGCGATGATCGGCAACAGCGAAGTGATGGCATTTGTCGGGACCACGCAACCCGAACGCGCGAAGGCGTTTTATGGCGATACTCTCGGGCTCACGCTGCTGGAAGATTCCTGGTGGGCGATCATCTTCGAGGCCGGCGGCGCCCACCTCCACATCCAAAAAGTACCGCAGAAGTTTTCACCGTTGCCCTTCACGGCGCTCGGATGGAAAGTGGCGGACATCAAAGGTGAGGTGGAGGCGCTTTCCAGGAAAGGCATCACGTTCGAGCGATACAAGGAACTTGAAGAGCAACAGGACTCCCTGGGAATCTGGACCGCGCCCGGCGGCGCAGCCAAGGTGTGCTGGTTCAAAGATCCTGACGGCAACACCCTGTCGCTTACGCAGTTCCCCTGAAGGCGCCTCCAAATCGCCGCGCGCCTGCTAAATGATCTCGACGCGCGCACGATGGCGGGACGCGGAAGCGATCTTGCCGTCGCAGGTGACGAGAGGCGCGCCAAGCGCCTCTGCCAGTGCCACGTACGCCGCATCATAGGCAGTGAGATTGTTGCGCAGCTCCCAGACGCGCGGGAGAAGCACATCGTGCGGATACCGGGTGAGCGAAAGATCCAGCAGGTCTTGTAGTGCGTCTCGTCCTCGAGACGCCGTGATCGCACCCGTCGCGCTATAGCGCCTGAGCACCTGGGTGACCTCGATGTCGATCAGATGCGGGGCGTGTAATGACTCCGTTCCCGAAAAGATGCGCGCTTCGACACGTGCTCCGGTTGGGGTTTGGAGCAGCCACTCTACTGCGGCCGACGCGTCGAGAACGATCACCGGGAATCGCGCTCCGCGCGCACCGCACGCGCTGCCGGCTCCCGCAAGATAACGCTCTCGCGCCGATGCATCCGCTCGCGCAGTTCAGCGATGGTCGGCCGCTCGGCGATGTGGCGGATTTCGGCGAGCAAGTAGTCCGAGAGTGACATGCCCGCGAGCGCCGCGCGCGCCTTCAGCGTGCGATGCAATCCATCAGGGACATTACGAAGTTGAATCATACGTGACATGTGACAAGCATGCTTTCATGTGGTTCACATGTCAATTGCCGTAGCCGTATCCGACCAAATGCGCGCTGGGCTCAGGCCGGCGCGCAGCTGACTATGTCGAACGACCGGCCACTGTGGCGATGCCTATTTGGCGCAACACGGCGCAAATGTAAGCGCGCATCTCCTTGACGCTTCGGTGACCCGGCCGGACCAGCAGGTGATACATGATCGCGCCTCCAATCATGTCCTGCAAAAGCTCGGGATCGGCACCATCCGGCAGCAAGCCCTTGTTGCGCGCCCGGCCCATGACCTCGCTTACCATCTTGCGCCGGGGGAGTAGGTAACTGTTCCAATAGACGGACATCAGCTTCGGAGAGGTTGGCGCCGAGCCGATCAGCCTGGCTACGATTTTACGATAATCGCGCCTCGTGACGGTCTCCGAAAGCGCGTCGACCAGCCAGGCCGTCACGTTCGCCGGCGGAACGCGATCTGTCGCCGCCAACCAGCGCTCGGGCGCGTGCCTCGCCACCGCCATCGCTTGCGCGAGAAGGTCCTCTCGAGAGGACCATCGACGGTAAACAGTCGTTCGCGCGACGCCGGCCCGCCTGGCGATCTGATCGAAGCTCGCGCCCTCGATGCCATGTTCGACAAAAAGTTCCAAGGCCGCGCGCAAGACGGCGCTGTCGGCAGCCGGGTCGCGGGGCCGGCCGGGGCTGAGCCGTGCTCGGACTTGTCCTGCACTCACTCTGGTGTACCGCTGGGTGCGGGGGCGATCCGAATGCGCCGCAAGTTCCTCATGATCCTGACGCCGATCGGATCCGCGGCGCGAGGAACCAGGCGATACAGACGCCAGGCGAGACGAATCGACCAGGGAAAAACGATCAGTGCCTGATTGCGTGCAACGCCCCTAAGGATCACGTGCGCGGCCTTGGTTGCGCTCATCAGCCGGTACCGCGCGATTACCTGTTCACGCGGAATGTTCACGATGACCGCGGAATGAAGGATATTCGTCTCGACGCGGCCGGGGCACACGGCGCTTACCTTCACCCCCAGGTCGGCCCCTTCACAGCGCAGAGAAAGCGAGAGTCCGACAATTCCGTGCTTGCTGGTGCAATACGGAGCGTTGCCCGGCTGCGGTAGCAATCCGGTAGCTGAGGCGGTGTTGATGATGTGCCCGTGGCCCTGCTTCACCATCACACGATAGGCGGCCATGGTCCCGTGGATCGCGCCGTACAGATTTACGTCGAGGACGCGGCGCCATTGCTCGGTCGACAGATCCCGCGCGTCTCCGCCGATCGCAATGCCGGCATTGTTGAACATGTAATCGACGCTGCCGTAGTCAGATACGGTTCTCGCGATGAGGCGGCAGACGTCGTCTTCATCCGCGACATCGACGCGCGCGGGCCGCGCCCGCGAACCTTTCTGAGCAATGCCGGAGGCCACCTGCCGCGCCCAATCTTCGTTAACATCCGCGACGACAACGACCGACCCTCGATGCGCGAGCTCCTCGCACAGCGCCTTTCCGATCCCCGAACCACCACCGGTGACGATCGCTACCTTGTCCTTAAACTGTTCCATTGAGCTTTCCCGGCGACGCGAGTGATCCCCAAACAATACGATACAGTACTGTAGCGATATTGTCCAACGCTCTTCAGAGGCACGAGGCTATCAATGAAGCGATCGTCCGCGGTTATTTTCGAGCGATCAGATATGCGTCGGCGGCGCGCATCCTGCCGACGCCGCCCGTCTCGACCTGTGGGCGGATATGACGTTCGAATCTTTCCTGATCCGTGGCAGAGAACGTCTCCAGTACTCGCCCGAGGGGAGACAGCCCCGCAAAGGGAGGAGTCTTGAGCACCGCATTCCAGTGTCGCGGCGGCGTCGGCATCGAGTACGCCTCGCGCAACACCTCGACGCTTGCAAATTCCGCCGCCTCCGCCATGTTCAGCAAATCGTCAGCATCGAAGTCCCGCGTGGGATCATCGGGATATTCGCGCACGTAGTGCGCATCGATTCTTTGCTGTAGATCCGCAACGGCGCTGAAGTCGCTGCCCCGCAACAGATCGGGCTGCCCGGTATAGCCAATTCTCTGCAGCGGTTCGCAGATCGACACCCGTCCGCCCGGCTTCAGCACGCGATGAAACGCCTTGAAGGCGGACTCGCGATCGCGCACATACATCAGCACCGCCCGCGATACGATTATGTCGATGGAATTGTCCGCGATCGGCTCGAGCTTGCGGACATCGGCGACGACAAAGTCACAACGATCGCTCACGCCGTCGCGCCCGGCGACTTCGCGGCAATGCGCGACCAGCTCGGCCGACTCATCGCTGAAGATCACTTTGCCGCTCGAGCCAGCCTTCGCCAATCCGCCGAATCCGAGCAGACCATCGCCGCATCCGACGTCAAGAATGACCGCGCCTTCCTCGATATTGGCGCGGCGCAGTATCCGGTCGCGGATCCGTGCCAGGCCGGTCAGCCAGAAGCGCTCGACTTCGGGGTCACCCCCGAAACGTTCCTGCAGAAGCCATCGCGCCCAGGCGTCTTTCATGGTCTCGCGCCTCCCTTGTCTTCGCCGGCTTGCGCGTCGTCGCAAAGATATTTGCGATAGATCGGAAGGGCCGGATCATTGCTGGTGTCGACAGTGCTCTTCGTGTCGTTGCGCCAGTGCCCGATTCCCACGCACATATATTTGATGTTTCTGGCGCAATCGTAGGCATCTTTCATGAACCCGACCTTGCCTATCTCGTCGGGCCGCGACACGTTGGCGCTCTCGTTGAAATAAATCAATCCGTCGTCGCCGCGATGGACCGATGCGGGGTCGAGGTAGGCGTGGCCGGGATTGCTGTCGACGTTGAGTGATTTAACGGCCGGCTCTTCGACCCATCCGTCGCGCCCGTCCCATTGAGCCGCGGCCGGAATCGAACCCAACAGAACACTCACGATCGCGACTATCCAAATCGAGCCGAAGCCAACGCGGCCGGCCTTCCCGTCGCTTCGTTTCAACGACGAAAGACACGGCCTCGACGACTTGGATGGCGACTGCGGCACCGGCTCCTCGCGATCAAGACTTGATCGCCTCTTATCGCAGGTTCGGCCGCATCCGCACAACAATCATTTTATTCTGCTCGCACCGGTGGAGGGACTACTGCGTCGACTTTTGGATCGGAGACGCGATGCCAAATCTGGCTATGACCGAAGAGCGGCAGGCCGACATAGGGATGGACCTCGAGCTGGTCCGAACTCAATTCCTTCATGCGGCAGCGATAGGTCTTGCCGTTCTCGCGGTCATATATGTGTCCAGCCCAGGTACCGTCGCCCGACGACGTGAAGTCCTGCAGAATCTTGAGTCCCAGCGCCGGCCGATCGCCCATCGAGGTGCCCGGGGCGCTCATCGAATTGTTGGCCAGCACGCGGACGGCGGTTCCGCAGAGGGCCTGCCCGCACGGCGCGATTTCGATTTCAAGATTGCCGCTCTCGGTCAGCCAGCGGCCGGTTTGCGCCTGGGCTGGCGCGGTACAGAGACACAGCAGCAGACAGATCATCGCATACTTCATGGCATCCTCCGAAATCCGGCATCCCGCCGGCGAGTGACTGCGAACCTGATGTAATCACTGCTTACAATGTGCGGCACACCATGTCAACCCGAAATACGCACTGCTTACATCGATGGGCCGCCAGTGGTAGCTTCGATGCGATGTCCCGCCAGCAATCGAAAGCCAAAGCTCGTGCGCGCAAGCCGCCGCACCGCCGCGCGAGCTATCATCATGGACGCCTCAGGGAAGCGCTGATCGAAGCTGCTCTCCGGATGGTCAAGGAGGACGGCGCCGTGAGCGTCAGCGTGCGCGAGGTCGCCAAGCGCGCGGGAGTGTCGTCCGGCGCGCCATTCCGGCATTTCGCGACGCGGACCGCGCTGATGACCGCCGTTGCCGAACAGGCGATGGGCAGGTTCCGCGATGAGATCGTGCGCGCGCTGGCGGAAACCCGCAGCGACGATCCACTCGAGCGTTTTCGCGCGCTAGGAACCGCATATATGCGCTGGGTGGTCCGTAATCCGGCGCATTTCGAGGTGATCTCCAATCGCGCGCTGATTGACTTCCAGGGATCGGAATCTCTGCGGCGGGACAACGATGAGATCCGATCGTTGATGGAAACCCTGTTAAGCGAGGCGCAGCAACGTGCCCCGCTTCGCTCCGAAAATGTGAAGGCAATTTCGTTCGCGGCACGCGCGCTCGCCTATGGGGTTGCGCGCATGTATATCGACGGGCATTTCCCGCAGTGGGATATCCCCGAGCGAGACGCGGAGGACGCTTTCAAATCCACGCTCGATTTGTTCGTGGACGGTCTCGCTGAAGGCCGCTCCCCGAAGTCCCGTCGAATGCACCCCTGAAGTGAGAGCGGCGGTTAGAGTCCTGGCAGCTTGGGAGTTTCCTTCCATGCGGTGCGCGAACGGATCGCGTCCAGATATGCGCGCACGTACGGAAAATCGCCAAAGCTGAAGCCGGCCTTGTCCAATACGTTGAAGGTCGGACCATAGTCGCAATCGACCAGGGAGAAGTCGTTGCCGAGCATCCATTTGCGGGTGGCGAGATGATGATCGACGATTCGGAGCGGTTCCGGCAGCGCCTTTTCGCCGCGCGCAATAGCGGCCTCGTCGGGCGTGCCGCCGCTCAACTTGACGGCGATTCGGTTGAAGGCCACCTCGGTTGTGGGCGGGGAGATCGCGCTGGTCAGGAAAAAGAGCCAGCGCAGTGCGTCGGCACGGCCGGCGAGAGTCGTCGGCCAGAGCTTGCCGGTCTTCTCACCTAGATATGCCAGGATCGCGTGGGACTCCCAAAGCGCCAGATCGCCGTCAACGAGAACCGGAACACGGCCACATGGATTCAGCGCCAGGAACTCGGGCACGCGCTGCTCGCGCTTGAGCAGGTCGATCGGGACCATCTCGTACTGGAGGCCCAGCTCCAACAGCGCAAACGCGACCTTTTGCGGATTCGGTGACGGAAAATAGTAAAGCTTCATTGTCTGCCCTCCTCGATTCTTATTGTTTCTTCACCGCTTCAGCCCGCCTTTGCAGATGCGGTGGCGTGAATTTCATGCGGCCATGCCGGCATGCTTCTGGTAGTGCCCGAGAATGAATTCCCATCCGCTGTCATAGCTCTTGCGGCCGTCGCTGACTTTTGCGCTCTGTTCCCATCCGCTGTGCTCCAACTCCACGCGGGTCCCGACGCCTTCCGCGATGAAACGAATCTCCACCTGCGTCGTCACGTCCCAACTTGGCGCCCGCCAGGTAAAGGCGACGATTTCCGGAGCCTGGTACGCCGTAATCCTGCCGATCTCGAATTCCTTGCCATCGGGTGAACGCTCGTAGAATCTCCCGCCGACACGCCCCTCCAGGTGCAACTTGCTTTCCTTGCCGCTGAAGCCTCCCGGCCACCATTGGCCTATCTCTTCGCAGAACAATCTGAACGAGATCTCCGGCGAGCGTTCCACCTTGATCGACTTCCGGATCGTCATTTCCATTTCCTCGGCACCATTCGACCGACGCGACCAGGCACCGAATCTAATTTGCGTGCGCCGATAGCGCGATCTCGAATTGATAGGAGAATACGTAACCTATCGGTTACGTAATTGTCAAGCGCTGACGGATGCGGATTGGCCATCGCCGAGGTCGAAGTTGTATACCTTGCGACAACCGGGAGGATTTCACATGGCAATCGACTACAGCGAATACGAATTTCTTAAGGTGGAAGTGGCCGAGCGCGTCGCGACCATCACGATCAACCGCCCCGACTCTCTTAACGCGGTCCACAACGCGATGCATCACGAGCTGGAGCAAATCTGGATCGACGTGCGCGCCGATCAGGACGTCAATGCGATCATCTTGACCGGCGCAGGTCGCGCGTTCTGTGCCGGCGGCGACGTGAAAGGGATGGCGGGCGGAACGCTGGCCGGATCGGGCAAGAAGGGCAAGGGACGCGGGCGCGGCCCGATCGCCGCATCGAACGGCCGCCGCGTGGTCGAAAACATGCTCGACGTCGAGCAACCGATTATCGGCGCGATCAATGGCGACGCGATCGGGCTGGGCGCCACCCTCGCGCTGCTGTGCGACATCACGGTGGTATCGGAAAAGGCGCGCTTCGCCGACACTCACGTCAGGGTCGGTATCGTCGCGGGCGATGGCGGCGCGGTAATCTGGCCGCTGCTCATCGGACCGCATCGCGCGAAGGAATTTCTGATGCGCGGAAATTTTATCAACGGCGCCGAGGCGGGCCGGATCGGGATGGTGAACTACGCGGTGGCGCCCGAGAGCGTGATGACGAAAGCGCAGGAACTCGCGCAGGAGCTTGCGGACGGCCCCACCTGGGCAATTAGATGGAGTAAGCTGTCCGTGAACAAGTGGCTCAAGCAGCAGGCCAATCTAATCCTGGACGCATCGCTCGCGTACGAGATGATGACCTTCAACACCAAGGATCATCAGGAGGCGGTTAAAGCATTCGTCGAGAAGCGCAAGCCCAACTTCGTCAAAACGGAATAGCGGCGCGGGGCGGCCGCCGCGAGAGTAATTCACCGCGACGGAGCAAAGCGATTTCGTTTTTGGACAGCAGGAGGATGATGGGGCAGAAGTTATCGAGGCGGGTGGTGCTGGCGGGTTTCGGCTTGCTCTGCCTTGCGTTGGCGGTGAATCGAGCGGCAGCGGCGGAAGCCGATCCAAGCCCGGTCGGAGTCTGGGCGACGGACGGCGGAGACTCGCACGTAAAGATCGTGGAGTGCGGAACGAATCTCTGCGGCACGATTGTGTGGCTCAAGGATCCGCTCGGGGACGACGGCAAAGACGCGGTCGACTCCAACAATCCCGATCCAAGTCTGCGCAGCAAGAAGCTGGTCGGCCTCATGCTTCTCAGCGGTTTCGAGCAGGACAAGGACGATCCGAGCAAGTGGATCCACGGCAGGATTTACGATCCGGATGATGGCAGGACCTATTCGTGCAATCTGACCGTCCAGGATCGCAACGCGATACGCGTGCGTGGATATATCGGCTTCTCGCTGTTGGGGAAAACCCAGGTCTGGACCAGGGTCGACGACCACTGATTCTACGAAGCCGCACGATGGATACAGCACGCGCGCTCGAAAGGCTTCATGGCGCCCGATTCCTGAGTGGCCGGGCTGGTTGAACCGGATGTGCAAGGAATGGCGCGGCGCGCGATCTGATGGATATGAAGCCGGCAGTTGTCACGCTCTTCGTCGCAATCGCGCTCTTCGACTGCACCTTGGCGCTGGCCGGATCAGTGGAAATCGGCTTTGTCGATGACGCGGGATTGGAGCAATGGATGGCTGGCGGACCGGCGGAAGTTCCAACCGGAGAAACGGCCTGCACGCCGGCGAAGTTTGGCGAAACTTCCGACTGCCGGACTGTCGTGATTTTCAATCGTTCGTCGCAAGCGATAACGCTCAGGTTCACAAGCAATAACGCAGAATTTTCTACGGGCATGCCCGGCGCGTTTGCAATGTTCGGGCCTGGCCCACGGCCCTGCTCGGCGATGAACGTTCACGAGCATCTTGAACCTGACGGACGTTGTTACGAGCCGGTTGAGTTCTGGCCGAGAACCGGCGAAGCGCGGTATGGCACAATTCGCGTGATCGTTGAGAGCAGCAACGGCTCCGCAAGTACGTACTTCAAGGTCAAAGGAACCTCCGACTACCCTCCCGAGTTGCAGGCGGCTGAGGAAGTGCGCCAACGGCACCAGAGCGAGCTGAAGAAGATCCCGCAGGTCGCAAGCGTCGAACTCGATAACGACGACGGAATCAAAATCGACGTGACCGTGAAGGACCAAGACGACGTAGAAGACGTACGCAGGCTGGTCCCGCCAAAGATTGAGGGCTACGACACCGAGGTGACGCAATATGCAGAGCACGGGTACGCTTTTTGAAGTGGTCGCCCATCGATGACTGCCGGTAGCACCTATCTCGCCGCGCGACGCTTGCGCCGCTTCGCGCCGACCTTCGTGCGCATCGCGTCCGGCATCCCGTCGTGGGCGCCCATCTGGCGTGCGGGCACGTCGTCCCACCATCCGCTCCATGGCATATCGTTGCGGCGCTGCGGATGCATCGGATAGTAGATGCGGTTGTCGCGTCGCGATGCTTCCCCGCCCACCAGCAGCAGGACCTCGTCTACGCCGTTGTTGATGAAACAATGCGAGATGCCGGTGCCCGACGGGAATGCGGCAAAGTCTCCCGGGCTCATCGGATACAACACTCCGTCGATCCACGCATCGACGTTGCCCTGCAAAACGTAGACGAACTCCTCCTCTTTCTCCTCGGCGTGCGGCCACGAGCTTCTCTCGCCCGGCGGCAGGCGCATCAGATTCACACCAATCTTGAGCAGACCGGCGGCGAATCCGATTCCCCGCGCATAGCCGTTGAATTCATCGGTGTTCGGATATCGATGACGATGCTCGGGCACGTTATTGCTGGCGATAATGAACGGCGGCCGTCGCTTGCTCATGGAATTTCCTCTCGCACTATCGTCGGTCTCGGAGTTGGATGTTGTCAGATTGACTAGCACCCCATAGTCCCGCAAGCGTATTAGACCTCTCGAATTGATGAGGAAAGAATCAATGAGTCCGACCGATTATGCGCGAGAGATCGCAGCAGCGTTCCAGGGCGAAGTGCAAGGCGCAGCGATGTTCCACGCCTTGAGCGAACGCCTTCAAGATCCCGAGCAGCGCTACAAGATGCGTGTGCTCGAGCAATTGGAAATCGAAACCAGCGAGGTTCTCCGCCCGCTTGCAGAACGTCTACGGGGCACGATTAACGAGAGCGCGACCGCTCGCGAAACCGGAATCGCACAAGCCGCCGTGCTCGCCGCAATGCCGTGGGCAAAGCTTATGCACGTCTTCCGTCGCGAAGTGACGAAGTTTGTGGCCCACTTGGAGGAATTGGAAAAAGCCGCACCAGCGGCCGATTCCGGGACTCTGGCCGCGCTGAGTGCGCACGAACGAGCGCTGCAATCGTTTTCCGAGCGCGAGTGTTCGGGCGCCGGCGCTAACTCCCTGGAGCCGGTCGTCAAACTGCTGAGGGTCAAACCCTCGCGCGCCGAATAAGAGCGTCGATTTTTGGACAGCAGGAATGCCGACGGCGGAAACGAAAGCGAGCCCCGAACATATCGCCGCCGAATTCATTGGCGCGTGGGAACGCGTGGAATTCCAACGGTCCCGCAGCGGCGGCGCAACTATACACCGAAGACAGCGTCCTCGTTGGCGGCACAATCGCAATCGGCCGGCCGGCGATCGAACGTTCCATGGGGAGGCTGTTCGCGGCGGGATGGACCAGAATCGCGATCAAACTCGTCAATGCGCGCGAAGTGAATGGCGTGGTACTGGCCGCCTGCGAATTCACCGCCGCCGGATCGGGCGCGACCGCCTGTAAAGTCCTGGATGGAAGATCGTGCCATGTGCTGGTCTGTATCGGCGGCACATGGCTCTCCGCAATGCACTCGGCCGCGTAGAACTGCGGAGAAAGTGCGATTGAAAAAGCCGGCTTCCGATGGAACAGAGACCGACGATTTGCGGCTGCTCGATATCGGCGGCAGGACAGCTTTTGTGCTCTCCGGCTCGGGGCGCATAGAGCGGGTAAACGACCCCGAGCGTACGCCCGGCCCACGCCTGTCCTTCACAGGATGCGCTCAAGGCAACATCGTGCGCGTCCGCCACGATGTTGACGATCAGATCGCTGCAAGATTAATTGCGGTCGCTGCAGAGGAGCCCCCATGGCGCGATCCTGATGTCCTGCCTCGATGCCTTGGAAGACTCGTCGATATTCTGTCAACTGACCAGCGGTCGGTGACCGTCACCCCCGGTATAACTTTCGAACTTCCGAACGGGTTGAAATATGAACACTCCGCGACAATTGTACGAGGCGACACGTCGGAGGGCGCGCAGATGCTGGCTCGCTTTGCTGACCAGGGAGTGCCTCAGCCCATGTTCGACGCGGGTTTTAAGGGGGTCGGTGACTTCTGGGAACCGTGGTGCGTTGCGGTACAGCGCGATGAGATCGCGTCGATCGCATTCGCCGCCCGTCTCAGCGACGTCGGCGCAGCGATCGGCGTCTATACGTTTCCGAAATTCCGTGCACAAGGATTCGCGGCAGCAATAACGGGTTGTTGGTCATCGATGCCGTCGCTCAGTGGACGCGCACTCTTCTACGGCACGGCAAGATCCAACCGATCATCGCAGCGCGTCGTGGCCCGGCTTGGTCTACGTCTTATCGGCGCGAATGTCCAAATCGACTGATGCGTGCGGACACCGAACCGCATCGGATGAGTCTCGAGACTGACGCCGGCGTCTTGACGATCGTGCGCGCCGCCGTCACGGACTACGACCCGGTGATGGCGATTCTGCGCGAAGCGGCAGATTGGCTGAGTGCGCGTGGCATTTCACAATGGGAGCATTGGTACATGGACTCGGGGCAACAGATACTTCGCGAACGCCTCGAAAATCACGACGTCTATCTTTTCCGGCGAGACGACGCTCCAATCGGCACACTGACAATCCAGTGGTCCGATCCCGAAGTGTGGGGCGAACGCGGCATCGATGGACTGGCCGGTTACATTCACGGCATCGCGATCGCGCGCAGCGTGGGCGGTATGCGGGTCGGCGAGCGGCTCCTGGAATGGGCAGTCGGTACGATCGCCGCACGCGGCCGGCGCTTTGCGCGGCTCGATGCGATGGCATCGAACGCGCCGATATGCCGGTACTACGAACAACGCGGCTTCCGGCCGCTGGGCACCGCGTTGCTCTTCGGCAACTTCACAACCCGGCTCTTCGAACGCGAACTGCGGCATCGATGAGCGCCCTTACCGGTGCGAGTCAGGTCCGCGAAGCAGTTCGGCGATCGAGCGATAGACCCTCCGATTGACAACGAGTGCGTCGTGCGTGCCTCGTACCTGGACGTTCCCGGCGTGACTCTCGCATGCCCGCGGCTCGAAACCGAAGCCCAGATCCGAAGAGGTGTAGATCGACGTAATTGCCACAGAGGGCGCAACCGTTCCCCCGGCAAAGACAAGTGGGGCTCCCAGCGCGATGACTTGCCGGACCGCACGCGGTAGCCGCTGAGCAACCGATCGCGCTTGCAGGCCGCCGAGGCTGTGGCCAATCAGCGATATGCGTTGAGCGCTGCGAATAAACTCCGATTCGATCCGATCGCCGAGCGCCTGAACAACTTCCTCCGACCAGCCCGGATTAGCATTCAGACCCGATTTGATCGGTCGGTAGCCGATACGTCGAAGCCAGTTGCGGATAATCGTCATAGCGAAATCGCCGGCAGCATATCCCGGAATTACCAACGCTCCGTGACCGTCGCCGCGCGGCACCCGGCCCCAAAAGACCGGACTGACGATCAATTCGGCAAGCTGCGCCAGATTGAGCGTAAACTGCTTCGACCATCGCAAGCCGGAACGCAGCGGACGCTGCCGCCGGGACCGGATTACTTCCGAGATATATTCGTTTACCGCAAGCTCGCGAGGCTGATCGTCCGGCAATGAATTCCCTCGTGGTGTCAGACGCCGGCGCTGAATGCTTCGCCGCCAGGGCGCAGCGAAACCGATTTCCCGGCGAATTTGATGTCACGAAAAGCTAGTATTATTCATAAGTGAAACGAAAGGCGTTCATCGCGGTGCTGTTCTTGTGCGTGCTGTACCTCGGCGATGCGGTCGCGCTTTTGCTCCCGATTCCGGGCCGCCAGCCGTATGGAGTCGTGCAGGTCCGGCGCTACTACGTGATGCCGCTCAAGGGCGGCAAGACCGAGTACGGTTACGACGGCACGGAGAACGAAAGTTGCGCCCAATCGCTTTTTCCGCATTCCGGCCTGCCGCCGTGCTGGTACGCGAGCCGGCACACCGAGAAATGGATCACCCAATAGCGCACGGCGGAAAATCAGGTCGAGATCCAGGGAAGAACGGTAGATCCGATCATCCCCGCCAGTACATCCGGAGCTTGATGATACCCTCCTTGCGAAGCGCCTTGCGGTAACACGCGAACGCCAAGCTCAGCGGCGATTTCGTTGAGCGTGTCGGGGCAATAGTAGTAGGTGATAATTCGAGCTATGTGACCATCTTCTTCTTCAAAGCGGTCAACGCATTGCAGACTTCGATCTGCGCCCTCGCCGATCCAAAAGAAGACCGTCCACTCGCCGTTGTACATCATGGGCTCGGCTCTGACGGTCTCTGGCTGCGGGACATGCGTCCAGATCACTTTCTTGCCGCGCTCGCCGCCAACGCCCGGGACTTCGTAGGTTGTATTATCCAGCAGGAGGTTGATCACGGCTTGCACGTCGCGGGCGTTGAAAGCCGCGACGAAGCGATCCAGCAGATCCTTTGACGCTGCACGATACCCGGCGCGCCTGACGTCCTGCTTTTCCTGCAAACCGGCTCGTCCACGATGCAGCGCGGATTTTACGGCGCCGACTGTTGTAGTCAGGATCACCGCGATCTCTTCCAGGGTGAAATCAAATACGTCCTTCAAGACCACGGCGGCTCGCTCCTGCGGCGCCGCTCGGCTCAGAAGAATGGATGCAGCTTCACGAGTCGCGACGGACTGATGAGTGCCGGAAGAAGACTCCGGCAAATCCAAATCAGCGGATCGGAATTCGCGGTGACGGACTTGATCAATCCAAAGATTAGTCGCGATACGAAACAGATATGCGCGTGAATTCTTCACGCGGCTCCATTCTCCGGCCAGGTCCCCCCTGCTGATCGCGCCAAATCCCTTCAGCAGCGTTTCCTGCAGCAGGTCCTCCGCATCCCAGATGTCGCGCGTAATCCGGCGGCAGTATCGATACAACGCGGGCCGAATCGGCACGATAGTGTCGAGGTAGCGGAACCAGGCCTCGCGCAGCTGTCTCGCCATTTCATCGGAAGCAGGTTCTTGGGCCATTTCAGCATCGCCTCACTATTCAGGACGGACGAATCATCAGAAAAGGTACGCGCGACTTTCGTCGTCGATACAGTTCGACGGGGTAGTCGTCAGTTGGTTGGAGAGCGAAGGTGTCAATTGGTTTCAAAACCCCAGCCACCTTTTGCGCTAATTATGGCTCAGAATTACCGTTGGCGCAGGTGACATCGAGATCACGCTGCGCCGAACACATCATCGTCGCGATCAATGACACCTACAGCAAATTCCAGGCATGGTGAAACCGGCGACGTCCAGCACGGCACGGCCCTCGTCGACGGTGTGGCACTGACAAGCCGCAAGCCGTGGATGCTTATAGGCGCGAGGCGCTGGTCGAGGACGTGCGGCTTCTGATCGCCGCGCTCGGTCACGACAAGGCGGTGCTGGTGGGTCATGATTGGGGTGGGTTCATTGCCTGCGAGACGGCGATCCGGTCTCCGGCTCTCGTCGTGCTTCATAAGTAAGCGCTCAATTAACGACGTTGAAGATGGGCAATGATGAAACGGTGATTCCATGAAGGTAAGCGATTGAGGATGAACAGTAAGCGATCAGCAAAGGACGGTCATCGAGTAGAGATGTCGGATTAGTGCCGCAATTCATCGAAGATCGGGAGCGATAAAGCATGAAAACGTTAGCGGCAGTGATACTCGCGCTGATCTTGGAAGCAGTGGCAATTTCCAGCGTTGTCAATGTTGCGACGGCGGCGACGCCCGATGTTGAACTATGGCGGCTTGATTGTGGCGAATTTCACGATTTTGACATCGGTGGCCTGTCGGATGGTTCCGCCTATCAAGGCCGAAAGAAGACGCTTGCGAATAGCTGCTATCTCATTCGGCATGACAGCCAATACATGATTTGGGACACTGGGTTTCCCAAGACCGTAATCCTTAAACCGAACCCACCGGGATTACCATGGGGATTGACGATGCGCGCGACGCTGATCGAGCAATTGGCGCGTCTCTCTGTCAAGCCAGA
The DNA here is from genome assembly GCA_052146355.1 of Binataceae bacterium (SeqCode). Lineage (GTDB taxonomy): Bacteria > Desulfobacterota > Binatia > Binatales > Binataceae > JAFAHS01. The sequence goes on along the minus strand of JBKQNE010000111.1, from coordinate 13,738 downwards.
ACAGATACAGATCATTGGGATCAGTCACTATCACTTCGATCACACCGGCCAGGCATCAGACTTTCCTAAGGCGCGCCTGTTGATCGGTCGGGAGGATTGGGACGCTATCGTCCAAAAAAAACCTGGGACCATGCCACCTGGAGGCATGGCTGGAGGTTTTTACCCCTGGCTCGCGCTTGGGGCGAGCGTCGAACCGATCACGGGCGATAAAGACATTTTTGACGATGGGAGCGTTATAATGCTTCGCACACCGGGGCATACAGCAGGTCACCATTCGCTGCTTGTTCGGCTGCCAAAATCTGGTGCTGTGATTCTCAGCGGTGATCTCTGGCACATATCCGACCAGCTTAGTGACAACGGCGTACCGACGATAACGGTGAATCGTGCGGACCTACTTGCGTCACGAGATCGAATTCTAACGATAGCCGCGCATCTAAAAGCCAATATTATAATTCAACACGAACCATCCGATGTTTCCAAACTTCCTGCGTTTCCAGCTTCGGCGCGGTAGAGGCCAATGATGTGGCGCGCCCAGCTTGCGCGAATAGCAGCCTTGTTAAAGAATCGCAGTTCCGACTCGCGCGGAGAGGTGGCCGAGTGGTCGAAGGCACCAGATTGCTAATCTGGCGTCCTGGGTAACTGGGACCGAGGGTTCGAATCCCTCCCTCTCCGCCAGTTTTACGAGATTTTTTCCGGCCTGAATCATCGTTGAATGATTCGCTCAAGCGGCAGAACGCGCTTGAAAGCTGATGAGGTAGCGATAGTCCACAATGAAGATGAAACGCACATTACCCGGCTTGCGATTGGCAGCTCTCGCTGCCCTCTGCGTCTTAGCGTCCGCGGTACTCCCGTCAGTCAGCGGGGCACAGGACGTTCCTATCTTCGCAATCACACCGGTAGAAAGTTCGATTAAGTTCAACGTCGATGCGTCGGTAGCCATAACGGGCACTTTCGACAAGTGGGACGCCTCTTTAACATTTACCTCCCGGGACGCGAGGACAGGGGTCTTGGAGGTCAAGATTCAGGCTGCCAGCGTGGATACCGGAAGCGGCATGAAGAATGGCAAGCTGAAGGGGAAAGACTTCTTTGCCGTCGACCAGAATCCATTGATCACGTTCAGGTCGACGAGGGCTGTGCAGACCGGTCCCAACACCTTTGAGATGGACGGCGACTTTACGATACGCGGAGTCACCAGATCCGAGAAGCTGACACTTACAGTATCCGGCAAGGGCACCGGCTCAGGCGAGATTAAGGGGACATTGTTCTTCGACCGTAAGGACTACGGGATGAACAGCGGCATTCCCTTCATCAAAATCGCCGACCGCGTCGAGGTGAACGTCGCCCTCAAGGCGAAGCGAGTCAGCGGGCCTCCGTTGGTCTTTCAGCAGTAGCCGGATTGGTAGAAGCGCGGCTCGCTCAATCGGAGTTTTCAGAAGGGACCGCCCAATCTTCAGTTGATACGACGCACCCGCTCGCTCGCTACGGCGGAGTCAGTTTGCCGACTTTGTTGGCCCCCAGCTCCGTAAACCAAATCGCGCCGTCCGGACCCTGGATGATGCGATGCATCACGGTCTGGCGCGTCGGAACCGGGTAGAAGGTGAAGGGAACTTTCCGGACTTTGGACGGGTCTGTCGCCAGGATGGATTTGTCCGCTTCAACTATATAGTCGGGACCAGTTGGACGCGGGTTATTGGGATCAGCATATTGCTGGAACCAGATATTGTTGTCGCTGTCGAACGTTAGTCCTGCAAGGATCAGGTTGCGCCGGCGCTTGGGCACGGGAAACTCGGTGATGTTTCCGCTCATGTCGATGCGGCCCAGTTTGTTGCCGGCTTCTTCCGTAAACCACATCGCGTTGCCATTGGGCTCCGGCACGATCGCGATCGGACGGCTGTTTAGCGTCGGTATAGAGTATTCCGTAACCTGGCCGCCGGGCGTTACCCGCGCGATCGCATTTCCCACCAGTTCGGTCACCCACATGTTCCCGTCGGGTCCGGCCTTTATGTAGATCGGAACGCTTCCCACGTTCTTCAGGGCATAGGTCTGAACTTCGCCATCAGGGGAGACTCGTCCTACCGTGCCCGTTGCCTTTCCTGTGTACCAAACCGTCATTCCATCGGGACCGATTCCGAGCCCGTGTGGATGGGTATTGATTTCGCTTGGGCAGGAGGTGCAATTCAGGCTCACATCGTACTGCGCGACGATGTTGCCATCGTCATCCATCCTCGCGATTTTTCCCGCGAACTCCAGTGTGATCCACAGCTGGCTTGCCGCATCGAACGCGATCCCGTGCGGGCCGCTGCCCAACGGCAACGAGTATAGGTTCAGATCGCCATCGAGGCCGACCTTTACCAGCGTGTCGTAGTTTTGCCCCGTGACCCAAAAAACGTTGCCGCCGTTGGCATCGAAAGTAATTTCGTGGGTCGATCCCATGGTGGCGGCGACCGCCGCTGATAGTTGCATGCAGCTGAGCGATGCGGACTCCTGTGTGTTGGAATACGCGATAAAATACTCGACGATTTTTGCGAAACCGCGGTGACTGAACTCCGGCTCCTGGGAGGAAGTTGCGGAGAGCTCCTGCGCCTGAGGCAATATTGTTTGCTGCGCTTCGACGCGACTGGCTATGCAAACGATTCCTGGTGCCAGAAGCGCGATGACTATCAGGCATGAAGCCAGTAGCCCGAGCCAGGTCCGAACGTACCAGGCAGCTGATGTTGAATCGAACGTTCGGTAACTCAGAAAGCTGTTGTCTGCCCCCATAGCACCAGCTCCTGTTTCATCGGGCAGCGAGAGCTGCCGGACTTTTGCATCGTACTAGTGAGCCTCGCAGGTTGTAGTGACAGTCCGCTCCAGCGAATCTGCTTTTCTGTCATTCCCGCGCGGCTACGCCGCGCGCTTCGCGACTGCGTCTGCCTCGATTTCTACCAACCAATGAAGCGGTCGTCGCTGCCGAGGCACCAAAATGGACTCAAGCGAATGCCCCCTCACCGAAATAACTATCGTGTCGTGTCGATTCGGAGACCGTTCCACATTCGATTGGCAGATTCGCTGACTTCACGGCGAGCGCGCTCCTTATCTGAGGCATGGGCAATGAGACGCGCCGCTTCATTCATTGAGCCCATAATCATATGGGCCAGAGCCTCCACCGGTTGCTCTTCGATGATTCCGGCCGCGATCGCCGCCTCGATGGCTGCCTTCAATCCAGCCAGATAGTAGCTCTCATCCGATTGCCGAAACCCTTCCGTGCCAAGCACGGCCGGGGCGTCGATTAATACAATTTGCTGAACTGCCGGGTCGAGACACGCTTCAAGAAACGCCTCGTTTGCGGCCATGAGCGCGCGCCACGTATCGCTTTCTTTGGCTGCGGCTTCCATGCATTTGGCAGCAACTTTTGACTGTTCTTCGTGCAAGACCGCTCTGAACAGATCCTGTTTGTCCTTGAAATGATGATACAGAGCGCCGCGAGTCACTCGGGCACGTCGCACAATCTCTTCAGTTGCCGTGTCAGCGTATCCGCGCTCGGCGAAGAATCTGCGCGCAATTCTCAGGAGGGCGGCCCGGGTGGTGGCGGAATTTTCAGCCTGGCGACTCTTGACTGCCATACGTTCAATAGGTTAAATACACACAGTATGTAGGTTCCGTTCCTTTGTTTCTTTTATGGAGGTTAGCAATGAAAGCTTCTGAGTTCCAGTCCTCCCGGAAGTTTGTCCAGACCGAGTTTGGACGCATCGCCTACGTCGAGCGCGGAAACGGACCCGTCGCACTGTTCGCCCACGCCTTTCCGCTCTGCGGTTATCAATGGCGCTATGCGCTGGATGAAGTCTCATCAATGCGTACCTGCGTCGCGCCGGACCTGATGGGCGTTGGGTATAGCGAAATTCCCGCTCGGCAGGATATTTCGTACGAGTCACAGGCCAAGATGCTCTCTGCATTCCTGGACGCACGCTCGATCAAGCAGGTTGACCTGATCGGCAACGATACGGGCGGCGGTGCCAGCCAGATCTTTCTGTCGCTTTATCCCGAACGCGTGCGATCGCTCACGCTGACGAATTGCGAGGTACACGATCTCTGGCCGAACGCGATGTTGCAGCAGTTCTACGGTGCACTCAAGGCGGGCGTGGTAGGAGAAATGCTCAAGAACATCACGCGCGATCCTTCTTCGGCCGCGCAGCTCGCTGCCGCGTACGAGAATCCGGAGAGTCTGAGTAAGGAGTCGCTCGAGGTATACTTCGGTCCCTTCGTTGACTCTGAACAACGCCGCGAGCAGCTGAAGGGTTTTTCGGAGGCGGAACGAAACCGTGATCAGCTGGTTGCAGCGGCCAAAGGGCTTCACGCATCACAGATCCCCGCGCAGGTTTTGTGGGGCGACGCGGACACCGCCTTTGATACGCCAGCCTCCATCGATTGGCTTAAACGCAATCTGGGCGGCCTCCGCAAAGTAACTACCATTCCCAGGGCAAAGTTATTCTGGCCTGAGGAACATCCGCGGCTGCTCACCGTTCTGCTCAAAGAGTTCTGGTCCGGACTGGACTGAATAGAATTCGGAGACGCGGCAATGTGACGCCGCGTCTGACCTTTGAATCTGGGCAACTGATGCTGAATCGAACTTTCGATAACTCAGAAAGCTGTTATCTGCCCCCATGGCACCAGCTCCTGTTTCGTCGATGCGTCCACGCTGACCCGGACTTTTGCACCGTATTATTGAGTCTTGCAGATTGTAGTGATAGTCGGCTCCAGCGAATCTGCTTTCCTGTCATTCCCGCGCGGCTACGCCGCGCGCTTCGCGCCTGCCGCGCGAGGAATCCGCCCACGGTCCGCACAACCGACCACTCCGCAGTCTTGCCGCATACCCGCACTTTTGTCATTCCCGCGCGTGGCTGCCGCGCGAGGAATCCCTCTCTTTTTGTCCCGCTGCGATACGAAGATTTGGGATTCCTTGCGCGCGGCAGACGCGGGAATGACAACCCAGGACGGCGCGTCGCTATAGCTATTTTATGCGGGGCTTAATAGTTCAAGTACCGAATCTCTCCGCGGCGCGCGCTTTCGCTTTCGCGGCCTCTTCTTCGCGATTCCTCGATGGCGCATTGGTTTGGAGTGAATGAAGGAGACGAGTCGAAATCCCGGCTATTTCTTCGACCGCATCGAGGAACGGGCCCTCGTTCGCTTTCGACGGTTTGCCGAAGCCGCTGATTTTTCTCACGAACTGGAGCGAAGCGGCGCGAACCTCATCATCAGTGACTGGTGGATCGAAATTGAAAAGGATTTTGATATTCCTGCACATCGTTGTGACCTCGAAAGCTTGAAAACCGTCAAGTCGCCAAAAACATTAGTCGGCTTTCAGATAGCCGAAAAGCGCCTCCCGTTCTTCTCCAACCGCCCGGTCAGGTTCCGGGCGATGCGCCGGCGGCCGGGGTCGCGATCGGAGGCACACCCTCTTTCCACTGTGGCCAGTTCGCGATCACGTCGTTCACCCACGGCAGGCCGGCGTTGTACAGGTTCTCAACCGCCAGTGGTATGGCCGGACTGTTCGCGATCAAGGAGTCGTAGGCGCTCTGACCCGGATAGGGGCGGTCGAAGTCCGAAGCGGTGCGCAGAAGCGCCACTCGGCTGATATCGATGAGCCCGGCCTGGGCGCCGCGTGTCAGCGCCGCCATCGTGGCGTTGTCTTCCTGCTCGGTCGTGCAATAGACGCCTTTGCCCTGGGTCATCAGCGCGACCCATTGCTCCGCGTGAATTCCAAGCAGGCGGCCCTGCCAGAAGGTGTCGCCCGATGCGGTATCGCATTGAAGGATCTTGGGCGGCTGATTGGCGGGCGCTGCGGGGTAATGACCGCGATAAGCCTGCGCCGCCGTGCTGTCCGCCAGTTTGACGGCGCTTGAGAGCGATAGGATCTTTTGCAGCAGCGTCTCATTCAGCTCGAAACGCTCAGTCGCGTAGGCTTTCACCGTCGATTTCGGCAGCTGGCCCGGTCCGGTTGAGCCGATCGCAAAATATCCTGACTCCCACCCCGCAGGCATCTCGCGCGCATCGATTTCGCTTTCGAGCCCGAAGTCGACAACGTACCGCGCCCATGCGGCTGACCCGACCGTCGCCCGTTTCGGATCGACTCCCGCGATCCCGGCAATCAGGAAGTAGGTGTGGGTCAGTTCGAACTGACGGCTCAACAAAAGCGCCATGATTGACGCGGCGGCATTCGCGTGGCCTTCGCCGGTAATGATGTTGCAGATGCCGTCGGCGTTGCAGCGAACCACGGGATAAAGCGCCGGCAACCCCGGCACCGCGATTTCATTTTTCAGCCGCAGGTTGGTGATCCATGGCTGCGCCTCGCGGCCAAACATGCTGACGATCATGACTTTGACCGGAAAGGCGGCGCCATCGGAAGCTGAGGCCTCCGCACCGATCATCGCAATCGCAGCGATCATCGCCGCCAGCCAGTACATCATCCATGCTGACCGGCGCTCGCGTTGGCTGTTCCTTGTCGAGAATATCCCCGTCACGCCCTCTCTCCCGCGTTACGAACGAATACCGTCCAACGGAATATGATTATCCGGTTTCGCGCCGGCCTTGCATCCGTTGAAATTTACGCAAAGAAGCTGCTTGCGGTTGAAATACCCGTCAGGTAGGCAAATGGGCTGGGATCAGGAAATCCTGCAGGGAGAATGAACTTATGAAGATTCGATTTCTGGCCGTCGCCGCGGCGATAACCGGCCTGGCAAGCACAACGTGGATCACTGCGGCACCGGCTCCGGCGGCGGCCCAGCAATCCGCGATGAAAGACGACGTCGAACAGTTCGCGATGGATCTGCACGTTGCGATGGACCGATCATCTCTCACCGAACAACAGAAGGAGCAGATGCGCGGCGATCTCAAGAAGCTGCGCGAAGCTCACCAGAATCACGAGCCGATCAAGGAAATGCGGGCCGCGCGGGGTTTGCGCTCGATGCTCGACAGCGGCGCGTTCAAGCTCGAGGACCAGGCACGACTCAAACAGGACATGCAGGCGATTCGCCAGGCCCGCGGCGACAAAATGGGCGGCGGCGGGCTCTAGGTTTGCCCGGGACGGAACACAGGTTAAAACCTGTGCCACTTCCGGATCAGATTTAGTGGCACAGGTTTTAACCTGTGTGTCTTCGATTGGAGCCCACCTTGTGGTGATCTCGCCTTTGACATCAGCGCGCCGATGTCGGCCTGATCGTGAGCAGCGCAAGGAATGCCTGCCCCGTCGATTCGGCGAACATTGCCTGTAACGCCGCTGAAGATAGGCTCCTCACCGCCGGCCGCTCTTTTTGTCATTCCCGCGCGTCTGCGATGACTGGCGCGCGAGGAATCCCTCGCTCTCCTGATGACGACGTAATCCTCTAAGGCGAGAAACAAAGCATGCGCAGCATGATTGCGGAGTGATCTCTTTTTCGAACGCGGCTATTCATTGTTCAACGGCGGAACTTCGCGAATTCGGGCTTCCGCTTCTCGAGGAACGCGTTCTTGCCCTCCAGTGCCTCCTCGGTCCCGTAGTAGAGCGCGAGCCCGCGCAATGCGACGGCGCCGATGCCGCGAATCTCTTCGCTCGGCGCGTTGAACGAGGCCTTTGCGAGCGTTATTGCGGTCGGGCTCATGTCCGCGATCTTCCTGGCCCATGCGCGCGCCTCGTTCATAAGCTCTGCTGCAGGGACCACCTTGTTCACGAGGCCCATCTGACGACAGTCCTCGGCCGTATACTGCTCGCAGAGATACCAGATCTCACGAGCCTTCTTTTCGCCGACAATACGAGCGAGGTACATCGTACCGAAGCCCGGATCCACGCTTCCGACCTTTGGACCAACCTGGCCGAACTTCGCAGTATCGGCCGCGATCGTTAGATCGCAGATCACGTGGAGCACGTGTCCCCCGCCTATCGCGTAGCCGTTCACGGCGGCGATCACCGGCTTGGGGATGTCGCGGATCACTGAGTGAAGGTCCTCGATATCGAGTCCCAGGTCCGAGCGCGAGGGCTTGCCCTTGTAGCCTCCTGCCTCTCGCGTCGTCTGATCGCCCCCCACACAGAAAGCCTTCTCACCCGCACCCGTGAGGATCACGCAGCCGACGCTACGGTCGCGCCAGGCTTCATGAAACGCCTGAACGAGCTCGTCGACCGTCTGACCGCGGAACGCATTCAGCTGCTGGGGACGGTTGATGGTGATGCAGGCGACGCCGTCGGCGGCCGCATAGAGAACGTCTTCGAATTGCATGTCGACTCTCCTTTCCCGGCCTCACTTTATCGTGAGTACACGGTTTTTCGAGAGCAGCTCTGAAGCGCTGTTGAGGCACCCTCGGACGAAGAGCAACCGAACCGCCTGCGAAGATCGAACACGCATTGATATCAGCATCAAGCCATGACAATTTCGTGCAGTAGGAACTGAAGGATGCGTGCCACCCTGGCACTCGACGACGAATTACTCTCCAAGGCTCAGGCCCTCACGGGCTTGCGAGAGAAATCAGCTTTAGTGCGAGAAGCGCTAAGGGCGCTGATCGAGCGGGAAAGCGCACGCCGATTGGCTCGTTTGGGCGGCACTGAACCTCACCTGAAGGCAGCCCGCAGGCGGCGACTGGCGCCGTGATTTCAGCCGACGGCTCACCAAGAACTCAAATCGTACCCGACACCCCGGCAATGAATAACGGCTGCATCGCGTAGTGCGCGGGCGTCACACCTTCGCGCCAGGGAGCCGCGGCTATGAGCTTAGTTGCCCAAGCAACAATTTGGCGTCTTTCATATCGGCGGTGTCGAAACCTTCAGTGAACCAGTTGTAACAGTTGGCCAGCATCGTGTGAGCTTTTTCTTTTCTGTCTTGGCGGAGCCACAGGCGAGCAAGGCTCGTCGCCGCGCGGAGCTCAAACCATTTCGCTTGTTGGCGACCCGCGACGCTGATCGCTTTTAGAAAGCACTCCTCTATCTCGCAGGAGCGCGATTGCTGTGCAGTTAAATCAGGTAATTCTGAACCTTCGCTGTAAGACCGGAATAGCAGCTCTCCCTTTTGCCGATAGAGCTCTGCCTCGTAGAAGCGCTCACCGGTTTTCTCGACGGCCACCAAGGCCTCGGCAAGTAAGGCAAGCGCAGGCTCTGTCGATCCTCTTTCCGCCAGTGACTCGACCAACAAGCCGATAAGGTAAGGTCGAAGCAGCTCTGCGCCAGTAGCCCAGTACGTCTCCATTCCCCGGTTCATTTGCGCTATTCCTGCATCTGCTTTTCCTTGCTTAACCAATACCCAGCCCAGCAGGGTAGTTTGAAAACCCGACCAGAATGGAAATCCGTGTTCAGTCGCTACGCCTAAGCTCGCGTCCGCCAAGTCCTGAGTTGATTCCACCTCCTTCCGAAACTGATGGAACGCGGCTGCGATGCCTAGTGCGTAAGCAAGGCTATACGGGTGGGAGATCTGTTGGGCCAAACTGAGTGCACCGCGACTTTTCTTGAGAGCTTGATCTGGATAGCCAGCGGTCTGCGAAGCCCAAGCCGAAAAGACGGTAGAAGTCACCCCGGGGTCCTGCCCCGCATAGGAAAAAGCCAGCGAGCGATGCTGCTCAAGGTCATACAAGGCGAAGCACCGTTCTAGGTGCTCGCACGCGGCGCCGAAATCGCCTTGGAAAAAAAAGGCCAGCCCCAGCGCATTGTGAGCCTGCAGTAGGAGAACTCGGTCCCGCGCACTCTCGGCCAAACTGAGAAGATGTTTTGCAAGGGCGAGAGCCTTTTCGTGCTCGGCCCGCACGATATAAAACGCGAACAGTCCGAAGACGACGATAGGGAGTTGCGAAGAGTTCGCTGCTCCCTGACACAATGCTCGCGCTCGATCGTATACTGCTCCCACCTCCGGCGCTGCGTAGCCTTTGGTGGCAATCAGAACGGGGCCAAGAGTCGTCTGCAAGGCAAGTTCGATTTCAGATCGTTCCGGAGTGTCTGGCAACCTTTCGATCAGCTCAAGTCCTCTATTTAGGTGAGCAACAGCCTCGTGATTAGCCGAACCCAGCGCAGCTCTCTGCCCCGCCTGGTGCCAATAGGAGATTGCGAGAGCAGCAAACCCCGCCTCCGTGTAGTGATGGGCCAGGAGCTCGGGTTGTGTCTCCTTGGTGTGCCCGGATTGCTTCTCAAGCACCCGCGCCACCCGCTCATGCACCTGCTTTCGTCTGCTCTTAAGCAGCGCATCGTAGGCTGCATCCTGGACGAGCGCGTGCTTGAACGAATAGGTGGCTTCGGGTGGAATGCCGTTCGCATAGATCAGCTCTGCGTCGTCCAACTTCGCCAGCGCCGCTTGCAAATCGTCTTCTGGTATCTCGGAAACGGAGTGAAGTAGATCGTAGGAAAATTCCCGCCCGATGACCGAGGCAATCTGCGCGACCTCTTTTGCCGGGCCGAGCCGGTCGAGCCGCGCCATCAGTGAATCATGGAGAGTGGCTGGAATCTCGTGCAGCGCAGGCTCCGCACCGCCTCTCTCAAGCACAGCGCGGGTTAACTCCTCGACGAACAGCGGCACTCCGCCGGTGCGCTCGACCACTTTTTCAATCGTCTCGCCCGAGAGCGCGCTGTGCGCCACCACGCTTGCCACCAACTCGCGCACATGAGGAGCGCTCAAGCGGTTCAGCGTTAATCGCGCGTGATGCGTCCGAAATGACCAGGGCGCGCGAAACTCGGGCCGTGCCGTGCAAACCAACATCACGCGGGCCGTGGCTGCTTGCTCGATGAGCAGCTGCATCAGCTCAAGCGAGGACGCGTCGAACCAATGCAAGTCTTCGACGGCCATCACAACCGATTGCACGGCGCCGAACAGCCATCCGGCGAGTATCGTGAGAAGCCGTTTGCGTTGTTGTTCGGGAGAGAGCATAAGCGGCGGATACTTCTCGTCCACCACGAGATTCAGCAGCGGGGCGATAAGAGGTACTGCCTCGGTGGGCTTCAAACCCGCCCGTTCCACATCTCGTTCCAACTCGCTTAGCTTCCCCGCGTCCGAACCATCACCACGTTGCGCGAAGCCCTGTTGAAGCATGTCGGCGATCGGATACAAGGGCGTGTTCTGGAAATACGGCGAACCGGCGCATTCGAGCCAAAGATGCGGGGTCTGGGCCAGCTGCTTGCGGAATTGGCGCACCAGGCGCGACTTGCCGATGCCCGCTTCGCCCGAGATCAGAACCACCTGCCCCTCGCCATTGCTTGCGCGTTCCCAGCGACTCCACAAAAGCCGCCTTTCATCCTCACGTCCAACAAACGGCGTAAGACCGTGTGCCATCGACGCAGCCAGACGATTTCGCACGCTGCTCAGCCGCACGATTCGATAGAGGTCGAGCGGTTCGGCGATTCCCTTAAGTTGATGAACGCCGCGCTCCTCTACCACGAACAGGCCCGAAACCAGCCTATTAACGACCGCAGTAACAATCACCGCGTCCGGATCGGCCGCCGACTGCACTCGCGCAGCGATGTTGGCAGCATCGCCGAAGACTTCCGACTCGCTTCCGCCTCCCTTGCCGATCACGACGTTGCCGGTATCGATACCCACGCGAACTGAGAGCTTGGGACGATCATTCTTCGCGTTTCGATTGTTTAGCGCGACGACCCCCTCGAGTATTGCAAGCCCCGCGCGCGCGGCGCGTTCGGCGTCGTTGTCGTGTGCCACTGGCCACCCGAAATAGGCCATGACGCCGTCGCCAAGGTATTTCGCCACGTAGCCGCCGAAGCGTGTAATCGCTTCTGCCGCAGCACGATGATAGCCCGCCGTGATCTCGCGCCATTCCTCGGGATCGAGCCGCGCGGAAATCTCGGTCGAGCCTACCAAATCGCAGAACAGCACCGTCAGATGCCGGCGTTCGCCGGCGGATTGTCGCGCTTGTGCAGGCGAGGTCTCAAGCGATGGGGCGCTTACGGGCGCACTTAGCGCAGCGCCGCATTCGCCACAGAACTTTGCTGCGAGAGCGTTGTGCGCATTGCAACGAGGGCAGCTGCGATCAAGTACGGTTCCGCATTCAGAGCAGAACTTCCCGCCGACTGCATTCTCGAACCCACAGCTTGAACAGCGCATCGAATTACTCAGAAACTGCCGACTGCCCCTACTTCTATCACCCTGCGTCGTAGAGGCTAATTGGACCAAAGTGCAATATCCGCATCATGGGTGAGGGGGCGAGCGTCTGTTCGCTGCTGCCAATCAATTGGGTCTGACAACGGAAGCGTTACCCTGGCCACCCGAATCGATCGCTCTTAAATCGTATCCGACACCCCGGCAATGAATAGCGGCTGCATCGCGTAGTGCGCGACGTCGGCTTCCATCGCGGCGCGTGCGGGCGCCTGCGCCGGCTCGCCGGCCGCATCGAGTATGTCGCGCAGGATCGTCGCATCGCTCGAGCTGTTCAGAAACAGTCCGGGCCGGCTCAGCACGAAGTGGACCGCCCTGCGCAGCGCGTCGCGATCGCGTAGCGGCTCGTACCAGCTGAACTTGCGCTGGTCACCCTCCTGCCATCGCCGTCGCGCCGCGCTTTTGATCGTCTGCGTCGCCACGCCGCGCTCGATGCAGGCTTTGAGCAACGCCTTGGCATCGGCAGCGTATTGCCGGTTCTCCAGCATCGTGAAGTTGTACGGAAACAGGACCGAATCGAATGCGAACCGATCGAGGCTTCTGCGATGCATCGCAGGCACCTGCGTGCCGTGACCGGTCACGCCGATAAACCGCACCAGGCCTTGAGCGCGCGCCTCGACCACCGCTTCCAGCGCGCCTCCCGGACCCAGCGCGGTTTGCCATTCGGTTTCATCGACGAGGTTGTGCAGTTGAATCAGGTCGACGTGATCGACCCGCAATCGCTCCAGCGATCGATGCAGGCTGGCGCGGGCGCCATCGTAAGTGCGATCGCCCGTCTTGGTGGCGAGAAAGAAGTGCTTGCGATGCTCGCGCATCCAGGGGCCGATTCTCAGTTCCGACTCGCCGTACGAAGCTGCCGTGTCGATATGGTTGATGCCATATTCGAGCAGCGTCTCCAGGACGCCATCCGCCCGCTCCTGCTTCATTCCGCCCAAGGCCGCGGCGCCGAAGATTACGCGCGAACTTAGATGTCCAGTACTTCCAAATGGAATTTTGTCGATCATCGTTCACCTCGGCGACGAGTCTGGGACGATCCTAGCATCGTGCGGGCGCAAAGACCCGCCCGACATTCGTCAGCCACTGCACCACTAGTTCTGGACTTCGGCGCGTGGCGAGACGATTTCGTCTCCAGATCTCGTTCGCCAGTGCCACATCTCTCCCGGAAAATCACTCAACCATCGGCCGAGAGTGGTGTCATTCCGAGGGTCTTTTCCGAGGAATCCCGTGAGTGTGAGAACCTTTGAACTCGATCGCCGAGAAAGCCTCTTTTTGGGTTGCGGGCGCTGCCCGCGCTGCGGGCCGTGGGCGAAAAAACAGGTGGGGCGGGCATCCCCGCCCGCCGATCGAGACAGTCGATTTTCCTGTGGCGTCGCTGTGCTCGCAACCGCTAGTGGAGAACGATCTGCGGTCAAGACCGGGATCCCTCAAGAAAAAGTTTCGGGATGACACACAAGGCCAGCAAGCTTAGGAGTGTCATTCCGAAATTTTGTCTTGAGCGGAGTACGCGACGAGGTCGCGGCACATCAGGCGAGAAACAGGGCATGTCCTAACGAAAAGGCCTTCTCCCTCGTTTGGGGAGAAGGTGGCGCGCGGTACGGACCGGCAAGATCGGTAACAAAATAGACCGGCAACATGGGTAACAGATTAGAAGT
>JBKQNE010000110.1:0-54842 GCA_052146355.1 Binataceae bacterium (SeqCode) | reverse complement strand
TCTGTGCCCGCAACCAGTGCTCCAATTCGGCTCGATCTGCTCCGCTTATTTCCACCCAGCATTTCTTTACGCCCATGCTGAATAGACGAACAAACGCTACATTTACTTCAGAGACATAACACTAGCAAGCGACTTACCTGCTCACCGGAACCGACCTGACGTCGCGGCAGCGGAGGAAATCGTGGCCGACAACACATCATCGCAAATAATCCGCGTTAGCGAAGTTGCATGGACTCCCATGACCCCGGCGATTCGGACCAAGCCGCTGTGGTCCGATCCCGCGACCAAACGCCGGGCCCAACTGATCCGTTTCGATCCCGGGGCGGCGCTCCCGATGCATCGGCATGTCGGCGACGAACTGCTTTACGTCATCGAGGGTTCAATCGCCGATGAACATGGCACTACCGCCACCGGCAACGTCGGCTATCGCCCCAACGGATGCGTTCACAGTGTCAGCAGCAGGAACGGCGCGACCGCGCTAGCGATTGTCACCGGCGGCATCGAGCCTGCAACCGACTCGGCCGGCGCTCCGCCTTCGCAAAGCTTCAACCTGAGCGAAGTCGCCTGGGTCGATGCGATCACCGGAGTGCGCCAGAAACCGATCTGGCACGACAAGGAGACCAAACGCCGAGCCGTGCTGGTGCGCTTCGATCCCGGCGCGCAATTGCCCCGCCATAAGCATGTCGGCGACGAATTGATCTTCGTAATCGAAGGTTCGGTTGCCGATGAATCCGGCGAGGTCGTCCCCGGCAATATGAACTACCGCCCCGACGGCTGCACGCACACGGTCTCGACCACGAACGGCGCCACCATCTTCGCCCTGGTGACCGGCGGCATCGAGATGATGAAGTGAAGATGACTCCGGCCAGCGCTGCGGCGTGATCGCCGGCGCGCCGACCGAGGGAGGAAACAACGATGAAGCTCGACGGAAAGATCGCACTCATCACCGGCGCCGGATCCGGCATGGGCAGGGCCACGGCGTATTTGTTCGCGCGCGAAGGAGCGAAGATCGCCGCGGTCGACATCAACGAAAAAGGGGCGGCGGAGACCGTCGCGGAAATCGAGCGCAATGGCGGGCAGGCCGTCGCGATTCGCGCCGACGTGTCGGCGGAAGCCGACGCGAGTCAGATGGTCGAAACCACGATGCGGCGCCTTGGCACGCCCGGCGTGCTCTTCAACAACGCCGGCATCGAAGGCGAATCGTCATTCGTCGGCAAAATGACGACGGACGCCTTCGATCGCGTGATCGCGATCAACCTGCGCGGCGTCTTCCTCGGTATGCGATACGTCCTGCCGCGTATGGTCGATGCCGGCGGCGGTTCGATCATCAACCAGGCGTCGATCGCCGGGATGGTTGCGGTGCGCGGCGGAGCTGCATACTGCGCCGCCAAGGCCGGCGTGATCGCGATGACGCGGGTCGCGGCGCTCGAGTATGCCCGCTACAACATCCGCGTCAACTGCATCTGCCCCGGCGGAATCGAAACCGAGATGGCGAAGCGCATCCGGCGCGGCGCCGAGCCCGATCCCAAGGCGATCGGCCGCATCTCGGTGCTCGGACGGATGGGCCAGCCCGAAGAGATCGCCAACATGGCCCTGTTCCTCGCCAGCAACGATTCTTCATTCGCCACCGGCGCCCCATTCGTAGTCGACGGCGGATGGACCATCAGTTAGCGCACCGTTTTCTAATGACCGGCGGCGTCGAAGATGATGAAATAGCCTTCCAGCATGATCATCCGCGAAGATGCGCTTGACGGTGGCCTTCAGGGCACGCTCCTCACGCCCGAGCGCCGTACCGGTCTCGGCGTCGTTGTCCTCCACGGGTCAAGCGGCAGAGTGGATGTCGCGCGGGCCGGGCTCTTCGCCACGGCGGGCGCTGTCGCGCTGGCGATGCGATGGTTCGGCGGCGAAGGACAGATCCAAGGAATTACCGAGGTGCCTCTGGAGACCTTTAGGGGCGCGACCGACAGGCTGGTCCAGGCCGGATGCGACAGGATCGCCTATATTGGGACGTCCAAGGGGGCGGAAGCCGCGCTGCTGGTGGCGATCGATGATCCGCGCATCGACGTCGTCATCGCGATCAGCCCCTCATCCGTCGTGTGGTCGGGTACTGGCTGGCCGTTACGATCGTCCTGGACCCGCAACGGTGTTCCCTTGCCCTTCGTCCGCTGGGATCTCGCGGATCACCCGGTCATGCACAACGGCCCGGTTGCTTATCGGGAATATCACGAGAAGAGTCTCAAGCGCTTTGCGGATGATGTTCCGGCTGCATCGATCCCTATCGAGAAGGCGCGCGCGCGTGTGGTCCTGGTCGCCGGCGGTAACGACGAGCTCTGGCCGTCCGATGTCTTCGCGCAGGCGCTCGCGGATCGGCTGGAAGCCGCCGGAAAACATCCGCTGTTGATTACGCACCCCGAGGCCGGACATCGCGTGCTTTTGCCGGGCGAAACGACGCCGCGCTCCACCGTGAACGCGCACGGCGGCAACGACGATGCCGATCGGGCGCTTGGCCTCACCGCCTGGAACGCGATCTCCGCGCTGCTTCATCTTCCGTCCTGAGCGGTACTGTTCAACCGCTCCTGCTTGGGGCAGATTGGTATCGTGATGCCGAAAAGAAAGACCGGCTTCGTGTTCGAAGAGCTGTACATGTGGCACGATTCCGGCGGCGGCTCGTTCCCGACCCAACCCAGCGCGGGCTTCGAAAACCCCGAAACGAAGCGGCGCTTTCACAATCTTCTGGCCGCGGCGGGAGTCCTCGACCACTTGCGGCAGATCAAGCCTGCGCCTGCTTCCGAAGAAGACATCGCCCGCTTTCACACGCGCGAATATATCGAATTGATCCGCCAGCTTTCTGCGCAGCGCGGCGGCGACGCCGGCGAGCTGACCCCGTTCGGTCCTGGCAGCTTTGAGATTGCCCTGCTGTCTGCTGGCGGCGTCATCGCCGCGGTCGAACAAGTCGTGAAGGGCACCGTCGACAATGCGTACGCACTTGTGCGCCCGCCCGGGCATCATGCCGAACCAAATCGCGGCCGCGGCTATTGTATATTCGGTAATATCGCTATTGCGGTGATGTACGCTCGGGCCCGGCTGGGCGTGAATCGAATTGCCGTTGTGGATTGGGATGTTCACCACGGAAACGGCACCCAACTCGCCTTCTACGAAGATTCCGGCGTACTGACTATTTCGATTCATCAGGACCAGCTCTATCCAGCTGCCAGCGGCCCGATGTCGGATAACGGCGCTGGGCCGGGAACGGGTTTCAACTTGAACATCCCGATGCCGCCGGGGTCCGGTGTCGGCGCCTACGAAGCCGCCTTCGAGCGCGCTATCGTGCCCGCGCTGTACAAATTCAAGCCTGAGTTGATTGTGGTGGCCAGCGGTCTCGATGCGAACGCATACGATCCGCTCGGCCGTATGATGCTGAATAGCGAATGCTATCGCCGGATGACCAACATGATGCTGGAGGCCGCATCCGACCTTTGCGGAGGCCGCCTGGTGCTTGCGCACGAAGGTGGCTACTCGGAATTGTACGTGCCGTTCTGCGGACTGGCCATCGTTGAAGAGCTGTGCGGGCTGCGGACGGAAGTAAGCGATCCGTTTCTGGAGTTGACGAAGAGCCGCGCCTACCAGGAATTGCAGCCGCATCAGGAGGTTGTGATCGAGCACGCGCGCGAACTGGTGGCCCTCATCAGGTAGACACAGACCGTCCGCCGCCCTCAGGAGTTCGGTGATTTTGTGAAACTCGCAACCTACAACGTCAACGGCATCGGTGCTCGCCTGCCCGCGCTCCTGCGATGGCTCGCGGAGTACCAGCCCGATGTCGCGTGTCTTCAGGAACTGAAAGCGCCGCAGGAAAACTTTCCCGAAGCCGCCATCCGCGGCGCCGGCTACGGCGTGATCTGGCATGGCCAGAAAAGCTGGAATGGCGTCGCCATTCTCGCGCGCGGCGCCGATCCCGTGGAGCATCGTCGCGCGCTGCCGGGCGATGCCGACGACGCCCACAGCCGCTACATCGAGGCAACGGTCGGCGGCATCCTGGTCGGATGCCTCTATCTTCCCAATGGCAACCCGGCGCCGGGGCCCAAGTTCGACTACAAACTGCGATGGCTCGAGCGCCTGATCAAACATTCCGAGGCGCTCCTCGCCACCAACACACCCGTCGTTCTCGCCGGCGACTACAACGTCATTCCCACTGAGATCGATGTCTACAAGCCCGAACGATGGGTCAAAGACGCGCTGTTCCGGCCCGAAACGCGCAATGCGTTTGCGCGGCTGGTTGCGCTCGGATGGACCGATGCGCTCCGCAAATTACATCCGGACCAGCACATCTACACTTTCTGGGATTACTTTCGGAACAACTTCGCGCGTGATGCGGGATTGCGCATCGACCATCTGCTGCTCAGTCCTTCCGTCGCTCCACGCCTGGTCAGCGCGGGCGTCGACCGCGAAATCCGCGGATGGGAGAAGGCGAGCGATCACGCTCCCACCTGGGTGGTAATCGCGAACGCTTGAGAAGGCTTTGCGATTCGCCCGCGGCGCGATAGGTTGGCGCAATAATCATCACGGGAGAACGCGCATGAAATTCGGCATCGGCTTCGCCACCTCCGGAGCATTCAGCAATCCCGGCCTGTTGGGCCATCTCGCGACCACGGCCGAGCGATGCGGTTTCGAGTCGCTGTGGAGCGTGGAGCACGTCGCGATCCCCGTCCAGCACTTGCCTTACCCGGGAACCCCAGATGGAAAAATGCCGGGTGGCGACGATGTGGCGATTCCCGACCCGCTGATCCCGCTCGCCTACGTCGCCGCGATCACCAAGACGATCGAGCTTGCGACCGGCATATTGATTCTTCCGCAGCGCCATCCGATTTACACGGCGAAAGAAGTCGCGACCGTCGATCTGCTTTCAGGCGGGCGGGTCATTCTCGGCATCGGCAGCGGATGGATGAAAGAGGAGTTCGAATCGCTCGGAATCGATTTTCACCGCCGCGGCGCGATGACCGACGAGGCGATTCAGGCGCTGCGCGCGCTATGGGCCCCCGGCACCGCGTCGTTTGAAGGCAAACATTTCAAATTCGGTCCGCTCCATTCAAACCCAAAGCCGGTCAACGGCAACGTACCAATTCACGTCGGCGGCCACTCGACCGCAGCGGCCAGGCGCGCCGGTCGCTACGGCGACGGCTTCTTCCCCACCGTGATGAATCTCGAAAAGCTCAAGGAGCTTTTCGCGATCGTACGGTCGGAAGCAAAGAAGGCCGGCCGCAATCCCGACGCCATAGAATTTTCCTGCATGACGAGGTCAGTAAAACCAGACGACCTGAAAATGCTGGCCGACTTGGGCGTATCCCGCGTGGTAGTAAATCCACCCGCAACCAAACCCGAACCCCTAACCCGCGGCCTCGAAAAATTCCAGGAGGAAGTCATCTCCAGGCTATAGGAAGTGGTGCACCGAAATTCGGTCCGGGCGCAGTGTTTGTTTGTCATTCCCGCGCGCGTGTCTGGCGTGCGCGAGGAATCCCGGATTGATGCAGCCCACCGACCGAAAACCCGGGATTCTTCGCGCGGCAGCCACGCGCGAGAATGACAGACGGGGGAAGAACTAAAGGAAGGGGGACATCTACCTATGGCGAAAGAAGGCACCACCTATACCGGCCAACTGACGACCCTCCAGCAAGAAATCCTCGCCTTCCTGCGCGCCTTCGAATCCATCCAGGAAGAAATTCGCCCCGGCGTAACCGCCGAATGCCAGGCGCGCATGGTCACTGCGGTGCGCGATACCTTTCGCCGCTTCGAGTCGACCTTCGTCCCGCTGACGCCGCCCGCGGATGCGATGGATCGGCATCAGCCGCTAATCGCCGCGATCCACGAACTGAGCAAGGCATACGACCTGTTCATGACCCAACCGGGCCGCGAATGGATGCTCGCGTTCTTCTACAGTCGCGCTGCATTTTGCCGCGGGCTGTACCAGCTCTACGAATTGCGCGATCGGTTGCCGCTGATCGCCCCGCACTTCCTGCTCGATAGCGCCAAAGCACCCGTCCCCGCCACTGCCGACGGCACCGCAAGGGGTTTCATCCAGCACGAGCGCGACAAGGGACGCTCGGACTACACGCTTTATGTTCCGGAAGACTATTCGCAGGAAAAACCGCTGCCGCTGATCGTCGCCTTACACGGCGGCCACGGCCAGGGCTACGAGTACGTCTGGACGTGGCTCCGGCCGGCGCGCAGCCGCGGCTACGCCATCCTCGCACCCAAGTCGTTCGGCGACACCTGGGACATGCGCGTGCCGAGCCTGGATACGCTCTCGATACTGCGAATCCTCGACGAGGTCACGAACGAATATTCGATCGATCCTGCACGCGTCTACCTGACCGGCCTCTCCGACGGCGGCATCTTCACCTACATCCTCGGACTCGAACAATCCCGACTCTTCCGCGGCCTCGCCGTGGTAGCCGGCGCACTTCATCCTGCCGTAGATCCGATGTTGCGCCAGGGCCGCGGCAAGAACACCCCGCTCCTGATAATCCACGGAGTCCACGACTTCATCTTCCCAATCGCCTTCACTCGCCAGACCTGCAACCTGCTCGAAAGCATCGGCTACAACGTAACCTACGAAGAACTCCCCGACTGGGGCCACGCATACCCCTACTCAATCAACGAGCGGCTGGTTCTCCCGTGGTTCGAATCACTGCCGACTAAGAAGTAGTCTCCCTCTCCGCTCTGGCCGTAACTCCGCGCCGCGCCCGCACCTGCCTCAACCCCGTCGCTGGCCGAGCCGCGCGTCTCCTGATATCAATCGGCAAAAGCGCCAGGAGCCGGCACCATGAAAATAGGCATTATGATCGCTGCGACCGCCGAATCGGGAAACATCACGGAAATCGCGCGCGAAGTCGAAAGTCTGGGCTACGAGTCATTTTTCATTCCGGAACATCCCGTCATTCCGATTGGCTTCAAGACCCCGCTTCCCGGCGGCGGCGCCGGTACGCTGCCCGAACACTACGGCCGCTGGATGGATCCGTTCATCGCGCTCACCGTAGCTGCCGCCGTTACCCGCCGCATCAAGCTTGGTACCGGAATCTGCCTCCTCTCCGAGCGCGAACCAATCATCACCGCAAAAACCATCGCCACGCTCGATGTCGTTTCGGGCGGCCGCGTCATCCTGGGCGTGGGCGGAGGATGGCTTCGCGAGGAGACGGAAGCGATGGGGACGCGGTTTGGATCCCGATGGAAGCGATTGCGCGAGACCGTCGAGGCGCTCCGCGTGCTCTGGACTCAGACGGAGCCCAGCTATGATGGCGAGCTGGTGAAATTTCCGCCCGTTCGATGCGATCCCAAGCCCATCCAGAAACCCGGCCCTCCGATTCTCCTCGGCGCGCGCGGACCCAAGGCGCTCGAACGCGTCGTTCGCACTTATGACGGATGGGTGCCGATCGCGGGCAGGCCGCAGGGCCTCAAGCGCGACATCGATGCGCTAAAGAAAGTCGCGGCCGAGCATGGGCGCAACCCCGATTCGCTCCACGTCAGCGCCTTCATCGGTCCCGCCGAAGACGGCATCTCGCTCGAAGACCTCAAGCTGTACAACGATGCGGGCGCCGAACGGCTCGTGCTGTTTTCGCAGAGCGATGCGATCAAAATGGCGGCCGGCAAAACTCTGGAGATCGCGCGCAGACTGGCACCAACCGTCGAGCGCGCCGAACACGTCGGGTAACGCGGCTTCAGATCTTCGCGATAATCTTCTCGCCGAAGCGCCGGATGTCGTCGATCATCTGCTGACCCTCGGTCACAAAACCCGCGACCACGTCGGTCGCGCCGAGCTCCCCGAGGCGTCTGTAGTCGTCCGCGGTGCTCGCGGTGATGTCCATCACGTGGATTTCGAAGTCGGGTCTGCTTAAGGTTCCATACCGCTCGCGGTACGAATTCAGCCCGCCGATCATGGTCTTCAGCGCATCGGTATCGGCATTTGCCGAAATCCAGCCGTCGCACAGCCGCGCGGCGCGCGCCAGCGCGGCGTTGCTGTGACCGCCATATAGGATCGGCACAGGACGGTCAGGCACCGGATTAAGCTTAATCGGCCCGATGTCGTAGTTCTCACTATGATATTCGAAGTAGTCGCCACTCATCGCGCCGCGGATAATGTCGATGGATTCGTCCATCAGCTTGCCGCGTTTCTCGAAAACCATCCCGTTGTGGGCAAAATCTTCGCGCCACGGGCTGAGGCCCGCGCCCAGGCTCACCCGGTTGTTCGAGATGACCGCCAGTGAACTGAGCGCCTTGGCCAGTACCAGCGGCTGCCTCACCGGCATTTTCATGACCGCCGGGTAGAATCGCAGCGTCGTTGTAACCGCCGCCATCCAGGTCATCGCGACAAAAGGTTCGATAAACGGAGTGGCCGCAATATATCCCCGGATATTCTCGGTATCCGCGTACGGATAGCGAGACACCGTAGCGCGCGGAAAGAAAAGACTGTCGGGAATAGTAATCGAAGTCCATCCCGATGCCTCGGCCGCCGAGCGATCGCACTGAAATCCCGATATTCACCGCGCGAAAGCATCAATGTGAAACGCATCGTGGTTCCTCTGTGCAGGCCTGGGTTGCACAGCCCGGAATCGCAGGGACTTCAGCCCAACACCCACCCTCTTCGGCTTCGTGAACAAGGACTTTGAGTTTCAGCGCGACCTACCCTATCACAAATTGCTAGCTCACGACCCCATCAGCTTTCGTTCCCCGAGCAAGACGAACTACACACCTAACTCGGACCTGCACGCACGACTACGGCCTGAATTGCGGCGCTCGCCGCATAAGTAATGCTGGTTACCCACCATCTAGGGGGGCTTTGCGATTCATCGTATTTCCCGGAGGGCTGATTGTCGCGAGGTCGGCGCAGTTGACTAGATTCCTGAGCCACGGAGTTCTGCCCCTGGATCCCGCCCGCGTGGCGGTATTGAGGTCTAGCCGATGCTCCTTATCGCCAACACTTGCAGATATAGCTCGCCACTTCTTGTGTTTGCGATAACAATGCTGTCGTGGTTAGATCGGGCCTAACAAACAGTCGGACATCAAAAGGCTTCGTGGACATCGCCAATGTGCAGCGTCGGGAAGATGTGACTCGACGGAGAGCTAAAGCGTACGCAGAGGATCGTGAATGAACGGTTTTCTGGTGCACGGCCTCGGATAGGAGAATGTGGCTGAAGGTTGAGGCAAAGTAGCGCCTTTAGGATCGACGTCATGAAAGACGGATTGCAAGTCGAAGACCTTATCCTTAATTACGATCCCGAGTTCCCTCAGGCGCGATTCCTTTCCGCGGGAGTCGAAGGGGCGTTAAGAAGTTCTACAGGACGGCTGCCGAGCACGGTCGCCTGGCCGGATGCGTCGAAGCCGATCCCGCTGCCGCTCGATCCACCCCCGCGCGAAGCCGACGATTTAACGAGATTTCGTGGCTACGATGCCGTTGTTGTGACGTGGACCGCGGCGGAAGCGGCCGCTCTTGCTGCATTGCTCACGCCTGATTACCTGCCGTCCCGTTGGTACGAATACCGCCATAACGTCAACGCCTACATCCCCTTGGTGACTGGTAGCCGCTCTCCCTTCAATGACAAATCGAAGGATATGGCGCGGTACCTATCACAGCCTTGGCCTCTATTTCCCCTGCCGTATCGGAGATGTGCGAGTCTTACTTATCAAGTCGGGGCTTCACCTTGACTATGACGGGCCCGCTACACCCGTCCGAAGGCTTATGGTCGAGATCGCCCAAGCAATTGGTCCGAAGGTGTTCATCACAACTGGCACCGGAGGAGGAATTGGAGCGGCAGTCGCGCTGGGCGATGTCGTGATGGCGGGACGATCGAGATTCGACTGCGTGACACAGTTCAAAAATAAGAACTGGCACAACGCGTCCTACGCAACATCGTCATTACCCGCCGGTGCGATCGAAGCGATTACTCCCGATTTGACCAGGGTGAATGCTTCCAGAATCCAGGGGGCGCGTTCTGTGCCAAGGATCTGGGCGAGCGAAGACGATACGGTCGTCACGACGGATTTCTTCGGATTCGACGATTCAACCGACTACTACCATCTCGAAGGATCAGGTGCGCGGGTATGCGACATGGGCGACGCCATGGTTGGCGACGCGATGCGCGATTGCCCCGGCGTGAAATGGTACTCCGTCCGCAACGCCTCGGACCCGCAAATACCGAATCTCTCGAAAAACATAGCGGAAGCCAAGCGCGAGGCCGGCGAGATCTATGCGAAATACGGCGCGTTTACCACCGCCGCCAGCGTGATCGCGACTTGGGCCATCATCGATGCCGCTTTCCGTGGAGGGCCAGGGAGCATGGTTATGGCAAAAGGCAAATCACATAAGTCTTTGTCGAGGAGCTCAGCGCGAGCGGCGGGAACTACTGATCCACTGGCAGAGCTTTCAGTAAGGAGAGCTTCGCAACATGGGGGGTACGGTTGGATTCGTGATCTCCCTGATGCGCGTGACTTTATCTATGGGGCACTCTTATCCGTTTCCCTCAAGGATTGCCCGCCTCCGTTGACCTGAGATCCGAATGTCCGCCAGTCTACAATCAAGGCCAATTGGAAAGCTGTACTGCCAACGGGATCGCAGGAGCAATCGAGTTCGATCAGCGGAAACAAGGCTCAAAGGAGTTTGAGCCTTCGCGTCTGTTTATCTGGTACAACGAGAGGGTCAATGAAGGCACCGTCAGCCAGGATGTGGGTGCTCAAGTCCGCGACGGGATCAAATCCGTCGCTACTCTTGGTGCTCCGCCGGAGACTGATTGGCCGTACGACCCTCAGAAATTTGCTGCCAAGCCGCCGCCTGCCGCGTACGCTGATGCAAAGTTGGACATTGTGTCCTCCTACGCTCGTGTTGTTCAAAATCTTGCCCAAATGCAGGGCTGCCTCGCGGAAGGATATCCGTTCGTCTTCGGGTTCGCGGTCTATGAGAGCTTTGAAAGCGAGGCGGTGGCTCAAACTGGAATCGTTCCGATGCCGGCCTCCGGCGAAGCGGTGGTAGGAGGACACTGTGTGGTTGCGGTCGGATATGACGACACGAAGAGGGTCTTCATCATTCGAAACTCGTGGGGAGAGGAGTGGGGCATTAAGGGTTATTGTCTGATGCCATACGAGTACCTGCTTAATCCCAACCTCGCGAACGACTTTTGGACAATTCGGTCCGTAACGGGCTGATGACCTTAAGATCTTCGGTTGCCCGTGTGTTTCTGGAATATGCACGCCTAACTGCCAGCGTTGCGAACTTAGTCGAGTAGACGTAGGAAAAGGGATCCCTCGCGCGGCAACCACGCGCGGGAATGACAGACCGATGCTCTCCTCTGCCTGAACGGCTACGGCCTGAATTGCAATGCGCGCGGCCCGAGCAACGATGGCTGCGAAATGATGCGATACGCGTTCTCCACCCACTCGCACACCCAACGCCGCGTGTCGCGCGGATCGATCATCTCCTCCATCTGAAACCGGTTCAGCGGACCGATCGGTCCTCGCGCACTCTCGATGCGCGCGTTGATCTCCGCCCGCAATGCCGCCGGGTCGGCAGCTTCGGCAAGCTGGCGTTTGTATGCCGCCTCGATACCGCCCTCCGGCGGTATTCCGCCGACGTCCGCCGCCGGCCACGCCACGCGCGCACTGGCGCCGCTGCGCGGCGACGCGAAGTTGTTGCCCGCGACCCCAAAGCTGCGCCGCATGATCACCGTGAAGATCGGTATCGCGACCTGCGCGTATGCGATCATCCACTCTCCCCCCTTGCGAATCGTCCCCGTCATCTCATGCTCCAGGCCCACCGCGAAGCCCGGATTGTCGATCAGGTTCAGCACCGGCAGATGGAACAAATCGCATACGTCGAGATGGCGCCTGAGTTTGTCACAGCCGTCGGCCGTGAGCGCTCCCCCGTTGATGTGCCGGCAGTCCGATGCGACGACGCCCATCGGATAGCCGTTGAAACGAACGAAGCCGGTGATCTGATCGGTGCCCCACAGCGGTCCGATCTCGAAAAACGATCCCCGGTCCGCCATCAGCCTGATCGCCCGCCGCATGTCGAACGTCGTCGTGCGCTTGCGCGGGATGATCGTAAACAGCTCTTCTTCGCGGCGATCGATGGGATCGCCGGGGTCCGGCGCCACAACCGGCGGCGCTTCGTACACGCTCGAGGGAAGATAAGAGAGGAACCGCTTCGCCATCGCGGTCGCCTCTTCTTCCGTCTCCGCCAGGTTGTCGACCGAACCGTTGCGGCAGTGGATGTGCCAGCCGCCCAATTCCTCCTTCGTGATCTCGTAACCCATCGCGTGGCTCACCACCGGCGGCCCCGCCACGAACAACTGCGCGATGTCGCGTACCATCACCGAGAAATGTCCCAGCACGGCCTTCGCCGCGCCTATCCCCACCACGCTGCCGAGCAGCAGATTGACCACCGGCACCTGCGCGAGTTGTGACACGTACATGCTGCTGCCGAGATGGCCCGGCAGGAACGAGCCGCCTTCGCCCGACACCCGCGGCCGCCCCGCGACAATCGCGCCGGAGCTTTCCTGCGCGCTGCTCTCTCCCGCCTTCTGCTGCTTCGGCACCATCGCGGCGATGCTGCCTCCCCCCGATGAGCCGTCCAGCAATCGGATCGACGGGCAGCGCAGGTCGATTGACAATCTGTCAAGATGAGCGCTCTTGCCGCCGATCGCGCCATCGGCATGCCCCCCGCGCGAGGTGAAATCGTCGGCGCATACCACTGCCGTCCGCCCTTCGATCTTGCCCCAGCCTCCGACGTGGTTGGCGGGCGTGAAGCCCGCGACCCGTCCCTCGTCGTCATAGTCCGCGAAGCCCGCCAGGCTGCCGACCTCGCGAAAGGTGCCGGCGTCCAGCAGCAGGTCGATCCGCTCCCGGCACGTCAGCTTGCCCCGAGCGCGCTGGCGCACTACGCCCGGATCCTTCGAATCCGGCGCAAAGCGGCGATGCGCGATCGCCTGCAATGCCTGCACGTCGGCAAGCAATGGCGCCCAGGTGTCGTCGCCATATCGTCGCGGCGCGGCCCCGTCGGCGGTGCTCCTGGCCGGCGCGATCGTGGCGACGATCTGCCCCGCCGCGACAGTGGCGCCGATCGCGGCGGGCCTGATCTCGGTAACCACGCCGGGGCAAGGTGCCGTGATCGCGGTTTCCATCTTCATGGCGGTGATGACCATCAGCGTCGCGCCGGCCTCAACCGTGGCGCCGGGCTCCACCGCAAGCTCGATGACAAGGCCGGCTATCGGGCTTCCAACGCCTTCCTCGCCGCGCGGCACGACCAGTCCCGCCGACGCAGTCTGCGCACCGGACAGGCCGAGCGCGCCTTTTCCGTTGCGCATCGCCATCGCCTGCTGTTCGAGCAGCGCTAACGAGCCGGAGCCGTGTGCGCGGGTGGGAGCGGCCAGGTCGGAATGCTCGGAAAAAAGTGTCGTCCGCGCGTCGCCCGCCCGCACCGCCGGATGCGACAAAACCGCGCGCAGTTGCCGAAGATTGGTCGGCAGCCCCGCGATGTGGAACTCATCGAGCGCGCGCAGAGTGTGGTCGAGTGCCGACTCCAGGGAATGCGTTGAGTTTGACTGACAGATGAGCTTCGCAAACAGCGGGTCAAACTGCGACGGCGGTGCATAGCCGAGGTAACCGCACGAATCGACCCGCACCCCGGGACCCGTCGGCTCCTTGTATGCGGTCAGCATCCCGGCCCCGCCCGCGACGATGCGCGCCTGCACGGCGTAGCCGCGCGGCGCTCTCACCGCGGCCTGATCGGCGATCCCCATAGCCTTCAGCGACTCGCCCGCTGCGATGCGAAATTGCGACTCGACGAGGTCGATGTTCGTGATCTGCTCGGTTACGGTGTGCTCCACCTGGATACGCGGATTGCACTCGATAAAAAAATGTTCGCCGCGTTCCGGGACTACCAGAAACTCGATCGTGCCCGCGTTCACATAGCCCGCCGCGCGCGCGAGGCGGATCGCGTCCTCCAGGATGCGCCGTCGCAGGCCGCCTTCCAGCCCCGGCGCCGGCGCGATCTCGACGACTTTCTGGTTGCGAAGCTGCACCGAGCAGTCGCGCTCATATAGATGAACGATGTCGCCGTGAGCATCGGCCAGGATCTGCACCTCTATATGCCGGGGCCGCGCGATCAGCTTCTCCACGAACACCGAGCTGTCGCCGAACGCCGCCAGCGCCTCGCTCTGACAGCGCGCGAAGGCCGCCGCCATTTCATCGGCGCTTGCGATTGCGCGCATCCCGCGACCGCCGCCGCCCGCTGCCGCTTTCAGCATGACCGGGTAGCCGATCGCTTCCGCCACCGCCATCGCGTCCTCGGCGCTCGCCACCGCGTGCGGACTGCCCGTGATAATCGGGATGCCGAGTGAGCGCGCCAGCTCGCGCGCCTTGGTCTTGTCGCCGAACAGCGCCAGCGTCTCCGGGCGCGGCCCGATAAACGCGATTCCCTCTTCGAGGCATCTCGCGGCGAATCCCGCATTCTCCGACAGGAAGCCGTAGCCGGGATGCACGCTGTCACAGCGATTACTCTTGGCCGCCTCGATCAGCGCTTCGATATCGAGATACGCGCGCACCGGATCGCTTGCTAGCGCCTGCGACGTGCCGATCGCGCGCGACTCCGTTGTGACGCGGGTATGGAGCGAGAGCGCATCCGCCGGTGCATACACACTCACCGACTCCACGCCGAGCGCCGATGCCGCGCGCGCCACGCGGATCGCAATTTCACCCCGATTCGCAATCAATACACGCTTGAACAAAGCTCAACTCCCCAACAGCATCGTCAGCGTAACGCGAGGTGCGCGCCCCATTGTTGCCCTCGCGGCCTGCGGCTGTGCGTAGGAAACGAATACCCTCGCCGCTCGCATGGTTGCAAGGCTGACACCGGGTGCCGCGCCGAGTATGACTCTTTCGTAAGGAGTCTCGCCCATGCCATACGCGCAATCATCGGGAGTAAAACTCTACTTCGAGGAAACCGGAACCGGCCATCCGATTATTTTCGTGCATGAGTTCGGCGCCGACTATCGCGAATGGGACACGCAGGTACGATGGTTCTCGCGTCACTATCGATGCATCACGTTCAACGCTCGCGGCTATCCGCCGTCCGATGTTCCCGAGGACGACTCATTGTATGGACAAGATCACGCGACCGATGACATCGCAGCGGTCCTGAAGCATCTCGCGATCGACAAAGCTCACGTCGTCGGGCTGAGCATGGGAGCTTTCGCGACGCTGCATTTCGGGCTGCGATATCCTGAAATGGCAGCCTCGTTGGTCGTCGCTGGATGCGGCTCGGGCGCGCCGAGGTCTGAGCGTGAGATTTTCAAGAGACAATGCGATGCGACCGCCGAGCGCTTTCTCAAAGAAGGCTCCGCCCCGGTCGCGCGAGCGTTGGGTCTCGGGCCGACGCGCGTCCAACTTCTGAACAAAGATCCGCGCGGATGGGAACAGTTCGTGCAACATCTGAGTGAGCATTCTCCCCTCGGGTCGGCATTTACTTTGCGCAACTATCAGGCCCTGCGACCGTCGCTTTACGACTTAACCGCCGAACTTGCGAAGATGACGCTGCCGGTTCTGCTGATCGTCGGCGATGAGGACGAACCGTGCCTCGATGCCAATTTGTTCCTCAAGCGAACCATTCCGAGCGCCGCACTCTGGATGGTGCCGCGTACGGGGCACGCCGTAAACCTCGAGGAGCCCGATGCGTTCAATCGCGCGGTTCAGGAATTTTTTGGCACCGTCGAGCGCGGAAAATGGGGGTTGCGCGATCCTCGAAGCGTGGCGAACAGCGGGCTCATCGGATCTCGCACGCGAAGCTGACGCGATCATCGCCCAAGCCTCCCCGCCGCTAGATTCCGAGGTCGAGAAGGTTGTAGTCCTTCAGACCGGCTTTCGCTTCCGATGTCCATCGATACAGTTCCGGCTGCCACGCGAGCGGTTTGTAGTGGTAAGGCTTCTCATTCGGAAACCGCTGCCGCCGCGCCGCGATCGCGTACATGATTACTCGCGATCGCTCCCGGATGCGCTGCTCGTCGTAAGTCGAGACCGGGTTGTGCACGCCGCCGCTGACTACTCCCAGCACCGACTTGCGGCGATGAAACCCGAAGTTGATAGTGACCCGAACATCTTCGCAGGTGTTTGCAAACGAGCCGTGGATCGCTTGCCGATTACAGATCACTACGTCGCCCGGCGCGCAGATGAAGGGTACCGCCTCCGGCAGCCGATCCGAACCCGCCGCCGCTACCATCGCCTTGATATCCGCTTTGCCCCGCCGATGGGACCCCGGCACGACCCACAGTCCGTTGGTCGCGTTACAACCGTACAGTTGCGCCATGAAGTTGAAGCCGTGAGTGCCCTCGTCCAGGGTCGGATTGTCCCAGTGGGTCCAGCCGTCCTGATGCCACGCCACGGAACCGCCTAATCCCGGTTGCTTGATCCAGACCGCTTCGTTGAATGGCGTGAAGTCCTCGCCATTGATTATTTCCGCGACCGCCAGCAGTTGAGGATGGCCGTAGAGTCGCAGGCACGCATCGGAAAACTGCAGCGATCCGAGAACGAGTTGCATCACGTACTCTGGTGCCTCTTGCGGCGGTGTCGGCTCGGTCATCTTCACCGGATGCCGGCCGTTGGCGAAAGATGTACCCCCCAGCGGGTCAGAAAGAGGCCTGACCCAGGAGATGTTCGCTGCCGCGCAGTCCGCCCCGAGTGCCGGGCGGCCTTGACTGTCGACCGTTGCCCCTTTTGTCATAGGTGCGCGCGCCAGCATTTCCGCCACGTCACGCTCGATGTCTTTCAATTCTTCTTCGCGCAGTAACCCTTCGAAGATATAGAACCCGCAGCGCCAGTACGCGTCGAGAATCTCCCGATCGAGGTTACCCTCTCGGTCGAACCGAATCGGACCCCGGTTGCCAAGCCGCAGCGCGCGTTCTTCGCCTTCTCTGCGATATCGCGCCATCGCAGCCTGGTCCGCTCCGTAATCGACGATGGGTACCTTGATTAGTGGCAGGTTTGCCATGCTCAACTCCCTGGGCTAGCGCGCCCACACGCCGCCGGCGTTGGTGCGATAACCGATCGCACGATATGCCGCATCGACCAGGCTCTGCCCGCGATCGTTCATCAGAATTCCAAATCCCATCCGGTTCATCGTGTAGCCGAAACTCATGCCGCATTCCGGATCGGCAAATCCCAGCGAGCCGCCCGCGCCGACGTGACCGAACGCCGGCTCCCCAATCAGCAGCGAGCAATGCGCCGCATTATCCAGCCGCCGATTATCCATCGCCTTCATGAACCCCAGCGAAAATCGCGTCGGAATCCGCAGCGTCGCGTCTTCGTGGGTCGCCACCGAGCATAGCGCCATCCGCTGCAGTGTCTCGCGCCCCACCAGCCGGATACCGTTCAGCTCGCCGCCATTCGCTAGCGGCGCATACAGCCCCGCGAGCCCGCGCGCATTCGACATTCCGTTGGCCGATCCGATTTCCGCCGCGTGCGCTTCGCGGCTGTTCACGTCGAAGCCGCCCATGTTGAACATAAAGTAGTGCGTAGGCGAATCTTTCTCCTTGAGTGCGGCCTGCGAGATACGGCTGTTGCGCATCTCTTCGGTGACGGGCGCGTAGATCATCGGCGCGACACGGCCCTCCTGATGCGTCGGGAGGCCGATCCAGAAATCGAGTCCCAGCGGCTCCGCCACTTCGTCGTGGAAAAAACGCCCGAGCCGCTTGCCTGTAGATCGATGCACCATCTCGCCGACCGTCCACGCCGACGTGATTCCGTGATAGCCGTTGCGGATTCCCGGCTTCCAGAACGGCTCTTCGCGTTCGAGCAGCCCGATCATGTAGTCGTAATCGTAGAAGCCGCCCTTCCTGACCTGCGTGCGCAAGTGCGGAAGGCCCACCGAATGATCGAGCATCATCGAGACCAGCGCGCCCTCCTTGCCCGCCTGTCCGAAATCGGGCCAGTACCGCGTCACGCGCGCATCCAGGTCGAGCATCCTCCGATCCACCGCCATATGCGCGCACAGCGCCGATGCTCCCTTGGTGGCGGAAAAGATTATCGAGATGGTATCGCGCGTCCACGGCGCCCCATCGACGGCGACGCGCCCGCCCCACAAATCCACCACCGTGCGTCCTTCGAGCGTGATGCAGGCGCTCGCGCCAAGCTCGTCGCACTTCTCGAAGTTCTCCACGAATGCATCCAGCACTCCGTCGAACTTCGGGTCGCATTCGCCCTCGACCAGACCCACTCGCGTATTCCTGGAAATCGTGCGATTTGCCATGGCAGATACTCTTTCGATCCTTCCTGAAACCTTGGTGCCTTGATGGTTAAGTCAGTGTGGTTGCCGGCTGCGACTTATTTCTGCTCGTACCACTGGATCGCGCCGCGCAATCCGCGCTCCTTCTGCACCGCGCGAATCTCTTCGTTGCCCGGCCCGAAATGGAAGATAGCGTCGAACTCCGCGCCCGCCAGCACCGCGGTCCTGAACCCCTGCATATCCATCGCGCGGTTTATCGCGAGCTTCTCCAGCCGCAGCTTCTGCGCCGGAACCTTCGCCACTCTGCGCGCGTAATCATAAGTCTCTTGCTCCAGGCTCTCCGCCGGAAACACGCGCGTCGCGAAACCGATCGCCTCGGCCTCTTTGCCGCTGATACGGCTGCCCGGCAGGAACGCCATGTACTTAGTGCGATGCGGCCCGACCATCCAGTTCCAGAACGAGCTGACGTAACCCGCTCCCGCCGGTATCGATGGAAACCCGATACTCGCGTTTTCCGCCACGAAGATAATGTCCGTGGAGATCGCGAGCTGCGTCCCTCCCGCCAGGCAATACCCATGCACCATCGAGATCACCGGTTTCGGCAGGTCTCTGAGTCGCAGCCAATGTTCGACATAGCTCTTCAGCGAGCGCTGATCGTCGTCGAGCGTGTAGCGTTCTCCGCCGCCTCCCCCCAAGCCCACCGTCAGGTCATAGCCGGTGCAGAACGCGCGCCCCGCGCCGCGGATGACCACGACCTTGATTTCGCGATCCTTCTCGATCTCGGTCAGCGCCTCGCCCATCTCGGCGATCAGCGTCGGCGTCATCGCGTTCAACTTTTCGGGCCGGTTCAAAGTCAGCGTCCCGATAAGGTCGCGCTTTTCCAGCGCAATATTAGTGAATGCCATAATGCCTCTCCCTGCGATCGCGTCACGCACAACCCGCCCGCGTGAAATTCAAATCATGGATCTAAAAAATACGTGGCACCGTCTGCCCCTCGCCCGCTTAGTTGTGGCCCGCCTCCAGAAGCCTTGCGGAGGGCAGGGAGAGGGCTAGGGTGAGGGTTCTGCTACCCCGACTGCTCAGCGAAAGCCGTACAGCCGCGCGGCGTTGCCGCAAACGATTTTGTGCCGCGTCGCCGCGGGCAGATGCCCAAGCTCGCGCGCAATATACTCCTGCGAATCGGGCCAGATGCCGTCCGGATGCGGGAAGTCGGAGCCCCACATGATATTGTCCTCGCCGATTTCGTCGAGCATCTTGATACCCACGCGATCGCTCTGGTACGTCGCATAGCACTGCCGGTGCCAATACTCACTCGGCTTCATCTTGAGGTCGAGGTCCTTGAACTGATCCTCCCATTCCAGATCCATGTGTTCGAGGATGTACGGAAGCCATCCGATTCCGCTCTCGCCGATTACCATCTTGAAGTGCGGATGATGCTCGAGGACACCGCCGAAAATGATCGCCATCAACGGCACCGCCATGTACATCTGAAAGCTGCTGATCATCGTCGCAAACGCCGCGCGCCCGACCTTGGGCTCCAGCTTGCTGAGATCGGGCAGCGCGCCGCCGATCGTATGGAGATGCACCGGCAGTCGGGCTTCCTCCGCGATCGCCCACAGCGGCTCCCAGCACGGGTCCCAGAACGGCTGGATATCGGGGCGGTTGGCGATATCCAGACCGCGCAACACTCCCGTTTTGGCGACGCGCTTGACCTCCGCAACCGCCGCATCGATATCGTGGCTCGGAATCGAGGCCAACCCCGCGTAGCGCTCGGGATGGGTCTTGCAGAAACCAGCCAGCCATTCATTGTAGATGCGCAGCACTTCCGTTGCGGCCTCGTCATCGCCCAACCGCATGCTCGCTCCCAGGACGCCATAAAGGACTTCCGCCTGCACGCCGTCCCGTTCCTGATCCTTCAGCCGCAGCTCCGGATCGGTCAGCCGCCGAATCCCCTTGCGGCCATCATCATATAGACCGGTCGATGCCATTCGATCGGATCGATGGATCTGGCCGGGAACATACTCGCGCCCCGCCGATCCCATTCCGTTCATCAGACCGAACTTCGCGCCGTTCTTGGCAACCCAGGTCTTGCCTCGCCGTCCCTCAGTGACGAACGGCATTCGCTCTTTGAGATCCGCGCGCGAATTCGAAGTGAACAAATCAGGCGGCAGCCAGATAAGATCGATATGACAATCAGCGGAGATGAATTCGTACTTCATCGGCAAATCCCCCGCACAGGAATCATCGAACCCGCAATTCCGTCCCTCGCCCGCGCACGCACTCTGCCCCTCGCCCGCTCAGCAGTCCGCCCCTCGCCCGCTGCGTTTGCGGGAGAGGGCAAGCGGCGCGGCTCTTGCGCTTCTCTGCGAGAGCCGTGACGCGCGGGTGAGGGTTCTGCTACCCCTCCCCCCACCAACTCACGCGAGCGCGGACTCGCTGACCGGATCACCCGCGATACGGCTGTGCCACATCACCCGCGGCTCCGTCATGTCCCACGGGGTCGCCCGATGGAGCAAGCAGCGGTTGTCCCACACCACCGCATCGCCGGGCGCCCAATCATGATGGTAAACGCGCGGCGGCCGGCACGCGAAATCCACCAGCTCCTGCAGGAACCGCTCCGACTCGTCCTTCTCCATGTCGGGGACGTTATGCGCATGGCGGCCGATTACCAGCGACTTGCGCCCCGTCTCGGGATGGATCTTCACGATCGGACGCAGCGGCACGGGGCCATCGTGAAAGCCGTAGCCGCTGTAGTCGCTGTTTTTCTTCGGCTGATGCCCGATCCTGGCCTGGCTGTAATAAAGCGAATGATACGCCGAGAGGCTCTCCACCTTCGCGCGCAGATCGTTATCCAGCGCATCGTAGGCGGCCCGCATATCGGCCCATCCGGTCTGCCCGCCCGAGTTCGGCACCACCCGCGCGCTGAACACGGCGCCCTTGGCCTGCACCGGCATGTAGGTGCTGTCGCAATGCCAGCCCATGTTGCCCTTGAGCACCATCACCATATCGCTGTCGCCCTCGATCGGCGTGCCGTCAGCCTTCACGTTGCTGAGCGGCGCCAACTCGAACTCGAGCTTGCCGAATCGGCGCGCAAAGCCGATCTGCTCCTCCCGACTGAGATGCTGCCCCGGAAAGATCAGCAGCGCATATTCCAGCCACGCAGCATGAAGCTCACGCCACACCGCCTCATCAAGCGCGGCCAGCTTGATCCCGGTAACGACAGCGCCGAACGAAGCGTCGACAGGTTCGATGTCAAACGAGCGTGCCAAGAAACCTCCGCAACCCGCTCAAAGTTTCGCTATGAACAATATCGACCAACCCCCAACACCGTCAAACCACCCTTCGCTCCCCCCCAACGCAGAGTCTGTCATTGCCGCGCGGCTACGCCGTGCGCTTCGCGGCTGCCGCGAGAGGAATCCCGATTCTTTTCCTTTTCTAAATAGTGGCGCGGGTCGGTCTGCCTCGTGCTCTCGCCCTGACAGGGAGAGAACGGCGCCCATCTGTTCGGGCGCAAAGAGAGGGTCCTAATTCAGCGATCACGCAGTGAACGCGACTAGATGCATCGGCCTGCCTGTAACTTCAAACAAGCGGCGGGCGGCCCGCCCGTGAATCGATGCGAGAGCGCTGCGCTCGCGCTACATCTCGAGGTCACAAGCCGACGCTACGCGTCCACCGGCGGGACGCCGGCGCCACTCTCAGAATCGATTCCTTTTTGTGTCTGGTTCCCCTTCCTTCTCAGAGAAGGGGTCAGGGGTTAGGTTGATTGTCCGAACTCCCCATTCACTCGCGCCCCTTGGTTTTACAACCATCTCCTGATAGTGAGAAAATAGCGTTCGTACAGTAGTCAGTACGAACCTCCGCTCGCCTGTTTTCTCTTTATCCTTTTGACTGGGTCTTTTGATCGTATCGCGAGGCCTGGAGCCGCTTCCAACCTCAATCGCCTCACTGATCTGGCTTGAAGGCGATGAGTAACGAGCTTTGCCCATTATAGATGAAATTTGTACATTGCGCGAGAGAGCAGGTTTCCTTAATTTCTGCCGAGCGAACTCACTCACGCGTACCAAAGTTGGTGCGTGAATACGAACGCGCGGAGTTCGTCTGTGAATAGGCAGTCTGAATGGAGGTGAGCATTTCATGGACCAGCATTTGATCACCAGGCGAGGCTTGTTTCGGCTCGGCGCGTTAACCGTTCTGGCGAGCGCTGTTCCGCCGATTCTCCGGCGTGACCAGGCGCTGGCTCAGAGTGTGGTCTGCAACCCCGATGCGCCCACGACTCCGGCAGATGCGCTTGCCGCGCTGTTGGCGGGTAACGCCCGATGGGCCGCAGGAACCCAGGAGCATCCGGACGAAGACAGCGGCCGCCGCACCTGTCTTGCGACCAACCCGCAGACGCCGTTCGCATCGATCCTTTCCTGCTCGGACTCGCGAGTTCCGCCCGAGCTGATCTTTGACCAGGGTCTGGGCGACATATTCGTGGCACGGGTCGCGGGCAATACCGCCAGCGGCCGATTGATCGATACCCTCCTTTTCGGCACGAGCGTCCTGCCCTCCCAGCTTTTGTTCGTGCTTGGTCACACCAGTTGTGGTGCGGTCATCGCCGCGGTCAACAGCTTTCCGAATGCTCACTTTCTGCCATTCGTGAATCTGATCTTTCCGGCGGTCAGATCGGCCCGGCAGATCGTCAAGAAACTCGGCGGCGACCCCAACAATGCGGCCGCCGTGATTCCGATCGCGACCACCCAGAACGTGAAGCTGACCGTCGCCCGTCTGCGTCAGCAGTTCAAGGCGAACGAGAATCTCATGTTGGCAGGAGGCGTTTACGACCTCGGCACGCAGGTGGTATCGGTTGTGACAACGGTGGGCTAGTCACGGAGGAACCCCCACTTTCTGTCATTCCCGCGCGGCTACGCCGTGCTTCATGCCCGCCGCGCTGTCCTCTAGGCGTCGCCCTGAGGAGCAGCCGCGACGAATGGGAATCCCGATCCTCTTCTGTAATCTTCTAATAGTGGCGCAGGCGGGACCCCCGCCTGGAGCCGAAACCCTGAGCGAGGCCGAACGGGGGAGCCGAATGGGGGAATCGATGCGCGGATTCTTTTCCGCGCCACCATACCCAGGCCACCGGAGCGAGGAACCCCAAATCTTTCGGATCCCGAATCCCCGTAATCTGCGCAATCTGCAAATTCCCTTGAGAGCTCCATCAATTCCGACGGCGGGCGGCCCGCCCGCCTCGTGCTCTCGCCCTGACAGGGCGAGAGCGTCACCCATTCGTCAGGCCCAAAGAGAGGGTCCCTATTCAGCCGTCACGAAGTGACCGCGACACGGCGGCCTCGCGAGGCTTTTTATTCTTGCCCTTCTTTCTGTCGTTACCCACCGGCTCCTACCCTGAGCCCTGTCGAACGCGGATTCTGCCGTCCTGAAACTTGGTGCCTGCCCTGATGGTGAAGTCCGCCTGAATCTGCCTGCAATCAGCGAAATCCGCGGAGGGATTTCTATCCACAGTGAGATGTCTCGTCCACACTGCCTGCGATCTCAAAAAAGGCCCGCCCGGCGCTGCGCTTTTCTCGGTTCCATCCACATTCTTCCACACCATCCGCAGTCTGGAAGTTGATACGTAATTCTGCCGCACGTAGGTTTTCGTCCATGAGGTCGGAAGAGACGGCTGCCTTCTTTCAGTTGTCCACCGCTGGGGGAGACTACAGAGGGGTAACGAATGAGTAGTGACAAACAGATCGCCGCCAACCGGCTTAATGCCCAAAAAAGTACCGGCCCGCGAACCCCCGAGGGTAAACAGCGCGCCTCCGCCAACGCCCGCAAACACGGCTTGACCGGGCGCGACGCGCGACCCTTCGAGCGTACCGCGCGCACCTCGCGCAATGATGCCTGCAAGCACGGCTTGACCGGACACGACCTCGCGATGCCCGACGAAAAACCCCGCGACTACGATTCCTTCCGCGCGGGCCTCCTCACCAGCCTGGCTCCGCACGGCGCTCTTGAGGCGATGCTCGCGGATCGCATCGCCGATTCCTGGCGTCTGCGCCGGGTTCCCATCCTCGAGGCGGGTCTTTGTCACCGCAGCTATCACGAGATCCGGGCGCGGCAAATCGCTGGCGAAGTCGATAAGTTACAAGCCTCAGACGACGTGAAATTGTTCGAAGCCCGCAAGCTGTTGCGGGTAACCAACCAGGTCGCCTACGCCTCGGCGCAAATGCGACTCGAGGATGAGACCGAGGAGCTCCAGGATATTTCCTCTCAGGTCATCGATGCGTTCACGGCGGCGTCCGCTACGTTCGCGACCCTCAGCCGCCACGAAGGTGCCCTCTCCCGGTCTTTCCTCCAAAACCTCCACGAACTGCAACGGCTCCAGGCCGCCCGCGCCGGCGATGATGTACCCACGCCCGCCGTCGTCGACATCAACCTCGCCGCCACTCCTTCGATTGACCAGCCGAACCCCCAAAGTTGACCGGTGTCTTGATGGCTAAGCGCTCCGAAATCTGCCCGCAATCCGTGAAATCCGCGGATTCCGCCTTTCGAACTTTGGTGCCAGCCCTCATGGTCAAACGTCCGAAACCTGTGAGCAATCTGCGAAATCGGTGGACTCTTGCGTCCCTCATTTTACAAAACGAACCCAATTTATCCTTTATTTTCCTACATATTTTTGGGTTCGCCTAGGATTTAATCAAGATCCCCGAGAGACCTATTTTTGAGAGACAAACCAAAACGATCCGGAATATCCCGAGATTTGGTTCCCCTTCCTTCGCAGGGAAGGGGTCTAGGGGTTAGGTCAACTCCACGCCATCACCGCCAGCGATGCACAAGATTGCAGAATGTAATGGCAGGGTATTTCAAGCCGAAAGCTTACCAGGACGGCACGATGGAAATATCTCAGTCTGTCTCGGGTCCTTCGCGGGCACGCTTAATGCTGCCCTATCCGATGGAGGCTCATTCAACCAAACCGCCCTATATGAAAAGAATTGAAGCCGTCGTCTCGCGCTCTGCGCTGGACGACTTCCACCGATGCGCGCGCGAGCTTGGAATCTTCGGATTTGACCTGTCCGAGGACCATCCCAAACTTCGCGACCACCACCGACTCGCGACATCCGCCGGATGCGCACCCGACAGCACCGCGAAGATCAAAGTTAACTTCGCCGTCCTCGATGAAGAAATTAATCCCACCATCCACGCCGTTCTCGAATCAGTCCATCCCGCCAGCATCGCCATCTTCAAATTCGATCAAGACACCCGCCCTGAACCCCGCCG
Organism: Binataceae bacterium (SeqCode); assembly: GCA_052146355.1. GTDB lineage: Bacteria > Desulfobacterota > Binatia > Binatales > Binataceae > JAFAHS01. Next base: position 29,332 of record JBKQNE010000110.1, on the reverse strand, counting down.
CAATTACCCCTGGCAGCCCGGTCCGCGCCTCCGCCCGTCCTGACACGCGGGAGGAATCCGCAGATTGCGCAGATTCAGTCAGGATTAACCGTGAAGGCAAGAAGATTCAGCAAATTCCAAACTGCGAACTCGGCATAATCGGCAGATTCTGCTTTTCCGACCTTGGTGTCTTAGTGCCTCGGTAGTCTGTCCTGAATCTGCTGCTATCGGCGAAATCTGCGGAGAGGTTCCTTGACTTCTTCTTCGCATCGGCTAGTGACAAGCGAGCGAAACCCCGGAGGATTCTGTCGTGGCTGAGCTTGCCTATCTAAGTGCGATCGCGATCGCGAGGAAAATTCGGCGGCGCGATATTTCCAGTCGTGAAGCTGTCGATTATTTTCTGGCGCGTGTCGCGGCCCTCGATAAGCCCATCAACAGCGTCGTGACTATCGATGCGGCCCGCGCGCGCAGCGAGGCCGATGCCGCCGATGCGGCGCTGGCGCGCGGTGAAGTACGCGGTCCTCTGCAGGGCGTGCCGATCACGATCAAGGATTCCTTCCAGACCGTCGGGATGCGAACGACGTCGGGCGCGCCGGAGCTGTCCACGTTCATTCCCAAAGAAGATGCGTGGCCGGTGGCGCGCCTGCGCGAAGCCGGTGCGATCATCTTCGGCAAGACCAACCTGCCCATCTACGCCGGCGACCTCCAGAGCTACAACGCAGTCTTCGGCACCACCAACAATCCCTACGATGTGTCGCGCACTCCCGGCGGCTCATCGGGCGGATCGGCCGCGGCGCTGGCGTGCGGATTTACTCCGCTGGAACTCGGCAGCGACATCGGCGGCTCGATTCGCCTGCCCTCGCACATGTCGGGCGTCGTCGGCCATAAACCCAGCTACGCGATCGTGCCCGCGCACGGACAGATCCCCGGACCTCCGGGAACTTTGACGCTCGCCGATCTCGCCGTCGCCGGACCGATGGCGCGTAGCGTCGACGATCTCAGGCTCGGCCTCGACCTGATGGCTGGTCCCAATCGCTGGGACTATCCCGCCTGGTCGATCAAACTGCCGCCACCGCCTCATCGGTCGCTCAAGGAATATCGCATCGCCGCGTGGCTCGATGATCCCGCGTGTCGCGTCGAGCCCGAATCGCGCGACCTGCTGGAGAAGGCGGCGCAGAAGCTCGCCTCCGCCGGCGTCGCGGTCGATCACGATGCGCGCCCGGCCTTCACGCTGGAGAAAGTAGCCGATACGTTCTTCGCCCTGCTGCAAGCCGCGCTCGCCGGCGGCGTGTCCAACGAGAAGCTCGACGAGTATGCCGCCACGCCCGGCAATACTCCCGCCGCGCAGACGCGGCGGCTGCTCGCGATGCGCCATCGCCATTGGCTCAGCTACAACGAACGGCGCTTGCAGATGCGCAGACGATGGGAGGAGTTCTTCACCAATTGGGATGCGATCCTGCTGCCGGTCATGCCCTGCCCCGCTATCGCGCACGACCATTCCGAGCCCCAGGCCAGCAGAACGGCGCCGGTCGGCGGCGAGCCTCTGCCGTACTGGAGTCTGACCACATGGATGGCTCCGGCCGGCGCGTGCTATCTACCCGCGACGGTGGTCCCGGTAGGCCGTCTGAAAAACGGACTCCCGGTCGGCATTCAGATCGTGGGAGCGTACCTCCGCGATCGCACCACGCTGGATATCGGCAAGCGCCTGCTCGCGATGCTGGGCGGCTGCCCGCGCCCGCCCGGCTTCTGAATGTGGGACCGATGCTCTCGAGCAAACGTGCTTCGCACCGCCGGCGGGACGCCAGCGCCACTCCAGAAGGGCGGGCGAGCCGCCCGCCTCTACTCGGAAATGAGAGCGCCTTTTCTGGAGTAGGGCCGGCGGCTCGCCGGCCTGACACCGGCACATCGCCAACGACCGCCTAGTGGATCAGTCATCAATGCCCAAAGTATTGCGGCGCGGAAAAACGTCCGCACATCGATCCACGAACAGGACGCCCGCGCCGCCTATAATCAGTTCGACTCGGTGAACGCCGAATATACCAGCGTGCGAAGTTCGCGGCGGATCGTGTAGGTCGTCGAGGGCATCAACTGCGTCATGAAGATCGTTATCAGCTCCTCGCGCGGGTCGATCCAGAAATACGTCGATGCGGCCCCGCCCCACGAAAAGTCGCCGGCGCTCCCCGGCAGCATCGTCCGCGCCGGATCGATCGTCACCGCGAAGCCGAGGCCGAAGCCGACGCCGCTGAACGTCACCTCGCTGAACAGCGATCGCGACAGCGCCGGCAGGTCCTTGCCGTCCGGCAGATGATTCACCGTCATCAACTCGATCGTTTTGGGACTGAGTATCTGCACGCCATCGAGAGTCCCGCCGTTCAGCAGCATCCGGGTGAAGCGCAGATAGTCGCTCGCCGTCGAGATCATCCCGCCGCCGCCCGACAGCAGCCGCGGCGGATTGCGATAGATGCTCTTTTCCGGATCGTCGAACAGCACCATCCCGCCGCGGGGCGTCGCCGCGTAGCAGGCGGCAAATCGCGCTTCGCGCCGCGGCTCGATCTGGAAGCCGGTGTCGATCATTCCGAGCGGCTCGAAGATGCGCCTGCGCAGGAACTGATCGAATGGCTCGCCGGAAATTTTCCCGACCAGGTAACCGAGCACGTCGGTGGAGACGGAATAGTTCCACGCGGTCCCCGGCGAAAATTCGAGCGGCACTCCGGCAAGCTGCGCGATCATGTCGTCGAGCGTCGCGTCGCCCGCCCGCTCGCCGATCTTGAGCTTGCGATACGCCGCATCCACATTGGTGGATTGCTGAAATCCGTAAGTCAGTCCGGAGGTGTGGCGCAGCAGATCGATCATCTGCATCGGGCGCTGCGGGCGCGTGGTCTGAAACGTCTCCATGAAGCCGCCCTTGTAAACGCCCAGCTCGCGCCACTCCGGAATCACGCGATGCACGGGGTCATCGAGCGCGACCAACCCCTGCTCCACCAGCATCATGAAGGCCACGCTCGTGATGGGCTTGCTCATCGAGTAGAGGCGGTAAACCGTATCGTGCTGCACTGGCTTTTTGCGCTCGACATCCGCATGGCCGAGCGCGCTGAAGTGGGCGACATTGCCGCGGCGAAAGATCACGGTCAGAGCGCCGGGGATTTTGCCCGAATCGATGTATCGGTTCTGGAGGAAGTGATCGAGTCTTTGCATCCGCTCGGGCGAGATGCCCGCGGCCTTCGCATCTGTCGTCATCGGAGGCTCCCTTAGCAGCAAATCTCAATGCGCTTTTACCATGCGCCGCCACGAAAAGAGACCGCCTAGTCTTACTTGGTGCCTTGGTGCCTTGGTGGTTAAAACTCCACTCCCGAATTGCCACCGCCGATGGGACACTGCATGATCCCAAATATGGGCAGACTGGTACTCGTGCGGCATGGTGAGAGCGAAGGCAACGTCACGCGCATCTTCACCACCACACCGATGACGCTGGCGCTGACCGAGCTTGGCCGCAAGCAGGCGCGCGAAGTGGCTGGCGTCATCCGGAAGATTTCGGAGCCGCGCATCGTCATTGCGAGTCCGTACGTCCGCGCGCGGGATACCGGCGCGATCATCGCCGCGGAGTTGAACCTCCCTTTCGAGATTCGCGAGGGGCTGCACGAGCGCGAAACCGGCGAGTTCGCCGGCCAGCCGTACGAATCGATCTTCGAGGCCGAAGGCTACGACCATGCGCGGCCGTGGGTCTGGGTTCCACCGGGCGGCGAATCCTACGAGCATGTGCGCGATCGGGTCGGTCCGATTCTCGACGAGATGGCGGCGCGCTTTCCCGATGAGGATGTCGTAATCGTCAGCCACGGCGGCGTGATGGTCGCGATGTGGGCACACATGACGGGCCGATGGGACGATGCGCACGTGCCGGCCAATTGCGGAATCATCCTCGTCGAGCATCGCGAGGGAAAATTCCTCCGGCCGCACGTGATCGGAAACCAGCAATCACAACGCAACGCCGGCGGCTGAACGAGATGTGGCGAAGCAAGCCCCTCGCCCGCTTAGTTGCGGGAGAGGGTTAGGGTGAGGGTTCTGATTCCCGCGCAGGCGAATCACGCGGCGTAGCGCGCGCGCAGCGGTTCTACGGAGTTCTGATATGCCGCATCGATCGCAGTCATCAATGGCGGTAGTGAGTCGAACGCCGCGTTGTGACATTCCAACTCGAGCTGACGCGTCAAATTGACGAGCGCCGAAATGCCCAGACTGCCCGCCGTCGAGCAAAGTTGATGCGCCAACTTGCGAACGGTGACGATATCGCTGACGGCCATCGCCTGATGAATCGCGATCAACATCGCCGGCGTCTGCTCACGCAGCATCTTCGCCAGCTCCGCCACCTCATCGCGACCGATCTGCACCTCCAACCGGGTCAGCAATGCCTTATCGAGCACGGGGACCTGTGTGTCTGCCACGACCAGCACCGGGACCTCGGCCGGTACCACGGCGAGCACGTCGGCGGCCGCCGCGACCAATACGGGGACCTGGTTGTCTGCCACGCCATTACCCGCCGAAGCATCGAGGCCGGCCCCGTTCACCATCTCGAGCAAGGGCGAGCGCTTTGCGGTCAACCCATCGATCGCGAGGGCCAATTTCGCCGGGTCAATCGGCTTCACCACATAATCCTGAACGCCCGCGGCAAGCACCTCTTCGCGAACGCCGTCCAGCACGTGCGCGCTCAGTGCGATGATCGGGGTTTGGCCGCGAGGTCCGGGTGACCGGCGAATTCGCATGGCGGCGTCGATCCCGCTCATTACCGGCATCTGTATGTCCATCAGGATGATGTCGAAGTCCGTGCTCAAGGCGGCCTCGGCCGCGGCAGCGCCGTTTTCGACGGCGGTGACCTTATGCCCCCATTTTTTCAGCAGCGCGTTGATCAGCTGCTGATTGATCGCGTTGTCTTCGGCGACCAGGACGTTGAGGGGCGACCCGTGCTTCTCGCCTGCCTTCCAGGCCCGGCCCTCGGGCTCCGTCATCGCGCCTTCCAGCCCCAGCACTTTGCACAGCGAGTTGACCAGCATCGCGCGTTTCAGCGGCTTGGCGAGAAAATCGTCAAAGCCGACATGCCGAGCATCGTCGCTCGGGTTGGGCAAGCCGATGGAGGTCGCCAGGATCAATTTCAGATCGGCGAATTCCGGCAGCGCGCGGATCGTCCGGGCGAGCGAGATGCCATCGACCTCGGGCATGTTCGCATCCAGGATCGCGACCTCGAACGACTTGTGCTCGGCGGCCGCCGCGCGCAACGGGGCAAGCAGCGCATCCGGTTCGGCCAGCGTGGCAGCCTCGATGCCACAGTTTTTCAACTGGCCGGCGATCGCACGGCGATTGATGGCGGTGTCATCCACCACGATCACCCGCCGTCCCTGGAGCAGAACGGCCTGCGCAACGGTCGCGGCGGCTGGGCTGGATTGCGCCGCGGCGAATCGCGTTGTGAACCAGATGCTGGTGCCTTCGCCGACCGTGCTGTTCACACCGATCTCGCCACCCATCAGCGTCACCAGTCGTTTGGAGATGGCGAGCCCCAACCCGCTACCGCCGTAGTGCCGGGTGATCGAAGAATCGGCCTGCATGAATCTTTCGAACAGCCGATCGCGCGCCTGGTCGGAAATCCCGATGCCAGTATCGGCCACGGTCGTCCTCAACAATCCGGAGCCGCCGGCCGTGCGCTGCAGCGACATCTCGATCTCGATATGACCGACCGCGGTGAATTTGAGCGCGTTGCCGATCAGGTTCAGAATCACCTGGCGCAGGCGATTCGGGTCGCCGCGGACCCAGGCCGGCACCTGCGGATCGATCAGGGCCGCGATCTCCAGGCCTTTGAGCTGCACCGGAACCGCAAAGGTGTCGACGGCCGCCTCGATGACGGAGGCCGGCGAGAAATCAACCGCTTCGATCTCGATGTGGTCGGCCTCCAGCTTCGAGATGTCGAGAATGTCGTTGATCACCTGGAGCAATGCTTCGGCAGACACCTGAACTCCGTTGACGAACTGCTGTTGCTGGGCATCGAGAGCAGTGTCAAGAAGCAGGCCGTTCATGCCGATGATACCGTTCATCGGAGTGCGGATCTCATGGCTCATCGTGGCGAGGAAGTCGGATTTGGCGTGGTTCGCAGCCTGCGCTTCATCCTTTAGCTGCATCAGCTCCACCGCCGCCTCGGCACGGCGCGTCTGGTCGCGCGACAGACTCATGAACAGGAACAGCGCGCACAGCGCCGCGATCGCGGCGCCGGTGTAGGTGACGAGCGCAATGCGTTCGCGCGTGGTCTCAACCCCGGCCTCGCGATCGGCCAGATCCGTCTGCTCGGCGTCGATCATTGCGCCGATCTGTTGGCGGATTGATATCATCATGTTCTGGCCGGTGTTGCTGCGGAGAATCGCAATCGCCTGGTCGAAGTGCCCGGCCTTGCCCAACGCGATAGTCGACGCCAGCTCGTGCAGCTTCGCTGAGATCGGGTTCTGCAGATCGCGCATCCGTGCCGTTTGCTCCGGGTTGTTGCTGAACTCCTGCTTCAACCGCTCGGCGGTAATGAAAATCGACAGGCGGGCCGCCTCGTAGGGCTTGAGATAGCTGTTGTCTTCGCTGAGCAGATAGCCGCGCTGGCCGGTCTCTGCGTTGAGCGCCCCATCGAGCTGCATATGCAGTTGCTCGATAATCGAATGGTCGTGATCGACACTCGCTTGGGCGTTGTGAGTCGCGGCGTCAGTGTAATGCGCGAATGCAACCAGGAGCGTGACCAACAGAAGAACCGGGACCAGGCCGATATACGGGCGCGCGACATTTGCCATGAGGTTTGCAGTCCTTCTCTTTGGAAGCCCATTCTCACCTTTCACAAAATCAGATGTGCTTTCTTTGCCCATTCTAAGCATGGTCACGCATCGCTACTGTCCGGGCAATTGGCGAACGCATTCAATTGGTTAGTTCGGTGCTAAAGAGAACCATCCCGCACCCCCCAATCGCGGAATTGCTCCGCGTAGCTTGGGTTCGCTACCGCGGCCCAATGTACAAGGGCGCGTGCGGTATGCGCCGAATCGAGCTATATGATCGGCGCATACTCCCGATGACGCTCGGGCGTCATCGCTAGAGGTGGCGACGATGGCGGAAAACTACACGATTTGCGTTGGCACCGTGGGAGCGGGCGTATGGTTCAGCCCCGACGGCGGCGATCATTGGCGGCGTAGCAAGATGGCTCTGCCGTTTCAGGCAGAGCCCGGCGAGATTCAAATTCGTTCACTCGCCGTCTCGCCGCACAATCCTCATCACATCCTCGCCGGATCTGAAGTCGGGCTGTACCGCAGCGAAGACAACGGCGCGAGCTGGCAACTGGTTCCATCGCCGACCGACGGGCAACAGATCTGGTCGATCGCGTGGCATCCGCGCGACAAGGAAACGATCATGGTCGGCACCAAGGCGCCCGCCGTCTATGGCACACATGACGGTGGCAAAAGTTGGAACCAGCTGCCGATTCCGATCGCAAAGGAGTGTTTTGCCGGAGCGCCCAAGGTCACGAATATCGTGTATGACCCCCGCGATCCGCGCACGATCTTCGTTGGAGTGGAAATCGACGGGATCTTCCGCAGCCGCGATGGCGGCCAGACCTGGAACCATCTGCCGCCGCTCGGCGACAAGATGCTCAACGGTGACATCCACGGTGTCGCGCTGAGCCCGGAGACGGGAAAACTGTACGCCACCACTCCGGACGGTATCTGGACGAGCACCGATGAAGGCAGCAGCTGGTCGGTGCACGGATTTCCCAAGTTCGCCGAGCGCGACTCGATCTCATATTGCCGCGGCGTCGCGCTCAAGCCCGGCGATCCGGATACGATTTTCGTCGGCAACGGCGACTTCATTCCCGGCAAGCGCGGCGCGATTCAGCGCACGCGCGACGGCGGCAGGAGCTGGAGCGTATGCGCTCTGCCGGTGGAGCCGAACTCGGTGGTCTATTGGATCGGGACCAATCCCGCGAACCCCGACACGATCGTCGCGGTCAGCCTTCACGGCTACGTCTATACCAGTATCGACAGCGGCGACACGTGGCAGAAAAATCGCCGCGAGTTCGGTGAGATTCGCGCAGTAGCCTGGCTGCCGAATTAGGCACCCTCACACTGCCCTCTCCGGCTTTTTCAGACGGACGCTTCGCGTAAGCGGGCGAGAGGCAGATGCAGAGCCCTCACCCACGCGTCACGATGCTTGCAAAAAAAAGTGCAAGCACCGCGCCGCTTCACCCTCTCCCGCAACTGAGCGGGCGAGGGGCAGAGTGCGACCCATCGATCGCGCACGGCTTGGAATCATCTATCAGCTGAACTGCAGTCCCTTCTTTTCCGCATCGGCGCGCCACTTGCGCACGAGCTCGAAGAACTCAACCGGCCCTCCGCCGTATAGCGCGCCGATAAATCCCGCGCCTTCATCGATTTTGCCTTCGTTGTTGTAGTAGCCGGGCGTGCACTCCATCTGGAAATGCCGATTGTTGATCGCCTTCTCGCGCATCGTCGCCGCCCACTCGGCTTCCGCCTCCGCGGTCGGCTCGAGGCATCGCGCCTCATTCGCCTTCGCAAGCTGAATCAGTTCGGTGATGTGCTGCGCCTGCTCCTCGAGCATATGGGGGAAGTTGGCGGTCAACGCGTTCTGCGTGACTCCCATGTGGAAGCAGTTCGGGAAACCGTTGCTGTAGAAGCCGTGCAACGTTTTGAGTCCATCGGCCCAGTACTCGGTCAGTGTCTTGCCGTTGCGGCCGTAGACCTCGAAGCCCGCTCGGCGCGTGTACGCGGTGCCCACTTCGAATCCCGTGGCGAAGATGATGCAATCGACCTCGTACTCGACGCCGTCGAAGACGAGACCCTTCTCGGTGATGCGATCGACGCCGAGCCCCCGAGTGTCCACCAGCGTCACGTTCGGTCGGTTGAATGCCGGCAGATACTCATCGTTGAAGGTGGGGCGCTTGCAGAACTGCCGGTACCACGGCTTCAGCGACTCCGCGGTCCTTTTGTCCTTTACGATTTCATCAACGCGCGCGCGGATCTGATTCATCTTCTTGAAATCCGCCAGCTCCACCATCCGTCCCATCTCGTGCGGCGACATTTGCGCATCGCGCTTTCTGGGCATGATGGCGCCGAGGTTGCGGATGATGTCGGTCCATCCGTCGTTGACGAGATCGACCTCCTGGTTGCCGCCCGAGACCAGGATGTTGAAATTGTCCATCCGCTGCTTCTGCCATCCCGGCGTCAGCGTCTTCACCCATTCCGGATCGGTGGGACGATTCCCCCGCTCATCGATCGATGATGGCGTGCGCTGGAACACGTACAGATGCTGCGCGTGCTTCGCGAGATGCGGCACGCACTGGACGGCAGTCGCGCCGGTGCCGATAACGGCGACGCGCTTGTCGGCGAGCTTGTGCAAATTTCCGTTGGTGTCGCCGCCGGTGTATCCGTAATCCCAGCGGCTGGTGTGGAAGGTGTGCCCTTGGTAGGTGTCCATGCCCGGGATGCCCGGGAGCTTCGGCCGATTCAGGGGACCGTTGGACATGATGACGAAGCGGGCGCTCATGCGATCGTCACGGTTGGTCGTGACGATCCATCGGCAGTCTTCCTCGCTCCAGGTGATTGCTTTGATCTGAGTCTGAAAGCAGGCGTTGCGATAGAGATCGAATTTCTCGCCGATGCGCCGCGAGTGGGCGAGTATCTCCGGCGCGAAGGAATACTTCTCCTTGGGGATGTAGCCGGTCTCTTCGAGCAGCGGCAGATAGATGTACGACTCGATATCGCACTGCGCGCCGGGATAGCGGTTCCAGTACCAGGTGCCGCCGAAATCTCCACCCTTCTCGATGATGCGGATGTCCTGCACGCCGGCCTCGCGCAAGCGTGCGCCCGCGAGCAGGCCGCCAAAGCCGCCGCCGATAATCAGCACATCGACCGTGTCGTTCAGCGGTTCCCGGGTGAAGCCCGAGTCGACGTAGGGATCGTCCACGTAGCGGCTGAAGTCGCCCTTCACCTCGACGTACTGCTGATTGCCGTCAGGGCGCAGGCGTTTGTCCCGCTCCTCCCGATATTTGGCACGCAGTGCATCGGGGTCGAAACCGAGTTCTTCGTTGCCAGCGGACGAAACCTTTTCAGCATCACTCATCGAGCAAACTCCCTTGGGCGCGGCACCAGCACACGCGGATTATTCAGGCCCCTATCGATCGTAAGGGTGCACTTTGACCGATACTGAACTGGGGGAAAGGATTCAAGCAGATCGGAAACGCTGCAAACCTCGATTCCTGAGTCTTCAGGATTCTTTTGTAGGGAAATCTCGCCGTCTTGCGCGGATGGCGCGGAATTCTTATTCTAGCCGCACTTCCCGCCCGCGTCTCAAAATCCCTTTCGCGTCATCACCGAATGCAGTGAAGAGCCTGCGCAGGGCGCCCACTCATGTCACTGGGCTACGCCCGATCACAACTCAAACAAGTCGAGGTCATCATATATGGAGTTCACCAGAAATAATTTCTACATTTTTACCGGCGGACCCGGGACCGGAAAGACCACGCTGATGGAGACGCTCCGCGCGCGCGGCTATTCGTGTGTCGAGGAAGCAGCACGGAAAATTCTTCAGCAACAAATGAAATTCGACGGCGATGCGGTCAACTGGAAGGACCGGATCAAATATCGAGAGCTGATGCTCTCCTGGTCCGTCGATGCTTTTGAAAGCGTCGAGGAACGGATTCGGCCGGTCTTCTTCGACCGGGGAATTCCCGAGCTGATCGGGTACAGCGCGATGATCAAGGCGGACGTTCCGGCCTACCTTCAACGCGCCGTCGATCTCTTTCGCTACAATCCGATGGCGTTCATCGCGCCGCCCTGGAAGAAAATCTACTGTAACGACACGGAGCGCAAGCAGACGTTTGAGGAAGCTATCGATGCCTATCAGGCCACAATCGCGTGCTACGAAAAGTGCGGGTACTCGCTCGTCGAAATTCCCAGGGCTTCGCCAGCCGAAAGAGCCGATTTCGTCCTCAGGCGGATTGCTTCCTGCTAACTCGCCTGAGCGGCCGCCCGATGTGATACTGCATGGGACCTATGTCGTGCTTTCCCCCCAACCACCACGGTGATGCGCTATGCCGTCCGTGAGCGACGTCATCAATGCCTTTCTGCTCGTATACGCGGGCTTGTTCCCGATCGTAAACCCGATCGGCGGCGCGCCGATTTTCCTTGGACTCACAGAGGACTGCACCGAGGACGAACGTAATGCACTGGCGAGGCGCGTGACGCTCAACTGCTTCGTCCTGCTGCTCGTCTCGCTGCTCGTCGGTTCCTATGTGCTTGAGTTCTTCGGTATCACCATACCTATCGTCCGCATCGCCGGCGGGTTGGTTGTGACCGCAACCGGTTGGGACCTTCTCCAAAAGGGAAGCGCGCAAGACCACCGCGGCGCCCATCAGCCTGTCGTGCCGCCCGACGCGTTCTATCCGCTCACGATGCCGCTCACCGTGGGCCCCGGATCGATCGCGGTGGCGATCACACTCGGCAGCCAGCGGCCGCGAGTGATCGACCTGCCCAGTCTCGCCCTGCTCGGCGCCGCGGCCGTCGCAGGCCTCATCGCGGTCGCCGCAACCATATATGTGTGCTACCGATTTGCCGAAGGAACCGTCGGCGCGCTCGGCGAGCACGGCACCAACGTACTGGTGCGGCTGTCGGCCTTCATCCTGCTCTGCATCGGAATTGAAATTATATGGAACGGGGTCAGCGCTCTCGTTCACATTGGAGGCTAGCGATGAAACTCGCCGCCTTCCTGGCTGGAAGGGCCGCCTGGCCCGCGGCTCGAACTTAATCGGACATCGGAGGAACAACCGTGTCACTTCACAAAAAACATGACGTCGGCAAAAAGACTTTGGATGTTATCTATCCTTCCGAAGATCCCTCCCTGTCGGTTCCAAAGTACAAAATTCCCCGCCAGGAGCGGTCGCCGCGCGTGGCGTATGAACTTATACACGACGAACTGCTGCTCGATGGCAACTCGCGGCAGAACCTCGCGACCTTCTGCACCACGTTGATCGAGCCCGAGATGCAGGCCCTCATGGGCGAGTGCATGGACAAGAACATGTGCGACAAGGATGAGTATCCGCAGACCGCCGAGATCGAAAGCCGCTGTGTTCATATCCTGGCTGATCTATGGAACTCACCCGCTGCTGCAAACACCATCGGCTGTTCCACCACCGGCTCCAGCGAAGCCGCGATGCTGGGCGGCCTTGCGGCGAAATGGCGCTGGCGAGCGAAAATGCGCGCGCAAGGCAAGCCGGCAGACAGGCCAAATATAGTTTGCGGGCCGGTGCAGGTTTGCTGGCACAAGTTCGGCCGCTACTTCGATGTCGAGGTGCGCGAGGTTCCCGTCGAAGGTGACCGTCTCCTGATGGGTCCGGATCAGGTCCTGCCGCGCTGCGACGAAAACACCATCATGGTCGTACCGACGCTCGGCGTCACGATGTGCTGTCAGTACGAGCCGGTGCAGGACATCGCGCACGCCCTGGACAATCTCGAGAAGAAAAGCGGACTCGACATCCCGATGCACGTCGATGCGGCCAGCGGTGGCTTTCTCGCGCCATTCTGCGAGCCCAATATCGTCTGGGACTTCCGCCTGCCGAGAGTGAAGTCAATCAACACCTCGGGGCATAAGTTCGGCCTCGCTCCGCTGGGCGTGGGCTTGGTGGTTTGGCGCGACCATGCGGACCTGCCCGAAGATCTGATCTTCCATGTCAACTATCTGGGGGGCGATATGCCGACCTTCGCGTTGAACTTCTCGCGCCCGGCCGGCCAGATCGTCTCCCAGTACTACAATTTTCTCCGGCTGGGTTTCGAAGGCTATCGGAGAATTCAGGACGCCTGTTACCGCACGGCCCAATATCTGGCGGCTGAGATCGGCAAGATGGGTCCGTTCCGAATCATCCATGATGGACGCGGAGGACTTCCCGCGGTTTGCTGGATGCTGCGCGAAGGGAAGGACCACGGTTTCAGCCTCTACGATCTTTCCGATCGGCTTCGTGCGCGCGGATGGCAGGTGCCCGCCTATTCGATGCCCCCGAACCGGGAGGACCTGGTGATCCAGCGCATCCTGGTTCGCCACGGCGTAAGCCGCGACCTTGGTGACCTGCTGCTGGATGATATGCACCGCTCGATCGCGCTGCTCGAGAAACATCCGATCGCACACCCGCTAACGGAGAACGAAGCAGGCGGCTACAACCACAATTGAAAGCAGTCCCGCCTCCTCAAGGAGGAGGGATGGTCCGCATTCAGGGACCGGTGTTGCGCGATTCGAACTGTCGTGGGCTGGATCGGCGTCAGATCTGGAAGTCGTCTTTGCGGGGACGCTTGGGCCTTTTCGAGTCGCGCGCCGCTTCCCGCTCGAGCTCTTCGACTTCCTTACGGAGCTGCGCGAGCCGCGCGTGGAACTCGCCCGCTTCGACCTTCACATGGACCTGGCAGCCTTCACACACGAAATGCGTCTGCGATTGCCGCTCGAACTGACGAACCGCAATCGTGTTGATATGGCCGCATTTCGGGCAATTGATATCGACGGTTTCGTCCTCGAACATTGATCAAATCCCCTTCACAGCGCCAACTCAGTCCGTCGATCAGGCGCACGGAGCCTCAGAGCGTACGTGACAGTATGGGCAAGAATCAAATCCGAAAAAAGACCGCGGGACGCCGCGACCACCATGAATGCGATCCTGACTCCTGGCGACTATAGCTCCGAAGTTCTATAGCGAAAGACTGCCTGTCGAGCCCGTGGTAATAATCCACGAGGCGTTGACTGCCAAGGATGATCACGTTCCTCGTACTGCGCTGACATGATCACTCTTCAGTGGATATTGCTGTTGCTCCTGGGTGCGGTGTTGTTGGCCGCCATCGCGCGCAGGATCGGGGTGCCTTCTCCGGCTTTGCTCGCGCTCGGCGGAGTGGGACTCGCGTTTCTACCGGATGGTCCGCGATTGTCACTCCAGCCCGATCTGGCGCTGGCATTGTTCGTCGCGCCGGTGTTGCTGGACGCCGCCTTTGACAGTTCGTTGCGGGATCTCAAGGAAAATTGGTTGCCCGTCACCTGCTTGATTCTCATCGCGGTCGGCGTGACCACTGCCGCCGTGGCGTTGGTAGCGCGATGGCTGGTGCCTGCGATGCCGTGGGCCGTCGCGGCCACATTGGGCGCATTGGTAGCACCACCCGATGCAGCGGCAGCGACGGCAGTCCTCAAGGAAGTAAGGCTTCCGCATCGACTAATGATTGTCCTGGAAGGCGAGAGCCTGCTCAACGACGCCAGCGCGCTGCTGATCTACCGTTTGGCCGTGGGTGCCGCCGTCGCACAAGACGGCGCTCCTCTCGGAGTGGCTTCAACCCTGGTGCTGGTCCTGGGCGGCAGTATCGCAGTGGGCATCGTGTTCGCATTCGTATCCGAATACGTTCTGAGCCGTTTTTCCGATGTGCCCAGTTCGATAGTTCTGCAATTCATCGGCACGTTCGGAGTCTGGATGCTGGCGGATCGGATGCACCTGTCGGGAGTGCTTGCTGTCGTCACGTTTGCCGTGGTCCTCTCGCGCCGCGCACCGACCCGGACGCCGGCCGCGGTGCGAGTGCCTTCCTATGCGGTTTGGGAAACAGCGGTCTTTCTGCTCAATGCGCTTGCCTTCGTCCTGGTTGGTTTGCAAATTGGACCGATTCTGGACCGGATTGGTCCCGCGCAACGCTCTCAGACCCTCGTCTTCGCCGCCGCAGTACTGCTCACTGCGATGGTGTCGCGGGCCGGATGGGTAATGACTTATAATCGGGGTCTTCGGCTGATCGGCTTCCTCCTCGGAGACCACACTCCCCGAACGATGGCGGTGCCATCGATCAAGCGCGGTGTAGTCGTTGCATGGTGCGGCATGCGCGGCATCGTGACTCTTGCCGCCGCACTCGCGCTGCCCGATGGATCAAACGGCGCGGCGGCTTTTCCCTACCGCGATCTGATCGTGCTGACGGCTTTCACCGTCGTTTTGGGCACCCTCGTCATTCAGGGTCTCACACTCCGTCCGCTGGTACTAGCGCTGGGATTGGACGACGACGAAACCATCGACACTGAGACACGCATCGGCCACGAGGAGATGCTCAAAGCTGCACTCGAGAGTCTGGGTGACGGGAACACCGAGGTCGCTGCGGCACTTCGTCGAGAATATTCGGAACTCCTGGGACGGTTCGATGCCTCGGGTGGACGATCGCGCGAAGCGCGCCAGGCAGAGGCGATTTTGCGCGCTGGCGCTCGAGCGGCGTCGCGCGAAAGGCTAAGTCATTTGAGACTCACGGGCGTGATAGGAGATTCGGTCTTTCAACAGTTGGAAGCCGAGCTGGACATGATCGAGCTGGATGCCGAAGTTCGTAGCCGCTGGTAAGTGCCCGTTTGGCGTAGGAGTCGCGCCACCCGCCTCAGATGTTGACGTTGCTCATGTCGTGATAGCGCGCGCCCGCGGCGAAGCCCTTGGGTGCAACTTCCTCGATCCTTTTCAGATCGCTCGCCGAGAGCCGGACCTGAGTAGCCGCGACGTTCTCCTCCAGATAGGTGCGGCGCTTCGTCCCCGGAATCGGGGCCATGTCCTTGCCCTGGGCAAGCACCCACGCGAGCGCGAGTTGGCTCGGCTTGATTCCCTTTTCGCCGGCGATTTCCTTGATGCGATCGACGACCTTCAGATTCCTCTCCATGTTCTCGTCCGCGAAGCGCGGCGATACGTTGCGCCGCATTCGCGCCGATCGTCTCCTCGATCGGCACCTTCTTGTCGACTCGATGCTGGTAGTAGAGATCGATGTAATCGACCCCGAGGCGCTTCAGCGATGCGTCGCAGGCAGATCGCACGTACTCGGGCTTTCCGTTGATCGCGCGCTTGCCGTCGGGCAGCACCTGGTTGCCGAATTTGGTAGCGATGATGACGCGATCGCGATGCTTTCTTAGGATCGGGCCGACCAGCTTTTCGTTGTGGCCGACACCGTAGACATCGGCGGTATCGAAGAAGTTGATGCCGAGTTCAATCGCGCGCTCCAGCGTAGCGGTGGACTCAGTGTCGTCGCGCGGCCCATAGAATTGCGACATCCCCATGCATCCGAGACCCAGCTCCGACACTTCGAGACCCTGGCTGCCGAGCTTCCGCTTTTCCATCGCCTTTCACCTCGCTACGCGTCCATTCGCGTTATCGAATAGCACTAACATTCACCGGTTTCCTCGCTATCGCAACCAGCGCCGAGGCTCGCCACGGGGCGATCCCAAAGGCGAGAAAGGTCGCCGCGCATCGCGGAAAGCTCACTGACTCCAGGCAATGGCGACGGAGGTTTGTCGAACTATGGAACCAACAGATCACCGCCGCACTGTTCGCCGCCCGCCAGGCTTCCCTTCACAAAGTCGTGGGTACCGCGGCCGCATAATTCCTCGCGTCTTTGGACCAGGCTGGAAGTTAGTAGATCCGTGCAGGCTCTTCAGTCTGCAGAGGTCCCTCTTGCTCCGCTCAGGGCGCCGAAGCGGGCGGTTCAGAATGACGGACAATTTGGTCAAGTTATTGACGCGACACTAGTCTGGGCGAGGCTGCCTGAACAAAACCCGGCTTCCTTACAAACTGACCGCGCGTTCTCCGTTGCGAAAATTTCAGTGGCGACGCTCGTGCCGATTCCATCCGCGGATGGGCTTCGCTTGGGCTTCGGCGTCTTTGTCGGAGTCGGTGTTCTAGTTCTGGTCGGTTTCGGTGTCTTGGTTGGTTTTGGAGTTTTGGTGGGCTTCGGAGTCTTCGTAGGTTTCGGCGTCTTCGTGGGTTTCGGGGTCTTAGTCGGGTTAGGGGTGTTAGTCGGATGCGGCGTCGGAGTAAGCGTCGATGTCGGAGTCGGAGTTGGTGTCGCGGTTGCCGTTGGTGTGGACGTTGATGTCGCCGTTGCGGTTGGTTTCGCAGTCGCCGTTGCGGTTGGTTTCGCAGTCACCGTTGCCGTTGGCGTGGCAGTCGATGTCCGTGTCGCAGTCACGGTCGCAGTTGGCGTGGCAGTTGATGTTGGCGTCGCAGTTGCAGTTGGCGTGGCCGTCCCGGTTGGCGTTCCCGTCGGAGATGCGCCGGCTGAACTGGTCGGTAAGCAAACCGTGCTCGGCGTGGACTGATCCAGGCATGCGACCAGTGGACCCATCACCGGCCCTGCCAAACCGATCAATTCCGTCAGGCTGTCGCTGCCCACGTTTCCGGTCCACACATCGCCCGAAGCGTCAATCGCCATCCAATTGGGCTGATCGAGGCCGCCGCCCGTGTAACCGGTCGCAGGCGACAGCGCGGTACCGCTGGAGCTGAACTCGCTGATGCCGTTGCCGTCATAATTCGAGACCCAGACATTGCCCGCGGCATCCACCGCGATACCAGCGGAGCCGGTTACAATGTCCAGGCCGCCGCCGGTGTAGCCGGTCGAGGGCGAGAGCGCAGCGCCGCTGGAGCTCAACTCGCTTATGCCGGTGAGGCCCTGGTTTGCCGCCCAGACGTCGCCCAGGGCGTCGATGGCAACGGAGCCTGGCTGGTTCAGACCACCGCCGGTGTAACCGGCCGAAGGCGACATAGCCGTGCCCGAGGAATTAAACTCGCTCACGCTGTCGCCGAAAAGGTTAGCCACCCAGGCATCGCCCGACGCGTCGATCGCGATGGTCCACGGCGCATTCAGCCCACCGCCGGTGTATCCGGAGGTCGAGATGGGACTGCCTGAAGAGGTGAACTCGCTCACGTTGTTGCCGTAAAAGTTCGGTACCCAGACGTTGCCCGAAGCGTCGATCGCGATGCTCCACGGCCCATTCAGCCCACCGCCGGCGTATCCGGAGGTCGAGACCGGACTGCCCGAAGAGGTGAACTCGCTTACGCTGTTGCCGTCAAAGTTCGGTACCCAGACGTTGCTCGAGGCATCGATCGCGATGCCCGTCGGCGTGTTCAAGCCGCCGCCCGTATAACCGGCGGAAGGCGAGAGCGCGGTACCTATTGGGCTGAACTCGCTTATGCTGTCGCCGTCGTAGTTGGCGGTCCAGGCGTTGGGCGCCGCGCTTAACGCGGGGGTAAACGGGGTGCTGCTCTGGAGCGCGAAAAGCGCGCTCACGTTGTTGCTCGGATTGGTCGCAATCGCATGCACCGCCGCCAACGTGGTCGCAGCACCGGTATTGCTGAACAGTCCCGTGCATGCGCTTGACGACGACCCCGACTCCACGCAGGCCGATACCATATCGGCGAGCGCGTCGAGCTTCTCCAGCGCGTCGCAGTTGCCCGCCGGCGGGATGGCGCTGCAGCCGCTCGTCGTCGCGCCCGAAGTACTGAAGAACGCGGCGGCCCCGCCCGTGTTGCTGGAACTGGTTCCCACACTGGTGGCCAGATCGCGTAGTCAGCCCGAATCCGTTCGCATTTAGCACGGCTCAGAAGATACAGACCTCGAGCCATCAATTCGGGTGGGCGGAACTGATTTACGGGACCGGAACTAGGTAGCGATGCCAACAGGAATCTGCGGAGTTTGT
This sequence comes from Binataceae bacterium (SeqCode), assembly GCA_052146355.1. Lineage (GTDB taxonomy): Bacteria > Desulfobacterota > Binatia > Binatales > Binataceae > JAFAHS01. The sequence continues at coordinate 10,834 of JBKQNE010000110.1, read as the reverse complement.
AGATCACCTCCTTTCAGACTTTCGAGATCTGACCTCTGGAGTCGATAAACTTCCCTTGTTTACGGCTTCAGGAGAAGGACGAATTGTCAGTATCTGGTCGGACGAGAGCGACTACCACACTTCGCGACTCGGCAAGGTCGGCGACAATTCAGATGCATCGCAAGCGAATCGCTCGTGTTCCGGCCGGCCGCTGACTGTTCGCTTGCGTCCTGAGCACTTGATTGCCAATTTCGTCGCGCTGACAATTCGCTGGTTTACCCGCCATCGCAATCCACCGCGAAAGACTCGCCCATCGTCGTCGTAATCGGTACGCTGTGCCTGATGGCTCCGGGGGTTCGCAAAGCGTCCGCGGCTGGCGGCGACAGTTACGATCGCGAGCGCCGCAAACTGGTTCCCTGCTTCGACGATTTCTATCGCACGGCGCTTGATCTGCTGCCGTTCGAATCCGATGCCCGCTTCGAGGTGCTCGATCTCGGCGCCGGCACGGGGCTGTTGTCGGCGATGATCGCGGACGCCTTCCCGAAGGCGCGCCTGACGCTGTTTGATCTCACGCCGGAGATGCTGATAATCGCGCGCCAGCGCCTGAAGCCGCTCGGCAAGCGGGTGCGATTTGTGACGGCGGATTTCGCCGCCGCGGCTCCGGCAAAGTCCTACGACGCGGTGGTATCGGCGCTGGCGATCTACCATCTGCCCGACAGCGGCAAGCGCCATCTGTTCGGCGACATCTTCAAGTACCTGACCCCCGGCGGGGTTTTCATCAATGCCGACCAGGTCGCGGGCGAGACGGCCGCAATCGATCGCCGCGCCCGCGAGATGTGGATCGAACGCGCGCAGGAACTGAAGGTGGGCGAGCGTAGTCTGAAGGCCGCAATCGAACAGATGAAGCAGGACCTGCCATCGACGGTCGGCCAGCAACTCGCGTGGATGCGCGAGTCCGGCTTCATCGAAGTATCCTGCTCCTACCGCAATCTGATCTTCGCGGTGCTATCGGGAACAAAAGCAAACACCGCCACGTAATCGCACCGCGCGAAGGATCCGGAGGCACGCTGCTTCAAGGAGGAACCGATGACGAACCCAAAAGAACGCCAGCCGAAGTCGATCGCGCGGCAATATGCGGAATCGATCGGTGTCGCGCTGATACTCGCGATAGTCATGCGCTCCTCCTTCGTGCAGGCTTATGTGATTCCGTCGGAGTCGATGGAGCCGACCATCCTGGTGGGCGACCATATTCTCGTAAACAAGGTCGCGTATGGTTTGCGAATTCCCGATTCGATCGCGGGTCTGCCCGTGCCGGGGCTTTCGACGGGCGTATATTTGCTTCATCTCGCGCCGATTCATCGCGGCGACATCATCGTGTTCGAATCTCCGCGCGACCGCGGCGTTGATCTGATCAAACGCGTCATCGGCGTTCCGGGCGATAGAATCCAGGTGATCAACGGGATCGTGTGGCGCAACGGCGCCCCGATTCCGGATCCGCATGCGTATTTCGCGCCGCGCGAAACGGCGCATTCACCATTCTCGCCGACCGACAATTTCCCGCCCAGAGACCCGCGCCATCCGGACATCGATCCGGGGCCGGTGGTGGTGCCGCCTGGAAAGTTTTTCGCGATGGGCGATCACCGCGACGATAGCTTCGATAGCCGGTTCTGGGGTTTCGCCGATCAGAACGACGTCGAAGGCCGCGCGCTCGCGATCTACTTTTCCTGGAATCACGATGGTCCGGGAATGTTGCCAGTGCGATGGAATAGATTTGGCCAAGTTCTCGATTGAGAGAGCGATGACCAGAGCTGCACAAGCGATGGTATGCTCGCTGCTCGCGATGCTCATCGCGGGCGGGATGGCCGCAGCGGACGCTACAAGCCTGCTGGGCGTTACGGTGGTCGATTCGTATGTCGAGCCGAAGGGCGCTTACGTCAACATCGTGACTCCGGGCGGCGCGGGCTCCGCCGCGGGCCTGGTGCCCAGCGATGTAATAATCGGCACCGATGGTCACCCAGTCGCTGGCGCCGGCGCGCTGGAAGCGTTCCTCGCGCGCCATCATGCCGGCGACGAAGTTACACTTCGCGTCGTTCATTACGGCAAGCCACCAGCCGATATCGCGGTGACGCTCGGCAGCACGGGAAGCGTCGCCACTACTGGAGTCGCGCCCGCATCGAGCGCGGCGCCCATAGGCGCGGGCGCACCAGCATCCGCGCCGCCTTCCGCCGCTCCGGCGCCGGCTGTGCGATGGGTTACCTACGCCGATCCCGCCGAGCACGCATTCACTATCCAGGTGCCCGCCGGATGGCGCGTCACCGGCGGCTCGCGACGCATGTCCACTATCGAGATTCGTTCGGGCATCGATGCGCAATCGCCCGACGGCGCTATCGACCTCTTCTACGGCGATTTGAACGTACCGATCTTCACGGTGCCCTCGCGGATCTTGGCGATGGCAGGCTTGCGTCCCGGGATGATCTACAACCCCGGCTACGGCCAGCAATTCGTAATCATGCCGTACCTCACCGGCGAAAATTTCGCCGCCCGATGGGGCGATAGACGCATCGCGCGCGATTGCACCGGCGTATCGATGACGGGAGCACAGGCGCGCCCCGATGCCGGCCAGAGAATCGACATGGCATACGCGCAGGGGGGAGTGCGCACTTCCATCCAAGCGGGCCAGGCGAATTTTTCCTGCACGACGCCCGGGGGCCCGGCCGACGGCTATGTATTCGCAGGAACCGAGTTAGTGCAGACGCAGGCGAGTTCGCTGTGGGATGTGAAAAGCCTGGCGGGCTTTGTCGCGGTCGCATCTCGCGCGGGAGAGGCCAGCGCACTGCTTTCGCACATGGTGGTGTCCTTCGCGATCGATCCGGGTTGGGCGGCCCAGCAGGCGCAGGTCACCGCGCAGACCAATCGCATCGTCGAGCAAACCAACCAGGTGGTCTCCAACGCCATCATTCAGAACGGCCGGATGCTTTCCGAGGCGAGCGATCGGATGTTCCAGGCGGGCCAGGACCGATCCAATGAGCAATTCAACGCGGTCGAGAACTACGACGAGAAGGCCGTGCGCGGAACCTCGGACTACGTCAATCCCGATACGGGAACGACCTACGGCAGTCTGGACAACAGCAAAGCTCATCAGTACGTGAATCCGTCGGGACAGACTTTCGGCACCGACAGCGAAAACTCGCCCGGCCCCGGCTGGACCGAATTGCAGCGTGTGCCGCCTGGCCAATAACGGCGTGCAGTCGCGTCGGATCGATCAGCGCTCCGCGGTCGTTTTGATCCCATCCAGCGTCGTGCGCATCAGGTCCGCATATTGCCGGTCGAGAAATCCTACGCGGAAAAGGAAGTCGCCGACGCCGCCCAGCTCGCCGGGAAACCGTTGGCGATTCAGTTGGAACGCGTACGTCCAGGTCACGTGCGTGCGGTTGCCGGCGATGGCGGTGTAATGAAAGTCGCCGACGCCGTAGACGATCGGGCGAGCCTTCTCCGTCGTGTAGTTCCAGACCACGTAGCGAAACCGGAATGCGTCGCTGCTTTGGTCTTTCTCGAGTACCTGCTCGACGAGCGTGGAACCGTCGCTGAGGCAATTGAGCCGCCGCGACCCCGGCGCGCCGAACTCGCCCCTGGTCAGCACGTAGTCGCCCACAACGCCCGGCAGCGCACTGGTCTTGTGGACGGTGTCCTCGATAGGCCGGTCGAGTGATTTCACCACCAGCGCCAGCGGGCGCTCGATATCGATCTCTTCAGTGTGCGCGACCAGCTCATCGGGTGGTGCTATTTCCGGATGGGGACTATCCACGAACCCCGGCGGAGGGGTACAGGTGGGTGCGGCCGCGTTGGCGGCGGTGGCCGAGACGATGGCGGCAAACAGAGTGAGAGCAAGCAAGCGCGGCATAGTACGCTCCTGTGAAGCCCCGGTGTGTGCGGCTGCGGTTGACAGCGTCAACCTAGCAGGGCAGGTTGACACGGTCAACCTGCGAAGCCCCGGGAGGCCGGCGACGTGAGCACGCGCGACTCGCTGATTTCGGTCGGCGCCAAACTGCTCGATCGCGGCGGCATTGCGGCCGTAACCCTGCGCGCGGTCGGCGCCGGCGCGGGAGTCTCGCACAACGCACCGTACAAGCACTTCGCCGATAAGGAGGATCTGCTCGCGGCGATCGCCGCGCGAGAACTCGCCTGGCAGCGCGAGGCGATGCAGCACACGGATGCCGCGAAGCTGCCGCCGCTGCAAGCGCTCAACGCGATGATGCGCGGATATGTGCGATGGGCGCTGAAATATCCCGCGCGCTTCAAGCTGACCTTCGGCTCGTGGCTGGCAGGGACCGACGAGCTGACCGTGGCCGCGGAATCGACGCGCGCACTGCTGGTTGAGGTCGTCAAGGCGGCACAGGCGAGCGGCGATCTGCCCAAGGGCGACCCCGAGCGGCTGGCGTCGCTGTTCCTCGCTCTCGCGCACGGCGCCGCCGATCAAGCACTGGCTGGGCATCTATCGAGAGAAGGCAAGGGTCATGCGAGTCCCGAGCAACTCGTCGACGACCTGTTTGGATACATCAGCGCGAAGCGCACGACGCCCAAGTCACGCCCGCGCCGCCGCAAGACGAAATAACTACGTCTCGTTTGGTTACACAGGGAACCGGCGGTCCGGCGCTTTTCGACGCCCGGCGGAGGATTCGTTTTGATAAAGCGTTCTCAGACTGATAGCGTCCGAACACGTTAGCGCGCGGTGGGGACCGCACGCACGTGGGGGTCCTTCATGCGCAAGCTAATCTTATCGGCCTTATTCGTGGCCGCCGTTGCAACAATGGCATGGGCGGCAGACTACGATCGCCATGCCTCTTTCACCGATCCGAAAACTCCCAACGCACCGGCGCAGTGCAAGGGATTTTACGGCACCGACGACAATCTCACCGCGTGCAATGATTTCTGCACGCAATTCCGTGCCGACAATGCCGGCGCCACCTGCGGATGCGACGAGGGCAAATGCCCCGCCGATGACATGCATTAGGCGGTTCTGAAAGCGGTATCGCGGGGGCGCGGCGCTTAATTGCAGCCCGCGCTCCGACCGATTCAGGCGTTTCTGATCGTCAGCCCGCCGTCCACCGGAATTACGGCGCCGGTGATGTACGACGCCGCGGGAAGGCAGAGGCTGAAGGTGATGTGCGCCACCTCCTCCGGGTAGCCATATCGCTTCAGTGCGGTCCGGCGCTTCCCGAAGATGACCTTGTGTTCGTCAGGAATTCCGCCAGTCAGAGGGGTGCGGATCGGCCCCGGGCAAATGCAGTTGACGGTAATTCCTTCCGGGCCCAGATCAACCGCAAGCGCGCGCGTCAGCCCGATTACTCCGGTCTTCGCGACCACATACGGACTATCGCCGGGAGTCGCGCCGAGACCTTCCGTCGATGCGATATTGACGATACGCGCCGCGTCGGATTTCCGCAGATGTGGCAACGCCGCCCGCACCAGAAGCTGCTGCGCCGTCAGTAAACCACCGAGCGCCCTCGCCCATACGTCGTCGTAGCCTTGCTCGTCGATGCGCCGAAAGGCCCCGAACCCCGCGTTGTTGATGAGGATGTCCAGTCGCCCAAATCGGTCCGCGACCTCGCCAACCACGCGCTTGATTTGCGCTGGGTCGAAGACGTCCAGCAGCCATCCTTCCGCTTTACCGCCCTCCGCCTTTATTTCTTCGACCACCGCGGCGACTCCCGATTCGTTGATATCGGTGACCGCCACTGAGGCACCTTCCTGTGCAAACAAATGCGCGGTCGCGCGCCCATGCCACTTGCCGCGCCTGTAACGAGCGCGGCCCGGCCTTTCACTGAACGGTCGAGCTTTCTGATCGGTTCCATCTTTGCCATCTCCAACTCCGTGCTCGACTGAACAAGCCGAGCGGCATTCGCATCATGTCTTCTCGTAGATCATCGACCGATGTAAAGAGGCGCGAATACATCTTCCCTTTGCGAGGGACCGCCGCCAGACTTTCTGTCGCACCTGTTCGAAAGGAGAAACGCGACCATGGATCAGGCTGACGATTACGGCTTCAGGCGATCGCCGTTTCAGAATCAACTCTCGCGGCGCGCTTTCGTCGTCGGGAGTCTCGCAGCCGGATTCGCACTTGCGGTGCTGCCGGTCTCGGCCGAAACCATCACGACCGACAGCGATGGCCTGGTGGCCGGCGATATCGAGATTCCGGTGGCCGACGGGAAAATCCCCGGCTACCGCGCGATGCCCGCCGCGGGAGGTCCTTTTGCGACCGTGCTGGTGGTGCAGGAGATATTCGGCGTTCACGAACATATCAAGGACATTTGCCGGCGCCTTGCGAAGCTCGGCTACTTCGCGGTGGCCCCGGCACTCTATGCGCGCGAAGGCGATGTCGCGCGGCTCAGCGATATTCAGGAGATTCTAAAGGTCGTCGCGAAAGTACCAGATGCTCAGGTCGCTTCAGACCTTGACGCCACCGTCGCCTGGGCGAAAAGCACCGGCAAGGCAGACACGGCCCGGCTGGGCATCATCGGCTTTTGCTGGGGCGGGCGGCAGGTCTGGCTCTACGCGGCTCACAATCCATCGCTTAAGGCCGGAGCCGCATTCTACGGGCCTCTCGATCGGCCCAAGACGGCGATGACGCCGAGCAACCCAATCGATCTGGTACAGGAAATCAACGCGCCTATTCTCGGTCTGTATGGCGGCGCCGACGCAAACATCCCGGTCACTCAGATCGAACAGATCCGCGCTGCGCTCAAAGCCGCAGGCAAGCCGTCGGAGATCGTCATCTATCCCGACGCGCCACACGGCTTCAACGCCGACTATCGATCGAGTTATCGGCCGCAAGCGGCCACAGACGCGTGGGCGCGGATGCAGGCGTGGTTCAGGAAATATGGAGTCGTGTGAGGTAGCTACTTCGAGAACGGCAAATTGCCCCACGATTGTTGGGTCTTCAGAAACGCATCGGATGAGATGCTGACCTCGCCGCGAAACGGCCAATCGAGCGCGACGATCAAAACCACCACCAAGGCTAACGAAGCCGCTACCGCCATCGTCATCACCACGTGCATCCGAAAGTCGTAAAAGCCGAATAGATAAGTGAAGCCGGTCGTGAGCGCACCGCCGAATAGGATGATCCACCAGACCACATCAGGAATGTGCCCTTCGACGGCGGAGAGGCGGCTGGCGCGCGCGCTATAGAGTTCGTTCAAGGTCCGCAACAATTCGGCCTGAATGACCTCTTCGCCCATCGTAGTGGGCTGCAGCGTCACGATTGAGGCGTGCAGTTTGCGCAGCGGGGCCCATCCCTGCTCCGGCGTCATACCCTGCTGCTGTATGGGCCATTCGTCGTTGATCACCGTTTTGACATAGGTCTGCAAATCATCGCGAATACCCTGGCCTGTGCCTGACGGCAGACCCTGGGTGTCGCGGTAGATGCTGCCGACATAGTCGGCTTCGTTGTCGACGATGTCCTGGGCTCTGCTGAACGATTCCCAGGTCGCGACTGCGATGAAGGCCAGCAAAACCGCGTAAGTGACGCTGATGACGGCGACTAGGAACCCGGCCAGTTCATTATGCGCCTTGCGCAACTCCACATGTACGCAGCGATGGAAGACGATAAGGCCCAGACCCGCTCCTGCAGCCGACAGGCTTACGAGAAGGGTCCCCCACAACCAAGTGGGGTTGTTATAAATCCAATCCGCAATCATGCTTAAGTCCGCCGCGACAACGCGTTTCAGGAGCCTCAGCAATCTGCGGTAAACGTATCAAGAGTGCAAGACAGACCATCGACACACTTTTGACGGCTTTCGGCGATCCAGAAGCGGACGTGGAATCGCACGACAGCTTTGGGAGATTCAGTTTCACCCACCAGCGCGAACGAGCTGCCTGGGAATCATTCCCGCTTGGCGTCCAGAGCCCATCCCATCGCTGTAATCCATCCGACGATCGTCCATCCGAGCCACAAATTGATCATGAACACGGACCCTCGGTCTGGATTTCGCTTTCCCACCGCGATCAAAGAGGGCAACAGATAAAACACGGCAGCAATAGCCAGGAAGACTAATATCTCAGTTGCGCTCACGTTACTGCCCAATCCTGTAAAGCCAATGGCGCGTCTCGCTCCGCTCAACGGACGGCGAGACGGGCGCGACATCATTTCCGGTTTATCTATCCCGCGATCTGCGGTTTAGACGGAAAACAATGTGGTGATTAGCCGAAGGGGTCGGGAGAACCGCTGCCGGCGATCGAGATTTTGAGGCGGCACAAAAGCCGGATGCGCGGGACCGCCGCCGGCGAAACTCCTCGTACTTCGCGTTCGAAACGAGATAAGACAGGCGTAGACAGGTGCCCAAGCCACATCAGTTGGCAAGCATGGATGACATTCGGCGGATCTTTGCTCCCGCTGACCTCCAGCGTGGCGTGCCGCGTGGTACCCCGCGTCGCGCTGTGAAATCGGCACGAGTATTCAGAATGGCGCACGCGAAGTGCCGGCTGAAGAACGACGACGCCCAGTGTCATCATCGCGAGGACGACGACCATCGCGTTCATGGGGAGCGAACGCTGTCGAAGCGGCGGCATGCGCCATAAAGTTACTCGAACCCTTGTCCCGTCGCAAGTTTGCGAAGCTCGATGCCCCCTTTTTCGGTTTTCCCTGGAGTCTGAGGCGAGCCTAAGCGCAACGTGATCCGGGCGCCGTTCATGAACATTTCTCCGCAAATTGTTCTTTAGGGAGCCAATTTGAGCATCATTCAGAGAGTCTCCGTGTGCCGCTTGCGTCGGGGGCGTCGATTCGCATAGTCCGATATTCACACGCTGTGAACGCTGATGCTCGCGAGACGGTCCGGGGGACCGATGGGACGTGACGCCAAAATCGGCTCCGCGATCCGCATGCCTATCGATGGGCGTACGGCGCGCCGTCTGGACAGCCGCCGCCGCATTGTCACTGGCATCATCGAGCTGGTGCGAAAGGGTGTGCTCGATCCGACTGCCGACCAGGTCGCGCACACAACCGGACTCTCGCGGGCGCTGGTGTTCAGGTATTTCCGCGACAAGGAATCGCTTCGCCGTCCCGTCACCATCGAACTCATCGAATATGGCCGGCGCCTGATGGGCGAGCCGATTCCGCGCTCGCTGCCGCTTCGCCGGCGCCTCGCTACCTTCGTCGATCGCCAGACGCACATGCTCGAGGCGGTCACACCCTTCCGGCGCGCCACGCTGATTCACGAACCGGTGTCTCGCGAGGTTGCCAAAGGGCAGGTCCGTTCGCGCAGGGAGGCGCGCCAAATGCTCCGCGCGGTTCTCACGCCGGAGATCAATTCGCTGAAGCCGTCCGACCAGCGCAAACTTCTCGATGCGCTCCACATGGTGCTCGCGTGGCCCTCGTGGGAAACCTTGCGCCGGCACTACGGACGCAGCGAGGCCGATGCGCGCCGCACCATCATGCGGACAGCGATGACGCTCGCAAAAGCAGCGCTGCCGCTGGATTCATAATAAGCCGCGCCCGCCCCGGCTGTCTTTCTGCCGTCAACGACGCGTAACACACCACTTTCGGAGGCGTAACGACGCGATTCATTGACATTATTAGACTCTGCGTCGAATAATATCTCTGGCACAGGCGTCCAATCCCAGAGTGGCTTATAGCCTCCTAAGATTCGCAATATCTGACCGACCGAGACTCGCTTCGGTACTTCAATAGACGTCCGAAAAACGTAAGGAAAGAAAGTTATCGTGAGTCGCCGGAGTCGTTTCCCGTTTTTTCCCGTCATAGTTTCAGTGCTGCTGGCTTGTCTCGCAGGGGCATCTGCCGCACATGCGCAGTCCGTGGCGGCGATTTCCGGAAACCATCCGGCGTCGATTCCGCTGGGCTGGTCGCCCTCGCCGGACAGCCAGCAAATTAATCTCACCGCGGTGCTGGCGCTGCGTAATACCAGCCAACTCGCGCAACTCGAGAGCGATCTGCAGAATCGGCATTCGCCGAACTATCACAAGTGGCTGACGACCGACGAGTTCGTCGCGCAGTTCGGGCCGACAAACGATCAGATGGCGGCGGTAGCCTCGTGGCTGACACTACAGGGCTTCACTGTAACTGCAACGAATCAGCGTACTCGACGGGTGTCCTTTAGCGGAACGGTCGCGACAATCAGGCAGGCCCTGGCAACATCGATGGTTACCGATGGCACGAGTTATATGAACACTTCCGATCCGACGGTGCCGGCCGAACTTGCACCAACCATCCAGGCTATCCTGGGCCTGAGCAGTTTGCCTGAGCTGTCGAATTCCGATTCACGGACTGCGATTGCTCAAAAAGATTCAAGGCAGGCGCTCTCGAAACTGCTCAGCGACGAAGTTGTGAGCGGCGTAGGGCCCAACTTTGCGCCTTCGGATCTGTACAACTTTTACAACGAGACGCCGCTGGTGAACGGCGGAAACAGAGGTACGGGAGCGCCGGATTGCGTGGGACTGCCGGAACTTGGCGATGTTACCAAGGCGGCGCTCACGCAGTTCACCACACAATTCAACCTGCCACCCGTTGTTCTCAAAAAAATTCTGGTTAATGGAAGCAACCCCGGACTGCCCGGCGACAACGAACCCGCTCTCGACGTGGAATGGGTCCACGCGGTCTCGCCGAATACGCCAATCTACTTCTACCTGGCGGATTCGACGACGCCCTACCTCGATGCGATAACCCGCGCCATCGATGACAACAAGTGCGGTGCGATCAGCAGCAGCGTCGAAGACAGTTGGAGCTATTACCGAAAGTTGTGGATCGATGACGGCATGAAAAAGGCGGCGTACCCTTGCGCGTAGGCAACGCGAACCCCGGTGGGAGCCGGGTGGAAGGAGGACGCCACCGATGCTGAAGGTAGTC
>JBKQNE010000109.1:0-6491 GCA_052146355.1 Binataceae bacterium (SeqCode) | reverse complement strand
TACCAGGGACGATAGAACGCGAAGAAGTCGGCGTCCTTCAGGACCAGCGTGTCGAAGCGGCCCAGGAACTTGTAATTCTTGACCATATGATAGTCGGGCCGGATATCGCCCAACTGCCGCGCTTCGTCCAGGTCCCAGTGATTGAAGTCGAAGCTGCCACCCGTGTACGACGACGCGATGCCCTGGTTGGCGACCGTCGTGGTGGGCGTCGGATGAGTGAACGTGGTGGGCGTGCCATTATTGGCGCTGCCGCCCTCACCCCAGCGTCCCTCTTCGCGGGTCTCAAAAAACCCAAAGACCGAAAAATCACCCTGCGTGATGGTCGCTCTCGCCGCCGTTGACCACAACGTGGCTACTGTCGCCACCGTGGCCACCAGCACGCTCCGCCACCACGTGCCTCGACCATGTTCATATTTCCCGTTCAGCATAGACACCCCCAAGACCAGTTGGAGCCCTCGTGGTTGGTCGAACCTTTTCCCCGACTAACAGGCCGCGGGTCGACACTTTTACCCGTTGCCCGCTAGAAAACTACGAACGCGCGTTAGCTAGCACCTGCCGTTGGCCCTTGTCAAGCAGGGCGCCACAAGAAAGTAAGACTCCCTAAACACTCCGGTAACTCCAGCCAGCAATTGGCTGCCGGTTGCGGCTCGATTAGCTGGACAGCCGTTAGGTTGATTATGCGGCTTAAGCTGACTGCGAGTTCCAGCGGGCTGCATTTTGCTCGCGGGGGCGACAACGGGTTCGCTGAAGCCTTACGGCGAGTATTTCGATTTGCACAGGCACCCGCTGCGAGCGCCATCAGCAATCGTGGAAATTAATGATTGCTATCGTCTACACAGGTCACTAAATTACGGAGGCGTTACGACGTGCTTGATATTGTCTTTGGATCAGTGTAGGTAAGGCGACCGAAACGCGCGTCTGCAAGAGCCTCGCATTTCTGGGAGAGGATTTTCTTGCGCCGGGCTCCTCGGGGGGGTACCGGCAACGCGGAGGACAGGTTGGGTCACTCGGGCTGATCCGAGGGCTCGGCGGGGGTTACACACAATGACTCAGGGAAGGATGCATACGATGACTCACATCTCATTGGCGCACAGAGCCGCGCTCATGATCGCAAACGCCCGGCGCGCGTTCTTGACCGTGACGAGCGCAGCCGTCATCGCCTCGCTGGCCCTCGTCGGCGTAAGCCATGCGGGGCCACTGGAAGAGCTGGCGGTCCTAAACTTTGGCGCCGGCCCTGCCTCCATTGCAGGACTCTGCCTCAATTGTAACATCGCCGTCTTCCCAGCCGGCGTCGGAAAGAACCTCATTCCCACGGTTAACATCACGGGTTCTTCAATTGGGGGCGGACTCAGTACCCTCTCTGGCGCGACCACCATCTCAGCGAGTCCAATTACGGGTGCGCTGTACGTCTCAAGCGGCATCCTGAATGGGGTGGAAGCATACGCGCCCGACGCTACCGGCGCATCGGGACCGGTTCTACTTATCACCGCAAGCAAGACCGTTCCCCTGTCGCTGCCGGAGGGCATCGCAGTCATCGGTGCTGGCGGCGGCGCGTTGGAGGGTTCCTTTTACGTAGCCAACTTCACCGGCGGAACCGCGCCCGCGGATGCTGGTAGTGTGATTCTCTTCCCCGCGGACGCCGGCACGACCGCCAATCCGATTGGTACGCCTACAGGCGTAATCAACAACCTGCTCATTTGTACAGCGCTTAAACTCCCAAACACTGAGCTCCTGCTTCCCGTGGGCGTCGTCACGGATGCCGAAGGTAACGCGTACGTAGCGAATGCGGGCAACGCGGCGCTTAAAGCACCCAGTTATGTGACCGAATACGCTGCAGGCCAGACAGGAGGCGCGACGGGCTGCGTTGCTCCTATCAACCTGGTGGGCCTTGGCACGCTCGTATCGGCTAACGGGGTGGCAGTAGATACCACCGGCAACATCTGGGTTTCCGACCTCGGGGCCAACGCAATCTTTGAGTTCAGCCCGGCTGGTGCTCTGCTGACCGAAATTTCCGGCTCACTGACCCAGCTCGACTCGCCGATGGGTATCGCGCTTAGCCCGACGGGATTGGCTAAGGGAGTTGATGACCTTTACGTCGCCAACAGCCGGCGCGGTTCAGTTCTCGTCTTCGAAGACGTATCGGACGGTGGCCTGCTCAACGTCAAGCCGCTTCAAGCGCTGAAGGGACCCAAGACCAAGCTGACGATTCCGATCGGCGTTGCACCGCTCTAAGCGTTCAGCCACAAATTAGTCTCTATCACAAGGCCCCGGATTCGATGATCGAATTCGGGGCCTTTGTTTGTTGCTCCCCATTCTGGTGAAGGAGTCTGCGGAGCGCAAATACCGGGACTAGCGGAAACGAAGCCGGATGTAGCGCGATCACTTCGCTAGTGCCTGGGCTTCCGCTCGACCACCCCCTACCCCATTACTTAAGTAAGGTCCCTCGGTTTGAGGTTTGCGCATGGGAGTATCACATTTTGTAGGATAATCCGTCATTTAATGTTCAGCTCGCAATCCGACGATCCGTGCGGCGACCACGGATCGATTGCAACGTGCTTGCTACAGCGCGGACCAAAAGCTCGAAGCAACCATCTCCAAGAATCTCCTGACTAATTTTCGCATTTCTCGCCCCGCCGTCGATGGCACCTGAAGTCATGGTCGAACTTCAACTTTCTACAAGCGATCGGTCCAGATAACTTCGCCAAAGCCGGAGCCCTTGTGCCCAAATTTAGACCGATTCTTTCCTCGAATCTGTGTCGCGAAACCCGTCGAAAGCTCTTCCACTGCAAAGGGGCGACATAAGTTAATTGTTCTGGCTCAGGATCTCACGGCTCGTTTCTGCCGCCGCACCTTCTTGGCAGTGACCTCTCCCCGCTCGACCGCTACCTTTACTTTGTAGAGCTCATGCCGCCGTTCGCTGAGTTCGGCCTTGTGCAGGTGGTAAAATCGCCGGCTCCGCGCCTGCTGCGAGTGCGAGATTGAGCAGTAGCGCGACGCCTTTGTCCGGATGAAGAGCTTGTCGCAGCTGGGGGCCTCGCAGCGCCTTATCCGATTGCTTTCTTCCTTTATCAGGTCTTGGGCGGCCCACTCGAAGGCGACCGCGAGGTTTTCCGTGAAGTACGTTGTGGACGGGCGACCCGCCAAATCAAACTGGACGCGGCGCCGCGGGCCTGCTGGTGTGTCCCAGGGCTTACGGGCCAGGAAGTCTTCGATACCGGTGCGGACGCGCAGGCAGAGCTGCTCGATCTGGATACCTCGCAAGGGCTTGAACACCTCGATCCTCGCCAGACAGAACGCGGCCATTCGTTCTAGGAGGTATCGCGAGCGCCTGGCGTTCTTTCTGAAGTCCTCGGGCGGAACTTGAATCAGCCCCAAAAGGAAATCGAGTCGGGAAAGGTTCACGTTCCCGCGAAGTCTGCGCTTTAGCTTTAGCGCGTCACTGTCTCGAAGTGGGGAATGGTTCCAAGGAGGAAGTCTGCGGTCGAATTTTGACAGATCACGATCCATCGCAACGAGCCTATTCGAACTTCGTCTAACGGTCAACGCAAGCTATGCATTCAATCACCGTTCGAACACTTATTCTATATTGTCCGTTAGACAAATCCGCTAATTATCTTTATCATGACTCTCATCAGACAAGTGCGGCGACGCCCATGCTCCCGACCCGACGTTCGAAGTCCGGCTTGAAGGCAAAAGTTGATAAGCCATGCGAAGGCGTCAGGCCAAATGGTCAGAGGTGCAGTGCCCGGCGACTTGCCAGATCGAGTTTTTGCTTTTTTCACGATCCAAAATTGGAAGCCGAACGGAGGGCGGCCCAAAGTGCCGGCGGCCAAAGGAGCAAGATGGCGGTGCTGCCGACTTCGGCTCCGTACGCGAAACTCGAAAGCCCCCAAGACGCAGTAAAGCTTCTGGCCGACACAATTAACCAAGTCCGGCGCGGTGAAGTGGATCCGAAGATCGCCAATACGGTGGGGTATCTCGCGGGATTGCTTTTGAAAGGTCTGCGCGATTCGGAGACTGAACGTCGGTTGGCCGCGCTTGAATCCGCCGTTAAGAGGAATTTCGAAGACGACGCAGAAGCTGACCAATGGTCTGCCCCGTCGATAAAGCAAGATGGCAACGATTGACTCCCGATTGGACCAAATCGAAAACGCACTCACCCCTAAGCAGGCGGTTATCGCCTGGCTCGAGCAAGCGCATAAGTTTGATTCGTTCGAGGATTACTATGATTGGCTACTAGCGCAACTAGCTGCCGATTTTCCCACACGTTTTCTGTCTCAGCAGATCGAAACCTCAATAGTAGGACGCACTAAAGGCCAGGATCCGAAGAACATTCAAAAGGCCGTTCATCTGGCGGTTCGGTCAGTATCATTTCTTTTCTTCCTGTGTCTGTCGGTGGTCCAAGATTTCGCATCCCGGTCCCGGGAGATCGCGTTGTTGGGCACACTGGCGTCAGAGAGTCTTTATTGGGCACAACGCGAAGCCAAGAAACCGACTCACCCCGATTTATTGGGTACTTACCGACACTACTTTGAGATGTATGCGGTCGATGTGTTTAGTGTTGCAGCCGCAATTGAATACCTCGCAAGAGAATACCTCGACGGACATCAGATGCTGTGGAAGTCCCAAGTCGATGAACTGAATTATCACCTGGGGCTGATTGAGGCTTTGGCTTTGGGATGGAAGAACGACGTGTTTTCCACTCTGAAAGGAAGTCGCAAAAGGGGCAAACCAGGAAGCAAGAGTCGTATTCCACGAGAACTCGATTTCGATCTGGAAGAGTGGAAAACATTAATCCCTCCGATCGTATGGACCAGAAACCTCATTAAGGGCGCGAAGGCCGACGCATTGGGCATCATCGGGGGCACGGTGGCGGCGATCGGTCAGGTCAGATCGCAAGCACAGACAGAGTCATTCACAGTGAAAAATACCATCCGACGTCGCCCCGTGGTTCCAAGACGGAAGTCGCCTTAGTGCTGATCTGATCCGCGACAATTAGATCTTCCGCATTGACTCACGATCTTTGTTACCGGGTCGAGGCCGGTTGCCTCACGTAAACTGCTACCCAGCAGCGGAGCTGCGGGGTGGTGGAGGAGATGGCGAGGCAACTGAGCATGGCGACACGCAGGGAGTTGAAGCAGGCGATCGGCGAGCGATACCGGGCAGCCGGCCTGTGGGAGCGCCGCCAGATTTTCGACGAGTTCACTCGGGTGACCGGCTATCACCGCAAGCATGCGCTGCAGGTGCTGAACCGACAGTTCGTGCCGCAGCTGGCGCGTAGGCGTCGGCGCATCTACGGCGAGGCGGTGCACCAGGCGCTGACGCTGTTGTGGGAGGCGGCCGATCGCATCTGCGGCAAGCGGCTTAAACCGCTGCTGATCGAGAGCACGGAACGACACGGCCACCTGCGGCTGGACCCGGTGGTGAGAAGTGCACAGCTGGATATCAGCGCGGTGACTACTTCGATCGCTTCCGCGCCGAACGGCTCAAGCGCCGCAGCCTCGCTCGACTCCGGCGCCTTGGCTACCAGGTCACTCTTACACCCCTTGAAACTGCTGCCTAAGGAAGATTTTTCAGGGTAGACAGGAGGTTTTTGCGGTGTACTGTCGATGCAGATGAGACGCTGACGCTGAAGATTCAGCTGCCCATGTCAGCGCATCGCTCGGCCCGTAGCTGATGTAGCTCATCCGTCGCGGTCACGGGAATATCCGTGCGATGCGATCAAGTATTTTTTTCGACATCAGCAACTTCCGCGCAGGGTTCGAAGGGTGGGGGGCAAGGTCAAATGTCTCAACCACTTCCGCGCGAGCTCAATGGAGCGGGGCCGGGGTCACGGCAACCGGAATCTGAAGGTTACTAGCTCCTAGGAATGGACGATATACTGTCAAGCAGATCGTCGGGTCCCGTTCTCATATTCCGTCGCGACTGCCGATAGCGGCAGACCGTAACTAGCCGAGAAAAACCACGCCCAAAGCTTGCCTTTGTAAAGGACCCGGCGCCAGTGCGAATATGAATCGGCAATTCAAATTGGAGATTCCGGACAAAAGGGGGGCCTTGGTGCTGGGGCGGAGGGCTCGGCTGCATTCGCCAGGAGAGGGCGAGTCCGTATCGCAGGTGTTGGCGATATGTGTAAGCGAACTCCTGGTAGGCACGTTGCGAGTGCTCAGAGCCGCCGGTCTTGACGTAACCGTACTTTGTTCCCGCAAAATCCTGAACCGGTTGGGCCGCTCATACGATCACTGGCTTGCGCCTGAGGGCGAAAGGTCCGACGAATGCGAGGAATATGCGCTCATCAGGCAGGCCGCCGCATTGATAGAGGCGAGACCCCAGGACTATGACTGGGTCCTGCTTACAGATGATTCGTTGCTAGTGTCGTGTCTCGTAAATAAGTGCAGCGTTACGGATGCTGCGTCTGAGCTGGTCGGTGGTTTTGGTCCAGCGGAAGGGTTGGGCGTGGTCGTTCCAGTTGGCCAGGAAGCGGGTGATGGCCT
>JBKQNE010000108.1:0-3280 GCA_052146355.1 Binataceae bacterium (SeqCode) | reverse complement strand
ATACGGACAGGTCACCCGTTGGCGACTGTCGGAGGACGAATGTCGCTTATGGGTCTTCGATCGCAACTCTCCCATGTGGCCAACCGTGGTCATTCCCGACCGGGTCGAGCCCGCAGCAAGTTCGGCCGTGTCCGCTATGCGCTGAAAGCGAAAGCAATTTCAGAACATTAGAGGCTCCGTGACGGGCCGTCGCGGGTTGATGTTACCGCCCCTGGGCGTGATTCAAGCTCCCGAACCGGAGCCTCGAATCATAAGTGTGCGTAATCTGAAGCTGAAGACTGCAAACAAATAACTCGGCACGCGGATATTGGCTCGTGCGCCCGGCTTCTTGGTGGGGTACGTTCAGAGATAGCAAATCCGTGCGGAATCTCACCGAGGATCAAGCATGCCAACGCTCGCGAAAGCTTTGCTCGAAGGCCTTAAAAACCATGGTGCTCTGTCCTGAAGGACTGTGGTCAGTTCGTCCGCAAAATGTTTCCGGTACAGATCGTACTCGAGGTTGTTGGTCAAAAAGCATCGTAGCGCCGCAAGAGCGTCACTTAGCCAGCGCTTATTGTTGCGTTGCAAAAGGTTCACTCGATCAAGGTCTGGTCGGCATCATCGCAAGCCGCGTAAATCTCATCGCCATCAATGCTTTTTAATAGCCGCGCGATTGCCTCGTCGAATTAAAGGCGCGCTGAGGGCTGTCGCGACAAGTCTCTCCGAGAGCAAGGACAGGGTTATGGGTAGGCGGGCCCGAGCGGCGACATCCCGCTGCGCGAAAATCGTGAGAGCCTCGAATGGAGAAAGCAACTTGGGGGGACCAAATTTTACTAGCTTGCCACCAGAAAAGTTTATTTGCAGATCAAGGAATAGGCCCCGCACATGTATTGGGGGGTGACCAATTGCTTTTACGGATACTGGCGCACCGATACCCGCACACCGCTCCGAATAAGCCCGGCGGTAATGGTGGCGGAGGCAAGTGCGATACTCAATGATTCCGCTGAGCACCGAGTCCGGAACGAAGTAATAGACGCGTAGCGTCAATACGAGAGCAAGCTCCATCATATGAAAGTATGAGTAGCTCGCCAGACCTCCGGGGCGCCCGATTTTTCCGCGCTCGAATGGCGAACCCAGCTTCCGTAATGATTTGATGTACTCGTAAAAAGTACTTTTGGTCGCTTTACCCTGATAGCCAAGTCGCGACAACACCCAGATTGCCTCGCCGTGATGCAGATTAATCGGTGGCAGGGCCTTGGGCAGGCCTTCGTACGATGTCTGCTTGCGAGCGCCCCTATTTGAGGCTCTCATCGCCTCTTGCGACTGCAAAACGTATGTCAATGGCGGGGCACCTCCCGAGAATAGCGGCCCTGGTGCGGACTCTCTGCGGTACGTATCTAACACCGCTGAGCTTTTGGAGGCAAAGGGTATGAAAAGCGGATGTCGAGATGCACTGCAGCGGGATTCCTGGGAGACGAAAGCAATGCCGTTGACCGTTTGGTCGAAGTCGAGCGTGAATGTCGAACAGTCCATTCGAGTCAAGTCGGCAACCCGAGAATTGGCTCTAGCTATTTCTCTATCGTAATCGAATCGCAGTGAAAGCATGTTCGGCAGACGAGCGGAATATCATTGCGTGTCCGCGTGCGGAGATCGCCCCGCAAGCACCTTCCTCGCTGCATCCCGCCACGTTCGGAAAAATCGTCACAAGCTCGATCCGATTTGTATGGCGTATTTTCAGAACGAGCTTGACATGGGGACGGAGTTAACCGAACTTGTTATAATGCTGGTCGCGCCAGCGAGGCGATGGGGTTCCGCCTTGAACCGCCCTTAGGGCTGATGACTCCTTTCATCCGACTGCGGACGAAGGGAGTCGTACGTGCACGCTTCAGTTTTCTCCACTAACCGGTTTGACAGCGCTGTCCAGGGTCGCGCGCGCAGTGATGGCGTTTTCCGTCTCCGGATGCGGAGGCAATTGTGATACTCAGCGACGTCATCTTACAAATCTGTCAAGTGGTCACGGTGCTAATGCTCGCGCCGCTGCTGCAGGGCGTAATCCAACAGTTTGAAGAGCGCATACAACTAGCCCAAGGGCCTGGCATTTTCCAGCCGTACCGCGACCTTTGGAAGCTGTTCCATAAACAGATCGTCGTCCCGGAAACTGCTTCCTGGATCTATTGGATTGCGCCCTTCGTCGCTTTTACCGCGATGTTAACAGTTCCCATTCTCATTCCAGTTTTGACCGACTTTCCATTGCCGCTTTCCGATATGGGCGACATCCTCGGCGGTGGGCTGATCCTCACCCTCGGATCATTTATGGTCTTGCTCGCCGGTCTCGACACCGGCAGCGCCTATGGCGGTATAGGTTCGAGCCGTTCTGTGATGGTGGCGATCCTCGCTGAACCGACTTTAATATTGGTGTTCGTGGGCATCACATTGCTCGCAAAGGCGATGCTGCCGTTCGTGGTCAACCACTTGTTGGTCGGCAGCCCTGCAGTCTACTTTAGCCCGGCGCACCTATTTCTGATTTTAGCTTTTTTCACCTTGCTACTTGTTGAAACAGATCGCATGCCGATCCACTCCAGCAGCCACATTGAAGTTTACATGATCGAAGAGGGCCGTATCCTGGAATATTCCGGCCCACTGCTTGCCGTGCTTCGCTGGGCGTCGATGATGAAGCAATTCATACTCTACACAATCTTCTGCAACGTTTTGTTGATTCCGTGGGGCCTGTCGCACGAGGGCGCCGCGGAAGGAGTTATCGGATCGATCGGCGCCCTGGCCGGCAAATTTCTGATCGTTGCCATCGCGGTGGTCGTGGTGGAAACCGCGCAATCGCGCCTGCGGTTTTACCGGTATCAGGAACTACTGGCGGCGTCGTTCGTGTTCGCCATCCTGGCCATCATAGGGTCTCAACTGGTGTAGCCATGCTGGTGACGCATCTCGATCCACTCGCGGCCTCTCTCTTCAGCTTGATGGCGATCGTGAGCTTGCTGCTCGCCTTCGTGATGCTGGGGTCACGCTGGCTCAACAATTATCTTTACGCGTTCGCTGCCCAGTCATGGACCATCGCCGGGTTGTCCGCGGCAGTCGGATTCTATGGAGGCTATCCAGAACTCTATCTGATAGCTGTTCTCACCGCGCTATTTCGCGGCCTGTTGCTGCCCTTTCTGGTCTGGCGCATCATTCGAAGGCTCAACGTGGAGCGGGAAATCCATGAAATATTAGAGCCAAGCTCCACACTTGTTATCGGCGCAGTGTGCGTCATCTTCGCGCTCGTTGTTTCCTACCGCATCGGTGACTC
>JBKQNE010000107.1:0-17866 GCA_052146355.1 Binataceae bacterium (SeqCode) | reverse complement strand
AACCTATGCAAAGCGGACACAATCGCTGAACCATTAAAGGCGGACATAATCGCTGAACTAAGACACGCCCGAATCGATGCGTTGACACGGATTCGGCGCTCCGATATTCAATTGGATTCGAGTATTTCCATGTTCGCAATCGTAAAGACAGGCGGAAAACAGTACCGCGTAGGCGTCGGCGACCAGCTCACGATCGAGCGGATTCCTGGCGACGTGGGCGCCGAAGTATCGCTGACCGAAGTCCTCGCCCTCGGCGGCGAAGCTCCCAAGGTTGGCACTCCGGTGGTCTCGGGCGCTTCGGTCCGGGCCAAAATTGTCCAGCAGCCGCGCGGCACCAAAGTGATCGTTTTCAAAAAGAAACGCCGCAAGAATTACCGCCGCAAGCACGGGCATCGGCAGGAACTGACCGTACTCAAGATCGAAGAGATTTCGGCGGGCGCATAACGCCGCCATTCAAACACGCGGCCTATCGGCCGCTCTTCCAGAGGAAACAGTCGTGGCGCACAAAAAAGGACAAGGTTCGACGCGCAACGGCCGCGACAGTCCGGGGCAGCATCGCGGTATCAAAATCTACGACGGGCAGACGGTCAGAGCGGGCAACATCCTGGTCCGCCAGGTCGGCACCCGCATCCATCCGGGCCGCAACGTCGGCATGGGACGCGACTACACGATCTACGCGCGCGTCGACGGCATCGTGAAATATGAGCCGCGCGGGGAGAAACGACAGGTGAGCGTCGAGCCGAAGCCCGCCACCGAAAGCGCTGCCGAGACGACCGCCTAAGGCAGATTTGACAAATCATCGAATTGAAAGCCCTGCGGTGATCCCTCGGGGCTTTTCATTTTGGGCGCACTGTTATTCACTGGCGATGCCCGGGCGAGAGGATCGACTGCGCTTCGGGCGGGAGGAAGAGCGCGATGCGATTGGGACTAGTTTCAGGATATTCGGGCAGCCAGATGGGCCTGCCCATGGATTTGATTCTCGCGGCGGAAAGCGCGGGCTTCGATTCGGTCTGGACGGCGGAAGCCTACGGGTCGGATGCGATTGTGCCGCTGTCATGGATCGCGGCGCTTACCCGCAAGATCAAGCTGGGCACCGGAATCGTGCAGATGCCCGCGCGCACTCCCGTGATGACGGCGATGACCGCGATGACGCTCGATGCGCTGTCGGGCGGCCGTTTCATCCTGGGCATCGGGCCGTCCGGACCGCAGGTGGTCGAAGGATGGCACGGTGTGCCGTACGGCAAACCCCTCCAGCGTACGCGCGAGTACATCGAGATCGTCCGCCAGGTCCTTGCCCGCGAAGTCCCGGTCGAGCATCACGGCAAGGAATACCAGATTCCCTACACCGGCCCCGGCGCGACAGGACTCGGCAAGCCGCTCAAGAGCATCCTGCACGGCCGCAAGGACCTGCCGATTTACACGGCCTCGATTAGCCCCAAGGGCATCGCGCTCGCGGCCGAAATCGCCGACGGTGTGATTCCGGTCTGGATGAATCCGGAGCGATGGGATCTTTACGCGGGGCCGATCAAGGAAGGCTTCGCGAAAGCCGGCGGAAATCGGTCGATGGACAATTTCGATGTCGCCCCATTCGTCAACTGCGTGATGGGTCCGGATGTCGAAAAGTGCCGGATGGGCGTGAAGGGAATGCTCGCCTTATACATCGGCGGCATGGGCGCACGCTCCAAGAATTTCTACAACGACTACGCGCGCCGAGCCGGCTATGAGGACGAGGCCGGCAAGATTCAGGACCTGTATCTGACGGGCAAGAAGGGCGAGGCGATGGCGCTGGTGCCGGACAAGCTGGTCGATGAAGTCGCACTGGTGGGGCCGAAGGAGCGAATCGCCGATCGGCTCAAGGCATGGAAGGCATCGCCCGTGAAAACGATGCTCATCAGCACAGGATCGATCGACACGGTGCGCGCGCTCGCTGAGATTTGCCTCTAGTCGTCTGTCTGGACTGACGAACACTATCGTCAGGCTTGAGTGGCAGAATCGCCGGACCGCGCTTACTTGGGCGGTCCGGGCTGCCGCACTTGCGTCTGCCCGCCTGATATAATGCGGCTTTCGCTATGCGATTTATCGATGAAGCGCGAGTGTTCGTGCGCGCCGGCAACGGAGGCAAGGGTGCGATCGCCTTTTTGCGCGAGAAGTTCCGTCCCTTCGGCGGTCCGTCCGGCGGCGATGGTGGTCGCGGCGGCAGCGTAATCTTCGAAGTCGACGAGGGTCTTTCCACCTTACTCGACTTCAAATATCAGCCGCGGCTCGTCGCCCGCGATGGAGAGTCCGGGCGTGGCAAGCAGCAATATGGACGCGCCGGCGAGGACCTCGTCGTGCACGTCCCTCCGGGGACTATCGTGCTCGAGGACGATGATCGCGCCGTCATCGCCGATCTCGTGATGCCCGGCGATCGAGCCGTTATCGCCCAGGCCGGCGAGGGCGGCCTCGGCAATATGCACTTTACCACCGCGACCCGCCGCTCGCCGCGAATCGCGACGCCCGGCACCCCGGGCGTACAGAAGTGGGTTCGTCTGGAGCTGCGGCTGGTGGCGGAGGCGGGATTGATCGGACTTCCCAACGCCGGAAAGTCGACGCTGCTGGCCGCTCTCAGCGCGGCGCGCCCGAAAATCGCCGCCTACCCTTTCACCACGCTGGCGCCAAATATCGGCCGCGTCTTCGCTTCGGAAGAAGAGAGCTTCACGATTGCGGACATCCCCGGATTGATCGAGGGCGCCCATCTTGGCCACGGCCTGGGAATTCGGTTTCTGCGCCATCTCGCGCGGACCCGTCTGCTGGTCTACGTTCTCGACGCTTCTGAGGACGCTGAGAGCGCATTTGCTACGGTCCGGGGCGAAATTGGTGCGTTTGATCCCGCGCTGCTGGAACGTCCAGCCCTGGTCGCGCTTAACAAGATCGATCTCGTCGAGGCCGACAAGCTGAAGAAGAGCGTCCGCTCACTCGAGCGCTCCCTGGCGCTCCGGGTTTTTCCGATCTCGGCGGCCGAGGGTACCGGGCTCGCGCCTCTGGTCACGCAGATCGCGCAAATGCTCGCTAAAATGGACCAGCCTCCGGCGCCATGTCCCAACTGAACTACAAAGCGCCGATTCTCGCCCGCGCCAAACGGATCGTCGTCAAAGTGGGCAGCGCCGTCCTTTCGGATTCGGGCGGACTACTGGGTGAAGTGATCGATCATCTGGCCGCCGAGATAGATTCAGCCATCCGCGGCCAGCGCGAAGTCATCATCGTTACCTCGGGCGCCGTTGCAGCAGGGCGGGCACGGCTCAGCACGCTGGGCGATTCGACCATCGCCTCGCGCCAGGCGGCGGCCGCGGCTGGACAGATCGATCTGATGCGTGAGTGGGCGCGCGCCTTCGGAGATCACGATCGCTCGGTCGCGCAACTGCTGCTGACCCATCAAGACCTCGCGGAGCGTCGCCGGCGCGCGAACGCCAATCAAACGATCACCGCATTGCTGGATGCCGGCGTGGTGCCGATCGTGAATGAGAACGACACGGTAGCGGTCGAGGAAATCCGGCTTGGCGACAACGACGTTTTGTCGTCGCTGGTCGCGACGCTGGTGCAGGCCGGCTTGCTGATAATTCTAAGCGATGTTGCCGGCGTGCTCACTGGCGATCCCAGGAAACGCTCCGACGCGCGCCTGGTCCCGCTCATCACCGATCCCGAGGCAGGAATGACTGGATTAGTAGCGGAGAGTGCGGGTCCCCTCGGCAGCGGTGGGATGGCCACCAAGCTCAAGGCCGCTCGCGAAGCCGCGCGGGCCGGAATCGCTTGCGTGATCGCTTCCGGCCGCGAACCGGGGGTGCTGACGGCTGCGCTCGATCCGGAACGGGAATGCGGCACACTCATCATTCCGGCCGGTGAACGGCTCAAGAGTCGCAAGCACTGGATCGCATTCGCGCTGCGCCCCGCCGGCGCGCTGGCCGTTGATCGCGGCGCGGCCGAGGCGTTGCGCAACAAGGGCCGCAGCCTGCTGCCCTCCGGAATCAAGCAAGTGCGCGGCGATTTCGGCGGAGGCGATTGCGTGAGCCTGCTCGATCCCGATGGCGTCGAGTTCGGCCGGGGGCTGGTAAACTACCCCG
The DNA here is from genome assembly GCA_052146355.1 of Binataceae bacterium (SeqCode). Lineage (GTDB taxonomy): Bacteria > Desulfobacterota > Binatia > Binatales > Binataceae > JAFAHS01. Next base: position 13,769 of record JBKQNE010000107.1, on the reverse strand, counting down.
CCAGCGATGTGCTAAAAGTCATGGGCCGGCGCTCGACGGAGATTTCGGGCGTGCTGGGCTACAAAGTCGCCGATGAAGTTATCCATCGAGACAACTTCGTGCTTCTGAAGGAAATCGGATGAGCCTTGAATCGGACGTGACCGCGATGCTCGCGCGGGCTCGCTCGGCCGGGCGCACGCTCGCGCTCGCTCCGACCGATCAGAAAGACGCGGCGCTGCACGCGCTGGCAAAGATCATTCGCGCATCGCGCACCGCGATCCTCGCGGCGAACGCAAAAGATCTCGATCGCGCGCGATCTCAGGGGCGCACCGGCGCATTCGTGGAACGGCTCATGCTCAACGACGCGCGAATCGAGACGATGGCGAAGAGCGTGGGGGAAGTGGCGGCACTGCGCGATCCGGTCGGCAGTGAAATTGAATCGTGGCAGCGGCCGAACGGGCTTGTGATTAGCAAGATTCGCGTGCCGCTCGGCTTGATCGCGATTATTTATGAGTCGCGTCCGAACGTCACCGTCGATGCGGCCTCGCTGTGCCTGAAGTCCGGCAACGCGGTCGTGCTGCGCGGCGGATCGGAAGCGCTGGCGGCCAATACCTGCCTGGCCGGATTGATCACCAAAGCGCTCCGGGAAGCGGGACTCGACACCGAGAGCGCCTCGTTTGTCGAGAATCCGGATCGCGAAGTGATTCAGATCTTAAAACGACATCCGGAGCTGATCGATCTCATCATCCCCCGCGGAGGAAAGGCGCTGAAGGAAGCGCTGGAAGGTTCCGCCGTGCCGCTGCTGCCCCATTTCGACGGCATCTGCCACACCTACGTCGATCGCGCCGCTGATTTGAAGATGGCGGAGGAAATCTGCATCGATGCCAAATGCGGCCGTCCCTCGGTCTGCAACGCGATGGAGAAGATGATCGTGCATTCGGCGGTGGCGGATCGCTTTCTGCCGGCCGTCGCGGCCCGGCTCAAGAAGGCTGGGGTGGAAATTCGTGGCGACGAGCGTACCCGCCGGGTCTTGCGCGATGCGGTCCCGGCATCGCCCGAGGACTGGGATGCTGAATACCTTGACCTAATTTTGGCGGTAAAAGTGGTCGATTCCATCGAGGAAGCAATCGCTTTTATCGAATGCCACGGGTCCCATCTGGCCGATGCCATCGTTACCGGCGACATCGCTGCGGCCAGACGCTTTGAACGCGAGGTTGATTCCGCTACCGTCTACGTTAACGCGTCGACCCGCTTTACCGACGGCTTTGAGTTCGGTTTCGGCGCAGAGACCGGAATTTCGACCAACCGACTCCATGCGCGAGGACCGATGGGACTCAACGAACTGACGACATACAAGTACGTGATCCACGGCAACGGTCAGGTGCGCGGCTAGGCGCGGGGCCATTTCCAGGGAGAGAACCCGCAGCGATGCGCGTAGGTCTGTTCGGAGGCAGTTTCAATCCTATCCACTTCGGCCATCTGCGATCGGCCGAAGAGGACCGCGAGGCACTCAGCCTCGACCTCGTATATTTCATCCCGGCCGCATCTCCTCCTCACAAGACCGAAGGCGACCTTGCCCCTGCCGATCACCGGCTGGGGATGGTGCGGCTGGCGACCAAGGGGAACCGGCATTTCATGGCATCGGACGTGGAAGTCAGGCGCATTGGCCGTTCCTACACGATCGACACTGTGAAGTATTTTTTGGCGACGCTGCGGCAGCCGGCGACGCTGTATTTGCTGATGGGCGCGGATCAGTTTTCGGAACTCGAGACCTGGAAGGACTACGAGGAGCTGGTCTCGCTCTGCAACATCGCCGTTCACACACGTTTAACCGAAAATGAAAGCGACCCTGCGGAGATCTCACTTGCCGAGGTGTCCCGCTTTGGTTACAGTCGAAGTGACGATCACTACGTGCATTCGAGCGGACACACGCTGTCTTTCGTAGAAACAACTCTCCTCCCCATTTCTGCCACGGCAATTCGCCGCAAGATCCAGCGCGGGCAATCGATTAACTATCTCGTCCCCAGCGATGTCGCTGACTACGTTCAGCGCCACGCTCTCTATTGAAAAGAGGCACCGCACTGGCAAGCGTGGACTCCAGGGACAAGGCACTAGCCGCGGTGGAAGCGGCGCTGGAAAAGAAAGCCTACGATCTGGTCGTGCTCGAGTCCGAGCACCTTTCAACGATAGCGGATTATTTTCTGATCGCGACCGGACGGTCGGATGTGCAGGTGCAAGCGATCGCGCGAGGTATCGAAGAGCGGATGGCGAAAGATGGTATTCGTCCGCTGGCGATCGAGGGCTTCCATCACGCGCACTGGATCGTGCTCGACTACGACGATGTGGTCGTGCACATCTTTTACGAACCCGCGCGCGACTTCTACCGCCTGGAGCGGACCTGGAGTGACGCGCGGGAGGTAACACTTCCCGATTCGATTCGCTCGCAGGTCGAAGGCCTTCGTCTGCACGCGCTCGGCTGACGCGGGCACGGAAATCCGCCGATCTCTTTCTCAGCTCGAACTTGTGAATGGCCTTATCCGGGGCTAGGTTTCGATCAAGGCGCTTCATGGTGCGAATCGGAACATCGGGTTTCAGTTACAAGGAATGGTGCGGGAATTTCTATCCGGAAAAAATCGCCGGACCGAAGATGCTCGCCTTCTATGCCGGTCACTTCCCGACCGTGGAGATCAACTACACGTTCCGGGCAATGCCGCGGCGGCAGATGCTCGAAAAATGGTGTGGCGAAACGCCCGAAGGATTCCGTTTCGCACTCAAAGCCTCCGAGCGCATTACTCACACCGCGCGGCTGCGCGATGTCCAGAAAGAAGTAGACTATTTCATCGAAACGGCGCAGGTCCTCGGCGAGCGTCTCGGACCGACGTTGTTTCAGCTACCGCCATTTTTCAAAAAAGATCTTGCCGTGCTGCGCGACTTCCTGGCGTTGCTGAATCGGCGCATCACGGCTGCTTTCGAATTTCGCCACAAGAGCTGGCTCGAAGATGATGTGTATGCGGCGCTTCACGAAGGCGATTGCGCGCTTTGCATAGCGGAAAGCGACAAGCTCGCCACTCCCATCGTGCGAACGGCAGGATACAGCTATCTCCGGCTGCGCAAAGCGAACTATCTGGAAGCCGACCTGGCCGGATGGGCCGCGCAAATAAAAAAACTGAACACCGAATGCTCCGAGGTCTACGTTTTTCTCAAGCACGCCACGGGCGCTCCCGCATTGGTCGAGAGGCTGGTTGCACTGATTGATGCCGGCAGCTAGCCGCTCATCATTCGTTCTGACACGCGACAGAAGCAGATGATCGATACGGCGAAAATCGATGACTACCACGCCCACGTCTATTACGACGCGGGTTCGCGCAAGACGGCAGCGCGATTGCGCAACGCGATCGAGAGGATCTTTCAGGTTGAGATGGGACGCTGGCGAGAGGAACCGGTCGGACCCCATCCGCGATCGATGTATCAGGTCAAAATTTGCGCGCCGGGAATTTCCCAGGATCGTGCCGTGGCTGATGCTGAATCGCGCCGGACTCAGGATTTTGGTGCATCCCAACACCGGCAACGCATACAACGATCACGCCATCAACGCACTCTGGCTCGGGAAGCCGCTGAGACTGCGCCTGGCTTGCCTTCGGCCGCGCAGGAAGTAGCGACCGACTTCACGACGAGGCTCTTCGACTCCGGCACGTTAATCGACAGATCAGGCGCGGCGGATCAGGTGAGTTATCCAGACCAGGATGATCGCGCCGACGGTCGCGGTCACCAGCGAGCCGATCACTCCCGAAGGGCCGGCGACGTTGAGTTCGCCGAAGATCCATCCGCCGACCACGCCGCCCACCAGGCCGAGTATGAGGTCGCCGATCAGGCCGTAGCCTCCGCCCTGCATCAGCTTTCCCGCGAGCCATCCGGCGATTATTCCGATGATGATCGTGCCCAGCATTGAAAGTCCCCCTCGTCAGCATCCGGGCGCGTGATGAATTCCCGCGCGGTTGAAGGCGAGCGTCTGCAGCTCCTCTGCCATCGCGATCGTACGTGCCCGCGCCGCGCGGGCCAGTTGCTGCGAGTCGTCATCGAGGGCCAGGCGCTGCAGGAAATGGCGGCCGAGTTCGTGATGATACTGTTCGTCGGGCTGGATGACTCCACGGTAAAGCATCGACGTCGTCGCATCGCCCGCGCGCTCGCACAGCTCGATGAACTGGACGTTCTTGACCAGCGCGATCGCCTCGCGAGTAAACTGCCCCGCCGCTACCCGCTCGACATCGGTCTGAAGACCGCTCAGGTACTTAAAGAGCGGGCTGTAACCCTGCGCCAGCGGATCGAACCCGGCGAGAGTATCGCCCAGTCCATGCAGGCGTTCGCCGATCAGCCGGTAGTGCCTGGCTTCATCGCCGGCCTGGCGCGCGAGCGCGAGCTTGAGGTCGGCACCGCGCGCGGAGGGCATCCACAGCGCGGCAATCTCGCTCGCTTCGAGTTCATTCTTGAGAGCTACGCGCAGCAGGTTGCGCGGGCTCAGATCGCCGCGAGCCTCGACGGTCAGCGCCTGAGCCGGAGCGAGTCTCTTAAGAATTGAATCGTTCTCGGACGACAGTTCCGCGACAAAAGCTGCGGCGTCCATATTACGGCCCTGCGGCGGGGGTTACTTCTTCTGCTCCATCGGCGCGCCGCAACACTTGAGCGTGCCGGTGCCGCCCTTGGTGACAATTACCTGCGATGAGCATTTGCCGCAGATATAAACCTTACCCAGTTGATTGGCCATCTCGGAGTCGTTCCTCTCAAAATTCGATGCTTCAGGCCCCGCGAAAGAGTGGCTTGCGCTTCTCCAAGAAGGCGCGCACGCCTTCGGCGCGGTCGGCAGTCGTTTGTAGCAGGGCGTACAGATCTTCCTCAAGCCTCACGCCCTGCTCCAAAGTCATATCATACCCTTTTAAGACGGCATCTTTTACTATTCGCGTCGCCAGGGGCGCGCGGCTCAGAACTGCTTCGACCACTGAACCTGCAGTAGCGCCGAGTTCACGCTCGTTCTTCGCGAGATAAGTCACGAGCCCGATTCGATGCGCTTCGGTTCCATCGATCGCGGCGCCCGTCAAAATCATCCTCAGCGCATGGCCCGCGCCGGCCAGCCTGGGCAGGCGCTGCGTGCCGCCGAAGTGCGGAAGCTCGCCGCGTCCAAGCTGGGTGAGCGCGAAGCGCGCGCCGGCGGTCGCGACGCGGATATCGGCGGCCATCGCAAGCTCCAGTCCTTCATCGATAGCGTCACCGTTGAGAATTGCCATCGTTGGCTTGGACAGTACCGCCAGCGATTCGACGAGCCCGGGATTCACGTCCGGCGCAAAGCCCGTACAGAACGCCGCGCCGCTGCCCGTGATTGCGAGCATCCGCGCGGTGTCATCATCCTCGATCTCTTCGAACAGCTCGACCAGCCGTGCCGCGGCCTCGGCGTTGAGTTTGGTGCTGCGGCCGGTGTTCAGAAGGCGCGCCGTTACGCATCCTCCGGCCGTGACTACTTCGACCGGGCGCCGCGCCGCCGCGTGCCGAGCGGACATGGGACGTGCGGCTTTCGGGCGATCGCGCAGCGTCTCAGCCTCCGGACTCCGCGCGCAGGTCTTTGCGCAGAATCTTGCCGAGCGGATTCTTGGGCAGCGCGTCGATAAACTCGATCATCTCGGGGCGCTTGAAGCTCGCCAGGCGCGAGCGGCAGAACTCCGCCAGCTCCTGCTCCGTGACCTTGGAGCCCTTGCGCGGGACTACGAACGCTTTGACGGTATGGCCCCATTCCTCCGACGGCACGCCGATGACCGCGCATTCGTCGACCGTGGGATGGCTCATCAGGACCGTCTCGATTTCGGCCGGAGCGATATTCTCGCCGCCGCGGATGATCATGTCGTCCTTGCGGCCCGCGAAGAAGACGTAGCCGTCTTCGTCGAGCCAGCCGAGGTCGCCCGTCGCGCGCCATCCTTCCGGCAGTGCGGCATCATCGGTGCGCCCCGCGTAGCCCTTCATGATGCGCGGGGTGCGGATGATTATCTCGCCGACCTCGCCTATCGGAAGGAGCTTGCCATCGTCGTCGCGCACGCGAATCTCGACATCGGGCAGCGGCTTACCGATCGAATTGAGCCGCTTGAGCTTGAGTTCGACTTCCTCGGGCGATCCTTCCAGCCGATGGTCATCGGGACCGAGGATGGTAAGCGACGAAGTCGTTTCGGTCTGTCCGTACGCGTTGACGAAGCCGACGTTTTTCGGAAATGCCTCGATGGCGCGGCGGATGACCTGGATCGGCATCGCGGCGCCGCCGTAGGCAACGTTGGTCAGAGTCGACAAATCGGTCTTCGAAAATGAAGGCTCATCGAGCAACTGCTTCATCATCGTGGGCACGACGAACGCGTGGGTCACCTTTTCGGTTTCGACGAGCTTGAGCCACTGCTTCGCATCGAACTGCGGCATCACGACCACTTTGCGCCCAGTCCAGATGTTGGTCATGTAAGCCGTGGTTCCCGCGATATGGTAAAACGGCACGCACACCAGCGCGACGCCGCGTTCGGTTCCATCGGCCATCTCCACGTTCGCCGTCACGTAGGCGGTAAAATCGCGGAACGAAAGCATGACGCCCTTGGGCAGCGAGGTCGTGCCGCTCGTGTACATCAGGATGGAGGTGTCTTCGTCCTCGACCTCAGCTTCCGTTTCGTCGGGTTCAGCCTTTGCCATTAGCTCCGCGATTCGCGGCATGCCCGATCTTCCGTTGCCGATCGCAACGTAGGTCTCGACCTTCAGCTTGGGACGGATGCGATCAATTAGATCGAGATAGCGATCGCCGGCGAGCAGCACTTTGGCGCCGGCCGTGTTGATCATGTACTCGAGTTCGGTTTCCTTGGCGCGATAGTTGAGCGGCAGGAAGGTGAGGCCGGCCTTCGCGGCAGCGTAGTAGGCCGCGATGTAACAATCGGAGTTCGTGTCAAGAGCGGCCACCACCTCGCGCGGTTTCAGGCCACCTTGTTTGAAGACCGTGGCCAGGCGCGCCACATGATCGGCGAGCTGGGCGTAATTAAGCCGCTGATTTCCGAAGACCAGGATTTCCTGATCCGGGACAATGGACGACGGAATCGTGACGAAATTGACGGTGTTCAAAGAGCCTCTTACCTCCTGGATGCCCCCGGCTTTCTCCAGCGCCTGAAGCTGCCCGCCTGGCCGTCGTGGCGATTCATCGCGCCGGACAGCATCGCCAGCCTGGCGGCAAGGCGCCGTTCGAGGGAAAGCCCCTCCCCGAGTGGCAAATCGAGCCCACCCCACACCGCAAGCTTGGCTATAGCAGCATTTTCGCGGGGCAGGCGCGCGAGCCTTTGCGCCAGTTCCTGCGCACGGCCCTCAAGCTTCGCCACCGGGACGACTTCGGCGACCAAACCTATAAGCAATGCGTCTTGCGCGTCAATCCAGCGGCCGGTGATCGCCAGGTCCAGCGCGCGGCCGAGTCCGAGCCTGCGCGAAGCCGTCTGGGTTCCCGCGACGCCGGGAATCATTCCAACCCCGGTTTCGGGCAGGCAGATCCTGGTGTCGTCAGCGGCGATCGCCATATCGCACAAAAGCGCCATCTCGAGCCCGCCGCCCACGGTGAAACCGTGGACCACCGCGATCGACGGGATCGGGAGCGCCTTCAGGCGTCCCCAGACATCGCGGCGAAAGCGAACCCATCGCGCGATCGCCGGCGATGGGGCAGTGCCGAATTCGTGCAAATCGCCGCCGGTGGAGAATGCGGCGCCGGCTCCCGCCAGAACCATCGCGCGCACTTCCTTGTCGTCGTGGATCGCGCTCAGCGCTGCGAAGAGCGCATCGCGCATCTCGACGTTGTACGCGTTGAGCTGGTCGGGGCGATTCAGCGTGACCCAGGCTATCGGGCCGCGCTTCTCGTAAAGGACCGCATCTGGATGGTGCGGGGCACCGCTCATAGTCCAAGGATCGATGCGAGCTGCAGGCGATGGTCGCTCGGATCGCCGAACAATATTGAACTCGCGCGAGCGCGCTTGAAATACAGATGGGCCGGATGCTCCCACGTGAAGCCCATGCCGCCGTGAATCTGGATATTTTCGGCGGCCGCATGGAAGTACGTTTCCGAGCAATAGGACTTGGCGAGATGCGCAGCTTCGAAGACATCGTCGCCGCCGGCGATCGCAAAGGCGGCATGGTACGCCGCGGATCGCGCGAACTCGGTCTCGACGAGCATATCGGCGCATTTATGTTTGATCGCCTGAAACGAGCCGATCGGCCGGCCGAACTGCAAACGCGTCTTCGCGTAGTCGACCGACATTTCGAGGCAGCGCTGCGCGCCGCCAACCTGCTCCGCCGCGAGCATCGCGGTGCCGAGCGCGAGCACGCGTTGTAGCGATGAGGCCGCATCGCCGGTCGAGATACGCTTGGCAGCAGTTCCAGAAAACTTCAGGCGTGCGAGCTTGCGTGTGAGATCCAAGGCCGGCAGCGCGCTCCGCTCCAGCCCCGCCGCCGCTCCTTCGACATGGAACAGCGCCAAGCCGTCGTCAGCACGGGCCACAACCAGAATCGCATCCGCAATGTGGCCGTCGAGCACGTAGTCTTTGAGCCCGGTGAGCTTCCATCCGGCGCCATCGCGCGTCGCACGCATCGCCACCGAGTCGAGATCCCAGCGGCCGCTCGCTTCGACGAAAGCCAGCGTTGCGATCGCCTTGCCCGATGAGATCTGTGGCAACAGCTTCGCACGAGTGGCTTCGTCGCCCGCTTGCAGCAGCGCCGCGGGTGCGAGCACTGCGCTGGAGAGATACGGCCCGCAGAAAAGCACGCGGCCCATTTCTTCCATCGCGATCGCCAACTCGACCGCGCCCAGGCCCGCGCCGCCGTATTGCTCGGGTACAACCAGGCCCAGCAGCGACAGCTCCGACGCCATCCGTTCCCAGGTCCGGCGATCGTAGCCCAGATCGGTCTCCATCAACTTGCGGACGATGGCTTCGGACGATTCGTTCTCCATGAAGCGGCGAACGGTCTGCCGAAGCTCGTCATGCTCGTGAGTAAAAGCGAAATCCATTCCTGATCCTCTCAAACTCTAATATCGGCGGCGCTCAGGCGCTGCGCGGAATCTGCTTCCAAGGCACGTCCTTGTCGGACCGCGGCTCGCCGGGAAGGCCGAGTACGCGTTCGCCAAGAATATTGCGCATCACTTCCGACGTGCCGCCCTCGATCGAATTGGCGCGGGCGCGCAGGAACTGATACTTCGACAGCGAATTGCGGCCCTCGCGTGCGCGCGAGGTCGGCCTGCGGCGCGCGTAGCCGGGCTCGTAGATGAGCGAGTCCGCGCCCATCACGTCCATCGCGCACTCCCAAATCCGCTTGTTCAATTCGGCCTGCGCGAGTTTCGCGACGGAACCTTCGGGACCGGGGTTGCCCGCCTTGCGCGTCGCGCGGGCGCGCTGGCTGGTCATCCGCAGCAGCTCGGACTCGATATACAATTTGGTGATTCGATCGCGCAGCAGAATTTCCGCATCGGGAGAAAACTGTCCCTTCTCGCGCGCTTTCCAGAGGTTGATCAGCACGCCGATCGAGCCCGCGCCGCGCCGCGATGGTCCGGCGCCGCCGATGGCGGTGCGCTCGTTCATCAGGGTGGTGATCGCAACCTTCCATCCCTCTTTCTCGCGGCCCATCAGCCGGTCGGCGGGAATCTTCACATCGGTAAGAAAGACCTCGTTGAATTCGGCTTCGCCGGTGATCTGATGCAGCGGGCGGACTTCGACGCCGGGGCTCTGCATATCGAGCAGAAAATACGACATGCCCGAATGCTTGGGCGCATCGGGATCGGTACGCGCCAGCAGCATGCCCCATTTGGAGAGATGCGCGAGACTCGTCCAGACTTTCTGGCCATTGACGCTCCAGTAATCGCCCTCGCGCACCGCCCGCGTCGCGAGACCTGCGACGTCGGAACCTGCGCTGGGCTCGCTGAAGAGCTGGCACCAGATGTCCTCGCCGGTGAAGATGCGGCGCAGCAGGTTCGTCCTCATCCAATCGGTGCCATGGGTCAGCACGGTCGGCGCGCCCATGCCGATGCCGATCGCGTTGATCATCATGTCGTCGTACATCGTCTTGGCGTGCTTGCTGAGTTCGTCGCTGACGATGGCCTGCATGCCGGGGCTGATTCCCAGACCGCCGAAGCCTTCCGGAAAATGCACCCACGCCAAGCCGTGATCGTACTGTTTTCCGCGAAAGGTAAACTGGTCGACTTTGTCGGGATGCGCTTCCTGCAGCAGCACGCGGACGCGCGCGCGCAATTCCTCTTCGCCGATTTCAAACTGAGCCATCGATGTCCCGCTCCTTGCAGACTAATCCTGATTTCATAGCACAGTTACGCGCGCGCGGTAGACCAGCCGATGAGCCGGTGCTGTCCTCGCCCGCCAGTGTCCTCATTTGAGGATACGACGATCCCAATTTGAGAAGCGTTTTTCACGATAACGACCTGATCCGGCGCTATCCGCGATGAAGCGGCTCCACGTGGTATGGGCCACGCCCTGTAAGTCACCTCGGAACGAACACAACCGGTGCAAAGCACGCCGAAGCAGCGCGAGCAGGCGCACACGTCTGAACGCGACGCATCTGAATGAGCCAGAGTTGCAGGCACTCCAGTGGTTTCCCGACTTCCTGCCGCGCGACGAAATTTGGAATTAGTCTGAGCGCACATGATTAAATTTTAGGCAAACCCAAATAGATCGAGTGTTTCCGGGCTTAATTTGGGTTTGTTTTGTAAAAAATAATTGGCGGTCGCCGATGCCGTCAGTTGCGATGGTCTGCATCGTGACTCGGTAGAGGCGGCCGTTCGCAACTTCGAGGAGCGGCGCGCGGGCGGCAAGAAAAGCAGACGAATATGCCGGAAGAGTATCGGCCATGTGCGAGAGCGTACGCGGTCCCACAAAACACATCCAAGTCTAAAAAAGTTTAACCAGAGTCAAACCAAACGATCCTCGCCTTTTTTGTGCATGGCGGGAGTGAAACCCTGCCCATCGATCGAGAGGCTTTTGCGAGAGGCTTTTGTACCATTCCGAAACTCTTCTTGAGAGCCTGTCGTGAAGAACACAGTAACGGACAGAGGTCCCGGAAGTCACAATATCCGCGTTACTCTGCCGCTGGTGAACCGTGCAAAGACGCGCCAAGCGGTGTATGCGTGGGGCGCAGAAGCCGAGTTGCAAAAGGGGGAGTCCAATGATCGGCTGGACAGGTGAGACGCAGGAGCTGGCCACGCTTGCCCTCGCGAAATTCGCTCGATTGAGCGAGAGCGAGCTCAAGATGCTGTGCGCAGCAACCACCGGCGAGGGTGCATTCTGCGGCCCGAGCAATCGCGACGACGATCCGGGTAACGACCCTTTACAAACCGTCGGATGGGATGGCGGGAGAACCATTCGAGCGGCTTTGCTTCGATGGCTCTGCGTCGACCGCACGGCCAAGAACCTCGTCGATCCCCGCGGCATCCGAGTCCATGCCGCACGAATTGCGGACGCCCTGGACCTGTCTTACGCGACCGTGCCTTTCCCACTCTTCTTCGCAAATTGTCTTTTCGCTAACGCTATGAACCTGCGTGGCGCGCAACTTGAAGCTCTTTTTTTTGTCGGCAGCCGGACCGCCGCGGTCACCGCCGACGGGCTGAAGGTGCGCGGTGACCTATTTTTCCGCGATGCCAACGTCGAGGGCGAAGTGCGACTACTGGGCGCGGCCGTTGGCGGAGACCTCGAGTGCCAAAACGCGACGTTCAAAAACGCGGGTGATGTTACGCTCAACGCCAACTCGATCAAAGTGACTGGTTCCGTGTCTCTCGGAGATAGCTGCAGCGTCGAAGGTGAAGTGAACTTGCGTGGTGCCGAAATCGGCGGACAGCTCAACTGCGGCGGGGGTCAGTTCGCAGCCGAGAGTTTGGTAGATGTACAACAGGCGTCGGTCGCGGGAGCTTTCCTTTGGCAGAACGTCAAATGGAACCTCGAATCGGAACGGCAGGCGAAACCCGGTTCGCCAGTTAGACCACTACCATCAGCGTGGCTCAACCTAACGCATACGACGGTCGGGCCTTTAGCCGACGACAAAGAAAGTTGGCCCTCGACTGGCAGGCTTCTGCTCGACGGCTTCGTCTATGCACGAATCGCGGCGGGGCCGCTCGACGCGAATAGCAGGTTGGAATGGCTAAGACGGCAGGAAGATGGCTTCTTTCCGCAGCCATATTTGCAGCTCGCCAAGGTGCTGCGCGAAGCGGGGGACGACTCCGGCGCGAGGCGCGTCCTCATCGCAATGGAGAACTCGCGGGTGAAGGACCCAAAGCGCGGTTGGTGGTCGAAAGACCCGAATCTCTCCTGGTGGTCGTGGATCTGGGCGTGGGCACTGAGGCTAACGATCAATCACGGTTACCAGCCGTTCCGTGCCGGCTGGTGGGTGGCCCTGTTCGTTCTTACGGGGTTCCTTCTTTTTTCCTGGGGACACGACGCTGGTGTTCTTACGGAGATCAGCGACAAAGACGCCGGTTCTGTCACGCTAGCTAGTGACAATGGACAATGGTGGCGCCGTGGACGCCTACCAGCCTTTTAATGGCTTCATCTATTCGCTCGAGACGTTCCTGCCGCTGGTGAACCTGCAATTCGCCAAGCATTGGCTCCCGGCCGCGAAACTTTCCCCTCAGCCCTCGGTCGACCTCCTTGAGCACCTGCGACATTGGCCCTTCAGGTGGCTGCCGCCCTGGCACCATGATTTCGGTCCCAAGTTTGGAAAGCACCTGCGCTGGTATTTCTGGCTCCACATCCTCGCCGGATGGTTCCTCACCACGATGTTTGTCGCCGGCGTGACCGGTCTGGTCCGCAAAGACTGAGCAGCGGCCAAGAAGCCAAGGAGCCGAGGAGCACGAGTTTCTGATGGGCTAGGCTAGCGGAAAGCCTAAGCCTTGCCGCGAAATCGCTTGATACGATACTGAGGGCAAATGGCTCGCGGCGACATCAAGGCCGGAAAGGGCGCCATCGTTGGCTCTGCCGGCGAGTACTTTGCAATGGCTGAGCTTCTGCGGAAGGGCTGGCTTGCGGGCCTTACGCCTCGCGGTACGCGGGACTACGACATCATCGCGACCAAGGACGCTCAGACGATTCACGTTCGAGTAAAAACCAAGACCGCCGATTCAAAGCTGTTTCGCTGGAACCTTCGACAAGACGGCAGAGTTTTTCGCACACCGATTGGCGAAAACGACTTCTGCATACTGGTGGATATCGGCGGGGCGACCCCGGAGTACTTCCTGATACCGACGCCGCGAGTCGAGGTTGAACTTCAGCAGATCCGAAGTAACTGGCTGGCAGAAAAGGCGACGCGGAACCCAACCAATCGAGTCATCGCCTTTGAGCTCGGCCGCCACGATCGCTTCTTGTCAGAGTTCAAGAACAATTGGTCGCTCCTGCCTTCGTCCGCAGGGCCGGATTTCATACCTCTTGACAAAATCACGAAGCGTCGAGCTGACAGCCGCCCGGCGAAGGCCACGATTCCGGAATAGAGTCGCGTTTCACTTGCAGGAAGCCGCACATTTGCTGACTAAACCTAGTGTCGCGTCCCATAACTAACGTCGCATCAAAGATGGTCATTCTGAGCCTAGCGAAGGATCTCGCGACCGCCGCTTCGTGGTCGTGATGCCTCTTTTTTGTCGGGTGGGACGATGGCGCGGACCGGGCTTCGAATGATGCCGACGTTTCCATCGTCCTCCCTAAGATTCCGTACGGCGGGTTTTCCCCAGTACGGCTCCAAGGCCGGCGTATCGGAGGGGGCCT
>JBKQNE010000106.1:0-82992 GCA_052146355.1 Binataceae bacterium (SeqCode) | reverse complement strand
ACTTCTAATCTGTTACCCATGTTGCCGGTCTATTTTGTTACCGATCTTGCCGGTCCGTACCGCGCGCCACCTTCTCCCCAAACGAGGGAGAAGGCCTTTTCGTTAGGACATGCCCTGTTTCTCGCCTTATGTGCCGCGACCTTAGTCGCGTACTCCGCTCAAGAAGAATTTTCGGAATGACACCCTTGCTTATTTGCCGTCATTCGGAGTCCAGGCCGCACCATTCGTCCTCCACTCAGTTTGCGGAAAAAGCCGTCGCAATTCTGAGGGATCTGAGCAGCGAAGAATCTGATTCGACTACTGCAGCCTTGGCCCCCGCGGTTATACAAAGGTCTCTATTCGCATTAATGTTTTCTGGGCGCCCTTTCGATCCTTATGAGACGTTTGATGCACAACATCCCGACGATCAGCATCAAGATGCGCCCCTTCCTCCATTGCGCGAGATCGGCAGGCTCGCAATCCGGGGTGACCCCCAGATGACGGCGAGACTGAACCTTGCGGAGTTGCTCGCGCGATCGACCGCGCCGGCCATAATCTCCACCTCTCCTTTGGTGGTCGTCAGCTATGAGGCTCTGGCGGATCAGGTTGAGAGACTGGCGGGACGACTGATCAATGCCGGACTAAAGCCCGGCGAGTGCGTCGCGATCGTATTGCCCAACAGCCTGGAGTTTCTCGTCATCGTTCTGGCGCTGACTCGCGCAAGACTGGTCGCGGTGCTTGTGAACCCGGCTGATAAGCGCGACGAAATACGCTTTCTCATTCAAGATGCTCAAGCGCGTGCGGTTGTCACCGAGGAATCCAACGTCGCCGTCGGCGAGGCCGCATCCGGCCTTGGTGTGCCAATATGGCCGCCGCGCGTGGACTCGCGCGGGGTCGTGGAACTGCCGAATCTGCGGCAAGCATCGCGCACCAGCCTCGACGATCCGAATCCCGATGATGTCGCGCTCTTTGCCTATACCAGCGGCACGACGGGCCGGCCCAAATGCGTGCCGCTTACTCACGCCAACGTGCTGTGGTCGGCGCGCAACATCGCCGAGCATTATGCCCTGACCCCGGTAGACCGCGGCCTGGTGGTATTGCCGATGTTCCACGGTCACGGATTGATTGGCGCGACGTTGTCGACCTTGGCTTCCGGCGGCGCGGCAATCGTACCGCCGCGCTTTTCAGCCTCGGAGTTCTGGAAACTGTTCCGCGAGCATCACGCGACCTGGTATTCCGCCGTGCCAACAATTCATCAGGTGCTGCTGGAGAGGGCGGACAGCGACGGCGCGCCGCGTAGCGGCCCAAGATTCATCCGCTCGTGTTCGGCGGCATTGGCGCCGACCATTCTGACGAACCTGGAAAATCGCTTTGGAGCCCCCGTCGTGGAAGCATACGGGATGACGGAGGCGGCCCATCAGGTCGCATCTAACCCGCTTCCTCCGCTTCCGCGCAAGTCCGCCACGGTTGGCCCGGGACCGGGAATCGCAATCATCGATGAAGCGGGCCGGCACTTGCCGGAAAATACGCCAGGAGAGGTGGTAGTCCGCGGCCCCAACGTAATGCGCGGCTATCGTAACGACCCCGAAGCGAACGCCGCAGCCTTTATCGATGGATGGTTTCGCACCGGGGACACCGGTGTAATTGACAATGACGGCTATCTCGCACTGATTGGCCGAATCAAGGAGCTGATCAATCGCGGCGGAGAGAAAATCTCGCCCGACGAGGTCGAGGCCGTGCTGCTCGCGCATCCAGCGGTAGCCGAGGCCACGGTTTTTGGAGTGCCGGATCCCAAGTACGGCGAAGAAGTCGCCGCCGCGGTGATACTGAGAAGTGCCGCCAGCGAACAGGAACTCAAAGCGTATTGCGCGACGCGGCTGGCGGATTTCAAGGTGCCAAAGGCGATTCACACGGTTGCGGCGATACCGAAGAGTGCCACGGGCAAGATCCAGCGCCGCGACGTCGCAGCTTTATTCTCCTGAGAAAACCGGGGTAAACCCTTTCTTCCAGTCGTAGATTCATTTCACAAGCAAGGAGGAGCATTTGACCATGGCGCTACCACTCGAAGGAATCAAAGTTATCGACTTCACGGGCGTCCAGGCCGGACCGGCTTGCACACAGTTGTTGGCGTGGTTCGGTGCGGAAGTGCTGAAGGTCGAGCGGCCGGGCGTTGGCGACGTAACGCGCCATCAACTGCAGGACATCCCGAATTTGGATGCGCTGTACTTCATCACGCTCAACAGCAACAAGAAATCGCTGACGCTGAACACCAAGACGCCGGAAGGCAAGGCGATCATGGAGAAGCTGATCCGCGACGCAGACGTGCTGGTCGAGAATTTCGCGCCCGGTGCGATGGACCGGATGGGCTTTACCTGGGAGCGTATTCAAGAACTCAACCCGCGGCTCATCTTCGGCTCGATCAAGGGCTTCAGCGAGGGTTCGCCCTACGCGGACCTCAAGGTTTATGACAACGTCGCGCAGTGCGCCGGCGGGGCAGCCTCGACGACGGGATTTTGGGACGGCCCGCCGACGGTCAGCGGTGCGGCGCTGGGAGACAGCAATACCGGAATGCACCTGGCGATTGGCCTCCTGACCGCGCTCATCGGCCGCGCGAAGACCGGCAAGGGCCAGAAAGTAGCGGTGTCGATGCAGGACGCGGTGCTGAATCTGTGCCGCGTCAAGCTGCGGGATCAGGAACGACTGGATCACATCGGCTATCTGGAAGAGTATCCGCAGTATCCGAACGGAAAGTTTGGCGATGCAGTCCCGCGCGGCGGTAACGCGGGCGGCGGCGGGCAGCCGGGCTGGGTACTCAAGTGCAAGGGCTGGCAAGCCGATCCGAACGCCTACATCTATTTCACGATCCAGGAACAGAATTGGGCGCGGACCTGCGAGGCCGTCGGCAAGCCGCAATGGGCGAAAGATCCTGCCTACGCCACTGCTCGTGCGCGGCAGGACAAGATCTTCGATATTTTCGCTGAGATCGAGAAGTGGCTGGCGGACAAGAACAAATTCGAAGCGATCGAGATCCTGCGCAAGTTCGAAGTGCCATGCGGACCGGTTCTATCGATGAAGGAGATCGAAAACGATCCTGCCCTGCGCGCCAGCGGCTCTATTGTCGAGGTGGATGAGGAGAAGCGCGGTAAGTACCTGACGGTCGGCAGCCCGATCAAGTTCTCCGACTTCACGCCGAAGATCACCGGCGCCCCGCTACTGGGCGAGCATACCGACGAGGTGCTGACGAAGCTGGGCTACAGCACGGAGGAGATCGCCAAGATGCACAGCGAGAAGGTCGTCTGAGGGCGCGCCAAATTGGCGGGGCTGCACGCCATCATAACTGGTCGCGATCGTCTCAACGTTTCTTTTCATTGAGAGGCGTTTCATATGCCGAACGAAATGAATTCTCACTCCATCACCGACGGGTTTCATCTTGTGGTCGACGCCCTGAAACTCAACGCCATCGACACTATCTACGGCGTCGCCGGTATTCCGATCACGGATTTGGCCCGCCTGGCGCAGGCGCAAGGGCTGCGCTACATCGGCTTTCGCCATGAACAGGCAGCAGGAAATGCGGCTGCGATCTCCGGCTATCTGACGAAGAAGCCGGGGATTTGTCTCACGGTGTCGGCGCCAGGATTTCTGAACGGGATGGTGGCGCTTGCCAATGCGACTACCAACGGCTTCCCGATGATCCAGATCAGCGGATCGAGCGACAGGGCCATCGTCGATCTCGAACAGGGCGACTACGAAGAGCTTGATCAGATGAACGCGGCAAAGCCGTATGCAAAGGCGGCTTTCCGCATCAACAACCCCGAAGATATCGGCATTGGAGTCGCGCGCGCGATACATGCGGCGATGTCGGGGCGGCCGGGGGGAGTTTACCTCGATCTGACCGCTGAAGTCTTAAGCGCGACGCTCGACGCCGATGCGGCCAAGCAATCGCTGGTGCGGGTAGTCGACGCAGCGCCCCGGCACCTCCCCGCCCCAGAGTCGATCAAACGCGCGATCGACCTGCTGAAGAGCGCCCAGCGTCCGCTTATCATTCTCGGCAAAGGCGCCGCATACGCACAGGCTGACGACGACATTCAGTCGTTCATCGAGATGACCGGCATCCCGTACCTGCCGATGTCGATGGCGAAGGGCCTGCTGCCGGACAACCATGCACAATCGGCAGCGGCGGCACGATCGCTGGTTCTCGCGCAAGCCGATGTGGTGATGCTGATCGGAGCGCGCCTGAACTGGCTGCTCGCACACGGCAAAGGCCCGCATTGGTCCCCGACGACGCGTTTCGTGCAGGTCGACATTTCGCCGACGGAGATCGATAGCAACCGCCCCATCGCCGCACCCGTCATCGCCGACATCGGCTCGGCCATGTCGGCATTGCTGGCCGCGCTCAAGCCCGGAGAGATCCAGCCGAAGGCCGCATGGATCGGCGCGATCGCCGAGCGCAAAAAGCAGAATGCCGAACGGATGGCGGCCCACCTAAACGCCAGTCCCAATCCGATGAACTTCTACAGCGCACTGCGCGCGATCCGCGACGTCCTCGCCGACAAGCCGGACATCTACGTGGTCAATGAAGGAGCCAACACGCTCGATTTCGGTCGCGACATCATCGACATGCACAAACCTCGCAAACGTCTCGACTGCGGAACGTGGGGGGTGATGGGAATCGGCATGGGCTATGCGATCGCCGCGGCGGTCGTGAGCGGCAAGCCGGTCGTCGCGGTCGAAGGCGACAGCGCGTTCGGATTCAGCGGAATGGAGATCGAAACCATCTGCCGCTACCATCTGCCGATCGCCGTCGTGGTCTTCAACAACGGCGGCATCTACCGCGGCGACGACGTCAACCGCAGCGGAGGCGCCGACCCCTCACCGACCGTGCTGATGAAAAGCGCGCGCTACGACAAGCTCATCGAGGCGTTCGGCGGCACGGGGCATCATGTGACCGATCCGCAAAGCCTCACCAAGGCTCTCACCGACGCGCTCGCGTCGGGCAAGCCGGCACTCATCAACTGCGTCATCGATCCGACGGCGGGCACCGAGAGCGGTCATTTGCAGAATCTGAACCCGAAGGTCAGAGGGGCAGCTGGAAGCTAGAACATCCGTGGGGCGTTGGGTGCCGTATCGGCGCCCGCCCTGAGCGAGTTCCGCTGCTACCTGAGAGAGCCGCGGTTGCGGCGCGAGGACGCGCCGCGATCCCTCCACTCCGGCAGCCTTCGGTCGGGATGACAGAATGTGTAGTCTGCAGCATCCCGAACTTGTGGCAATGTTGGTCCAGATCAGAAGGGCATCGCAAAAAGGAGCGCTTCGCGAACGGGGAACCGGTACCGGGTTCGCGTTCGCGAACCTGTCCGGAAGCCAGAAGCCATGTCGACTTCGTTCGCGCTGCTCACTTCGCTCAGGATGACATAGGGTGGCTCAGGAGCCGTTGGGCGTTTTGCGAAGGTCTCGTGAAAAAGAAGCGGGACCAGAGTAAAGAGATGCTGGTGCCCTTTCTTCGTAGGGAAGGGGGCAGGTTGATTGGAGCAAAGGCCGATGCCGCTTGAAGGACTAACCACGCCGGTCAGAGAAAATCATCGCTTCGATGAGCGCGCGTTCGAGCGCTACCTAGTCGAACATCTGCCCGGATTTCGCGGACCGCTGACCGTGTCGCAGTTCATCACGGGACAGTCGAATCCGACCTTTCTGCTCGAAACTGGCGATGCACGGCTGGTGATGCGCAAGAAGCCGCCGGGCACCCTGCTGCAATCGGCGCATCAGGTAGAGCGCGAATACCGCATCATCAAAGCGCTCGCGAACACCGACGTGCCGGTGCCGCGCACGCATTTGCTTTGCGAAGACACCGCGGTAATCGGCACAGCGTTTTTCGTGATGGACTATGTGCCGGGGCGCATCATCCTGGAACCGATTCTTCCGGGGATGATCCGTGAACAGCGCGCAGCGATCTACGATTCGATCAACGACACTCTCGCACGCCTGCACAAGGTCGATTTTCGTGCGGTCGGGCTGGGCGATTTCGGAAGGCCCGAAGGATACGTGGCGCGGCAGGTCGCGCGCTGGACCAAGCAGTACAAGGCATCGGAGATAGAGCCAATACGGGAGATGGACCGGCTGATGGAGTGGCTCGCGAATCACATTCCCGAGCAGGATGAGACGACAATCGCGCACGGCGACTTCCGCCTGGGCAATCTGATTCTGGATCCGACGGAGCCGCGCGTGGTCGCGGTGCTGGATTGGGAGCTGTCGACACTGGGACATCCGATCGCCGACCTCGCGTGGAACTGCATGGGCTATCACTATCCGGCTGAGCTGGCGGACACAGGCAGCTTTGCGGGCCACGATCTGAGGGCGCTCGGAATTCCGACCGAGGAAGAATATCTGGCGGCGTATTGCAGGCGGACCGACCGCGCGAAGATCGAAAACTGGCACTTCTTTGTCGCGTTCGCATTCTTTCGCGGGGCGGCGATTGCACAAGGCATCGCGATGCGCGCGAAGCTCGGCAATGCGAGCGGCCCCGACGCCGAGGATCGCGGCCGGCGCGCAGGGATCACGGCGCGGCTGGGATGGGAGATCGCGCAGAAGCTGTAGGCGAGGGCTTCCGGCGGCATCCCGGGGATTCCGCACGCTGGAACTACGTCCGTCAAAACCCGCAAGTTCACCAGTTTCACCAATTACACCTATCGGTGCTAAAATCGTTCGGTATGAAACGCGCAAGTGTAACAATTCCGGATGATTTGGCCGCTGCCGTGGAAAAATATGTGCAAGATCATGAGGCGCGCCCTCCGCTTACCGCTGTGGTGCAAGCGGCTCTGCGCCAGTATCTCGCCGACCGCGGTTATCTGGGATCATCCGGGCCTCTGCGAATTACGCCCGCAAAGAAGGGCAGTGGCCGCAAGGACATCAGCCGCGCGCATGACCGATACCTCGCCGCCAAGTGAAGCAACGCAGTTATCGCGGATACGGGCCCTCTGTATGCGGCAGCAGATCCGGATGATCAGTACCACAGACGTGCACAGCGAGAACTGAAGCGGCTCGCTCAAGACAGACTCGAACTGGTGGTTGCTTACCCCACGTTGCTCGAAGCATACACACTCGTACTCTACAGGTTGGGACGCGGCACGGCCGCTACCTGGTTGGGCCAAATCACGAGCGGCAGCGCTTTTGTAAACCCTGCTCCTGAGGATTATCTCGACGCAGTCAGAAAAGTGGCTGCCTTTTCCGATCAGCAGATTACTCTTTTCGACGCGACGCTTGCGGCGTTGGCAGATCGCCTGGGCTTACCGGTCTGGACTTACGATCATCACTTCGACGTGATGCGCTCGACGGTGTGGCGATAAGGTCAGTCTGCGGTGACTTGAATACGCTCCCGACTATCAGGCTGATCAGCATTTTCGCGCTCGGAGCTGCCTTCGCGCTTGGTGTTTCATTCGTTGCGTGCGCATCGGCGGAGATGTCGGCGGATACGGAGACGTCGTCCGAGGTCGAAGTGGCGCAGGCCAAAGCGAAGGCTGCGGCGTTTGCGAATCCGCAGGCGGTGACGATCGTTGGTTACAGCGAGGACGCGATGGAGCCGTTTCTTACGCGCGACGGAAATTTTCTGTTCTTCAATAATTCGAACGATCCCAGTGTCGACACCAATCTGTTCTGGGCCTCGAAAATCGACGACCTGACCTTTCAGTATCAAGGGGAAATCGGCGGGGTGAATTCGACCGCGCTCGACGCGGTCGCATCGATGGACCTGAACGACACCTTCTATTTCATATCGACGCGAAGCTACTCGACGACCGCGTCGACGATCTATTGGGGCAGCTATGCCAAGGGCGCCGTCAATGGAGTCGCGCTGGTTCCCGGAGTTTCGCTGATGAAACCGGGAATCGTGGATTTCGATGCGGAGATCAGCGCCGATGGCAACACGTTGTATTTCTCGGAAGGAGTCTTCACCGGGGGGAGCGTTCCAAAGTCGGCGCAGATCATGATTGCGCATCGCGACCGAAACGGTTTCACGCGCGACCCGAACAGTAAGATGATCATGCGGGAGATCAACACCGGCCTGCTCGACTATGCGGCGGACACCTCAGCCTCGGAACTGGAAATTTTCTTCACTCGCCTCACGAGGTCCGGACCAGCCATCTTTATGGCCACTCGCACCGGCACGTCGAAGGCGTTCGGCGCGCCCGAGAAAATCAACGCGATCAGCGGCTTCGCCGAGGCACCGAGCATCTCGCCGGACGACAAATCGCTCTACTTCCATGAAAAGAATCCCAACGGCGTCTTTTCGATCTATCGCGTTACCCGCCCCTAGAAACTGCCGATGAGTCTAGCGGGGTGAGGGTCGCGCTGAAGAGCGGAATGAAATTCTTCGCGAAGCCTGCCGTTAGCGAGCGCAGCAAGTCGAGCGGGAATCCCGGATCAGCCGGCAATCGAGCCGCCTCTGAAGAGTAATTGGTCAGCAGTCACGTGCGGCGGGCTGCGAGCGGTTTTGGACCGATTAGTTCGGCGCGATTGCTGAGGCCTGCGGCTCTGACCGCCGCGTTCGCGAGGGCGAGCAGATCGTTCTGTGCGTTTTCGGAGAGCTTGCCGTCGGTGAAATCCGCCGACGAGAGATATACGCTCGACGGAATCACGAACGCACCGAACCAGGCGAGCACGTCGCGCAGATGCCAGTCCACGCCGAGGTAGTGATGGTTCGTCGCGCCCATCGCGACAATGCCGACGGGCTTGCCCAGCAATGCTTCGATCGGGAGCTGATCGAGCAGATTCTTGAGAGCGCCGGTGAATGAGCCGCGATAGACCGGGCTCGCGATTATAACCGCATCCGCATCGCGCACTTTGCGCACGACGGCGGCGGTGTCATCGCCGTATTGTTCCGGCGGCCGCCCATCGGCGAAGGCGATCTTCTGGTCGGCCAGATTGATGATCGAGGTTTCGATCTGATTGTCGGCCGCACGCAGCGCATCCAGCGTCGACACGATCGCGCCGGAAAGCCGGCCCGGCGGCGTTACGCTGCCAATAATCGCAACCAATTTAGTCGGCATGGTCTGACTCCGTAACCAACGGTGGATCGAACGCGCTGAGCGGTGGCGGCACGCCCTCGAATTTCTCGACCTGAACCAGCGTGGTCTGCGCGCTCGGCCCCTGCGCCAGACGCGAGGTGCCCTTGTCGAGCGTCAGCACGTTCGGATTGCCGTGTTTGTCGAGGCTGCCGATCGTTCCCGGCTCGACCGGGTCATACCACGCGCCGGTCGAGATCTGAATTACGCCGGCGCGAATCTCATCGGTGACCACGGCGCCCGCCAGGATCGCGCCGCGATCGTTGAAGACGCGCACAATGTCGCCATCGCGAACCCCGCGCGCATCCGCATCACCGCGATTTATGCGCATCGGTTCGCGCCCCGCGACTTTGCTCTGCTGACTGACGCGGCCCATCTCCATCTGGCCATGCAAGCGCGTGCGCGGCTGCGTGGTCAGAAGATGCAGGGGAAATCTGCGGGCGCTTTCGCTGCCGAGCCATTCCGCGGGCTCAAACCACGCGGGGTGCCCGATGCAGTCGTCGTAGCGGTAACTCGCGATTTTCTCCGAGAAAATTTCGATACGCCCCGACTCGGTTGGCAGCGGATCGCTGACGGGATCGCGGCGAAAGTCCTCGAACAGCACGTGTGGCGAGGGCACCGGAGGAATTTCAAGATAGCCCCGCGCCCAGAACTCATCGAAGCCGGGCCACTCCTGTCCGTAGGCGGGGGCCTGCTCGCGCGCCGCCTCGTAGATGTGCCGCAGCCATTCGAGCGTGCCGCGCCCCTCGGTATATGAATCGCGCGTTCCGAACCGATTCGCCAGGTCGGCGAAGATGGCAAAGTCGTCGCGCGCCGCGCCGACCGGCGCGACCGCCTGCTTCATCGCGATGACAAATCGGTCGCGTGCGCTCGCCCCTATGTCGTCGCGCTCCAGCGTCGTGGTCGATGGCAAGACGATATCGGCGTGGCGTGCCGTCGCGGTCCACCACGGATCGTGAACGACGATCGTCGCCGGCTTGTGCCAGGCGCGGATGAGCCGGTTCAAGTCCTGATGATGGTGAAAGGGATTGCCGCCGCACCAGTAGACGAGATCGATATCGGGATAAACGAAATCCTTCCCGTCATATTGGAACGGCTGGCCGGGATTGAGGAGGAGATCCGAGATTCGCGCGACTGGAATGAAGCTGCGAATCGGATTTCGGCCGACCGGGAACGTTGGCAGCGGCGCATCCTGCTGCAACCCGGCCAAGCCCTCCATGCTTCCGTAGCCGAAACCGATGCCTCCGCCGGGAAGCCCGATTTGCCCCAGTATGGCGGCGACGGCGATGGCGGCCCACATCGGCTGCTCGCCGTGATCGCCGCGCTGCAACGACCAGTTGACGTTGATAAAGGTGCGCGACGCGGCCATTTCGCGCGCCAGCGTGCGAATCTTCTCGGCAGGTATTTCGCTGAGATCGGCGGCCCAATCGGCCGACTTCGCAACGCCATCCTCGGCGCCGATCAGGTAGTCGCGGAAGCGATTGAAGCCCGTGCAATAGCGCGCCAGGAAATCGGCGTCGTGCAGTCCTTCGGTGACGAGAGTATGAGCCAGCGCGAGCATAAGCGCGGTGTCGCTATGCGGCCGCGGCGCGATCCATTCCGCATCCAGAAAACCCGCGGCGTCATCGCGCATCGGGCTGATATTGCAGAACCTGACGCCCGCAGCCTTTGCGGCCTGGAGCCATCCGCGTGTCGTATGTTCGCCCATTCCGCCGGGAGTCACCTGCGTGTTGCGCACCGGCACGCCGCCGAACATCACGACCAGGTCCGCGTGATCGGCAATGCTCTGCCAACTGGTGCCCGGACCGTTCATCGCGCGCGCGCTGCCGAGTACGTTCTTCACCAGGACCGCGCCGGCGGCGTTGCTGTAGGTGTCGCGCGCGCCGGTGAATCCGCCGATGCCACCCAGGAATCGCTGCAGATGCGATCGCGCGTGATGAAACCGCCCCGCGCTGCCCCATCCGTATGAACCCGCGAAAATTGCCTGATTGCCGCGATCGTGAATGACGCGCTTTATCTCGCCCGCGATCAGATCGAGTGCACGCTCCCAGCTCACCGCGAGGTAGCGGTCCCCGCCGCGTCGATCGCGCGCACCGCCGGGCCCGTTGTCGAGCCATCCCGCGCGCACGGCAGGTTGAGTTACGCGGCTACGATGGTAGAGCGCATCGGGAATCGAGCGCAGGATTGGCGACGGATCGGGATCTTTCGCGAACGGCCGCGTTTCCGTCACGCGACCATCGACGACGATCGGCTCAAACGCGCCCCAATGCGAGCCGTTGAGGTTCACGCGCGTCGCCCGACGGCGTTGAACGCCGCGCGGGCGGCGGCGATGAGGATGCTATCGTTCTTTCGCAGCAAATCGGTCTCTCAACGGCGAATCGAATCTCCGCGCTCACTCGCTTTTGTCAGCGGCGCTCGAACTGCTTGGCGCCGTACAAAATCGATCGGGCCTTGTCGTCGAGCGGCTCGGCTGGCAGATCGGCCATCACCGCCAGGCCGCGCTTCACCGCAGGACGCTCCGAGATCGCATCGAGCCATCGCTTGAAATTGGGGCGCGACTCGAGCTGTTCGGGCTCACGCCTGGTGCCGACGACCCACGGAAAAGTCGCGATGTCGGCGATCGAGTAGTCGCCCGCGAGATAGGGCGCCTCGCCGAGACGACCCTCCATAACGTTGAGGAGGCGGCGCGATTCGTTGGTGTAGCGATCGATCGCGTAGGGAATCTTCTCGGGAGCGGCGCGCAGAAAATGTCCGCGCTGACCGAACATCGGACCGACACCCGCCATCTGGAACATCAGCCATTGAAGCGTTTCGTAACGCGCGCGCGGTTCCTTGGGCAGCAGCTTGCCGGTTTTGTCGCCCAGGTAAATCAGGATGGCGCCCGACTCGAAGAGCGCAAGCGGCCTGCCTCCGGGACCATCGGGATCGACGATTGCGGGCATCCGGTTGTTCGGGCTGATCTTCAGAAACTCGGGCTTGAACTGATCTCCAGTGCGGATATTCACCGGGATGATGCGGTACTCCAGTCCCGTCTCTTCCAGATAGATCGTGATCTTGTGCCCGTTGGGTGTTGGCCAATAGTAAAGGTCGATCATTGCCGGAACCTCCTGCCAGCGATCGGCGTGGCATCGCGTGAAACGCGTCATCGGTATGATGAGAGCATTCGCAGCCGACGGGCAAGCCCGAAGTCGATAGGGAGGAGCGCGGGCGGATCAGCTTGCCCAAGAGCCGTCCGCCCGCGCGGGAGGATTCGCACCGGCGTTCGAGCACCGGAGGTTTAGACGATCACGAAGCCGCGGCCAGCGTGAGCGCCGGCTTGGCGGATTCCTTTTTGCGTATAACGCTGCGGCGTCCGTCGATGCTGACGGGAACGTCGCCGGCCACGGTGACGCGCCGATGCAACCGCGGCTGGTCGCCGTAGTCATTGACGGCGGCATGCTGCGTGGCGCGATTGTCCCAAATCGCGACGTCGCCGACCGCCCATCGCCATCGGACAGTGTTTTCGATTCGCGTCACGTAGCTCTGCAACAGCTCGAAGAGCTGTTTCGAATCGGCAGGCGGTAGATCGATAAATTTCCGGACGAAGGCGCCCAGCACCAGCGTGCGTTCCCCCGTCTCGGGATGAACGCGGACGACGGGATGCTCGGTTTCGTAAACGGTGGATGCAAAGACCTCGAAGTAACGGCGCAGCGCATCAGGCTTGGCCTTCTGGGTCGGCACCGAATAATCGTAGGCGTTGCTGTGCACCGCCCACAGGTTGTTGGCGATTTCCTGCAGCTTCGGCGGCAGCGACTGATATGCGACGGCAGTGTTCGCCCATGCCGTGTCGCCGCCGTGGGTCGGAACGACCAGCGCGCGCAGGATAGAAGCCTGTGGGTACGCATCGACGAAGGTCACATCGGTGTGCCACGCGGTCGCGCGATTGCCGCCGGTGCCGTTTATATCGAGCACGGCTTCGGTGCCTTTCACCGAGGGAACGGTGGGATGCGGCACGATATCGCCGAGCAGGCGCCCGAAGGCCTGATGACTTTCCTCATCGAGGTGCTGCTGTCCGCGAAAGAAGATCACTTTGTATTTGAACAGCGCCTGGCGGATAGCCTGAACCGTAGCGGGCTCCAAATCGCCCGAAAGCCGCACGCCATCGATCTCCGCGCCGATTCGTCCGGCTACGGGATGGATCTCCAAGGCTACTGTTCTTTCACCTGAACTCATCGCTTAATCCTTCCTTCGATTTTGGAACTCTCTGAACAGACGCTCGGGCGCCCGCGCCGTTTCGTTAGGATACCTTCGAGACGCGGCTTTTGTCGCCGCCCGGCACGAACGATTCCGCTGCCAAATCAAATTCATCGAGCAACTCGAACCGCAGCGGCTCGAAAGCGGCGAAGATCATGCCCAGTGCTCTGAGCATACGAGTCGAAGCAGCCGTATGATCCGGGGGGCGACCGGTCGCCGTGGCCGGTGAAGATTGGCCGCTGCACCCCGATTTTCCGCGCCGAGACAGGAAACCTGTGAAATTGGCCATGCTTTCGTTCGTATTACTTGAGTGCATGTAACTTATTAGATCGATTGATGTACTCAACTGATGGGCAAGATAGCTCCAATTTCGCGATAACGCAAGCACTTTACTGAACGGACGCTGAACCGGGATTCCTCGAGTAAAAAGTTTCACATCGAAGGAGGGTAGGACTGAGGCAATTCGGCTGCATGAGAAACTCGGCAGCATAGTGCTCATTATCATTTGGGTCGCGCGAGGGTTTTGCTATTTGAGCGTAGCGACGGTTGCTTTGATCGCCGGCTCCCAGGTGGAATCCGGATTGTATGACGGCATCGCGCCGGCTATCTGATCGGTATCGGGACCCAGGTCCTTTTGATAAATCTGCCCGTCCTGATTGACGATGAAGGTCATCACGCCGGAGTCGCGATAGGCAACAGGATAGGCAACCAATGCGAATCCTCCGGTCATCTTGCCATCGACGATATAGTTGCGCGCGCCGCCCTTCGCATCGGGTCCCTGGCTGGTCAGCATCCGGTAGATGTAGCCGTGAAAAGGATGGGGTTGGCCGGCGGCGTGGTGTTGATAGCCTTCGATCGAGGCTTCAGCCACGAGGGGACCGAGGGGGCTTTCGGGCTGCGTTCCTTCCTTAACCTCCCAATACAAGCCGTCCTGCGTTCCGGCGGTACTCCGGAACCTCTGAGCGTATTGATGCTCCGAGGCGCCATCAGGCAGCGCGGCGTAGTAGTCACGCTGCGCATCGACGATTGCGGCGCAGACTTTGATGACGTTGAGCTCATTGGCGCCGATCCGCCGATATAAAATCTCCTGCTTGCCGTAAGCGGTGTCGAAATGCCACAGCGATCCATTTTCGCGCAGCGGGATGGGAGTGGGCCAATTCTCGGCGCCTATATAGAGGAAGGTTCGGCCATCGCCGGCGGCGAGAAACTGATGTGACGCACGATACTTGGCGGTAAAGGCATCCTGATTTTTCTGATCGGCGACCGGATCGCCGGAGGAAATCAGATCACGGTTGGATGGGCCCAGAATCGCCAGCATCGCCGTCTCATCGTGATTCTGTACGGCGGTCGCGAAAGCATCGGCCGCTTCCGCAGCCGAGGTGAAGGTCTTCTGACCGGGCTCTTGTGCTAACGCGCGCGGGACGCGACCAAGCCCAAGTACGAGGCTGCCCAACAAGATCGGCAGGGCCAACCATCCAGCCGTGCTTCTTCGATTGCGATGTATAGGATGACGCATTGCCTTTCCCGTGTTCGGACTAGCGGCTTCCACCATGTCCGCCGCCGGTGGCACCGCCACCATGTCCACCACCTCCGCCGCCACCGTGTTCGCCACCCCCGCCATGTTCGCCCCCGCCACCACCAGCGTGCCCGCCTTCCGGTGCGCCTGCGCCGTAGCTTTCGCGGCCACGGCTGTAATCGGCCCAAGCCTGCTTACCCGGAACATAGCCGCCAAAGGTACTTCTGTTCAGACCCGGTTCCGGATACCCGCCATAGCCTCGATAAACGTCATTGGTGTAGTAGCTATTCGAGTAGTAGCCCGGACTTCCTCCTCCCCACCAACCGGGACCTCCTCCGCCGCCCCATCCAGGACCGTAACAACCGGTCACCAGCGTTGCGCAGAGGAGAGCTCCAAGGATCCTGACTTTCCGAGGGCAGATAGATCCGACTTCCATTTTGATTAGGCGTCCCATCGTCACGGGCTACCACCAACAAAATGATCCTAACGAAAACTCTTCATGCTGTCCGCTCAAATTTATTTACGAAACGCGTGTCTGGTTCTATAGGAGACATATTCCCGGGCCCGAAGGGCGGCTACTATCTTTGGCAGTTGATGATCGCCAGAAAAAATTTGCGCGCGAATTGCCTTCGCGGTCGTCTCGCGATCGGCGTCGCGTTGATCCTGGCGTTGTTGGCGAGCCGCAACGTATTCGCTGAGAGCACTTGCAGTCCGTTCGGCGATCCTCCGGCGCAGGTTGACCGAAGTTGGATCGCCGGCGCTGTGACCGCGCGCAACTCGGTGTGTCCCGGCGGCACGCGGTTGGGGCCGTGGACCGACGCAAACGGCGACGAGCGTTACGCCTGTCTCTATGAGCCTTCGCGCGCGGGGGAGCGGCTGCCGATGCTGATCTTCCTTCATCCTTCGCAACTGAGCGCGTACTCGGTGGTTCTTACGGGTCTGGTCAGGCTGATCGACAAGGAATCTCTACGGGAAGGACATCCGGGCTTCATTTTGCTGGCGCCGCAAGGCCGCTACACGACCCACCTCTATCCCGGTTACGATTCGAACGCGCTCGGGTGGGACAACTGGTACCGTCAGTTGAGTCCAGCCGGTGCGATCGGCGCGAGCGGCATCACTTACGGCGAAAACGCGGACGCGGCTTCGATCGATCATTTCGTCGGCGAGATGATCGCGACGGGCAAAGTCGATCGGCGGCGCATCTACGTGATGGGCTGGTCCAATGGCGCCACGATGGCGCTGCTGTACGCACTTAACCGGCCGTGGGTGGCGGCCGCGGCCGTCTATTCCGCGCCCGACCCGTTCGCGGCGCTCTTCGACGTCTGCACTCAGACGCCGGTGGCCGGCGCTCCGGCGGGTGACGGAGAGGCGCGGATATTCAATCCGCGCGTTCCGCTGATGCACGTGCGGAACAATTGCGACATCGGCGGGATATGTCCGAACGGCAGCAGGTTTGCGGCTCGCGTGCGCGCGATCGGCGGCAGCATCGACGACGTCATCATCGATTCGTCAGGACTGCGAGTGCCGTCGTGCGACGATTCTTGCGGCACCGATGAAATGGCGGATGGCCAGGTCGGAACCGTCGCAGGTCTGCGTGGCATGGCGCGTCACATGCGATGGCCGACGCAATGGAACGAGTTGATGCTGAACTTCCTGAAACAGCATCCGCTCGGCGCAGCGAACGATCGCAACAACGCGGGCGCAACGCTCCGGCACAACTCTGATTGAATTTGATCCGGCGGTACCGCGAAAGCGCGACTAGGCGTCGGTCGCGGGCTGAAGGGTGCCCGCGTGCTCGCGCGATTCCGAAGTCTCACTGGTGGCGATCCAGCCGTGCAGATAGATCCCCGCGGCCATCGCCGCGACAAAGACCGTGACTGGAGCAGCGCCGGAGGCGAGCGCGGTGACGGCGGGACCGGGGCAGAATCCGCCGAGACCCCATCCTGCGCCGAAGAGAGCGGCGCCGGCGATCAGGCGGGCGTCGAGGTCGGTTCGCCCAGGAATCGAGAATACCGTGGCCAGAATCGGCGACGGCATCGTTCGGCTGAGCCGATAGGCGATGAAATAGACGGTGATCGCTCCGAGCATCACGAAAGCGAGGCTCGCGTCCCAGTTTCCGAAAAAATCGAGGAAGCCGATCACCTTGATTGGCCGCGTCATCCCGGAGATGCCCAGGCCCAACGCGAATACTATTCCCGAAATGAACGAGGTCAGCGCGGTCTTCATAATCAGCCAGCCATGACGTGATTGACGAGGTATACGATGATCGCGCCGGTCGCGATGAAAGTTGCGGTCGCCACCATCGAGCGAGGCGAGAGCCGGCTGATACCGCATACGCCGTGACCGCTGGTGCATCCGTTGCCGAGCCGCGTGCCGAAGCCGACCAAAAGGCCGGCGACCACGAGCATGCCGAACCGGCGCACCACGCCGAAATCGTAAGCACCTGGGAGAAAGATTTTCAGCAGCGCGCCGCCGGCCAGCAAGCCTGCCACAAAGCATGACTTCCAGAGGGTGTCATCTTTCACGGGTCTCAGGATGCCGGCGACGATGCCGCTGATACCTGCGATCTTGCCGTTCATCAGCAGCATCGCCGATGCGCTCAGGCCGATGAGGACTCCGCCTGCGAGCGACGCGATGGGCGTGAAGTTATGCATTACCTTCAGTGCTCGACCGGCAGGCCCGCCTCGTTCCATTCGAGCATCCCGCCTCTGAGATTGCTCACCTGATCGAAGCCGAGCGCGGTGAGAATGGCGGCGCCGGTGCTGCTTCGCACGCCGGCGCGGCATACAACGACAATTTCGCGATTCTTCAGGTCTTCAAGTTCGCCCGCTCGTTGCGGCAGGGTCTTGAGCGGAATCAGGCGGCTCCCGCAAATGTGGCCAAGTTCGCCCTGGTACTCGCCTTCCTCGCGCACGTCGAGAATGAGCGGCGGGTTTCCGCCTATGACGCGGGCCTGCAATTCGGCAGCGGTTGTTTGGCGAACGGTCCCGAGCTGACTGACGTCCGGAAACTTCAGCGAGTCGTCGTCGATCGCGGACTGGTTGGCCTGTAGCGATTCCTGAATCTTGTCAGGCAGCGAGAGGCGCAGGCCGTTCATGATGCGGATGTATTCGTCGCGCGAACGGCCGGCGACACGAGGATTGGAGGCCCTTTCCTTTTCGACCGTCGAGCATTGATTGCCGCGATAGTCGTGCGCCGGAAAAACCAGGGTATCGCCGGGGAGCGAGAACAGAATATCGGTGATTGCGTCGTATTGTTTTGCGGCGTCGCCACCTGCAAAGTCCGCGCGTCCGGTTCCGCCAATAAGAAGCGTGTCGCCGGTGAACACGCGTCCCTCGGTGTGGATGCTGATTCCGTCGGGGGTGTGGCCCGGTGTGAACAGGATTTTCAGGCGCAGATCCCCGACTTCGAGAACATCGCCATGGGAAACGTGGAGGTCGATATTCGGCGCCGGCGCGTGCCGTTCCATAACGACTTTCGCATCGGTCAGGCCGGCAACATCCCAGGTGCCGCTGCGATGGTCGGCATGAGTGTGGGTATCGATCGCGTACTCGATGCGGAAGCCATGGTAGGCGGCGACCGCGATGTAGCGGCCGGTGTTTTCCCTGAGCGGATCAATCAACGCCGCGCGCCGGGTCCGTTCGCAGCCCAGCAGGTAGGTCTTGCACTGGCCCCGGTTGAGTTCACGAAAGAACATGGCTGCCTCCTTGCGCGCCGCTGACACGCGCGCTCCGGCTTGACTCGTTACTCTATCCTCATATAACTAATTAGTTATGAAGGCAAGAGCAATCAACCGCCGGGGGCGGGAAGCGCCGCGCTCGATGACTCCGGAAGCGCTGGAGCTGGTGGCCGTGCGCTTCCGCGCGATGGGCGAACCGCTGCGTCTGCGCATCCTCCAGCAACTCGAAACGGGAGAGCGGAGCGTCTCGGCGCTCGGCGAAACGATAGGGTCGACGCAGCCGAACGTCAGCAAGCACCTGAGGGTCCTGCAGGATGCCGGGCTGGTCGAGCGGAGACAGCAGGGCAACAGTGCCTACTATTCAATCGCGGACGAGATGGTATTCGAGCTGTGCGACATGATCTGTTCGCGGCTGCGCGAGCGGCTCGAAGCGCAGGTCGGAGCGCTGAACGGGCGAACGCGAGCCCGGCGATGATGGGGACAGCGGGTGAAAAGGTGGATGTGAAATCTGCTCGTGCGGATTGGCGAGAGGAATTTACTTCCGAAAACAGCGCCAGCGTGGCGGCGCGGCTCGCGTTCGCCGTCGCGGCATTTGCAACGCTACTGCCGTTCTTCTCGCCGGGGTTCGCGCTCATGCTCGGCATCGCGATCGCACTGATAGTGGGAAACCCCTTTCCCCTGGCCACGGCGCGCGTCGTCACGCCGTTGCTGCAAATATCGGTCGTCGGCCTGGGCGCGGGAATGAATCTGGCGGAAGTGGCGCGCGCGGGGGTGCACGGCTTTTTCTATACGGTCATCGGCATCACGGTCACGGTCACCGCCGGCCTGACGCTGGGAAGATTGATCCGGACCGAACGCGACACTTCGTTGCTGGTGACGGTAGGGACTGCGATCTGCGGTGGAAGTGCGATCGCGGCGGTTGCACCGGTGATTCGCGCAAAGAGCCACGAAGTATCGGTCGCGCTAGCAACGGTATTTTTTCTGAATGCGGTCGCCTTGTTCATATTTCCCTGGATTGGACATCACCTCGGCCTCGACCAGGCGCAATTCGGGGTGTGGAGCGCGCTTGCGATACACGACACGAGTTCCGTCGTCGGAGCGGCGATGCAATACGGCGCTCGCGCGCTCGAAATAGCTACCACCATCAAACTTACGCGCGCGCTGTGGATCGTTCCGGTGACGCTCGCGATCGGAATGGTGTGGAATCGCGCAGCGGGCGGCGCGGGCGCAGGCAAAGCCAGACGGCCCTGGTTCATCCTGGGCTTCCTTGCCGCGGCGGCATTGGTGACGTGGATACCCTCACTGAAGCCGGCCGGGCACATCGTGTTCATCGGCGCTCAGCGGTCATTGGTGGTCACGCTCTTTCTGATCGGCTCGGGACTCAGCCGGACCGCACTGCGGGTGGTCGGCCGGCGTCCATTGATCCAGGGCTTAATTCTCTGGGT
Organism: Binataceae bacterium (SeqCode); assembly: GCA_052146355.1. Taxonomy (GTDB): domain Bacteria; phylum Desulfobacterota; class Binatia; order Binatales; family Binataceae; genus JAFAHS01. Next base: position 63,090 of record JBKQNE010000106.1, on the reverse strand, counting down.
GCTGATGGGAACCGGGACACTTGGCGCCATCCTGCTCGGATGGATTGGCTAGCCGACCGCAAAATTCGAATCCGTATCCTTTGTTGCTGCTATTCGGTCAGATTCCGCCGCCCCCATCGAACGCCTCACTGCGCGCCTGCACCTGGGCGACATTGCTGCCTGGCGGGACATCGCGCGTGAGCCATACGTTTCCGCCGATAGTCGAACCGCGCCCGATTGTGACGCGGCCCAGGATAGTCGCGCCGGCGTAGATGACTACATCGTCTTCAACGATGGGGTGGCGCGGCACGCCCTTGACCAGCACGCCGTCCTCGCCGACCGGAAATCGCTTCGCGCCGAGTGTGACCGCCTGGTAGAGGCGTACGCGCTGCCCGATTCTCGCCGTTTCGCCAATAACGACGCCCGTTCCGTGGTCGATAAAAAAGCTCCCGGCTATCTCCGCTCCCGGGTGGATGTCGATTCCCGTGGCCGAATGCGCGAGTTCCGCGATCATCCGCGCCATTAGCGGCAGCTCAAGCCGGTAGAGTTCATGTGCGAGCCGATGATGCGTGATGCCGGTGATGCCCGGATAGCAGAACCGCACCTCCTCGATGCTGCGCGCGGCGGGGTCGCCCTGATAAGCCGCCTGGATATCGCTTTCCAGGAGCGCGCGGACGTGCGGCAGGCGGCTGGCAAATGCGCGGGTGATTTCGAATGCGCGCGCCGCGCGATCCGCTTCGCTTTGCGATGAGGCAAATTGCAGTTCGCGCTTCACCTGCTGAAGGAGAGAGCGCAAGGTCGCATCGAGCTTGTGCCCGACGAAATAGTCTATCCCCTCGTCGCTGAGGTCCGGCAGGCCAAAGTGCGTGGGGAAGAGCGCGGCGAACAATCCATCGAGTATTTCACGCAGCGCGTCACGCGACGGCATTTCGATGACGGCGCCGTTTCGTTTGCGATCCTGATGCGATTTTCCGCGCGAGGTCCGCAGCTCGGCGACGATGCGATCGAGGTCCCACTGTGCACCCGGCTTGCTTTCGTTTTCCCTGGGGTGCGCGCTCATGCCACTTTCCCATCGAGAACGCCCTCGAACAGCGTCGTGCTCAGGTAGCGCTCGCCGGAGTCGGGCAGTATTACGACGATCGTTTTGCCTGCATTCGACGGCCGCCTGGCGAGGCGCACCGCCACCGCGACGGCGGCGCCGCATGAAATGCCGGACAGAATGCCCTCTTCGCGCGTAAGCCGCAGCGCGTAGTGAATCGCCTCGTCGTTGCTGACCTGTTCGATCTCATCGACCAGCGATAGATCGAGAACGTCCGGCACGAAGCCCGCGCCGATGCCTTGAATCTTGTGCGGACCCGGCTTCAACGGCTGGCCCGCGCGCTTCTGCGTCAGAACCGGGCTCGCCTCGGGCTCGACCGCAACCGAGATGATCGGCTTGCCCTTGGTGTGCTTGATGTAACGTGAAACGCCGGTGATGGTCCCGCCGGTGCCCACGCCCGAGACGAAGATATCGATCGCGCCCTCGGTGTCGTTCCATATTTCGGGCCCGGTGGTCGCCTCGTGAATAGCGGGATTCGCGGGGTTCTTGAACTGCTGCAGGAGTACGTAGCGATCGGGCGCCGATGCGGCGATTTCTTCCGCCTTCGCGATCGCCCCGCTCATCCCGCGCGCGCCTTCGGTCAATACCAGGTTGGCGCCATAGGCGATCAGCAATTTGCGCCGCTCCAGGCTCATCGTTTCGGGCATCGTCAGGGTGAGCGGAATGTTGCGGGCCGCGGCGACGAACGCGAGCGCAATTCCGGTGTTGCCGCTGGTCGGTTCCACCAGTTCCTTGCCGGGACCCAGCAGCCCACGCTTTTCAGCATCCCACACTAGCGCGGCGCCGATTCGGCATTTGACGGAATAGGCAGGGTTGCGCCCCTCGACCTTGCCAAGCACCGTCGCCGGCGCTCCATCGACCACGCGGTTGAGTCGCACCAGCGGTGTGTGGCCGATGGATTGCGAATTATCTTCATACCAATGTGGCATCGAAGCCTCCTGTCCGCCTGCTATCCGTAACGCGTCGCGATGCCCGTTTCAGAGAAACAGTCATATTGTAGTCTACTGAGTTGATGGACGTGTTGTACAAGTCGAGCGGCGACCGCCGGGCGAAGATGTCCCTCCTGCAAAAGAGCGGTCGATGTACGATCGACGACAGCTTGCACCATAATACGAAGCACGCCTAAGTTGCATATTGCAACTGTATACTAACGGACGAAAAGCGAGGCCAGTAAAAAATGAAAGCCGTGGTTTTCGACAAGCTGGGAGGACCCGAGGTACTGCACATCGGTGAGGTGCCGAAACCCGAGGTAAAGCCTGGCATGGTTCTGATCAGAGTTCGATCGGCGGGAATCAACTTTGCCGATACGTTGTTTCGGCAAGGCCAATACCTGATGCAACCGAAGCTCCCCGATGTGCCCGGCCTGGAGGCCGCCGGCGAAATTGAAGCGGTCGGCGAGGGCGTGTCGAATTTCAAGTCCGGCGCGCGCGTCACGGCGCTCGGCAGCCGCACCTATGCCGAGTATGCGCTGGCCCCGGCCAACCAGGTGATTCCGATTCCCGACTCGCTCACGTTCGATGAAGGCGCGGCCTTCCCCGTTCAGGTGCTTACCGCCTGGCACATGCTGCATACCTCGCATAACACGGGGCCGGGCCAGACCGTGCTCGTTCATTCCGCGGCGGGCGGAGTCGGTATCGTCGCGATCCAGATCGCGAAGGCGGCCGGCGCCCGCGTGATCGGAACGGTGTCGAGCGATTTGAAAGCGGCGCTGGCCAAACAGTATGGCGCCGACGACGTGATCAACTACGCGAAGCAGGATTTCGCGGAAGAAACCAACCGGCTGACCAACGGCCGCGGTGCCGATTTGATTCTCGATGCGGTCGGCGCGACGACGATGGAAAAAGGTCTGACCTGCCTCGCTCCGTTTGGGCATCTCATTCTCTACGGACGCGCCGGGGGACCACCGGAGCCTCTCAACCTGTTCCAGCTCTTCCAGAAATCGCTCAAGGTCAGCGGGTTCGTGCTCTATACGGTCGCTATGGTACCCGATGTAATGCGTCACGGTATTGAGGCGTCGTTCCGGCTGATCGCTGAAGGGAAGTTGAAGCTGCTGGTGGGCAGAAAGTTCCCTCTCGCCGAGGCCGCCGAGGCGCATCGCTTCATGGAGTCTCGCCAATCGACCGGCAAACTGGTCCTGAACGCCTGAGTTTGTCGCCGCAGCTCGATGAGGGTTCGCGCACCGGACGCCGTGTGGCCGCCGGGACTGGCGTCGGTGGGAACGCGCAGTTCCCGGCATGGCCCCACTTGGCGTCCAATCGGTACGTCGGCAGACACCGACAACGTGATCGCGGAAAGAACCAGATGAATGACACGTTCTCAATCCGCAAACTGACGCCATTCATTGGCGCCGAGATCGGGGGCGTCGACCTTTCGCATCCGCTTGGTGACGAGGAGTTTCAGAAGATTCATGCGGCGCTGCTGAACAATCTCGTCATCTTCTTTCGCGATCAGAATCTGACACCCACGCAGCACAAGGCCTTTGGCCGCCACTTCGGCACGCTGCATATTCATCCTGCGCCGCTCGGTACGCTTGAGGGACATCCTGAAATCGTCATCATCAAGGCAGACGAAAACTCCGAGAGCATCGCCGGCGAAGAATGGCACTCCGATGTCTCCTGCGATTCGGAACCGCCGATGGGGTCCGTGCTCTACATAAAAGAAGTGCCGCCGATCGGCGGCGACACCCTGTTTGCCAGCATGTATGCGGCTTACGATGCGCTGTCGGATTCGATGCGGCACTTCCTCGGCGAGCTGACCGCGATCCATGACGGCGCGCGCAACTACGAAGGACGCGCCGCGGTGCGCGATGCCGAATTTCCGCGCGCCGAGCATCCGGTAGTGCGGACGCATCCGATTACCGGGCGCAAGGCGCTGTTCGTCAATCGCCTGTTCACGACGCGAATCGTTCAGTTAAGCAAGCCGGAGAGCGACGCAATTCTGCAGATGCTGTTTCGGCACATCGAGAATCCCGAATTTCAATGCCGGTTCCATTGGCAGCCGAATTCCATCGCCTTCTGGGACAATCGATGCACGCAGCATCTCGCGCTGTGGGACTACTACCCGCATCGCCGCTACGGCCATCGCGTAACGATCGCCGGCGACAAGCCTTTCTATCGCGATTGAGAGCTGGACTATGGCGCCGGCGTCGCGGTCTCGCGCGAAGGAAGCAGATGTTTCGCGAGCGCGGCGGCTTGATTGCGAATCTCCGGCATCGCGATCGACTCCCACAAGGCGCCCTTCAGCAGCGGGCCGATCGCAAACACTCGCGGGAGCACGGCTGCGTCTTTTCTGATCAACACGCCATCTTTCGTTGTGTCGATGCCGAGGTACAGGGGATCGTAATGCGCCAATCCGTCGGCGACCATTTGCGCGATGAGTGGCGCCTGAAACCTGCGCGAATCGGATTCGGGACCGGTGCAGTTGATCAAACGGTCGGCGGCAACTGAAATTTCGCCGGCACTACCCCGTCCGGAAATTCGGACCTCCGTGCCGCCGCGACCATTTGCGGTCGCCGACAGGATTCGTCCGGCGACTATGTGCAATTGATTTCGCGATCGCATCGCATCGATTGTTTCGTGCACCTCAGGCGCCATTCGATGGCGATGCACGTCCCAGTACGGGCGCACGTGGCGAAAAAATCTGCGCTTCTCGGCGAGCGACAATCCGCGCCAGATATCCTGCGTATGCGGCCGGAGCGCGTCTATTCGTCCATGCCAGGTGCGGCCCTCAGCGAGATCGTTCCGGGCCGATCGCGTTATCTCCGAATACAGCGCCCGCAGCGAGTTTCTGGATCGTTCACCGGGCGTCCAGGGCGTGCGCGGGGCGTTGGGCGCATGAACCCGCGGCAACAGTCCGCGGCGCGACACCAGGTAGACAGGACCGCGATGGCCGATTTCGTTCAGCGCAAGGCACACGTCAATGGCAGTGAGCCCCGCGCCGATCAACACCACGGTCGCATCGCGGGGGAGCCCACGCACCGCGTCCGGCGACCATGCACTGAATGATTCCGAGCTCCCGGGAGGCAGGGGATTTCCCGATGGCGAGTTTCCGAGCGCGATGACGACGCCATCTGCGGTGATGAGATCGCCGCGATCGGTCGCGATTTCAAAGCTGTCGCCGAGTTGGGACAAACGCGTGGCTTTCGCACGAACGTGCTCGACGGTCACTCCCGGCCGCGCCAGCCGCTTCGCTTCCGCAAGCGTCGCATGAAGGTAGGCGCCATAGTCGGAGCGACGCGCAAAAGAGGCCGGACTCATGTCGGGCCGGCCGTTGGCGCGAAGCCATTCGAGAAAGTGCGCCGGTGCATCGGGAAATGCGCTCATGTCGCCAGCGGGCACATTCAGCACGCGCGACTTGAACGGCGTTGAGTAGGCGACGCCCAGTCCGAGCTGTTCGCGCGGCTCAATAATTCTGATCGTCAACGGGTCGCGCGCTTCTCGCAGCAGATCGACTGCCACCACAACGCCGCTTGCACCACCGCCGACGATCGCGATAGTCCGCGCGCCATCCGCTATCCGATGGCGCAGTCCACTGGAATTCAAGGCAGGATTTTCCAACCGCGTAGTTCCTGATGACTTTGTATGATATAAATAAAAAGCAATCGACACACTTGGCTTATCAGGCAACAGAAAACTCTTCGAAGGCTTGGATCTTTCTCGTCAAAGCCTCCCTGCGACCTACGAAAATTCGTCAATGGCAATGCGCCCTATCGGGTAAATTGACAAACAGGACAGCGGAAGGTACGACCTTGAATTGGCGATCGCCGAGATGATTTCGCAAAAGTCGAAGTATGCGCTCAAGGCGCTGACCGTACTCGCCGAGGAATACGGTAAGGGCCCCATTCTTATCGCGGACATCGCTGCGCGCGAACACATCCCGCGCAGCTTTCTGGAACTCATCCTGCTGGAGCTGAAGAACCATCGCCTGCTCGACAGCCGCAAAGGGCGCGGCGGCGGATATTTTCTGGCCAAATCGCCGTCGCAAATTTCGGTCGGCCAGGTATTGCGCGCGATCGAAGGCCCGCTTGCTCCTCTGCCATGCGCGAGCAAGACCGCGTATCGAAAATGCGACGAATGCCACGATGAACGCACTTGCGGAGTTCGGCTGCTGATGCTCGACGTCCGCGAGGCTACCGCGAAGATTCTCGACTCGACCACGCTCGCCGATCTTTTGAAGCGTTCGCAGATAGCCGTCCATGGGCGCGAGGCGCTGCAGTTTTCGATTTAGTAGGTTCTTGCCGGCTTGAGTCGAGCTTTGCTCCTGCAAATATGATCTTCTTAGGATGCAAATTCGGCTTGAGAGACGGCGGCAAGTCCCACTATAAGAACGAGACGCAGGCTCTCAGGCGTGAAGCCACGAGCCTGGCCGGTGGTGACAAACGATGAGGATTGAGCAAGCGATTTTTGGTGCGGGATGCTTCTGGAGTATCGAGGAGGCGTTCCGGCATGTTGATGGTGTCGTCGACGTTGCGGTTGGTTACAGCGGCGGAACGGTGCCGGACCCGACATACAGGATGGTCTGCTCCAGCCGGACCGGCCACGCCGAGGTAGTCCTGGTCGAGTACGATGCGGACGGGGTCTCATATGATGATCTGCTGAATGTCTTCTGGCAGATCCACGATCCCACCACCCTCAACCGGCAAGGGGTCGATATCGGCACGCAGTATCGATCCGTCATTTTCTTTCATACTGAGGCGCAACGTGCGGCCGCGGAAGCATCGAAGAAACGCCTCGATGAGTCGGGACACTTTGGGCGGCCGATCGTCACCGAGATCACACCCGCCGCAAAGTTTTATCGCGCCGAGGAATATCATCAGCGTTATCTGGAGAAGTCCGGTCTTTCCGAGGGATGCGCCGTCAACGGCTGCGGCTCCACTAGCGTTCCGAAAACAGCACGCCGTCACTGATCGCGGGACAGGATCCACCCAGCACAAGGCCACCGGGAAGAAAGTCCTGACTTGATGTCCTGGTGGTGATCCTTCCTGACTGGCTGCCGCCGGAGAAAGCTGAAATCATCGATCGTCTATGCCTGTAGAAGACTCCTCGGCTTCCGCGACCCCGGCATCTCCACCGCCGGCGCCCGATCGGCTGGCTGCAATCGCCGTCCGTTTTGAAGCCGTGATGCTGCGCCGCGCTTTGATCGTAGGCGCGCTTGGTCTGCTGGTGATGATTGGGCTCTTTCTGTCGAATTTTTCAATCGACAAGGCGCGATGGTACTGGAGCGCGATGTTTCCGATTTTCGGCATCGCATGCGTATGGCACGAACTCGCCGGCGGGCGTGCGCAAGAGGTCGCGTTGTGGAAGCTTTTGCTGCGGCAGGCGATGCACTGGCTGGTCCCGATCTTCGCGGTGCGTATCGTGTTTCTTCAGCACGAGCGGGGGCAGCTTTCCGGTAATGCGGTGGCGCTGGTGGTTCTGATTCTGCTCGCAGTGACGTGCTTCCTGGCCGGGCTCCATTTCGATAGCAGCTTTATCTGGGTGAGTGTTTTTCTGGGGCTCGCGGCGCTGTTTGGAACGGAAATCGAGACCTATCTATGGTTGGGCGCCGTGCTGACCGTGATCGCGGTGGCTCTCGCCGTTCTCTCCAGCGCCCTGCTGCGGCGGCACAAGAGCGTCCCGGCGCCCGGCTGACCTCGCCAGCTGTCTTGCAGCGACTATCGGCTGCGATTCGTCAATCGTCGATTATTCGCGTGTGGCCGAAGGGGCAGGTGCCGCGCGCGCAGTCGTAGAAGCCGGCGTCCCATTCCTCGGTAACGGCGTAGTGGGCGCGACAGTAAATGCGATCGCAGGAGGGACAGTAGACATCGAGCCCTTCCTCCATCATCACATCCGCCTGGACGCGCTGGTGAACGGCGGCGATCGCGTCATCCGCTAGCATCGCGAAAATCGGCTCCGCTTCGCTTCTCGCCAGCAGCGCGCGCTTGGCCGGTCCTGCGTAAATGAGCACGGGGGCCTTGCTCAGGGAGTTCTCGCCGATCCGAAACCCCGCGGCCGGCTGTCCGCATACCGAGCACAAAAGCCTGAATTCTTCGTCACTGATTTTGGCGACTCGCGCTGTGGGTGGCGTCGAAGATGCGGGCGGGGCGGAATCGCCGAAGGTCTTTTCGAGCCTGGCTCGCAGCGTCTCGAAGGCCGCCGCTACCGCCGCGCCCTCGGCGCCCAGCGTTCGGAGTTCGCTGGCCACCTGACCGGCCCGGCTGGCCGCGCTTGCCAGTATCGCCCGTACGGATTCAGCCGGGGCCGCCCCGGAACCTCGGGTGACCAATTCCGATGCGGCCAGCGCGCTGTAATAGGCCTCGCCGACGTCGGCCGTCCACATCGCTTTCTCGCCCTGATCCACCCCGGAAGCATCGATTAGTTCCCGGGCTTGATCCGCCAGCCTGGCCAGTTCCGCCATCCCGCCCGAATCGTCCGCGGCGGGCGGAACGGAGCCGGGGGTTTTGCCCCGGAACCATCGCGAGATCCACGCTGAGATAGCCATTGGGTTACGTGGTCTTGCCCACCCCTCCTGGACCTATAGCTCTATCGCGGCGTCTAACATATTTATGTAGCGACCTCTCAGCTGGTTACCGGCTTTTCGAATGCCCTGCTATACATAGGGAACCACGACGCGAAGATGAGCCGCTACGACGACTACAAGCGCGAAGTCCTCAGCATCAGCCGGAAACTGTCCGAGGAAGGTTACTTCGGATCGAAGTCCGGCACCGCCGGCAATGTCTCGATGCTGATCGAAGGCGAAGAGGCCGTTGCGGTCACGCCGACGCGGATGCGCTACGACCTGATGACGCCCGACGACATCTGCATCGTCGACTTCGACCTGCATCCCATCGAAGCCGCACACAAGCCGTCGATCGAAACGCCCATGCATATCGCCGCGTACACCGTGCGCGGCGACGTCAACGCCGTCATCCATACGCATCAGACATTCGCCAGTTCCATCAGCGTGCTGAACCTGCCGATTCCGCCGCTGTTCGATGAAGTCACGCTCGCGATCGGCGATATCATCGATGTGGTTCCTTATGCGCTCTCGGGCACGCGCGAGCTGCACGACGGCGTTGCGAAGAAGCTCGCGAATCGATGCCACTGCTATCTGATCCAGAATCACGGCGCGATGTGCGTCGGGCTCGATCTCGAAACGACCTTCACCTACGTCGAGCTGCTCGAGAAAATCGCGACTGTCTATGCGCACGCGCTCGCGACCGGCAAGCCGATAACCACGCTGCCCAAGCCGATCGTCACGCAACTGGTCGCCGCGGTGATCGCGCGCCAGGACCGCGAGATCGCGCGCAAGAATTCAGTCGCGAGGCCCGAGGCGCGTCGCGCATGACCGGACCGGTCGTGGCGCTGGGCGTCCACGTCCTCGACATCCTCGCCCGGCCAGTCACTCACATTCCTGAAGGCCAGGGCGCCACGTTACTCGACGAAATTCGCTTTGCACCGGCAGGCTCCGCTGCGGGCACCGCGGCAGGATTGGCCAAACTGGGGCTCGCGGTCGCAAGCGTCGGCGGGTCGGCGACGACACATCGGGCGATCTGCTCGTGCGCATGCTCGGCAGCTACGGAGTCGACACGGGCTACATCGTTCGCAAGCGCGGAGCCGCAACTTCCACCAGCATCCTGCCGATTCGCCCCAATGGTGACCGTCCGGCGCTTCATCTGCCGGGCGCGAATCTCGCTTTCACCATCGACGATGTGCCATGGCCGCTGATCGATCGCGCGGCGCATCTGCACATGGGCGGCAACGATGTGATGCGCGGACTCGGGCGTGACGGCGCGATGACTATTCTCAGGCGCGCCCGCGAACGTGGCGCCACGACCACGATGGATATGCTCGGCGAGGGCTCTCCGAAAATGCTCTCGATCCTCGCGTCCGCGTTGGCCTTCGTCGATTGGTCCATGCCGAACGCAGAGCAGGCATGCCGATTGACCGATGCGAAAACCGCCGAAGATGCCGCCGGGCGTCTGCTGGCCAGCGGCGCGCCTGGCGTGGTTCTGACGATGGGCGGCGACGGGAGCCTGCTCGTAACCGCGCGCGAAACAATCCATCTCGCCGCTCACACCATCAAGGTGATCGACGCGTCAGGATGCGGCGATGCCTACTGCGCGGGATTCATTCGCGGCCTTCTGCTCGGCTGGACTCCCGCGCAATGCATGAAACTAGGCAACGCCGCCGCGGCATTGGTCGCGCAAGGTCTCGGCTCCGACGCCGGCATCGTCAATCTCGACGACACACTGCGGTTCATTAACGAAGCACCGCTCCGATAATCATCCTACCCTGACTCCTGAGTAGCGGCGGGCGGCTCGCCCGCCCCCAGCAGTCTCGCGGCAAGCAAACAGCGGTCGGCCGCGATCAGTTACAGATATTGTAAATTCCGCGCAGACGGCGAAACCATCCACACGGTGTGATGTGCGATTGCCGGTGTCAGGCCGTCGGGCCGCCGGCCCTACTCCAGAAATGAGTGTTGGCCATGGGCGCTTCGGCAAACGGGACCTCATCTGTTAAATGGAAGCGAGGCTCGGATGAAAATCGTAGCGGGAATCGATGTTGGCGGCACCAATACCGATGCGGTCCTGGTCCGCGACGGGCAGATCGTGGCGTGGACTAAAGTTCCCACCACGCCGGATGTGCATAGCGGCATCGTCGCCGCTCTGGCCGGGCTCCCGGATGCCGCGCTCGCCCGGCGCGTGCATATCGGCACCACGGCCTTCACCAACGCGCTCATCGAACGGCGCGATCTCGCATCCGCCGCCGCGATTCGGCTTGGCAAGCCGGTATCGGAATCGCTGCCGCCGATGACCGAATGGCCCCCGGATCTGCAAAGCTCCGTGCGCAACCAGAGCCACTTCGTTAGCGGCGGACGCGAATATGACGGTCGCCCGATCGGGGAACTGAACCGCGAGGAGATCAGGCAGATCGCGCGGCAACTCGCGGCGAGCGATGTGACCCAGGTCGCGGTGACGGCGGTCTTCGGGACTTCCTATCCGGAGGATGAAACGCGCGCCGCCGAGTGGTTAGTCGAGGACAATCCGAATCTGCAGGTCTCGCTGTCGCATCGCATCGGCCGGTTCGGAATTCTGGAGCGCGAAAACGCAACGCTGCTGAACGCGATGCTTCGTCCGCTGGCCACGCGCACGCTCGCCGCGTACCAGGCCGCGGTGCCTGCCAATCTTTTCATCAGCCAAAACGATGGCACCGTAGCGCACGGACCGCGCGCTTCCGAGGCGCCGATTTTCACGGTCGCTTCGGGACCGACCAACAGCCTGCGCGGCGCGGCGATGCTCGCATCAGCGCGCGAAGCGATCGTGCTCGACGTCGGCGGTACCACCACCGACGCAGGAGTGGTGCACCTGGGCTATCCACAGCCGGCGGGACTGGATCTTGCCGTCGCGGGGGTTCGCACCAATTTCCGAATGCCGGACCTATGCTCGATCGGAATCGGCGGCGGCAGCCTGATTGACGCAGCCACCGGCGCGGTCGGTCCCCGCAGCGTCGGCTTCCGGCTTACTGAAGAGGCGATGGTATTCGGCGGCGCGACGCTGACACTTACCGACGTCGCCGTCGCCGCCGGAAGAATCGATCTCGGCGAAAGATCGCGCATCAAACACGTCGATGCCGGCATCGTGGCGCGCGTCGATAGTTACCTGCGCGCTACGTTGTCGCGGCTGCTCGAGAACTACGAACGCCTTGGCCAGCACTTCCCGATAATCCTGGTCGGCGGTGGAGCACCACTTATCGAGGAGCTGCTGCGCGGGCTCGGCCGCGAAGTGGTGCGTCCCGCACACGCTGATGTCGCGAATGCGTATGGGGCTGCGATGGCGCAAGTTGGCGGCGAAGCTGACCTGACATTTTCCTCCGCCGCGATTTCGCGGCAGGAAGCTCTACTTCGCGCCGAGCGCGAAGCCCATCGTCGTGCCGCGACCGCCGGCGCATCTCCGGCTTCCATCATCACCGTCGAATTGGAAGACGCCGCGCTGTCATATCTGGCCGGCGACGCGCTCAGAGTCCGTGCGCGCGCGGTCGGCGATATCGAGGAGCCGACATCATGAGTTTCGAGATACGGCGCCGCGACATCAGCGCGTTCACTCTCGGCTCGACGGTGCTGGGATGCGGCGGCGGGGGAAATTCCTACTACGGCCAGCTCGTCGCGCGCCGGCTCCTCGCCGACGATTCCGCAATTCCCGTGATCGACGTCGATGAGATGGACCCCGAGTCGTTTGCGATCACGCCGGCGGCCGTCGGCGCGCCGCTGGTATGCCTGGAAAAGCCGCCGAGCCTGATCGCGCTTCATGCGGGTTTGGAATCCGTGAAAGCTGCTCTTTGCGGTCGCGTGAGCGCATTCTTTGCCGGCGAGATCGGCGGCTTGCAATGTATCTTTCCGCTGCTGCTTGCAGCCGAGGCCGGTTTACCGATGCTCGATGGCGATGGCATGGGCCGGGCATTCCCCGAGCTTCAGATGACCACCTTCGCCATTTACGGAACGACCCACGGACTCCCGCGTGCGCTGAGCGGCGATCGCGGTCTGCTTTCGGCGGGAATTCCCAAGGACGACGCTTCGATGCGGTCGCACTCGGCGCACGAGACGCGGGGCATCCGGTTTGAGCGCGTGGTACGAAGAATCTGTGCCGCGGAAGGCGGGCTTATCTACCTCACCTCGGCGTTTGACCAGGAGTCACTACGGCGGACGCTGGTCCGCGGTTCGATCTCACTGGCACTGCGAATCGGACGCGCCGTAGAGTCGGCGCGCGCGGCTCGTCGCGATCCCATCGCGGCGATCGTCGAGGCGGCGGAGGGAAAACGGTTCGTCACGGGCAAGATCGTCGATGTCGAAAGACAGTTCCGCGCGGGGCACGATTGGGGAACGGTACGGATCGAAGGAGTGGACGACGATCGCGGCCGCGGGGCAGAGATTGCGTTCAAGAACGAGTACCTGGTGCTGCGCTTCGGCGACCAGGTCGCGTTGACCGTCCCGGACCTGATCACTCTCATCGAAACCGAAACGGGTACTCCCGTCAGTACCGATATTCTAAGGCCGGGGCTGCGCGTCACGGTCGTCGGCCTGCCTGCGTCGCCGCTGCTGCGGACGGCAGCGGCGCTGAAATCAGTGGGACCGGGCGCTTTCGGTTACGATCTGTCCTACGTTTCCCTCAAGTAAACTCCGCGCAGCCGCGAATACGGATTGAAATTCCGCCAGTTCTCGGATACATCGATGATCGTTATAACGCGATTACTTGTTCCAGTACGCCCTATTCCTCGATTAAGAAGTATTTATGGACGCTTCCAGTCTGCGCAGTAACGTCAAGCCACGGCTAAAACAGGACGAAAAGAGTGCGGAGACCCGGCGGCGACTGCTCGATGCCGCAATCCTTTGTCTAATCGAACGCGGCTACGCGAATACCACCGGCTCCGAAATCGCCGAACGCGCGGGACTTTCGCGCGGCGCACAGCTTTACCATTTCCCTACCAAAGAGGAATTACTGACCAAGGCCGTCGAGCATCTGTTCGAGTTGATGTTCGGCGAAATGCGCGAACGCGTCGAGCAGAACTCCGGCCAGGCTGATCGTCAGTCCGTGGCGATTGATTTAATCTGGGAGATGGCCAACGGGCCGTTGTACCAGGCGTGGCTGGAGCTGATGATCGCCAGCCGCACCGATGCTTACCTGCGCGATTCGATTCGCGCAGTGAATACGCGGCTCACCGAATTTGTGCAAAAAACCTTCCGCGGAATATTCACGTCCGCCACTTGCGGGATCCCGAATTTTGACCTCGTTCCGGTAATGATCGTCCTCATGATGGAAGGGTTGGCGATCGGTACCGACGCGCGCGACAAGCAGGTTGTAGAAAGGGTCCTTGAGGCGCTTAAATCTCTCTGCGCTTTTCTATTCGTCCCCGCCGCCGCGCAATAGCCGGCCAAGTCATCGCCCGACCGCTTGATTCCGTCGAAGAGCGAGAGCGCCGACGATTCAAGGTCGGCGCTCTCCTCTCTCGCTAACGCCTGATTGTCGGTGTTACTGGCAATTGGGGAACTTGAACGAAGCTATCCAAGTGCTCCAGGACGCAGATCCCGCAGTCCGGTTCAGGTACTCAGTCGTGTACCAGAAGGTGCAATCGTCCGCGGGATCGATCGAAAGGGCGCTGTAGTCGCCCCAACGATTCACGCCCGTTTGCGAGCCTTTCGATCGCAGGATCACCTTTTCGGCCTCCATCTTTCCGGAGGGATCACTCGGCGTCCGCCCAGTGAAGCGGATTCCGGGATTCATGTTCGGGCTCGACACGCTGTAGCCGACGGCAATATCGCCCGCGTTGTCCATCCCGATGCTTGGCATCCATCGCCACTTCGGATCGGGACCAAAGGTTCCCTGCTGAAAGACCGTGGGAGTGGTCGAAAGACCTCTGACTTCGTACCATCGAATGGACGCGCCGTTAATCGCGATGCGGTTTGTGCCCTTGGTGAGCGCGAGACCGTATGCGTCGCGACCAGTGACTCGTGATCGCCAAAGTTGCGGTAGGCCGCGCGATACATCATTCGATCCGAAAGCTCATCGAGCTTCTGGCTGGTTCCTTTTTGCGGAATGCATCCCTGCCCGTTCGAATCCGGGTCCCCGCCACCACCTCCCGCGATCGGACCGGGCTCGGTCTCCACGCAGGCGGGAATGAACGACGCGACAGGCAACTGCACCGGCGCGGAAAACGTTGCATTACCCGGTGTGGTAAAATCCGCGTGAAGTTTATACACATTCAGCAGGTTGGAACCGCCGGACGACCCAAACTGGACAAAGTAGTTGGGCGATCCCGTCGGTGGCGCCGTTGCGCCGTCCCAATCCGACGGCACCATTCCGAACGTGCTCGCGGAATCGAAGCATTCCTGCTCAGCGGGCTGGCCTGCCAGCATCGCACTCCGATCGAATACGCACGCGCGGCCGCCTAGTAGCGGACCGCTGTCGGGTCCAAACATGTTGAACGAAAAATAGTAGCCGTCGGGCCACACCCCCACGTGCGGATAGTCTGCAAAGTTGGAGCCCATCGCGAAGGCATAGCGGTTGTAAGTTCCGGTGGCATCCGAGGTCGTCGACACGGCCACGCATTCAAGAAACGGCGGCTCAGAAGTAAATTGGCTCAGCACCCAGCGGCCGGCCGCTTTGTCATATTCGACGATCGGGTCGCCATCGTTCTGAGTTTCACATCCGCCGCCAAATCCCGCAAATAACGTGTTACCCGGAACGGGGCCCACCTCCACAGCGCCGGTGCTTTTGTTGAAAACGGACAGGTCGACGTTCACCCATTCCACAAATTGGGTGGCTCCCGCGGCGCCCGTCGTATCTGGCGGAGTAAAGGTAGGCTTGAATGAACCCAGCCCTACGCCAACTCCCTGGAAACCGCCCGATATCTGTGCGCGCTGCGCGATATTTGCGCTCGACTGAAGCGCCGGATCGCCTCTGACCGCGCTCTGCGATACCGGCAGCCTATTAAGCGTCGCCACTCGGGCAAGAATAGTCGTCTCTTGTCCTGACGCTGCGGCGTCCGCCTGGGCGCGCTGCGCCAGTTCACTTAGCGGCGGTGAGACATCGAACTGTACCGCCTGTGAAACCTGAACCTGGGCGTTCGCGGCAATCGCACAGAAAGGCCCTGCCAAAATCATCGAAAGCAACCACGTCAGTTTACGAGATGAATTCATTTTGATCTCCGATGAGGTGACGATACCACCGACAACACACTAGTAACGCATCGAGGATCGGTCATACTTGACTCTACGTCTGGAAATGCTTGACCGAGCGTCCCAACGAGTCCGGATCACTCTCCCGATGGTGAGCGGATTTTCAGTCCGATCATTTTCTGCACCAGCGCCTTGCGTGTATCAGTGATGTCGAGCAGGTGCTGCTGCGCGCGCGATTGATGAATCTCCTCCGCGGTGTACGGCTTGAAATCCGGGGGCACGCGATCTTTGCTGAAATTCTCGATTATCCAGTTCATCACCGCCGCCGTATCCGCGTCGTTAAGGGAAGATTGCGCGACGCCTGGAACGCGAATCAGGTACTCGCGGCCGCCCGGAACGCGCAGAAAATCCGCCGCATCATGAAGCGGCGGCGCCGTGCCTGGAATTCCTTCGCCGTTGGGACGATGGCATCCCCAGCAATTGAGCATGTACAGGTTCTGCGGCGACTCAGCGCGTGCGCTGGTCGCGAGCGCAAGCGCGACTGCGAGTGCTGCGGCGCACGCGCCAAGGCGCGCGCTCATCGTCCGGCGCTGTCCGCGCGCGATAGCTTTCCGAGCGCTGCGAGTAATTTTTCCCGCTCCTGCAGGACGTCGGTGGGCGTGAGATTGTAGGCCCGCGCTGCTTTGAATTCCTGGGGGGTGATCGGCTTGAAGCCGGTGGGCAATTGGCGCGCGTTGAGGCTTTGCAGCACGTAGTTGATCGCGTCGGCAAGGTCTTCGTCACTGAAGTCCGCGGCCGGTGGCATCAACCCCTCGTAGGTGGTGCCTTGCGAAGTGATCTCACCATCCATCCCGTGCAGCAGCAGATGAATCAGGAATGCGCGTCCCTGCGGAAGCCGGACGTAACCGCCAATCGTGTCCGCAATCGGAGGGTAGACGCCAGGAATTCCAACTCCGGTCTGCTGATGGCACACGGCGCATCGCTGCTGGAAAACGCCCGGCGCCTGCGCACGTGCCGGCACGGTCTCAAGCAGCACCAGTGCGCCAATAGTCAGAAGCCGCGCGAAGCGCAACGCGTCACTTAACTCCGACGATCTCGGCGGTCGAGCAGTGGTACATCATCGTGGGCGCGCCGAAACACCAGATAAGGTCGCTGTCGAGCTGCGTGCGATAAAGCGGCATCTCGCCCTCGGTGTTCGCGCAGAGGCATCTTCCGCACGGCGTTTTCCCGCAACAATCGCGGTAGCTGACAATATAGTCCTTGCCGTCCGCCGGATGCCGGCAGGTGCCGACCCATGAAGTGGGCGAAGGCGAAGCGCCCGGCGGGCAATCGTGCGAGCCGCCGCCGCAACACGTGCACAGATAGCCGTCGATCGCGCAGTACTTCCAATAGTCACACGCCTGGTCGTCGTTGGGATTAGGCGCG
This sequence comes from Binataceae bacterium (SeqCode), assembly GCA_052146355.1. Classification (GTDB taxonomy): domain Bacteria; phylum Desulfobacterota; class Binatia; order Binatales; family Binataceae; genus JAFAHS01. The sequence continues at coordinate 45,938 of JBKQNE010000106.1, read as the reverse complement.
GGCGATGCCTGCGCGCCTGGCGAATCGGCGGCGTGCACTGAGGCGGCCACGCGATCGACGGGCAGCAGCGGAATTATCATCCCGCCCGCGACTAGTTTGCCGAGCCGCGCCAGAAAGCTCCGGCGCGAGGTGCGCTGTGCGACCATGCGCGTCAGACCCTCGATGATCTTATCCATGGTGGCTCCCGCCTCGCTCTCCGTTTCCTGCCGCCGTGGCGGGGCGTCGCGTTCGCAGGTAGTCCTGAATCGATGCGATGCCCATTTGCTTCGCCTGGATTATGCTCTCGACGTGCTCGCGAGTGTTAACCAATCCCTTGGCGCGCACGCGGCCTTCTTCATCGATTAGCACCGCATACGGAAGCTTGCCGACCCGGTACGTCATTCCCAACTCGCTCGACAGAACCATCGGAAATGACCCCAGCCGATAGCGCTCGACGAATTCGCGCTGATCCGTATCGTCGCCGTCGCTAGTGAACACGACGCGGAGCCATCGCGCTTCGCTCTCCGCTATCGATTTCACTATCGGTAGCAGCTTCTTGCACACCGGACAGGTCGGCGACACGAACATCAGCATCGTGCTGAAGCCGTTGGCTCCCGGCCCGCCCAGGGCAACGACCCTCCCGCTCAAATCCGACAGGTTGAAAATGGGCGCGGCGTCTCCCACCTTGGGCCCTTTGTCGATCGTCAGCGCGCCCATCGGCGCGATTCGTTCGTGCAGCACTCCGATTTGGCGCGCGAGCGCCAGCACCGTCGCCGCCAGGACTACGACCACGACCCAGAGCGCTACCTGCGAGATTGCGAGCACATCATGCATCGCGAAGCGCCTCGATCGCGGGCTGGTTGGCGAGCAGGTAGTTGGCGGCGGCATAGAGCATCACGAGCGCTGCCGCCGCCGGAATTATCGTCGCGTAGTCGAGTGCGCCAAGCGCGCGGGCGTCCTCGGGACCAATCGCGATCGCAACGATCAGCGCGAGCACGCCATTGCGCACGATCAACCATCCGCTTAGTCGCTGGCGCATCATCGGACCAAAACATCCGCAATCGATATCACGCCGGCCGCGCGCGAGATTAAAGGCAATCGCGCCGGTGAATATCGCAATCAAACTGAGCAGGAGCATCGCCGCGTGCGTGCGTGTCGCCGTGAACATCAGGCCCACCGCGCCGGCCGTTTCGAGAATCGGCACCATCCGGGCAATCGGCCCGGCGATCCATTCGGGAACGATACGGTAGTTCTCGACGGCCGCCCGAAATTCATCAAGGTCAGCAGACTTCATCGCCGCGGAACCGACGAAGACGGTGGCGACCGTCGCGCAGGCAATTGCGACAATTGACGGATCGATAGCCATAAGCGGTGTTACGGGCCGTAGACGAGAAACGAACTGCCTACGTCCTTATATACTCCCAGGTACTTTCCGTCCGGCGCGCTGTACGATTCGATCTGGCTTTCGACCAGCGCGAGACTTTCGAGAATCGGATTGGGGCCGCCGCTGACGCGAATTGAATAGCCATCCGTCTTGAGCGCGAAGCGTCCGGTCCGCGACTTGCGCGCGGTATCGAAGACCCACACCTCTTTACCGGGCTGCTTGTGGGTCCATTCGCCGCCCTGATGCATCAGGACGTAGAGCAGGTCGCCCTTCTCGCTCGCCGCGATCGAGAGCCATCCGCCCGGGCGCCACTTGGCCTTCTGGTCGTCGTCGGTAGTCAGCGACCATGCGGGCTGCGCCTGGGCAGTGTCGCCGGAGAGATCCATCGGGTAAATCCGGCCGTGATAGGAATCGAAGTAGGCGGTAGTCCCCACGACTACCGGCTGATCAAAGACCGGATCCTTGCTCGGATCGAAAAACGGCTTCGATTGTTTGCGCGCGAGCAGCTTGCCGGAGTCGTCGACCTGCACTGTCAGCAGCGATCCATCGGCGCACATCGACGCGAACTTGCGGTTGCCGGCGATCAGCACCTGCACGCATCCGGGCGTTTCGATTTCACCTACGAACTTGCGCGACTTCAGATCGACCACGCTCACCGATGTTGCCGGCGTGAGATTCGCCACCATCAGGAAGCGGCCGTCTGGCGTCACGCCGGTCGTGTTGATTTTCGGCACGATCAACAGGCGCTTGGGTGGAATCGGAATCTCGCCCTTGTAAAGGAGCGTCTTCGCATCGAAGATCGACACCGCGTCGCTGCGCGTGCCATGCCACGCGCGCGTATAGAAAGTATCGATCATGTAGAACTCGCGATGATCGGGCGCCATTTCGAAGTTGCTGAAATAGCCGCCATCGATTTGTCCGAGCAGCTTGTTCTTGTCGAGATCGACGATATGTACCTTGCTGACGGTCGGAGCGAGGAACACCGAATCGAGGATGAATGCCCAATGCGGCTGCGGGTCCGAGAGTTTGTAGGAGGTCATCTGGTCGGGCGGAAGCTGCGCGCGCGCCGCGCCAGTAGCCATGGCAACCAGTGCGAGGGCGGAAACGACGATGCGCTTGACCATCAGAAGCAGTCCCCCGGAGCTTAGGCTGATTAGTACGACCCGCCGGAAGCAGTCAAGCTAAAGCGATCCAGAGCCTTCAGCTCTCCCCTTTCTAAGCGAGGACCTCAGGCGCGCTTGAGTTCGCGCTGGTAGATCGGAAAAGTGAGAATGAAAATCGCTCCGCCGCGCGGCTGGTTCGCGGCCTTGATATCGCCGCCCAGCCTGCTCATGACATCGCGCGCCATCGAAAGACCCAGTCCGCTGCCATTGGGCTTGGTGGTGAAGAACGGATCGAAGACTTTCGCCAGATGCTCGGAGGCAATGCCGTGGCCCTCATCCGCGATTGAAACCGTAACCGATTCTCCGTGCGCGCGTGCCTCGAGCGTGATCGTTCCACCGTTCTGCATGGCTTCCCGTGCGTTCAGGAGCAGGTTCGCAAACACGTGAGGGACCTCGGCTGGCAAACCCATAACCTGCGGAAGGTCATCCGATAACTTCAAATTAAGGCTCGTGGTCGCTCCGAAAAGGGTTGGGCTTTTGACCACCACGAACTCAACCATCTCAATTGCGTCGCGAATCTGCCGGTTCAGATCTATCGCCTGCGCCTCGAGATTCTGATTTGTTCGCACGAAATCGTTGATGCTGCGGACGCGCTCGGCCGCATTGTTGACCAGCCGCTCCAGCGCGTCGAGGTGCGGCGTGATCTCATGCCGCTTACTCGAGCGCAGGCGCGCGAGGCGGAACATAACCGAGTTCAGCGCATTGCTTAGATCGTGCGCCACCCCGGCGGCGAACTCACCGATCGCGCGCAGCCGCTCGTTGCGGAACAGGGTCTGGTTAATGAGATGAAGCCCCTCGAGCGCACGAATCTCTTCGGTCATCTCGATTGCGACTCCGCCGACCAGCGTTTCGTCGCCGCTGCGAACCGGGAACTTGAGCGAGTACGCGAACTCGTGGCGGTTTCCGCGTTCGAAGAGCTCGATGGTGCGCAGAGGTTTGCCGGTCGAAAGGACAAGCTCGTCGTTTTTGCGGTATGACTTCGCGAGGTTGGGGAGATGATCCTCGTCGGTGGTACCGATCCAATCGGCTTCCTTCGATTTGAAATCTTCCAGGAGGCGGCGGTTTACGTAGACATATTTGCCGCCGCCGTCCTTTATCCAGGCGAGCGCCGAGAGACTGTCCATGAAGGTGCGTACGAGGTCGAACGCAGCGGAAGGGTCCGGATCTTCTTTTGATATTTTCCGCCGCGCCATTGCATCGCCCCGCAGTCCGCAAGCGGCGCTTCGATCGATGCTACCAAATCACGCCGCTGGACGATGCGCATCGCTCCGAGACGACGTGCCGCAAGGCTCGGAATGCCAGACTTCGAGAGACTAGCATGGCACATCAGACTAGCATGGCACATCATAGGAGGCCAAATCGGATTATCGCCGCACGCGGCGCGATTAGTGTTCGCGGCTGCGCGACTCCGTGGCACGCTCGACTTCCATCAACGCTGCGATCATTTCATCGGCTTCTGCTGGCTGAATCCTGCCCTCTTTGACCGCATTGAGGATGTCCATGACGTCACCCTGATGAGCAGCCGTCGTGAATGGCCGAGTCTGCGAACTGGTGGCTGACGGACGCTCGCCGGCGGCTTCAGTCGCGGCGTCACGGCCGCTGTCGTTGCCGCGTGAACGCGCTTCGCGCACGGCGGCACGAATCGAATCGCGCATCTCGCGCGCGGCCTCGCGCACCCGGTCGCGGGTTTCCTCGCGTCCCTCGCGCGTCCTGCCCCGCCCTTCCGTCGCAGCGCGCCGGATAATCTCTGAAAGCCGGCGGCCAAATTCCTCGAGGCTGTCCGCGATGTCGCGCGGCAGCTTTTCGCCCAAATCGCCGAACGCGCGCTCCGCCTCCGCCATCCCTTCGCGGACGCTGCGAGTCGCGTCTTCGGCCGCGCTGCGCAGAAAACCTCCGGACCATGCGCCACTGCTCGCGACGAACTGCCCGGCTGCACCCAGGATCGAGTTAACGAACGCGGGAATCTTCTCGCCGAATTCTTCGGAAAGAATCTCGCCAAGTTCGTCGAATGCTCCGGGGAACCGGCGCCCGCGATGCGCGCCGCGGCCCGACCAGCAATAGTCGCGATCATGCGCGCCTGCGCGCGCGAAGATGATATCCGCGTGGCGCGTCTCCAGCGCGATCCGCGTGCGCTCCGCCTCCGGCTTCTCAGCGCCGATGACGCCCTGAGCGCGATTGCGATCCGCCCGCTTCAAATTCGCCGTCTCCAGGCCGAAGACGCGAATCCGGCCCCATCCTGTCGAGGCGGTCAGGTCGAGCGATGATTCCGCATCGAGTTCGACCGAGATGCGTCCGCGGCTCTGTGCGCCCCAGAATTTTCCCGCGGGGAATGGACCGCGCAGATCGAGCGCGCCACCGACTTCGGGCAACTCCACTGCGCCGGACACGCCGGCAATCGACGCGTGACCGCCGATCGATTGGACTTTCACATCGCCTGCGGCGCCGAGGATCACCAGCTTGCCGCCGACCTTGCGGATGCGAACCGCGCCCGTCGCATCGATCACGCGAGCTTTGCCTCCGACTGTTTCGACATCGATTTCTCCGGCACGCTCTGCGTAAAGCTTGCCGCCGATAGCATCCGCACGTAGCGCACCGACTCGTTCCGCGAATGCGTCACCACCGGTACGGCCGATCGCGGCCACCAGCTCGATATCAATACCCTCGAAGTTGCCCGCGACCTTGGAAAATGAAACCGAACGCGCATTGCTGACCCGCAGGTTCCCCGCCACTTCGCCGCCATCAATCGCGCCGGCGCCCTCGATTCGCGCGCCGCCCGCGATTCGGCTGCGAATTGTAAGAGTCCCGATTCGCCGCGCCTGGAAATTTCCTGCGATGCGGCCAAGCACGAGCGGTGTCGCCAGGTCTTCGACCTCCAGATGGCCTGCGCAATCTGCGACTTCGACTGAGACGCCCGCCGGCAGGCGAATGGTCGCGTGCGATCGCAGCGATATCTCAGCGCGACCACCATCGCGCTTGATGTGCGGTTCCACGCTGCTGTCGATCGCGACCGGCGGCTGGCTCGCCCCGCATATCGTCAAATGCCCGTCAGCGCGTACGATTTGAATTGATTCAATTCCGTCGAGGTTGGTTTCGCTCATCGCTCTTTCCTCCGCTTACGACTCATTGCCTGGCTTGCGCCCCAACGCGTCGAGCGCCTGATCGGGGCTGATTTTTCCTACCTTGAGATCTTCAAGAATCGCGCGCCGGCGTGCCGATGCGTCGTCGGGCGCAGTCTCATCATTAGCCGATGCACGCACCTGGTAGCCGAGCGCGGCCACGACTTCATCCAAACGCCCGCGCACGGTCGGGTAAGAGATGCCGAGTTCGCGCTCGACGTCACGAATCACGCCGCGGTTTTTCAGAAAGACCTCGACGAAATCGAGTTGCGCGGGCGTGAGCTTCAAAAGCGCCGGCGGTGTGAACTCACCATTGATAGCGATCGCACATGAAGGGCAATTGAGCTGGCTGACCGTGAGGTTGCCCTGACAAGAGGGACATCTGAGGATTATCGGCCGCATGCGCAACAGAATTGATCATCGTCTTAACAATGTCAAGTCCTATATCAGGATTCTTAAGATAGACATTGATTCTCCGTATTAACGTCGGACCGAAAATGGATCTCCAGAAGAATCGTCTTTGAAGACTCTAACCATCGTGCTTCCCGATTGCCTCAGCCTGTGATCGCGCGCATTCTCGGCGACACTCGCCAAGGAGCCCAACCGATGCTGTTCATGGTGATCGAGACCTTTCGCGATCGAAACGCCAAGGCGGTTTACCGCCGTTTGCGCGACAAGGGTCGCCTGATGCCGGAAGGACTGAAGTTCGTGAACAGTTGGGTGACGGCCGATCTCAGCAAATGCTTCCAGTTGATGGAGGCGGACGATGTGGCGCTGTTTCAGCGATGGGTCGCGGAGTGGTCCGACCTTGTGAGCTTTGAGATCGTGCCCGTCGTGCCGGGAAGCGAGACGGCTGCCGCTCTCGCAGAGCGGCTCTAACCACTAATGCTGTGGGGACGCGGCGGGCTTGCAGACGTCGTTGATACGCTCGATGGTGTATATCGGATCGTCGAACTTGCCGACGTCCACGTGTCGCGATTCGGCAACTTGCTCCAGGAAGTTGCGTCCATCGCTGTACGCGAAATTCGGGTTGATTTGGTAGGCGGGGTCCGCAAGCGCATCGTCGAGCGAGATGAACTGCACGCCCTCGGCACGCCATCGTTTCAGCACCGCATCGAGCGTTAACACGTCGAACGAGCCATCGTGCATCAGCAGGATGTGGGGGATGCGCCGCTTGAACAGCCTCTCAGACTCCGCGTTGGCGCCGCGCAGATGGCGATCGGCGCTGTCGACGAGATGGCCCTTGAGCCACGCAATCGATTTGTCGTCATGCTGCGCGAGGCAGCGCGTGTACGCATCGGTCCATGCCCAATCGTAGTAGTCGGTGGTGACCTCGGCGATCCGGTAGCCGTTCTTCGCCAGGTATGCGCGGACGGTGTTTCTTCTTTTAAGGGTGTTGCCTTCATCCAGGTACGGATACCGGAACGTGAAGCGCAGCTTGATGAGCGGCGAAAAGCCGTCGAGTGTCGCGAGCAGCCGATCCTGCTTCGCGATATTTGCAATAGAGGCGCGCGCGCCGATCTGGTTCAGGTTGGGATGGTCGTAGGTGTGATTGCCGAGTGGATAGCCGGCGCTGAGCCATTCCTTGAAGATCGCGATCTCCTCCGGATGCTCCTCCATGAAGTTGCCATTGGTGAATCCCCAGGCGTGATCGACCCCGTTGGCCTTGAGGATCTTTATAAGCCCGCGCGCGATGTCCATCCGGCTCATGTCCGGCAGCAGGTCGCCGTGGTCGGGAATGTCATCGATCGTGATCGCGACCCGGGTCGGTCCCAGCGGCAGGTCTGACGCTATGGGATCGTCGCCAGCGTACGCCGCCTGCGCGATCACGAATACGAGCAACAAAGCAACGAGAATTTTAGCGGCCAGCTTCGGCAGAAACGCGCTCCGAAATATCGCGGCGGGCGAATTCCATTTCCGGCCGTGCTGTGCCGGCACTCTGCGCGCGCAGTCGCTCCGTCCACGTTTCGGTCTTCATGGCGAAACTCGCGCCCAGATCTTCGAGGCCAGCACGAACCCCGATATAGGAGATGATCGCGTATCCAATACAGACGGTATTCAGAAGGCCGTAGACGCCGAAGCCCCAGCCGGCGCGATCCACTGTGCGCAGCGTCGAGATCAATACGCACGCCAGAATCAGGATCGGCATGATGATATGAACCGATGGCGCTGCGGTCCGGCCGGGCACCTTGGGAGTGCGCGCAAAGACGGAACGCTCACCAGTGATCGCCTGGCGAATGGACTTGAGCACGCCGGCAAGATTCACCGGCATCAACAGCAGATTCATCGAGTAGACTCGCGGCAGATCCCACCATTTGTAGCCCGAGACCTGCAGGTCGCGGCAGTAGACCGCGTAGTAAGGGACGGCGCTCAGCATCAGCCACGCCATCGGCAGCCGCTTCGTATCCGGGAAAGTCGTGCACGTCAGCAGCAGCATCGAAAACGCCGCCGCGACTGAACTGAGCGAGTAGAGCCTGAGCACGGCTTCAGGAAGGCGACGGATCCGGCCGGGTCTGCCAAACGCATAGCGCAGCAGCTTGGGGACAATCAGCAGAGGACCATTGGCCCATCGCCGACGCTGGATGACGAGCGCGCCGAAATCGGGCGGAGTGGCGGAAAAGGAAAGCCGCTCGGGATAGCAGAAAACCTTCCATCCGTTCACGACGAGATCGATCGTCGACTCGGTATCTTCGACTAGGGTGCGATCGTGGATATAGCGAGTGATCGGAAAGCCGCGTTCGTATTCCGTCTCGCGGATGTCTTCGAGCGCCGCGCGGCGCAGCAGCGCATTCGCGCCTACCCAGAACGAAGCGTTGTAAAGCGTGCAACCCTGCGTGCCGTACCACTGCACATCTGTCTGAGCGCCCGCCACGCGCTCGAGCACGCTGGTGGCGCCCTGAACCGCGCTGAAGGGTGATTGCACGACTGCATATTGCGCCGCATCAGGCTGATCCATGATGTACGTCAGCCGCAGCGCATAGTCGTGAAGCAGCATGCTGTCCGCGTCGAGCGTAATCACGTAGTCGGCGTGACGAATCTTGAGATCGGCATGCTCTCGATCGCATTCCTCGAGGTACAGACCGCCGGGACCGATAAGTTCGCGGAAGTTCCGGCCAATCAGCCCCAGGTAGCTGTTCAAATTCATCGCCTTGTTCGAGGCGTGAGACAGATTGACGAATCGCTTGCGCTCGAAGCTGCTGAGCTGCGCGGCAAACAAAGCGGCGATGCGTTTGTACTCCCGCGCGATTCGTGCGGAGGTCTGGGCATCGGATGCGCCAAATTCGTCCATCTCGGCCGCCCGCGCGCGATAGGCAGTGGCGGGTTCGAGCAAAACACGATTAACGAAGAGCGCGTCGTAGTGATCGGTCATCTCATGGTCGTCCGCCTGCTTCTCCATCCACGCCGCGATTTCGCGATAGAGATTTGCGATATGGCCGCATTCGCCTGAGATATTTACCGGGCCTGCTGCCTGCCGCCGTTCGAACGCAGGCAATTCCGTCGCGTAGCGCCGCTCCAGCGCGCGGAACATCGTGTCGAGCTTGCGCGTCAGTTCGCGGGTCGCTGCGAGTTCTTTCGCCGCCAGCGGATCGGACGGATTGGGCGGATTGTCGATGAGCAGCACCACGTGCCGGCCCGGGTACTCCATCAGAGCGGCCGACATCAGGGTCATCCGGATGACTCGCAGTTCTTCACAATACGAAGGGACCAGAACCGTCACCGCAGAGGGAAGCTCGCGATCGTAAATCGACTCCAGTTCCTCGCGAGTGGCCTTGCGATGCGTGGTCATGCGAATCAGGTAGGCGTGCCGGGTGAATTGGTAGAAGAGACTCCCGTACATCAGGAAGGCGATGTTTGCCGCGAAAAAGGCATCGACCGCGGCAAGCATCTCCTGCGACGAACGAAGCCGCGCCACGACGATATGGCCGAGGCCCATCAGAGCGATCGTCGACGTGATGACACTGAGCGCAATAGCCAGGCGCGTGTAAAAGATCTCGCGACCAAAGCTCGAAGCGGCGGCTTGCGGCGCGGCCCCGGCCCGCGGCATTGCTGATGCCGTATCTGACGCGATTGCTGCTGCCATGTTTTGGCGAAGTCTCCTGGATGCTACCTGGCTAGAATGTGTACTTGAGGCTCAATCCTGTCTGAGTCGAATTCCATCCCGGCGAGCGGTCGCCCGTGAAGTAGCACTGCAGGACGGTGTTCCGTTCGGGACGGATTCCGAATGCTGCCGTCGCAGAGGTGGCGAATCCGCCTTCCGGTGAACCTGGTCCCGAATCGATTTGATGCGCGGACTCGGGTCCTACCGCGGCTTCCAACCGCCCGAAGTAATAATTCCGATCGAAAATCCACACGCTCGCCAGCTTGTTGGAGATCAGCCGCTGCGGCGCCCAATAGCCGCTATTCGGATTCGTAGCAAAGCTCTGGTACGCGAAGTGATAGCCGACCTGTAGCTGCGACGCCTCGAGCTGGAACGTATACTGAGGGGCAAATTCCACGCCGATCGAGCTGTTGTGATCGCTGTAATAGATCTGATGGAACTCGAGCGTGGGAACAAAATTTTTCGTGATCTCGTAGGAGACGTTCGCGGCGACGTCCGTTTGCATCACGCGGTTTCTAATCGTCTGCGCCGTAGTGGCGAGCAGATCGTGCGCGATGCCGGCGTCCACGGTCAGGTGAGCGAAAGTGGTGCTGCCTTTCAAAGAACCAATCGGGAGACTCCATCCCTGCGAATAGACATTGCCGAATCCACCGCCGATGCCGAACTGCTCATTCAATTCGGTGGCGAACGAGAACATCGTGTCTTCCGAACGGACCGCGCCCACGGGGTCGCTCGCCATGACTGTGTCGCGGCTGAAGTTCAGCCAGAAATTGCCGGCGGTGAACTGATTGTTGGTCGTGACGGTCGTGGTCCGGTAGCCCTGCGTGTCACGGTACAAGTCGACCCGCGTCTCCTGCGAGGGACGAGCGTCGTCCGCCGGACTGTCTGCGGGATCATCCGCAGCGTCGTCATCGGCCTGATCACAGCCATTTGAATCCTGTGACGCGTCGTTGCCGGCCTTCGCCTTGGGCTGCTTGTCGTTATCGTCTCCGGAGTCGCCGCTCGCGGCATCCTTGGCGTCGGCAGACTGATCGTCGCCGCGCGCGGTCCCAGTGTTTTTGTCGTCGTCACCTGCCTTCGTATCGGCAGTTTCATCATCAGCGACCGGAGCTTTCTTTCCGGCAGCCGTTGCATCCGCGGCTTTGTCATCACCCGATGCATCAGTTTTATCGCAGGCGTCGCGATCTTGCGCCGCTGCTTTGTCTTCCGCTGCGGGTAAACGAATCGATGTACCCTGCGCGATATCCTGCTGGCCGGCAAACGATAATGCGGGACGGCTGAATGCCAGCAGCGCGAGCGCGATAGTCGCGATCGCCACCGCAGCGGTACGAGGCACGGTAAGCATTTTGGCCAAAATGTGCCGTGCGTAGTTTAACATTACGGAATTGCGGAATTTCCGATCAGGCGGCTAACTCAATCCAAGGTTACAATACTTCTACGTCAAAAGACCTACTTCAACCCGCGTAAATTCATGTAGCAGAGAATTAACGAGGACAAAGGGAATAAAGTCGATAGTCCTGCTTGGCTATTCTTAGTCTCCTTCGGGAATAAGATTACCGGAAGAGTTCAAGCACGAAAAGGTAGCTGAAGATGGGATTAGCCCGATCTCGATCGCCCCATGATGATCAAGGGAGCCGCCCCAATGATTCCTGAACTTCACTATGCGGGCGCGGGATGCTGTTGCGTGAGGCAATGAACGGCGCCAAGGCCCCACACGAGTTCGGTGGCAGGCACACCGACTACACGCCGTCCGGGGAAAAGACGCGCGAGCGTTGCCGACGCGATCGCATCGGCAGGGCAGTCGAACGACGGCATCACGATTGCGCCGTTCGTTATATAGAAGTTGGCGTATGACGCCGGGAGCCGTGTGCCGTCATAAACCACAGCGGGTGGCATCGGCAGCGTCTCGATTTTGAGCGGAGCACCGCGCTCATCGCGCAAGGCGCCGAGCCGCGCCAGATTGTCCCGCAGGACCTCGTAGTTCGCGTCGGCGGGATCCTGTTCAACCACGGTCACGACCGTGTCGCGCGAGACAAACCGGGCGAGATCGTCAATATGACCGTCGGTATCGTCACCGGCAATTCCGTCGCCGAGCCACAGTACGTTGGTCACGCCGAGATAAGTCCGCAGGTAGTCCTCAATATCCGCGCGCGTGAGATGCGGATTACGATTGGGATTGAGCAGGCACGATTCGGTCGTCAGCAGAGAACCCGCGCCGTTGGGATCGATCGAACCGCCTTCAAGCACGATGCCCGGCTCGATGACCTCAAAACCGTAGCGCACGCCGAGCTTGCGCGGCACGAGGTCATCGAGATCAAAGCTGCCGTACTTTTCGCCCCATGAATTGAACTTCCAATCGAGCGCGATCTGCGCGGGCGTGCCGGCGCGAGGATCGATCCGATTAACGAAAATCGGACCGTGGTCGCGAATCCATGAATCGTTAGTCTCGAGATGGAACAGCTCGATGCGCCGCATCGCCGCATCGTCACCACGCGCGGCGTCGCTAATCATCGCGCGGATGTCGTCGATTTGCGTCACGTCCTTGACCAGAATCCGCAGCGGCTCGAACGACGCGATCGCTGCGGCCATCCTTGCGAACACGGGCGGAATCGGTTCGAAATTGCCCGGCCACGTTTCGAGGTTGTGCGGCCACACGATGTAGGTCGCGAGGTGCGGCTCCCATTCCGCCGGCATCCGGTAGGCGGCCAGGCGCCGGCGATGTTCGTCGAGAATAGCAGCCACGGTCAGGAACGGAAGCGGCGAGTCAGGTCGCCGTAGGAATCGATTCGCCGATCGCGCAGGAACGGCCAGTTGCGCCGCGTGCGCTCTATTTTGCCGAGGTCGCACTCGACGATAAGGGTTTCATCGTGGCTGGCGCTGGCGTTCGCGATCACCTCGCCGAACGGATCTACCACGAACGACGAGCCCCAGAACTCGAGGTCACCTTCGATTCCGGTGCGGTTCACCGCTGCGACGTACACGCCGTTCGCGATCGCGTGCGAACGTTGGATCGTCTTCCACGCCTCCAGCATCTTCACCCGATCGTCGGGCGTCTCGCCGTGCCACCATCCGATTGCGGTCGGATAGAAAAGGATCTGCGCACCCGCCATCGCCGTTAGCCGCGCCGCCTCGGGGAACCATTGATCCCAACAGACGAGCACGCCCATCGTGCCATACGCGGTCGAATGCGCCACGAAGTCGAGATCGCCCGGCGTGAAATAGAATTTTTCATAATAGCGCGGGTCGTCGGGGATATGCATCTTGCGGTAACGCCCGATGACTTGCCCGGTCACATCGATTACGACCGCGGTGTTGTGATAGATGCCCGCGGCGCGCCGCTCGAACAGCGAAGCGACGATGACCACCTTGCGCGCGGCCGCGACCTTGCCGATCACTTCGGTCGAGGGTCCGGGAATCGGCTCCGCGAGATCGAAGAGGGCCGGATCTTCGACCTGGCAGAAGTACTGCGAGCTAAATAGTTCTTGCAGGCAAACGACCTGCGCGCCCCGTTTGGAAGCTTCCTCAATCTGCGCAAGAGCCTTATCGAGATTATGCGCCGGCTCAGGCGCACAACTCATCTGCACCAATCCAAGGGTTATCTTGTCGCGTACTTCAGCCATGGTCGTCTGATCTTGATAGCAACCGTACAGGCCGCATGCCACCGTTCGACTTAATCAAGAAGTAACGTCGTCCGTGATAAGCGCCTCGATGGTGTTTCCGGATTACTCGAATACGGTGAAATCCGATGTACTTTGAAATCGTCGGTGACATCAGCCAAGTAGAAGCGTCGCGACGGGACGTGGCATCCGCCGACTCAAAGTCTTGCAGAAACGATACAGCGGCCGGCGATGGCGCAAGCTGAAGGGAATCGCCACGGTCAGACTGAACAATGGTTCCCTTCGAATAGCTGAGGTACACTGGTGCGAGGCGCACGGGATCGGACGCAAGGGAGTGAAGCTCAAACGTTTCGTGGATTGACGACTATGAACCGAAAGCAACCCTGCTTCATCCTTTGCGTACGCAGCGAGGGTGCAGAAGACCTGGAACCACGAAAAGTGTACGAGGCGCTTCCTGACGCTGCCGCTGCGCGGGAAGGATATGCGCGAGTGATCGACGAATCAGGCGAGGACTACCTATATCCTTCCGAATATTTTGTTCCAGTTAAGCTACCGGCCGCGGTTCAGAAACAGTTCGCCGCACCTTCGCGCAAAAGCCGGCCGGTGTCCGGAGTTCGGGGCCGAGAATCTCGGACGCGCCTGCGGGCCATGCGCAGTTGAGGTCGCTTTAAGGGGCTGTCATGCCCGCGTCCTATTAGAACCAACCATTTGTTCTGGAGCTACCAGCAACCAAGTGAACGATGGTCTGTTTGGCGTTCCCTCCGATTACGGTTGCACGAGGGGCGATGTGATAATCTAATAGGGCGGCGTTCGGGAAAACGCCGCTGGAATAATTCGCATCTTGAACTGCCCGCCGCTGATAGCCGGGTCCTGCGCAAGGGAAGGTCGCGAACCCCGCCAGGTCCGGAAGGAAGCAACGGTACCGGCTGTCTCCCTGTGCCGCAGGGGTGCCTGGCTATCATTCGGCGGGCAGTATCACTAAGAGATCGTTTCGATGGCCGAATCATCACCGTCCCATCTGGTGCTCGCTCGAAAATGGCGCCCCGAGCGCTTCAGCGAGCTGGTCGGGCAGGAGCATGTGACGCGCACGCTCAGCGAGGCGCTAAAGCGCGGGCGTATCGCGCATGCGTTCCTGTTCACCGGGATCCGCGGCGTCGGCAAAACCACCGCCGCGCGCATCCTGGCGCGATGCCTCAATTGCGAGCGCGGTCCCACACCGGAACCGTGCGGCGAATGTGTCGTCTGCGTCGAGATTCGCGCCGGCCGCGCGCTCGACGTCAGCGAGATTGACGGCGCAACCTATCGCAAGATCGACGACGCGCGCGCGATTATCGAAAACCTGAGCTACCGGCCCGCGCGCGACCGCTTCAAGATTTACATCATCGACGAGGCGCATCAGCTCACCGACCAGGCCTTTAATGCGCTCTTGAAGACGCTCGAAGAGCCACCCGCGCACGTCAAATTCATTCTGGCGACCACGGAACCGCAGAAGATGCCCGAGACTATTCTCTCGCGGCTGCAGCGCTACGACTTCAGGCGCATCCCGTTCGCGACGATCTTCGAGCGATTGCGCGAACTCGCATCGCGCGAGGAAACCGCAGCCGATGATGCCGCGCTGCGGCTAATCGCGCGGGAAGCGGGCGGCAGCATGCGCGATGGGGAACGGATGCTCGAGACCGCGATCGCATCGTGGACCGAGGGCCGCGTGACCGAGGCCGAGGTCGCCTCGGCGCTCGGCGTCGCGGCGCGCACGACGGTGTTCAAGATCATCGAAGCGATCCTCGATCATTCCGCCGCACCCGCGCTGCGCCTGGTGCGCGAGCTGGCCGCGCGCGGCGCAAATCTTCAGTCGCTTGGCCGCGATCTGCTGGAAACGCTGCGCAATCTCGCGGTCGCCAAACTGCCGACTGACGGCGGGCAGAGCCCGCTCGATGAGCTTCCGGATCACGAGGCGCAGGAACTGCGGCGCATCGCCGCGGGCGCAACGAGCCGCGACCTGATGCGCCTGTTCCGCCTGATGGCGGATTCTCAGGAAGAGATCATCCGCTCGCCGTATCCGGACCTGCTGCTCGAGATGGCGGTGGTCAGAATGGCATCGCTCGCGCCGGTAGTGGATGCCGACGAACTGCTGCGCGCAATCGGCGCGGCAGGGAATACTCCGGCCGCGCCGCCGCGCGGACCCGCGCCATCATCATCTTCTTCTTCGGGAGGAGGCGGAGCGCGCAGCGCGCCCACGGAGAGTCCCGCGAGCGCGCGGCGAATTCCCGTCAAAGGCGAGGTCAAGGCCGATGCGCCTTTACGCGCGCCGGCGGTAGCGCCCGGGGCCGGGCAATCGGCGCCGCTCGGGCCCGACCTTCCCGAGCTTCGCGATCACATCCGCTCGCGCCGCGCGGCCCTGGCAGGCTTCATGGAGCAGGGTGCCGCCCTCGCGCTCGCCGGCGACACGCTGACCGTCTTTCCTCGCAACGACATTTACGTGCGCTATCTCGCGGACAACCGCGCGATGCTTGCCGAGCTGGCGTCGGAGTTCTTCGGCCGCGCCGTGCGGGTCGAGCTTGCGCCGGCCGGCACGCCAGCGCCGGCTCTGCCACCTGATGCGACCATCACGAACAGCATGGCGCCGCCGCCGGCTGCTGAGAGCGCCGCGCCTGACGTTGCTCCGCGACAAAATGGCAGC
The DNA here is from genome assembly GCA_052146355.1 of Binataceae bacterium (SeqCode). Lineage (GTDB taxonomy): Bacteria > Desulfobacterota > Binatia > Binatales > Binataceae > JAFAHS01. The sequence continues at coordinate 29,903 of JBKQNE010000106.1, read as the reverse complement.
CCGGCCACGGCTCCGCAGAGAACCGCCGCCTCGTCCGCGGACGAGCGCGCGGAGATATATTCCGATCCCGCGATGCGGCGCATCTTCGATGCGTTCGAAGCGCGGCTGGTCGAGGTTCGCGCCCCTCGCGACACGAAAGCGGGCGGTTAGGCGCAAAGGAGTACTTGAATTGGCAGAACTCGATTTCGGCGCGCTGATGAAACAGGCGCAAGCTCTCCAGGAAAAGCTCAAAGAAGTTCAGGAGCACGCCGCCGCGCAGGTGGTCAGCTCCGACGCGGGCGGCGGGATGGTTCGCGCGACGGTGGACGGCTCGATGCAGGTGCGGAAGATCGAAATCGATCCGGCGCTGCTCGCTTCGAACGACAAGGCGATGCTGGAGGACCTGATCGTGGTCGCGATCAACCTGGGGTTGAAGCGTGCGCAGGAAATGGTGGCACAGGAGATGGGCAAGCTCGGGCCGCTGGGTGGAATGAAGCTTCCGGGTTTTGGAAGCGACTGAGGCGGCTCGCAGCCAAGTTATGGCCGAAAATCTGAAACGCCAGGACGGACTTCCGCCCGCGATGACGCGGCTGGTGAAGGAACTCTCGCGGCTGCCCGGAATCGGCGAGAAGACCGCATCGCGGCTGGCGTTCAATCTTCTCAACCGGCCTCGCGACCAGGTGATCGCGCTGGCCGAAGCGCTACTCGAAATGAAAGAGCGCGTGGGACTGTGCTCGCAATGCTTCGGGCTGTCGGATAACCCGCGCTGCCAGGTGTGCGAGGATGACGCTCGCGAACGTGAGGTCATCTGCGTAGTCGAAGGGCCGGCGGACCTGATGGCAATCGAGCGCGCGCGCAGCTTCAACGGCGTCTATCATGTTCTGCACGGAGCGGTGTCACCGCTGGACGGAATCGGTCCCGACGACGTGAAAATAAGCGAGCTGATCGCGCGCGTGAGTCCGCCCGCGCAGGTGAGCGAGGTGATTATCGCCACCAATGCCACGGTCGAAGGCGAAGCGACCGCGCTTTATATCGCGCGCGCGCTGAAGCCGCTCGGAATCAAGGCGACCAGGCTGGCGCGCGGACTGCCCGCGGGCGGCGACCTCGAGTACAGCGATTCGGCAACGCTGCAAAGCGCGCTAAGCGGCCGCCGCGAATTGTGAGGTCTCTGTTCCCAAGCTCTCTCCTTCCGGAGACCTTTGCGTAACTCGGTGGCATCGCGGCTGGTCACGATCGCCGCGTTCGTGTTCTGCGCTTCTTGTAATTCCAAACCGCCCGATGCGGTCGAGCGCGGCAGGATAGTGTATGTGACCAATTGCATCGTGTGTCACAATCCCGACCCAAATCTGCCCGGCACCCAAGGACCGCCGATAGCAGGATCGTCGGAAGCTTTACTGGAAGCGCGCGTGCTTCATCTCTCGTATCCGCCCGGCTATGTTCCGCAGCGCGATACGCACGCGATGCGCGCATTTCCGATGCTCAAAAGTCACATTGGAGACCTGGCCGCGTTTCTCCGAGCGGCGAAGCAGCAACAAGCGGACCGCAAAGATTAGAGGACAGGTCGCCTTCTGACTCGCGACCGAATTGAGATTGGAAAATCGATGGTCTCTCTAAAAGGAGCGCTTCGCGAACAGGGAACCGGTACCGGGTTCGCTTACGCGAACCTGTCCGGGGGCCAGAAGCCATGTCGACTTCGTACAGAAGCTCCTTCGTCACGTGCGTTCCTCAGGACTCCTCGCAAGCTCGTCGGCAGCTCACTTCGCTCAGGATGACACCGAGGCCCTTCCTGGCCTTTTGATGGCCGGGCGCGCCTGTCTCGCCGGAGGCCTAGTTCCAGGTGGAGCTTCCGCCTCTGGTCGGCGCGTTGCTGCACCTGGAATCGTTGCGGTTGAGGCAGGCATCGGACCGTCAAGCTAACGCCACGAGCGAAGTCACGATCCACGCGAGCGTCAGTACGCCGAATACCAGGCCCGGCATTTCCGACAGCCAGCTGTACTGCGCAATCCGCGTCGCCTCGGAACTCTCCAGCCGTTGGTTGTATCGTTCGACCTTCGCAAAGCTCACAGTGTTGGTGTTGGTTGTCATGTTCGTATCCTCCGTTTGATGGAAGATACCTAGTGCACGGTCGGTGCCAGCGAAGAAGCCCGCGTATTTGCTGGATTCGTCTGGCAGGCTGTCATCGGCTGACGGCACTGCGCCGCAGTCCATCTACTGCGGCTACCGACGCGCGGCCGGAGTATCCATCAAGATGAACAAACATTAGTCTAGCTGATGCCACCCAAGTTATGTTCTTATTCAAGTCGGAAAGACCGCAGTTCTGAAACACGTACGCACACAACTGTTCCTTGCGCGATCGCAAAATCGGCGAGTAGAATCCAGCTCAGATATTTTTTGGGTAATCGGCTCCGCTTAAACTCCAGCCAACGACGTCGTCGTTGCCGAACCCCGGCGCTCGCGTGGGCCTGCGTGCTCTCGCGCACACGGAGAAAGGACAAGTCACATGGCGTTTGAATTACCGAAGTTGCCGTACGCGATCGATGCGCTCGCGCCGCACATTTCCGCCGAGACGCTCGAATTCCATCACGGGAAACATCACGCCACGTACGTGACCAACCTCAACAACCTCGTCAAGGGAACTCCCAACGAAGGAAAGTCGCTCGAGGAGATTATCAAGAGCGCGCCCGCCGGCGGACTGTTCAACAACTCCGCGCAGCATTTCAATCACAGCTTCTACTGGACCAGCCTAGCGCCCAAGGCGGGCGGCGAACCGAAGGGGCCGATTGCAGATGCGATCAAGAAGGCATTCGGCAGCTTCGATGAGTTCAAGACTAAATTCACCGCGGCGGCGACCACTCATTTCGGCAGCGGATGGGCCTGGCTGGTGCGTAAGCCCGACGGCTCGCTCGCGATCGAAGCGACTCACGATGCCGGCGTTCCTATCACCTCGGGTCTCAAACCGATTCTGACCTGCGACGTATGGGAGCACGCGTACTACATCGATTATCGCAACGCGCGCGCGAAGTACGTCGAGGCGTTCTGGAACCTGGTGAACTGGGAATTCGCCAACCAGAATCTCGGATAGAGAAATCCGCAGATTGCGCTGATTGCACAGATTGAAGGAAAAGGGCGGTTGCAATTCGATCCGCCCGATCTGCGCTAATTTGCGGATCCTTATTTTGCTTTTCCTCGGGACGGGCGGGCATTAAGATCCGTTACACCATGGAACAACTCGAAGGCAAAGTCGCGATCGTCACCGGCGGCAGCGGCGCTCTGGGGCGCGCGGTCGTCGAACATTTTCTCGTGGCCGGAGCGAAGGTCGCCGTGCCGTGGATTGTCGAAGCCGAAGTCCCGATGCTGCGCGGCCAACTTGGCAACCGCTTCCCCAACGATCAGATCATGCTCGCGCGCGCCAACGTGGGCGAGGAACCCGACGTCGCGCGATTCGTCGGCGACGTTATCAAGCGCTTCGGTCAGGTCGACTTGCTCGTGAACCTGGTCGGCGGCTTCTGGGGCGGAAAACCGATCAGCGAGACGACCATCCAGGAATGGCAGTCGATGTTCGACATCAATCTGAGGCCGACCTTCCTGATGTGCCGCGCGGTCGTGCCGACGATGCAGAAAAACAAGTACGGCAGAATCGTGTCGGTGAGTTCGCGCAGCGGCCTGATGGGCGCCGGCGATTTTGCGGCCTACGCGGTGGCCAAGGGCGCGATCGCGACCTTCACCGCCTCGCTGGCGGAAGAAGTGCTCGGAGACGGTGTGCTCGTCAATGCGATCGCGCCGAGCACGATCGACACCGAAGCGAATCGCAAGGCGATGCCGAAGGCAAAGCACGAAAATTGGGTCAAGCCCGAAGACATCGCGCGGACGATCGCATACCTGTGCTCGGAAGATTGCCGCGTGACTTCGGGATCGGTGATTCCTGTTTACGGCCGCGCGTAAAGAGTGAGGATCTGACGGGATTAGGACTTAGCTTGTTCCGAATCCTGCCGCGGAAGAACGAGGCGGTTGGCGATTACCTTGTACACGTCGGCGCTCACTGCCATGCCGACGTGACTGCTCATCACCTCGACGTTCTCGACCATAGGGGAGTTGCCTCTGTCGACGCAGGTTTCCCAATGCACGACGCCATCGGTGCGCGAATAGATCACTGTAGTGGGGACGCTCGCCGGCTTCAGGTTCGCGATTGACAGCCCGCACGCGCACGATTCGCTGAGGCATCCCTCGGCCTTGCCGCGCACTCGCGCAACTCCATGCGCCACAGCGCGCACCAGCACGTTGGCCGCGTCGCGCACGCGATGAATCGGCGACCCCATCGTGATTACGCGCTCGATGCGATCCGGATAGCGATGCCCCAGTTCGCGCGCGTAAACGCCACCCAGGCTGTGACCGATTACCACTACAGGCCCGCCGTGACGTTCGCTCACTTGCTCCAGCCGCTTGCCCAATCGCTCCAGCGCTTCGCGCGGGCACTCGGAGTTCGTCCAGATGCCGGACATGACCGCGCGATGACCCGTCAGGCGGCAGAAGTTCGCGAGCGGAGAGAGCGTGATGTCGCCGGCCATGAAGCCCGGGATGAGCATCACCAGCTTGCCCTTGCCGGGTTCAGCGTGCGGCCATGGATAGGTAAGCGCGTGCAGCCACAGAATCGTCGCTTCCAGTGGGACCCGGAACTCGCCGAGCGCATCGAGCATCGTGGGCCGCCGCCGATTGTGCGCACTGGTGCTGATCGATGCGGTTTGCGAGTTCATGGATTTTCCCGTGGCCTAGATGCTGAAGTTGATAGCGGTTTTGCGCTTGTCGGCGAGCGATTGCAAGGTGGCACGCCCTAAGATCACATTGACCGATTCTCGCACCTCCCGCCATACGTCTCGCATCGGGCAGGGTTCGCCCTTGGGGCACTGGGTGCTGCCTTTCTCTTCCAGGCAATCGACGGGGCAATAGTCGCCCTCGACGATCTCCAGCACGTCGGCCATCGTGATGCGGTTGGGACTCCGCGCGAGCATATAGCCGCCGCTCGGACCTTTCTGGCTGGCGACCAAGCCGCCTCTCTTAAGCTCGATAAGCAGTCGGCGCAGGTAGTTCTCCGGGATGCCCTGAGTCGCGGCAATCTCTTCGACACGGGTTGGCTCCGTGCCCGGATAGCGCTCCGCGAGCATCAGCAGAGCCTTGAGCGAGTAGTCTACTCCGACACCGAATTTCATCGTCTTTCCAAGGAGTTTTTAGCATATCCGCAGCATTTATGAAATATGCTACCGGCTTAGTCACATAATTAGTTGACTAAGCTACTCATCAAAGTTACCTTTTCATTAAGTCAGGCTGGGAAAAGTGCCGAAACGTGAACCGCCATCGTGGGAACTCGTCCTCAAGCGCAATTCAGTTGAGCGCCTGAAGCACGAGCTTTTTCCGACCGAGCTTACCGGTCAGTGGCAGCGGCTCGTCGACACTTCATACGAGAAACTTCCCGAGGAGGACATCGTGCGCCTCCAGTGGTTCGGGATGTATCACGACAAGCCGAAGATCGGCACCTTCATGCTGCGGGTCAAGATTCCCAGCGGCATCCTGTCGCCCGCGGGCCTGCGCGCGATCGGAGAAATTTCCGAGAAATTCGGCCGTGACCAGGGCGAGTTGACGACGCGCCAGAACATCCAGCTTCATTACATCACGCTCGACAAATTCCCCGAGATTCTTGAGCGCCTTAAATCCGCCGGGCTGACGACGATGGGCGGATGCGGCGACGTGGTGCGCAATATCACCGGATGCCCCGTGGCGGGCGTCGATCAGGAAGAGTTGTTCGACGTGACCGGGCTGGTCAACGAGGCCGCGGGCTTCTTCTATGGAAACCGCGAATACTCCGACCTGCCGCGCAAACACAAAATCACCATCTCGGCGTGCCGCTTCCAGTGCAACGCGCCCGAGATCAATTGCGTCGCGCTGGTCGCGATGGTGAAAGATCAGCGCGAAGGATTCGCGGTGCGCGTCGGCGGCGGCCAATCATCGACGCCGCGCCTGTCGCGCCACCTGGGCGTGTTCATCACGCGCGACCAGGCGATCCCGGTCTTGCGCGCGATTATCGACGTGTGGCGCTCGACCACCGAGTACCGCATCTCACGCGTCAAGGCGCGGCTGAAGTTCATGATCGACGAATACGGACCCGAGGAATTTCGCAAGCTGGTCGAAGCGCGGCTAGGGTTCGCGCTCGAAAGCCTTGCCGAGCTTCCCGTGGCCGAGGCCGAAAGCGATCACACCGGTATCCACGAGCAGAAGCAGAGCGGTCTTAACTACGTCGGCTTTCCGGTCTATCTCGGCCTGATGAGCGGAAAGCAGATGCGCGAGATTGCGGCGCTCGCAGAGGAACTGGGCGGTGACATCCGCCTGACGCGCCGCCAGAATTTCATCCTGACCGGCATTCCGGCGGCGAAGCTCGAAGCGACGATCACGCGCGTCGGCGAAATCGGATTCCCGCTCGATGCGAACGGGCTGTATGCATCATCGATCGGATGTATCGGCGATCCGCATTGCAACTACGCGGTCACGCCGACCAAGGAAAAGCTCGCGACGATTATCGACCGGCTGGTGAAGGACTTCGGCGACGAGGTCGCCGGCCTGAAGCTGAACCTCGACGGATGCCCTCACGCGTGCGCGCAACACTGGACCGGCGATATCGGCTTGCAGGGGACCACCAGCCGCGGCGCCAGCGGCGAGCCGCTGGAGGCCTTCGATATCATCCTGCGCGGAGGATTGGGACGCGACGCCGCGATCGGAAAGCCGATGCTCCGCCGCGTGCCGTCGGAGCGCGTCGAAGACTACGTGTCACGATTGTTTGCCGGGTATCTGACTCGCCGTGAACCCGAGGAGTCCTTCACGCGTTTCTGCGTGCGGACGCCCGATAACGAATTGGTCGCGATTGCGGAAGGACCCAAACCGGCCGACGCCGAAGCGGCCGCATGAATACCGGGACCGAACCACCGAAAGCGAGCACAGCCGTGGAACATCAAGTCGAATTTCCCAAGCCCAGCATTATGCTGGACGAATTGGAGGCCGGCGAGATCGCCGTCGAACTCGACGACAAGGAACCGCAGGAAGTGCTGGCCTGGGCTATCGATCGCTTCGGACGCGAGCTGTCCATCTGCTCGAGCTTCCAGGCCGAGGGCGGCGTGCTCATCGACATGGCCCATCGCATCGATCCAAATATCCGCGTGTTCACTATCGACACCGGCCGCACGCCACAGGAAACCTACGACCTCATAGACAAGGTTCGCACCCGCTACGGCATCTCGGTCGAAACCTTCATGCCCGAGACCGACGTCGTGCAGAAGATGGTCACGCGGCACGGCAACAATCTCTTCTACAACGACGTGAACCTGCGGCTGCTGTGCTGCCAGGTGCGCAAGGTGCTGCCGTTGCGCCGCGCGCTGATGAACTACAGCGGATGGGTCACAGGCCTGCGCCGCGACCAATGGGCCACCCGCTCGAACATCCGCAAGGTCGAAATCGATCACGACCACGGCGGAATCGTGAAATTCGCGCCGCTGGCCGATTGGACCGAGGACGAGGTGTGGGACTACATCCGCGCCAACGACGTTCCCTACAACACGCTCTACGACAAGGGCTACAAGTCGATCGGATGCGCTCCCTGCACGCGCGCGGTCGGCGAGGGTCAGGACCCGCGGTCCGGACGATGGTGGTGGGAGACGGGTGCGCCGAAAGAGTGCGGCATGCATTGCTCGATAGAAACCGGCGGTTTTGAGCACGAGCTGGCCGCGTTGCTGGGCAAGAACGGCGCGAACGGCAAGCACTAAAAGCAGAATCCGCAGACTGACGCCGATTCAAAATCCGTGAGCGCGCGCAATTCGCGGATTTCTCCGATGTGCCTTCTCATGTGCTATGGGCGCCGAGAATAAACCAGACGACCTAAAGCTCGACACCCTGCAGCGCGATCTCCTGATCCCGCAGATCCAGGCATTCATCGACGCGACGTCCGATATCGCTGCGCGCGATACCTACCTAGCACTCAAGTCAGCGGTGGAGTCGATGGAGGTCGCGCCGGAGCATCAGGCGCGCCTCGGCGCGATCATTGAGGTCGCATTGCAGAGCGGCCGTATCCGCCGATTGTTCGGGCCGGGCGCGGAACTTTCGCTGAATGCGGTGTTTCAGAAAACTCCGCGTGGACGCGAAATCGCCGAGTCGCTGCGTGAGCTGAATGCCGCGCTGGCCAACCTGAAGGGCGACACCGTTGAAGAAATGAGTGCCGCGCTCCGCGCTCCGGGCGCGTGGGCGCTGACGGTAAAGACCAGCGGATGCCAGCTCGTGATTCGTTTCGAGGCGGGGGGAGTCCGAGTCGAATCGCTCGAAGTCGCGCTGGGCTGATCGCTGAAAAGCCTTCTCGTATTAGTAGGGGAAAAACCTGCGCGAGGTAGAAGGGTTGACGCGTTGCGCATCGGTGAGGGGGGACTACAGATTTTCACCTGAATCTTTGATCGAACGAATCTCCAGCACGTGATAAGGTTTTTGCTTGTGTTGCTCGCGCTTTTCCGCGTGCGACCGGCGACTCGTTCCTGATGAATACATCATCTTCGACGCACCGTATGCAGCGGACGATGCTGCTGCACATTTGGCTTGCGAGCGCTCTGTTCATGCTCGTGGCGGTGTTCTTCGCGATGCGACCGGTTCGCGCCGCTTCGCCCTCGCCGGCCGCAACCTCGACGGCCAGTATTTCCGCGACCGCCACGGACGCGAACGCCGTCCCCGACACGCTGGGCATCTCGCCGAAGGCTTACTCGCAACTGAGCTTCATCGACAACGTGAGCATCATCAGATTTCTGGGTGACGCGATCGGCTGGTATCGCCATCTGGCAGGCGAAGGCCAGATCGTGGACCAGCCGGAAGAGGTGCTCTTCTACACCGCCAATCAGCAGATTGGGAGGGAGGTATTGAAACTCGCCTTTCAGTCCGCGCGCGCTCAAGTGGCGATGAACGCAAAACTAAATCCCACCGGCGGTGAGCAGGTAGGGAATCAGTCCTCAGCGGTGAAGGAACTTGCCGAGAAGGTCAAGCTGGCGCAGACCCAACTCGCCACGGCGCAGAGCCATCTGAAGAATCTGCAAGACCAGCTTGCCGCCGCGCCCAAAAGCGAGCGCGCGACGATCACCTCGGAGATAGCCATCGCGAAGAGCGAGGTGGTGCTTGCCCAATCGCACGCCGACGCACTCGCATCGATGCTGCAATACGCCGGAGGCCTGTCTACGGCCGATCAGAAATCCACCGGGGTGTCAGCGCAGATCGACCAGTTGCAGCAGTCCATCTCGGATTCCGACAAGGCCGCCAAGACTACCGCCGCGTTGGTCGAAGATGCGGCGCAAAAGCAGGAGCAGGAAACCAACAGCATCGTTGGGCTGGCTTCCATCTACTTCGCGCTCCGCCGCAATTCACAGGCACTTGGAAACTCGACGCTGCAAATCCAAGATGTCTCGAAGGAGATCGAAGCCTTCAAGGCGCCCGCGATCGCGATCCTGACGGCGGTCAACGAGCGCGCTGCCGAACTCGCCGGCAAAGCCGAAACCGGCGGTAACGACGACATCAAAACCCGGGCGCAGGACTATGGCAAACTGATCGGCCTGCACGATCTTGCCGCGGCCGTGGCCTATCCCCTCAGCAAGCAGCAGGTCCAGCTTTCTCTTTATGCTGACAACCTTCAGCGATGGCGCGATTCGATCGATCGGCACTCCAGCAATGTCCTGCGAAAACTGTCGATCCGGCTGATTACGCTCTTCGGCCTGCTGGGCATCCTCATTGGAGGTGGGTACCTCTGGGGCTTTCTGACCGAGCACTACGTCAAGGACCAACACCGTCGCCATCAGCTTCAGCAATTCTGCCAGCCGGTGATCTGGTCGCTGGTCGTGTTCGTGCTGATCGCGAATTTCGCCAGCGAGCTCGGCTCCATCGCGACGATAATGGGCCTGGCCGCGGCAGGTATCGCGCTCGCGCTGCAAAACGTGATTCTCTCGGTGGCAGGCTACTTCTTCCTGATCGGCAGATTCGGAATCCGCGCGGGCGACCGGGTGCAAATCGGCAGCACTACCGGCGACGTCATCAGTATCGGACTGGTGAAGCTGACCCTGATGGAACTGAGCCCGCAGGATCGGCAGCCGACCGGGCGCGTGGTCGTGTACTCGAATGCGGTCGTATTCCAGCCCAACGGAAACTTCTTCAAGCAAGCGCCTGGCATGAGTTTCATCTGGAATGAAGTCCGACTAACGCTCGCGCCGGATTGCGATTATCGGCTGGCCGAGAAGCGGCTGGTCGATGCGGTCGACGAAGTGTTCGCGCACTATCGCGATCGCGTGCAGCGCGACTTCAGCTATCTCGAATCAGATTTGCATGTGCTGCTGGGAACGCCGCGCCCGCAATCGCGCCTGCAGCTCAATGCCCAGGGACTCGACATCATCGTCCGCTACCCTGCCGACGTGCGATCGGCGACGCAAATTGCCGATGAAGTCGCGCGCCGCGTGCTCGACGCGATCGAGCGCGAGCCGGGGCTAAAGCTGGTTGTGCCGGGGACGGCGAACATTCAGCAAATCCCGGTGCCAACACCTTCCGAAGACGGCGTCGCTCCCGATGCAGAAGAAAGCACCACGAACGGCGAGAAGACGGTCGCTCCGCAACCCGCAGCGAAATCGTAAAAGTTAAGGGTTCGGTCTGGTTCTTCGCTCAGTGGGCGGCGGACTGTCCGGAGATGCTGTCGATGATGTCCGCGAGCTCGGGAATCCGGTAGCGCTCGCCCTGGTAAGCCTTGTACATCAGGAACAACCAGAAAATCGCGACCGCCAGATTCACGAGCATCTGAATTGCGCCGAGCAGTCCGCCCAGGGCGCGCGGCAGGATCGAGATGAATACGCCGAAGACGATCTCGATCGCGAACCACGCGACTGAAAATCCGATCGATTGGCGCGCGTGGAAGCGCACGAACTCGTCCTGATTGTAAGGCTCAAGATACAGGAAAACTATCCCGGTCACGAAAAAGCCAATGTAGGTGAGCGCAGCGATCGGTTTGGTCTGCTTGCCTGCTTCACCATTCATCGCGAAATTCTCCTTGTCGTCGGGAAGTCGTCTTGCGGCGGCGAGTCCCGAGCACCTATGTGTAATAGAACGCGAGCGCGAAGCGCAATCGGCGGCGATGCAGCGCTTTGCTTGCATCCTGACCGCGTTCGCGGACCCCTGTGGGCGTTAGTCTTTTTTGCTGCTGCCTTCGATTCGGCTCAGCGTCGCGGCCGTCTTGCGCTCGGTGGCCACGATTTCGAGCTGCGCGCGAATGCGGCTGGCAAGCTGGGCGCGGGTGAATGGCTTGGCAAGAAAATCGCCAACCCCCAGGCGCATCCCTTCCGCGCGCGCATCAATGTCGTCACGCGCGGTAATCAGTATGACCGGGATTTCGGCGGTGGCCGGCTCGTCCTTGAGGGCCTTACAAAGCTGAAAGCCGTCCATGTCCGGCATCATCAGATCAAGGAGGATCACGTCGACTTCTTGCGCGCGGACCAAGCTGAGACATTGCGCGCCGGAGTTGGCCTCGATCGGAACGAAGCCTTCGCGCTGCAAATGCCGTACAAGGATTGCGGCGGTATCCGGGTCGTCATCAACCACCATTATCCGGGACGGACGGTCTGGCTGATCCATACTTCTACTTCACAAAATGTCAAGTTTCGTCTTTGTCGTCCAGATCACCGGCAGCAATTACGCCGCAACGCCTGAGCTTGGCCGCAAACGTGGTCCGCTTGAGGCCCAGCAGCCGGGCGGCGGCCTGCTTGTTGCCGCCGGTCTGCTTCAGCGCCTCGTTGATGAGCCTCCCTTCCAGGTCGCGCACCAGGCCCTGCAAGTCGACTCCGCCCTCGGGCAGACTCATCGGAATCTCGATCATCGGCGGACGCGGCTTGGAGATCAGGTTGGGCGGCAGAATTCCCGTGTCGATTACGGAATCCTCGCACAGGATCGCCAGCCGCTCGATCATGTTCTCCAACTCGCGAACGTTGCCGGGCCAGTCGTAGGACCATAGATGGACCATCGCTTCTCGACTGATGGTGATAATACGGTCGGGATGGCGTAAATGGATTCTTTCCAGGAAATATTCCACGAGCAGCGGAACGTCCGAGCGCCGCTCGCGCAGCGGCGGCATCACTATCGGGACTACCTGCAGGCGGTAGAAGAGATCTTCGCGAAATGTTCCCCTTTTGACCGAAGCCGCCAGGTCGATGTTGCTGGATGCGATTACGCGGACGTTGACCTTTGCAGATCGGTCCGAACCGACAGGACGCACCTCGCCGTCCTCCAGCACTCGCAACAACTTTGCCTGCAAGCCCATCGGCATTTCGCCGATCTCGTCCAGCAGTATCGTGCTGCCATCAGCAGTGCTGAACAGCCCGTGGCGCGTACCTGCTGCGCCCGTGAACGCTCCGCGCTCGTGCCCGAACATTTCGGATTCGAGCAAATCGTGGGGAATCGCCGCACAATTGACCGGCACGAACGGGCGATCGCGCCGTGGCGACAATAGATGAATCGCGCGGGCGACCACCTCTTTGCCGGTACCGCTCTCGCCGGTGATCAGAACGATTACGTCGCTGGGCGCAACCCTCTCGACGAGCGCGCGGAGCTTGACGATCGCAGGATGCTTCCCGACGAGGACGCGCTCTACCGAGTAGAGTTCGTCGAGGTCGGTTTTTTTGGCTTCGAAGGCCATCCCTTTTCAGGCGCTCTCAGCCACGGACAACAGGATGGATCTGGACACGATCGAATTTTGTCATGGCGCGCCAGCGAGTAACAAGCGTTCACTGGCCGCCTGCTTCCTGGCGATAGATGGCGGCCTGGCCGGGGCCTTCGGCGACCGAGACCTCAATCGCGATCACGTCTCCGATCGCGCCGCGTGCCTTGAGCGCGGCGTGCAATTCCTGCCACAGGTAGCGCGCCAGCTCCTCGGCCGAGCTGTGCACGATCGGGGCCAGGAACACGTCGGCCGCCGGGAATATGAATTCGTCGTTTTCGTATTGTACGCGGATTTTGCCGCCCGGCAGATGCTCGATGACCAGACAGTCGCTTTGCGCGGGTATGATCGTGTGCTCGTCGATGCGGTCGACAATTTCCTCGGTCAGCTTCTTGATCAAACCGAAGTCGACCACGTACCCGGTACCCGCGAGATTGCCCTCAACACGCACTCCGACCTGGTAATTGTGACCGTGCAGAGGCTCGCGAAAGCCGCGATATGCGATGAAGTGGGCGGCGGAGAACTTCAGGTTCTCCTTGGCGACGTGAATCGAAAACTGGGTCGGCACAATAAGAATCCTTACCCCACGCGCGCCAGCCTGAGAAGCGGCTCGAGCGAAGGATGGCGGCCGCGCGCGGCGAAACGCTCGCGATAGCGATCGGGAGCCAGCGAAGTCGCGTTCATGAAATGATCTTCTTCATGCGCCGCCACCTGGGCCACGCGCGCCGCGAGTTCCACCGCCCACGCCGCATCGGGATCGAATTCGTCCATCAGATCGCCCATCGCCAACCCATGCATCCCCCCGAGCAGGCACTCGGCGAAATAGCCGACCTGGCCGGGACGGTCCAGCGGAAGCGACTCGATCTGCAGCGCCGAGGCGAAATTGTGCAACCGATCGATCCCGTACTGGCGCCGCACCGAAACGACCGCCGGGTCGCCGCTGCCCTCGTAGCCGGAGCCGATCGCGATAATCGCAGTCCGCCCGTCCTCCAGCGGCACCGGATGGAACACGTAGCCGGGCGAGGTGTAACCGAGCAGATCGCGGAGCGCCCGCCGATAGCCAAGCAGCTCGAAATTCGCCTCGCGCGCGAACTTCATCAGGAACTCGCCCAGTGGCAGTTCCGCGCGATCGGAAAGTTCGACGAGCCGGACGAACGCATCCGGACTGTATTCCTCGCGCCGGGCGATCAGCGGAGCCGCCGACCGATCGAAAGTGAGCAGCAGTGCGCCGAGTCCATCCGCGTTGTCCTGCGAGAGCACGACGCGGGCGGTTATCGGCGCCGCGGAATCGCGCGGCTCAATATCCATCGCGAGGTAGTTGCCATGGCTGGAAGGCTTGGCGAGGCCGCGGCGAGCATTCAGCAGGATGGCGGGTTCGGCGTCGGTCGCGACCAGCTTGCTCTTGCCTGCGCGGCGCGCGGCCAATAGGCCGTAGCCGCTAAGCAGCGATCCGTAGCCGATTACGAGCAGGTTTTGATTTGGGTTAGCCACCTGATTTGCGACTTAATTCTCCCAGCGCGAACCAAGGCCTGCAATCTGGTCCATGCAGCAAGATGTCGTGGAAAGCGGTTCCCTTTGAAAAGAACACAGGCTGGAAGCCTGTACCACTTCGGAACCGTCCCTCTGAGTCGCACAGGCTTCCAGCCAGTGTCTCTAAGGATTGCGCGCCGTGCCGATATCACAAGGCGTTGGCTTCTTCTTCTCGATAAACGACTCGCAGAGCGGTGCGGCGGTGAAAGAGATCAATGATCTCCTCTTCGCTTACGTCACCCGCGGATTAAAACCTCCCGCTAAGCCTTCGGCAGTGCCGCTGGACGCTAAGATCGACGATGCTGTTGGCTTCTACGAGTTCGTGAGCCCGCGCTCGCAATGGTCGCAATTCCTGACCGAGTTGACCGGGGGATGGACGTACATTCCCTCTGCGTACCGCCGGTGAAAGAAACCCATCGAGGCCTCCATCGTGTCCGTGCGCGACGAACGGGTGATTGATGTCAGCAATAGCATAGCCTTGAGCGAGAGCGGCTTTGACTTCGGGAGTCATACGTAAATCCGAATGAGCCATTCCCAACGGGCGCAGGATGTTTTCGGCCACGTACTGTTCGAACGGCTGGCCAGTCACCTTTTCAACGATGTAGCCGGCCACGCCATAGTCGGGATTCGAATATGAAGCGAAGGTACCCGGACGCCATCGCACGTGCTGGGGTTCGGGAAACATCTGAAGGGTCTTCAGGAGGGGTACGTCAGACTCACCGCTGAAGTCGTAGAGCTCGGCCAGAGGAAAATCATCAAAGCCGGCGGTATGCTCGAGCAGATTTGCGATGCGGACCGGATCGGTCTGCTCCCACGGATTTACAATCGGAACTTCCGGCGCGACATCCGCCACCCTGGCATCAAGCGAAATCTTTCCCTTCTCCTGAAGCTGAAGCAGCGACAGCGCCACGAAACCTTTGGTGATCGATCCGATACGGAACATCGTGTCCGCATCGACATCGCGGCCGCTCGCCACATCGGCTTTGCCGACGCCGCCGGTCCAGATGACTTTGTCTTTGGTAACCAGGGCAATGCCGACTCCCGGAACGTGATTCTTCGCCAGCACATCGGCGACCGCTTTTCTTAATTCATCGATCGATTGTGGCGGCGGCGGAGACGGCTTGCTCGAGGCAGCCTTATGATGGCTGCATCCGCTGACGACTAAGCCTGCGAGCGCGATGCTGGCAAGAACCCATCGATTCGGCACGGTGACGACCCCCCTGCAAACTTTTAGCTCAACAGGGGGTTAGCTTTACAACATACGTCCGCAGCCGGATTGCTGCGGCGCCGGCCACTAAATGTCGTCGGGGCCGGGGTAGTACTTCTCCTTGCCGAGCGCATCGACGGCGTTCCAGAATTCGGGACCACCGGCCGCGAGCGGATTGGTCGGGTCCTGCAGCGACATCGCCTGCCGTTTGTAGTTCCAGCTCTCGGGGCGCAACCGGCGGGCTTCATCGAGATACTTGACCGCGCCGGCACCGCGTCCGGTTTCGTGGAGAAATTGCCCGAGCCGGAAATTGGCGGCGGCGCGCACCCGATCGTCGTCGGGCGTATGCATGCGGCGCAGCACTTCGGCCTCGCTCAGCGCAAAGTGGCTCCTGGAGCCATTCGCGGCCCAGTCGCGCAGCGCATTCTGATAAGCCGCGCGCTTGGCCATCATCTCGTCCATCGCATCCTGCGGCATCGCGAAGGTCTTGCGATCCATCGTGCGGAAGCCGTCGGTCGCGCCCGCAGGCTCACTGGGCCGCACGATCTTTCCTGTCTCGTCGATCCACACGGCGTTGGGCACGTTCACCATGTCGTACAGCTCGGCGACGATGTGGCGGGTATCGATGAGACAGGGATAGGTTGGGTTCGCCGCTTTGATCCACGGCTCAGCGGCGAGGTTGCCGGCGCTATCGAACGCGACGGCGATTGGAACGAAATTCTTTGCTTCGAGTTCCTGGTAGAGCGCCTGCCACACGGGCAGGTCCATGCGGCATCCTCACCATGAGGCCCATGAGACCAGGAAGACTTTCTTGCCCCGATAGTCCGATAGCGAATGCATCGCGCCGGAGAGATCGGGCAGCGTGAAGTCGGGTGCTTCGAGCGACTGGAGAATGCGCTTGCGCTCGGCGGAGGCTTCGCCGATGCACCACGCGCGATTTTCCTCGTCGGCGACGATCGGTTGGCCGAGCAAATCGGCCAGCGCAGTAAGATTGTAGTAATTGCCGGAAATGAATTCGCCGGCACGGTTGGGCGGAACGGGAACACATACTTTGCCTTTGCAAAAACCTTCGGGCTTCAGCGCCCACCCGCTGACCCGCTCGAGATCGTGCCCGCTGAGCCAGAGCGCACCATCGCGCGAGTCCGCTTCGACGGCCCGGGTCGCGTTTTCCCCATAGATGATGTCGGTCGGCTGAGTCGGCATGGTCTGTTCTCCTCGAAGCTGGTTTCCTTTTCTAAGGTGAAGGTGCCGGATGATCACCGCGCAAAGTCTGCTGGCGTTGCGATTGACGCGGGACCCTCACCCTCGCGCAAAGGGCAGGGCTTCGACTCCAAGCATCTGGCTCTCATGATTAAATTTTAGGCGAACCCAAAAAAGCGTAGGGAAATCAAGGATAATGTGGGTTCGTTTTGTAAAAAATATTTTGAACTTCCTCCGGTTCGGTCAATTTTGACGGTCTGTCACTCGAAGAAGCGGCCGCGCAACTTCGTGGAGCGGCGCGATGGTGGCACGAAAACCCAGGAATTTGCTGAGCCGGTATCACCCATGTGCGGGAGCCTATCCGGCCCCGCATTACGTATCAACTTCCAGGTTTAGCCCATCCACAGTCGGCAGCCTCCGGTCGGGATGACATTCTGCGACTTTCGACGATCGTATCGCGCAAAGTCTGCTGGCGTCGCGATTGACGCAGCACCCTCACCCTCGTGTCACGCAGCTTGCAAAGAAACGCAAGCGGCGCGCCACTCGACCTCTCCCGCTTTTTCAGGCGGACGCTTCGCGTGCGCGGGCGAGGTAATGCGGGGGCGCGGCGGGGCGCTGGTTCAAATCCATAGAATTATGCCGTCAGCATGGGAGCCGGTCGCTTTGCGAATCCCTTCGATATAGAGGCCGAGCTGCGCGCGGTATTCATCCAGATGGGGTGTCAGGTCGCGATCGGTCTTGAAGTCGACGACCGTCCAATGCGTGCTGCCGTTGCTGCCGGTCTCAAACGCCAGGTCAGCGATTCCCTCGACGAGCGTGCCGTCATCGCGCGTGAACAGAATCGGATATTCGCGATGGACCCGCGCAGCGGCCGCCGCCGCGCGCATCGCCGGGGACTCCAGCGCACGCTCCACTGCAACCGCCGCCGCGTCGGCATCGGCGTCGTCAGTAGCGATCATGCGCGCGACGTATGCGGCGATGCGGCGGATTTGTTCGGTTGTCGCGCCAAAGGGCACGCGCAGCATCGTCTCGTGAACCAATTGTCCGAAGGCGGCACGACTCGGACGGCCGGCCTCGCGCCGCGTCTCCTCGATGCGAATCGCATCGCGCGGCGTGCCAGTCGCGGGCCTCTCACGCGCGATTGCGGTCGCGGTCGCGACTCGCAGCGTGGGAACTGCACCGGCGGCGAGGGTCGCATCGCGGCGCGCTCTCCATTGCTCGTGCAACTCTTTGCCGCGGTTTGAAATGGCGCCGCTGTCATCGGCCTCGAGCAGTTTGCTCTGGCGCAGACCCATCGCTTCTGTGGCGCCCAGGTTGAGCTTCAAAGGATCCCACCAAGTCACCAGACCCGTGCCCTGTCCGGCGCGATGAAGTCCGGGGGCCACCGATTTGGTGGGGCCCGGCGCCTTCACCGGCCGGTTTTGCACGCTATCTTCGCCGAACTCGGGGCATCCGGGCGGCTGCCTGCTGAGAGGGGATCGCCTGTCGTTCGCAGGTGGATATAAAACTGGATTCAGATGGTGCAGCCATCCATCGTGTTGCTCGTCGCCGATCACCGGCACGATCAGCAAATCGCGGGCGCGTGTCGTCGCGACGTATAGCAGCCGAATCGCTTCCTCTTTGTCGCGACGGTGTTCCGTTTCCGCCTGCTCCAAAAGCTCGCGCGGAGACGATCCCGCCAGCCGCAGCGCGCACATTCCATGAGCGGGATCGACGAAACGGCTGGGTTCGCCAACGGTTTCCTTGCAGGTGATGTCGGCCAGGATGACGACGGGAAATTCGAGGCCCTTAGCACGATGCACCGTCATGATGCGCACGCCTTCGGTGCCTTCTTCCGCTAGGGGAGTCTCGCTGGCTTCATCACGCTCGGCGCGTTCCTCGAGCTCATCGACGAAGCCGCGGAACGAAGTCGCGGTGCTGCGCGCTTCGTAGCGGCGTGCCTGATCCATCAGCCTCATGATATTCGCGAGCGCCTGGTCACCAGTCGGCCAAATCGCAATTCCGGCGTGCGCGCGCGTCAGCGCGAGCGCATCGGCGATCGTCTCGGCGATCGGGCGGCGATTTCGCTTGCGATGGAGTTCGCGCAGGATTTCGCGCGCGCGAACTATCGGGGCGAGCCGCTCAGGCAAGTCGTCCGGCAGCGGGCGAAAGAGATTCAGGCTCCTGGTGGTCTCATGGAACTCGAGCAGCACGTCGTCGGAAAGCGCGAAGATGGGGCCGCGCAAGGTCGCGAAGACGACCAGATCGTCATCGGGGCGCTCGACCGCAGCGAGCAGGTTGCGAATTGCTTCGACTTCCTCGCGCGCGTTGAATGAACCGCCTCTCACCAGCACATGCGGCAGATGCCGCGCTTCGAGCGCGTGCAGGTACGAGCGAGTGACGTCGCGGCCGTACGAATTCAGGCGGCGAAACAGAATGCAGATATGACGAGGACGAATCGGCACCCGCTGCTCGGGTGCTTCACGCTCGGTCACCGTCCATCCGCTCTCGTTTACCAGCCATCGCGCATACGCCGCGATCGCACCTGGCAGCGAGTCCTCGATTCTCCAATCCGTCACGCGTCCGAAGTCGCTATACGGCTCGGGCACCGGCAGCGCGACGAGCGCGGGTTGTGTGTCGTAATCCTTGCGCACCGGTTCGAGCGCCGCGTATGCCGGATGAGTCTGGCTGTCGGCCTCCATCAATGGCGCAAACGCAGCGTTGATAGCCCCCTGCAAGGCGGGCGTCGCGCGAAAGCTTACCGTCAGATAGTCCAGCGTCGCGCCCGCCTTGACCAAGCTACTCTTCACGTCCTGGTAGAGCGCGACATCTGCGCGCCGGAAGCGATATATCGATTGTTTGGGGTCGCCGACGATAAAGAGTTTGCCCGGAATCGGCTTCACTCGTTTCCAGTCCTGCTCCGCGGGGTCGGCAGCCGCTAGTAGCATAATTATCTCGGCCTGCAACGGATCAGTGTCTTGGAACTCATCGACGAAAATATGGGTAAAACGGCGCTGCAATTCATTGCGCACCGTTTGGTTGTCACGAAGGAGGTTTCGGGTAGTGAGTAACAAGTCCAGAAAATCGAGTACGCCTGCTCGCTCCTTGATCTTCCTGTAGTGCTCGACGATCGGCCACAGTTCTTCCCGCAGCTGCGGAGCCAAGTTAGCTCCGGCATCTTCTCGAAATTTCTTGAGTCGGTTATGAAGCTTATCCCGCCGTTCGAAGATTTCGTCGCGCTCGAAGCCGCCTATTGCGTCGCCGAATCCTTTCCAGCCCCATCGTCTGCCTTGCGGCAAGCGAAGCAGTACGGCCTCGAGTCCGTCGTAATCGCGATCGCGTACTGATTCGAGTCGAATCGCTTCATGGACCGGACGGGCAATTTCCACCAGGCTTTTGCCTAGCCAGTCACTAGGTTGGGCCTCGCGCGCAAGGTGGCCCAGCTCAACTACTTCCGCGATTAACTCATCGATTTTGCGATCACGCTCAAAGGTCTGCGGCTTCCACGGTGTCTCGAAGTCGCGCCAATCCAAAAGCTGCTGCGCGGCATTGCTCAGAGTCTGACGCGGGCCCTGCCGGTGGACGGTGTCACGCCGTCGGAGCAGCCGGCGAACTGCATTACCGGGTTGCGCGAGTGCTATTTCGAACCAACGATCGAAGGCTGTATTGAACATTGCGTCCGCAGAGTCTTCGGCCGCGACGTCGAACATAGGATCAATCTCAGCCTCGATTGGACGTTCCCTAAGACGCTCCGAACAGAATGCATGAATGGTTCCTATGTGTGCTTCTTCGAGCTGTTCCAGCGCGACATCGAGCCGCCCGCGCGCTACGCTATCCTGTTCTAAATCATTGCGGGCGTGCTCGATTCCCTCGCGAAGTCGTAGCTTGAGCTCGCCTGCCGCCTTCTCCGTAAAGGTCATTGCAACGATGTTCGCCAGCTTACCGCGGCCCGCTCCAATCACCGCGACTATGCGGTTTACCAGCTCGGTGGTTTTGCCGGTCCCTGCCGCCGCCTCAACGACCATCGTCGAATCAAGTTCGCCGCGGATTCGATCGCGGGTTTCCTGATCGGCAAGTTTCATCGACGCCTCTTTCATCTCATTGCGCGGAGTTTGCGGAGGTCAGCGAGCCGCGCGACAGGTTTACCCTTTGTGCGCAGTTCCTCGTATGGTCCGCACACCCGCCGGTAGTCGCACCATTGGCACTCGCCGCCGTCGGGCGCGGCGGGCAGAAAGCCGGAAGACAATGCGCCGGAAAGTATCTCGGCAAATTCACGCAGCGATCCGCGCGCGTCCGCATCGATGGTGGCAACGCGATCTTCGTAACCCCCGGTGGCAGTGCAGTAGTACAGGCGGCCGGTCTCGACCGGCTCGGCGAGCATGTGCTCGGCGGCGAGCGCATATATGACCGGCTGCAGAATCTTGCCGCCACCGATCACGAAGCTGCGCTCGGCGCGGACCTTGCCGGTTTTGTGATCGGTTACGCGCAAGCCGCGCCCCGGCGCGCGCTCGACCAGATCGATCGAGCCGCGGACTTGCAGGCCGCCATCGAGCGGGATCGGATCGCCGGAGCTGGCGGGATCGGCCTGACCGCGATCGACAAGCCCAAAGGCCAGCTCGAAGCGCTCCGGCGTCCATCGCGCGGGATCGTCGGCGGCGCGGCGCAGCCACTCGCGCAGGTCGGCGCGAATCTCTTCGATTCCGTCCAGCCACACCCGCTCGATCGCGGGCGCCAGCTTCTCGTGCCAGTCTTCGCTCACAGAATCTAGACAGTGACCGAGCATACCTTCCGCGCGTTCGAGATTTTCCTGCGTGAGTGGAAGCAAATTAGCGGCGCGTAGCGCGGTAAGAATCTGATACTGCACCTCGTGGAAGAGGCCGCCGCGCGTCAGCGGATCGATAATTTCGATCGCCTCGGGCTCTTCGCGCGGCTCCAGGCGATGGATCGCCTGAAGGAGAAATCGATACGGGCAAGCGGCGAAATGCTGGAGCGACGTGGGAGAGTAGGGGCGCGCGGAAAGCTGATGGCGCCCGAGCGCGGCGAGAGCAGGAGCTTCGGGATCGACGAGACCATCAGCGGGGGTCCAGCGCCGCAGCCAGCGGCGCGCACGGGTACGAAGCGCGCGGCCGAGGTATTCGTTCGCATCGAGCAGGTAGCGTGCGGCACCGCGCGTTGTTTCGGGATCGGCATCGACCAGCTTGTCGAGCACGGCGAGATCAAATTCCGCTTCATCGATCGCGGCTTCGGGCGACGCAGGAGCGGGCCATCCTAGTCGATTCACTTGATCCCGTGCCGCGTGACGCGCGAGTTCATCGAAGCCCGGCAGCTTTCCTACCGCTGCCCTTAGAATTTCGAGGCTGTAGAAAGAGGGAACTCGTGGGCGGCCACGGTCAATATCCACGCGCGGGTATGAGAACATCACGCGCGTTTCGGCCGCCCCAACTGCGATTCGAAGCGCAAGTCTCTCTGTAGTGCGACGACCTTCGTTGCGTTTAAGCTCAAGAGCCACAGACGCGCGTGATGAATCGAGAAGAATAGGATCTTCGATGATCTTCTGGGGAAAAATGGCCTCTGCGAGGCCCGGCACGATCACGACGTCGAATGACATGCCGCGAGCACGATGGGGAGGCGCGACCATCACCGCGCCGTAGCGCCGAGGCTCAGGCGTGTCTTCGAGACGGGCGAGCCGCTCCGCGAGCACCATGCGAACTTCGTCGAGAGTTACCGGTCCCACCGGCGCCATCGGGTCCAACTCAGCGAGCGTCGAGAGCACAGCCGCGCGGTCGCGTATCGCGGTCGCGATGATGGCGCGGAGATAATCGAGCCATTCGCCCCACGTCGCGCTCTGCGGCAGCGCAGCAAGCATCGCGATGTGGCCGAGCGCAACGCGCTTCAGGTCTTCCAGATCGGCGATTTGGCGGTCGAGGCCGATGCGCCGCCCGTCGTCGTCCTTGCTGGCAAGCTGCCTGCGGCGCAGCTCGTTCTCGAGCCCATCGAGCCGCCGCTTCCATCGATCCGCGCTTCCGATCACGGCAGCATCGACGATAATCCGTTCCCATCGCCATGGCGCGCGGGTCGGACGCTCGGCGGCTTCCAGATCATCACCGGTCGCGGCCACGGGAGACGCGTCGAGATCCCGCCCGAGGCTGAGCGCGATCAGCTCATCGCCCGGATGGGCCTCGATCGCATCGGCATGTGAATCGTCGGCCGGCACTTGCGCGAGCGAGAGATATTCGGCGTAGCGGCGTGCCGAGAGATCTTCGGCCTTGCAGGCGAGCAGAGCGAGCAGGGCGCGCCCTCCGGGACGGGGACGGCGTGCCTCGCGCGAGAAATGAGCGGGGATGGCGGCGCGCGCGAGCGCCTCTTGCAGATACGGAACGTAACGGACCGGGTCGCGCAGCAGCACGGCGATGCGATCGAAGCGAACGCCGGCGGCAGCCTCGCGCGAAATCCTGCGCGCGATTTCGACGCATTCATGCATCTCGCCCGGCGCGGAGGTGACGGCCACCGTGTCGTCGAGCGATCGCTCTGACGGCGCGGTGTCGACAAAGAGATGCTGTTGCAAGGATGCGAGCGATGATGCGCTCGCCTTCTCGCTTCCCGGCGAGTCTGAGATCGCGATGCCGATGCCGAGCGCCTGCGACAGCATCGCGGCGGTGCGCTCATCGCCGGCGGGGACCGTCGCCAGAAATCGCGGCGCGCGTTCGGCGAGCGCCGCGATCAGATCGCGCTCGCGGATGCTCTCGACGGCGACGTCGAGAAACAAAGCGGGGATTCCCGCGAAGCGGGGAAGAGGATTGCCGCGGACCGCGTCCGCGGCGATCGCGAGCACGCCGGCGCGATCGATCAGCTTCGCCGCCGCCAGCTCTTCATCGAAGCGCGCGAGGAGCAGGGCAAGCTCCGCACCGCCGTCGCCGATTCGTGCGAGCGCTTTGGCGCCGATGTTGTTGAGACGCAACTCCGCAATCGTGCGCGCGAGAGCCTCGGCGAAGCCGGGGCGGTCGGCGACGGGAGCAAAGTGTTTGAGTTTGCCCGAAGGCGCGAAATGAAAGACCGCACGCGCCGCGATCGCCTGCGCGGCAAGCTCAGTGGCGGGCGCGAGACCGGAGGTGGCGGTCACCTCGGCCGCAAGCAGTCCGGCGAGGCGACCCAGCGTCAGGCGATGGATTCCCGCCACGGCACCGCGCGCGGCGGCAAGCTCGCGGACGAGATCGTCCGCGGCCTCGCGTGTGGACGCGACGACCAGGACCTCGGCGGCCGCAGGCGCCGCGGCCAGCCACGTGCGCGCAGCCGCGATTCGATCGGCGGCGCGGGTGGAACGAATTATCTCGCGTGTTTCGGGCATGGACGGAGTGCGTTGAGATTTCATCGTCCGCCGCCGTGCGCTGCGCGGCAAGGGTTCGACCACTTTAGTGTGCACACATCAAGGCATACAGGCTGGAAGCCTCTGCCACTTCAGAGCATTGACGGATTTCTACGATAGCGGCGTGAGCCACAGGCAGAGCAAAGTGACGTGCAAAGCGCGCCAAGCCACATGCGCGCTCAGCTTCGAGGAGGAGCGCGACAGCGGCAGGAAAGGTGGACGAACAGGCAGGCATGCGCGAGAGGGTACGCACCCACGCATTACATATCAAAGTCTGAAAAAGTTTAGCCTGTGCGTAACATCCGATTGAGCATCAGTCGGTTCAGGCTTCGAGATGGTCGAGATCGGAGATGAGCCCGGTCTGCGTTGGGCGCCATCCCAGCCGTTCCTGCGTTAGCGCGCTTGAAGCCGGAGCGTCGCGACCGACGAAGAACGCGAGCCAGCCAAAATGATCGGGTGCCTGCTCGGGGGACTTGGAGACTACCGGCAAATTCAGACGCCGGCCGATTGCGTTAGCGATGTCTCGAAGCGGCACGCCCTCTTCGGCGACCGCGTTAAACCGTTCTCCCGCAACGCCCTTTTCGAGCGCCAGCCGATATAGCCGCGCAGTATCGAGCAGGTGCGCCGCGGGCCATCGGTTGCGCCCGTCGCCGACGTACGCCGAGACGCCCTTCGCGCGAGCTATCTCGATCAGGGGGGTGATCAGGCCTTGCTTGAGCCGGTTGTGGACCTGCGGCAGGCGCATCGCCGTCGCGCGCACGCCCCGCGACACCATCTCGATTGTAGCCTCTTCCGACGCGCTGCGGGGGATCATCGAGCTCGGTACGGGCGGATCGTCTTCGGTCGCGACGCGGCCCGGCATGAAGGCCACCGCGGTCCCCGAAGTGACGACCAGCGGCCGGTCCGATCCGGCGAGCACGGAGCCGAGCGCCTCGATGGCGTGCCTGTCTGCCTCGCAGTTCGCCGCGTACTTCGAGAAGTCGTGATTGAAGGCGAGGTGAATCACGCCATCCGACATGGCAGCTCCGCTGCGCAGGCTTTCGAGGTCTTCAAGATCGCCGCGATGCACCTGCGCGCCGGCCTCGACCAGCGACTTGGCGCCCGCATCCGAGCGCGCAAGACCGATCACCTTATGGCCGGCGTTGATAAGCTCGGGAATAACTGCAGTACCGATAAAGCCCGTAGCACCGGTTACGAAGACACGCATTTCGACTACTCCTTCAAGTTGATTTTCGACTGGTTTATTTTCGATTTCCTCATCTCGCCAGGTGCGCGTCGAAGAAGCGCGCAATCTCGCCGAACACCTCCCTCGGCACAGTCAGGGTAGGGTCGAACAAGTATTGCGCGTGGGACAGCCCCTCGTAGACCTGCAAATCCGCCGCGACGCCGGCCCTGCGGAGCTTACGGTGCGTCCTCACCGTGATGGACAGGAAAAGGTCGCGGGTACCGGTCGTGAGGATGGCGGGCGGCAGGCCGTGGAAGTCGCCGTAGATGGGCGATAGTTGCGGATCCTTGAGGTCGTGGCCGTGTGCGTAAAGCTGGGCGACGCTCTTCGGGTAGGGGGCATCGATGCTCACGATCACGCTGTCGACCCACTCGTTGGTCTTGCCGCTGTCGCCCGCGTCTATCATGTCGGCGCTTGGCGAGCCGGGCGCGATAGCGCCCGGAAGCGGCAGCCGTTCGGCCTTGGCCCGCAGCATGAGGGAGAGCACCAAGCCGCCGCCTGCCGACGTTCCTTCGACGGCGATGCGGCGCGGGTCCGTGGCCGCCACCAAGGCGCGCCATGCTGCCGCCAGGTCGTCCACGGCAGCCGGATAAGGAGCGTCGGGCGGCATGCGGTAGTCGATCGCCGAGACCTTGTAGCCGCCGAAGGCGGCCATCAGCATGGCTTCCCCGGTGCCCGACTCGCCGTGGCCGAAGATGTAGCCGCCTCCGTGGAGGTTGACCACGAGTTGGTTCTTGTGCGCTTCCGGGATTTCTTTTGGGGTCAGGATGAAGGCCTTGACGCCGCCTACCGTCGTCGGCTCGATCGTGACGCCGAGGGCCGTCCGTCCTTTGGCGAGTTCCGGCAACGCCGCGTCGCCGAACTGCTTGACGATCGCCCGCCAGCCCGCGTCGTCTGGCGCGTTCAGATTCCAGAACTGTGAGTAGGGCGCGGCCACCAGCGCCGCCGTTGCGGCATCGAGGTCGCTCGGGACCGGGATCACCTTGGCGGGCACGGTGCGCGGGCCGGGCTTGCTGTTGGCCGCCCCCAGGGCAGCCTGGCGCGCCGCGAAGTCGGGCGTCTGGGCGTAGGCCATATGAACTAGGTAGCAGCCCTATAAAGAACGATCTATGCTATAGAGTCCGTATTATCTTCGCGATCGTTCAGGATGGCGCATGGATCCGCTCTCTGATGTTCTGTCGCTGCTGAAGCCACGCAGCTACATGGTCCGTGGCTTTGATGTGGCTGGTCAATGGTCAATCCAGTTTGCCCGGCATGAAGGCATCAAGTGCTACGCGGTGCTTTCCGGCCAATGCTGGCTATCAATGGATGGCGTTCCCGACCCGATACATCTAAAGACCGGGGATTGCGTCCTGCTACCGAGTGGGCGCCCCTTCCGCCTTGCGAGCGACCTGGCTTTGGCGCCGGTAGATGCCGAGGCCATCGTTTCGGCCGGACAAGGTGGCGGCATCGCTTCGATCAATGGCGGCGGAGAATGCTTTGGGATAGGCGGATACTTCGCGTTCGCCGGCAAGCCCGCCAGCATCCTATTGGGGTTGCTGCCGCCCATCGTCCATATCCGGAAAGAATCGGACCAGGCGGCGCTGCGCTGGGCTCTGGAGCGGATGATGCAGGAGCTGCGCGAGCCGCAGCCGGGCGGCATTCTGATCGCACAACAACTTGTCACCATGGTGCTGGTTCAGGCGCTGCGGCTGCATTTGGCGGAAGGAACGAAAGGGGGGGTCGGATGGCTCTTCGCGCTGGCGGACAGGCAGATGAGCGCGGCGATCAACGCCATGCACGACGACCCGGCGCATCGATGGACATTAAAGGAGCTGGGGAAGTGCGCCGGCATGTCGCGAACGACCTTCAGTGTGAAATTCAAGGAGACGGTTGGTGCGTCACCGATCGAATACCTGACGCGCTGGCGGATGCTGCTGGCGGGGGACAGGTTGGAGAATTCCAGCGATCCCGTTTCCGCGATCGCGCTGTCGCTGGGCTATGAATCCGAGAGCGCTTTCAGCACAGCTTTCAAGAGGGTGATGGGCTGTTCGCCGCGGCGATATAGCCGTGGCCGGAATGTGGATTCTCGGTTGCATGGCGAGGTGGAGGCAGCGCGAGCTGATCGGCTGGGACCTGCCGCAGGTTGATTTGAGCGGATGGCGGCTGCTTTGAGCATTCAATCGATGTCAGTTCAGTTCGTATGGCAGCGACGCTGCGCGTCCGCGGGCGGGACGCCCGCGCCACTCAAGGGAGGGCTTCGCGAATGGGAAAGTTGATTGCTACTCCTCGATGAGGACGGGGTCGCCTATGTGGACTCTTCCGGGGGTGCCGATTTGGGCGAATACTCCTACGTTGGCGCGATGGTGTTGTGCGGCGGTGCGCAGGACTGCGTAGTCGCGGGGGAGATCGTCTTGCGGATGGGTGGTCATTACGCAGCGGAGCGCGGCGCGCATCTTGATGACCTTCAGGTCGGAGCCGACGGTTAGCGTGTGACCTTCCCATTCGTCTTCCACGAAGCGGTCGTCGCTCAGCCCGGTGTCGACGAAGATCGTCGGGCGGAAGCGGCGTGGATCGAAAATCGAGCCGCGCATCAGCTTTGACAGGTGACGCAGCGTGCCGCTTGCCAGCACGTGCATCGGGGCGGAATCGAAGAAAGTCCCAGGCGAGAGGCCGAATTCCGGCGGCATGGTCTCGGCGGTCAGGCCGGGAATTACTTTCTCGACCGGAACGTCGGCGAAGACGGTATGCGGATCGATGCCCGCACGCTCCCGGACTACATTTTCGCAGCGTTCCAGTTTGACGGCGCGGCCGAGCGCCGCGCTGATGACTTCGGACGCATCGCGATCTTCGGCATGAATCGTTTTGCCATCGGGCAGCCGAATCACGACCGGGGTCAGATGGCCCCGCGAGGGCGGTTCTTCATAGGCGGATCGAAATTCGAACATCCGGCCGAACTTCTTGCCGCTGACAATCCTGTTCGTGGCCATTTCGCGCAGCGCATACGCGCGATCACCGACAGCGCCGCGCTCGGTGACGTCGAGTTCGGCGACCTGCTCGCCGAGCATCGACTTCACCGGGTGGCGCCACAGCGCGGCGACGATTCCGACCTGGCGCATCGTGGCTATTTGCCGCCGCCGCTGTGCGCGGTGCTTTGCGCGGGTGCGATGTTGAACGGGCCTGCTTGCGTGGTAGCGAGTGCTTCCATCGCGCGCTGGTCGGAGCTGATCGCTTTCATGATGGCGCCGGTCGCGGCGGACATGAACTTTTCCTTGTTGGCGGTCACGTGCGCGGCGCTGCGATCGATCGATTCGAGCTGCCCCTGGAAATGCGGCATCACGAAGCGCGCGATCATCTCGTAGCTGCGCCACATCTCTTCGCGCGGCGCCCAATCGTGCGCGAAGGCGAGGATAGTGCCGAAGCCGCCCGCGAGTTCCTGCAACTTTTTCAGCTTTGCGATCGCATCGTCGGGCGTGCCGAAAATACCGCCGCCCAATTCATCCATCATCTTCGCGGCCGCGTAGCCGTCTTCGTAGATCTTGCCATCGGGCCGGCCGAGAATTCCGACCACGTATTCGTTGTTCCAGCGCTTGAGCCCATCGGCCACTTCGCGCCAGGCCTGCTCGCGCGAATCGGAGAGATGAAACGGCATCACGATGCGCCAGTTGGCGCGGTCCGCCTTCTGTCCGTGCTCCTTGGCGGCGGTCTCGGCGAAACTCCACTGGGTTTTGAGCGCCGTCAGGCCCGCCTCGGAGTACGATGCGACCGAGAGTACGCCGACCCCGTGCTTGCCCGCGGACTTCATGCCCGACGGCGAGATCATCGACGCGACCGCCATCGGAATTTCGCGCTGCACGGGGCGCAGATGCAGAGCAGCATCGCGCAGCTTGTACCAGGTGCCATCGACGGTGATCGGCTCGCGGTGAGCAGGCGGATGATGACGCCAAGGCCTTCGTCCATCTGGTCGCGCTGCGTCATCGGGTCGATCCCGAGCATGAACGCATCGGAGGGCAGCGCGCCGGGGCCGACCCCGAGCATCGCGCGGCCGCGGCTCAGATGATCGAGCATCACGATGCGCTGCGCGACGGTGAAGGGATGATGATACGGAATGGAGACGACGCCGGTGCCGAGCTTGATGCGCTGGGTTTTCATCGCGGGGGCGGCCAAGAACATCTCGGGCGACGCGATCGTTTCCCATCCGCCGGAATGATGCTCGCCGACCCAGAATTCGTCGTAGCCGAAATCATCGAGGAGCGTGGCGAGTTCGAGATCGCGCTTGAGTTGCAGCGTGGGATTCTCGCCCATCGGATGATGGGGCGCGAGAAAGACTCCGAAGCCGAGGCGGTTTTCCATGGCGGGTGTCTCCTTGAGGGACTGAACGACTGTTACATGAGGCCGGTTGCGAAGCGCAACCGGCGGGGACTGCCAAGGAGATCCGGCGCCGTTCGCTGATCCGGGATTCCTCGCGCGGCGGCCACGCGCGGGAATGACAAACACGAGAGGTACCCCTCATCCGGCGCGCAGCGCGCCACCTTCTCCCCTCACGAGGGAGAAGGCCTTTTCGGGGTACGGACCGGCAAGATCGGTAACAAAATAGACCGGCAACATGGGTAACAGATTAGAAGTCATGGCAGGAGGAAGCAGCGGATGCCGTGGCGAGAGGTCTGTTCCATGGACGAGAAGATGCGGT